>JAJDZX010000014.1 GCA_022824395.1 Alphaproteobacteria bacterium
GCCAGCGCGCTCTACCGCATCCTCGGACGCCGCCTCGGCCACGGCCTCGAGATCGCCACCCCGCGCACCCTCTTCCGCAAGCTCGTCCGCGCCAGCGCCACCGTCGAGATCACCGCCGACGCGATCGTCGTGACCCTCGGACGGCGCGCCCACAACCCGCTCCTGCTCGAAGCCGGCTACGCCGACACCGACACCCCGCTACCCTGGCTCGACAACCGGACGCTGCGCATCCGATTCGTCTGACACGCCGGCCCTGCACCTGTTTCCACTCCGTTGGGAATCGAGGCTAGCGGTGCGGCACCGTCGGCCGACCCTCGGCAATCCACTGCAGGATGCCCTCGTGCACGTTGTAGACGCGCCGGTATCCCAATTGCTGGCTCAGTAGGCGGCTCACTGCTGCACTCCGGCCGCCGCTCCGGCAGATCAGCACGATGGGTTGATCGGATGCTGCGATCGGCGTGATCGCTGCCATCCACGCCCGGACGTCATAGCGCCCTTCTTCATCGAAGAAGGTCTGGAGGTGGCTGCCTTCGATGACTCCGGTCTGTATCCACTCGTCGGGCCTTCGGATGTCGATGACAGCGACCCCGTCCGACAGCAGCTGTTCGAGCGCGCCATTGCCGATATCGGATACCTCGGCGTGAGCGGGGGTACTGACGGCAAGGGTCATGACGACGAGGAGTGCCAGTTTCAGCATCGGGACATCCCCGGGGAATCGGGTCGAATGAGCAGGTCCAGCCTACCGCACTTGCGGGGCCGGCAGCGAAGCGGCACCCATCCAACCTGGGCAACCACCTCGGGTAGGTGGCCAGGTTGCACGTGCGGAAGCGCATGAACGTTGTGCGTGGGGCCATTCCCGAACCAAAACCTCACTGTCTCTCCGGCACCCGAAGACTGGGCCGTTCAACATTCCAGTCTGGGCAGGAACTGGCTGGGTGGGACGTGCCGAATACCTGCGTGGACGATGAGGAACGGCAGGCACGACTGCGGCGTCTGGAGCAGACGTCCGCGAGCAGTCGGCTCGGAAGCCTCGCGCAAGTTCCCGGGAATCATCTCCGGAGTTCCGTTGCCGGTAGGCGCGGTGTGGCTTTTGTTCCTCGAGCTACAAGCGGAAGGGGATGTAGAGCGCGATATCCGGGATGGCGACGACGATCGAAACCGTGATCAGGATCAGGATCACGAACGGGAGGACGCCGTGCACGATGTCGGCGATCGTGGTGCCCGCGCCGTCGGGGGTCTGGCGTGCCACTGCCTGAATCACGAACAGGTTCAGGCCGACCGGGGGCGTGATCAAGGCGCACTCGATCATCATGGTGAAGATCACGCCAAACCAGATCGGGTCGATGCCGAATCCGGCTAGTGACGGCTGAATGATGGGCAGCATCAACAGCATCATCGACAGCGTCTCAAGGACGCAGCCGAGCGCCAGGAGCAAGGCGCAGATGGCGGCGATGAATGCAAGCGGCCCGGTCATGCTGCCGGTGACGAGCGCAGTGACGTCCTGCGGGAGCTGGTAGAGCGTGATGGCCTGCCCGAACACCTTCGCGCCGACGATGATGAACAGGATCATCACTGTTGTCCGCATCGACGAGACCGCGATTTGCGGCAGGTCCGAAAACCGCAGCGAACGATAGATGCCAAGCGTGATGATCAGCGCCGCGACGAACCCGACGCCGGCGGCTTCCGTCGGCGTGAAAATGCCGAGGTAAATGCCGAACACGATGCCGGCAGCCAGGGCGAATGCCGGGAATGCCCGTGCCGTGGCCGTCCATCGCTCGGACCAGCTGGCGCGGGGCATCGACTGGTACCCCGACCCGAAGTGTGCCTTCGCGACGACGTACGCGATGAACACGGTGGCCAGCAGCAGGCCGGGACCGATACCCGCCAGGAACAGGTCGACGATCGATTCCGAGAGAATGAAACCGAACACGATCATCGGGATCGACGGCGGAATCAGGATGCCCAGGGTGCCGCCCGCTGCCAGCAGTCCGAAAACGAAGCGATGCTCGTAGCCGCGGCTGACCATCTCCGGGATCGCCACGGTGCCGATCGTCGCCGACGTCGCGACCGATGACCCGGATGTCGCTCCGAAGATGGCGCAGGACAGGACGGTTGCCACGGCCAGCCCTCCCGGCCAGTGACCGATCCAGCTCTGCACGGCGCTGAACAGGCGCTCCCCGGCGCCGCCCTTGAGCAGCACGTTGGCCATCAGGATGAACAGGGGCACCGCCAGCAGGATGAAATTGTCGACGCTCGAGAGCATCGCCTGCGGGATCATCAGCGGCGAGTAGCCGCCGACCAGCAGCATCACGATGCCGAGCCCGGCCATGGCGAAGGCGATATCGAGCCCGACCAGAAGGAAGCCGAACAGTGTCAGCAGGATGACGATGCCGGTCACGCTGCCCGTCAGACCTCGCTGTGAGGCTGGTCGCCTCCGAGGAGTTCGGGCGAGTGAAAGCTCGCGGCCACCGTGGCCAGCGCCTGCAGAACGATCAGCGTCAATCCAACGACGACCGGCCCCTGCAGCAGCCACATCGGCAGTTCCAGCGTGGTGTCCGTGGTCTGCCCGATGTCGATCGAGAACTGCATCAGTTCGACCCCGTACCAGGCCGAGATCCCGGCCACCGCCCCGATCGCCATCAGTACAAGACGCGACAGCCACATCTGCACCGGCGGTGGAAGATAGGCCGTGAGAACGGTGATCCGGATGTGCTCGCGCCGCCCGACGAGCCACGCCGACGCCAGAAAGACTCCGTAGATCTGCAGTACTCGCGCGGTTTCCTCGACCCAGCTGGTCGGCGCCAGAAAGGCATGCCGCATGGCGACTTCATAGAAGACAATGAGGCCGATCACCGCGAACAGGACCCCGGCGACGACCGCCGCGACCTGGGTCATGCGATTGATCAGATGGAGCACGCGCGGGGGCGCCTTCAGGGCGTGCTGGCGGCGCGCAGTTCCTCGGCGGCAGCCAACAGCTGCTCACCGAGTGGCCCGGCCGCCGTTCGATAGACCTCCTTGAGTGCGCGGGTGGCGTCCTGCCAGGCTGCGACGTCGGCTTCGCTCAGGCGGTGGACGGTCATCCCGTTGGCCTCTGCCACGGTGAACGCCTCGGTTTCGATCTCGGCCAGCGCGTCGCGCATCTCGATTTCCACCGTCCGCGCGGCCCGGCTGATGAGCGTCTGCAACGCCGGCTCCAGGCGCTGCCAGACGCGTTCGTTGATCAGCACGATGAACTCGATGTTGCTGTGATTCGTGACGGTCAAGTGATTCATGACCTGATACAGCTTCCGCTCGCTGACACTCTGCATGCCGGTCATTCCGCCGTCGACCGTTCCGCGTTCGTAGGCGAGGTATTGCCGCGATCCGCCGATGTTCGTCGCCGCGCCGCCGACATGGTTCACGAATTGCTCGAGCGCCTTTCCGAAGGTGCGGACCTTGAGGCCCCTCAGGTCCTCGGGTCGCCGCACGACCGTGTCGCGTGTCATCAGGACGGATAGCCCGTAGGGCTGCCACCACAACGGGCGGGCTCCCTTGGCGGTCATCGCAGTATCAAGTGGGCCGCGTACCGGAGAATCCGGTTCGGTGGCCGCCCGGACGAGTTCCCGGGTATCCAGCAGGAACGGCACGTTGAAGATGTCGACGGCCGGGATGGTGCCGGCAAAGCGGGCCAGCGACGACGAGCCCATCTCGATCTGGCCGGAGGCGACGGCTCCCGGAACTTCCTTGTCGGTGAAGAGCTGGGCTGCCGGGTAAATCTCCACCACCAGGTCACCGTCCGATTCCGCCTCGACGATCTCCTTGAAGCGGACGAGGTTCTGGCCGAGCGGCGTGGTCAGGGGAAGCTGCGTCGTGATCCTCAGCTTGGTCTCGGCAACGGCCGAATCATGCGCGAAGCCCGCGGCAAGGAAGGCCGTCGCGGCCAGCGCCAGCCAGCGCACCGTCCGGGTCATGACGGCGCCCCCGCTTCCTGACGCTGCGCGTAGGTCATGTAGGCCTCGAGGCCGGCGGTCTGGCACATGTCGTCAAACCCTCCCTGCAGGTGATCCGGCGCCTTGCCCTGCGTGCGCAGGTCGCCAAGCGTCGCCCGCATGGCCCGCGTGGCCGTGATGAGCAGGCTCAGCGGATAAATTGCCAGCTGGTATCCGATGCCGGCCAGGGTGTCGGCATCGAGGCAGGGAGTCTTGCCGCCCTCGACGATGTTGGCGAGAAGCGGCACGCCGGTGACGCGCTGGCAGATGATGCGCATCTCGTCCCGGTCGACGGGAGCCTCGATGAACACGATGTCGGCCCCTGCATCGCGAAAGCTCAATCCCCGGGCGATGGCTTCATCCAGGCCGTGGGTGGACCGGGAGTCCGTGCGGGCAACGACGAGAACCTCGTCGCCGGCGGTGTCCTTGGCCGTCTTGATCTTGGCGACCATCTCTTCGGAGGCGATGACCCGCTTCCCGGCTAGGTGTCCGCAGCGCTTGGGGAAATCCTGGTCCTCGAGCTGGATCGCCGCCACGCCGGCCCGGCGATAGGCGGCCACGGTGTGGCGGACGTTGAGGACGTTCCCGTACCCGGTGTCGCCGTCGGCAATCACCGGGATTTCCGCGGCATCCACCATGCGGGCGGCGTTGTCGGCCATCTGGGTCGCGGTCATGAGGCCGATGTCCGGGGCGCCGAGAAACGCGCCGGAGACGCCGAAGCCCGTCATGTAGCAGGCATCAAAGCCAGCCTGCGCTACCAGGCGCGCAGTCCAGGCGTCATAGGCCCCTGGCGCCAGGCTGCATCCCGGGGAGGCGATCAGGCGGGCGAGCTGTTGGGCGGAGTTCATGGGGAAGTCTCTGTCCATCACCGCTGGGGGAATGTTCGCAGTTCATTATGGCGATTGATCGCGACATCCCGCACCTGCGTCCGTCAGAGTCGATTGGACTGCCCTGTCCTACCTGACGAGCGCGATTCCTTGAGCAGGCATGTGCGCCATTTTGCTACGAGACGCACGCTGGTCCCCGATGAATTGGTTGATGCGTAATCCGGGGATTCGGAGAAACTGCGATTTGGAGCAACGGATCACGAAGCGGCGCCGAGTACAGCACGTTGGCATCGAGCGGCGCGCCAAATGCCATCCTTTGGTCTACCCGTATCCCATCCTTAGGGATTGGCTCTCCTTGGTGAGTTGGTCCAGCGCCTCCTGCCGCAACTAGGTGCTGCGTTCGTCGTAGGCTTTCAGGTCGTTGTACCGGATGCGCCGGTGGGTGCCCACCAGTCGGCACGGAATTTGTCCCTGGTCCAGGAGCTTGATCAGGAACCCCCGGGAAACGTTGAGCAAGTCCGCTGCCTGCTGCGTGGTGAGTTCCGCATGCACGGGTATCAGCGAGACAGCGTTCCCCTTGGCCATTTCGTTGAGCAGGTCGATCAAAAGGCGAACCGCTGCCGATGGCAGTTCGATGGTGTCGCGCTCGTCACCGGCGAGGCAGATTGCCACGGTGTCGGAGCAATCCCCAAGTTTCACCGAGAGCATCTGCGCGGAAGCCTGCGCAAGACGTACCTCCCGCGGGTTGGGAAGAGTCGGTGCGAACCGCATGGTTGATTCCCCCTTGTCTGAAGTCTCGAAGAATCAGAGTAGATCGACTTAGGATGTAACCGATATAAGTGCAATATTCGCTAAATTCGACAAGCTCGTCGAGCTTATTTCATCGATGGGGTGCTTCGTGAATTCTCCGGACTTGGGTGGGACCGAAGGGCGCCTCGCCGGCTCGAGCGGCTACGTAGCAGAACGATGAGATTCATCACCGTGCTGAAGACCAACCGGAACAGCCAATAGCCCAGCGTTACGATGCAACTCGACTGTCGACCGTCCGCTGAATTGGCGCTGCAGTCGTCCCTGCAGATTCGAAAAGAACGAGAATAGGCCACGACCATGGCATCAAGAAAAACCCTGTACTTGGCGAACCCGTACGGGTTCTCCGAACAGCAGCGCGAAGGCCCACTTGCAGCGTTGGTGACTGCGCTCGAGACCGCAGGCGCCGAGGTCTGGGAGCCTTTCGCCCGCAACAACGTGGTCGACCATTCCGTTCCCGGTTGGGCGTACCGCATCGGCCAGGCCGATCTCCGGGACGTGCGGGAGGCGGACGGGCTGTTCGCGGTGGTCAACGGCTGCCCGCCGGACGAGGGTGTCATGGTCGAACTGGGAATGGCCGTTGCCTGGGAAAAGCCCGTGTTCCTGTTCCGTGACGATTTCCGCCGCTGCACGGACAGCGAGACCTACCCGTTGAACCTCATGGTGTTTACCGGATTGCCCGAGAACGGCTGGGAAGCCTACTGGTACAGCAGTATCGAAGAGATCGGAGATCCCGACAAGGCGCTCGCGCGATGGCTGCGGAGCCGGGACGCCGCGTAAGCTGCGGCCCTCGATGGCGGGCCCGGGGCGGCCGGTTCGCGCCGCACGGGACTGCGCTGTATCGATTCCGGAATGGTCTTTGTCGGGTCTATGATCGGTGGGCAGCGTGGCGCCGGCCCTGACGTGCCGCCGTCCAGCAAAGCAGAAGGGGGCGGGCCAGCGCTCCTGCAAGAAGCCGCGGTTGTCAGCCCTGCGGTCCCGCTTCCAGTTTGTCCCGAATGAGATCCCCGGCCATGTTGCGAACACGATTTCCAGTTCCTACCCAGAAAGACGACCCGGCGGAGGCGCAGATCGTGTCGCACCGGCTGATGCTGCGTGCCGGGCTGGTGCGGCAGGCGAGCGCCGGGATCTACAGCTGGCTGCCGATGGGGTTCCGGGTCCTCAAGAAGATCGAGGACATCGTCCGGGCCGAGCAGAACGCGGCGGGGGCCGTCGAGGTGTTGATGCCGACGATCCAGGCGGCGGGCCTCTGGAAGGCGTCCGGTCGGTACGAGGACTACGGCCTTGAGATGCTCCGGATCACCGACCGCCACGAGCGGGAGATGCTGTACGGGCCGACGAACGAAGAGCAAATCTGTGAGATCGCCGCGGAATTTCTCAAGAGCTACAGGGACCTGCCGAAGAACCTCTACCACATCCAGTGGAAGTTCCGGGACGAGCTGCGGCCCCGTTTCGGGGTCATGCGCGGCCGGGAATTCCTGATGAAGGACAACTACTCGTTCGACGTGGACGCGGCCGCGGCCCGCCTGTCGTATCACCGGATGTTCCTCGCGTATCTCCGCACCTTCCAGGCCATGGGCCTGACCTCGATCCCTGTCCGCGCGGAATCGGGGCCCATCGGGGGCGACATGAGCCACGAGTTCGTGATCCTCGCCGACACCGGGGAAAGCGGCGTGTTCTGCGACCGCGGTCTCCTGGATCGCTCGGTTCCGGGCCCCGTGTACGACGACCCCGCGGAACTGCAGCGGATCGTCGACCAATGGACCGGGCCCTACGCCGCCACCGACGACATGCACGAGCCCGAACGGTTCGAACGCGAGGTTCCCGAGGCGAGGCGGGTCGAGGCGCGCGGGATTGAGGTCGGCCACGTGTTCTATTTCGGGACCAAGTACTCCGAGAAACTGGGCGTGGTGGTCGACCTGCCGGACGGCTCCCGGGTCCCGGTGGAGATGGGCTCCTACGGTGTCGGCGTGTCCCGCCTGGTGGGCGCCATCATCGAGGCGTGCCACGACGATCGGGGGATCCTGTGGCCGGCCTCGGTCGCGCCGTTCCAGGTGGGCCTGGCCAATCTGCGACAGAACGACCCGGCCTGCGCGGCGAGCGCGTCCTCGATGTACGATTCGCTGACGGGCGCCGGCGTCGAGGTGCTGTACGACGATCGCGACGAGCGGGCCGGCACGAAGCTCGCCGATCTCGATCTGCTCGGGTTTCCCTGGCAGGTGGTGGTGGGCCCGCGCGGCGTGAAGCAGGGTGTCGTGGAGCTCCGCACACGCGCGACGGGCGAGAGCGCGGAGGTTTCGCCGGAAGACGCGCTCCAGCGCATCCAGGGCGCGTGAACCTCGGACTCGAAGTGTGGATTGCCCGCCGTTACCTGCGGGCACGCCGGGTTGAAGGGTTCATCTCCGTCGTCGCCGGATTCTCGCTGATCGGCATTGCGCTGGGGGTGGCGACGCTGATCATCGTGATGTCGGTGATGAACGGCTTCCACACGCAGCTCGTGGACCGGATCGTCGGCGTCAACGGCCACGTGGTCCTGCGGGCGCCGGCAGGCGCCGAGACCCTTGCCGACGTCGCGGGTCTGGAGCAAGAATTGCGCGGCCTCGGCCACGTGCTGGACACCTTCGCCGAGACCGAGGGCCAGGCACTGGCCACCTCGGCCGGGAGCGCGACCGGAACGCTGGTCCGCGGCATCCGGGCCGATGATCTTCGCCGCCGGACGCTAGTGGCGGACGCCATCACCGACGGCTCGCTGGACATCTTTGCGGCCGAGGGCGGTGCCGTCATCGGCTCCCGCCTGGCGAGGCAGCTCGGGGTCGAGGCCGGCGATACCCTGACCCTGCTGCACCCGGACGGGGACGTCACTGTCGTCGGCACCATTCCGCGGGTCCGGACCTTCACCGTGGCCGCCCTCTTCGAAATCGGGATGTACGAGTACGACTCCAGCCTCATCTATCTCTCGCTGGACGATGCCCTCGTCTTCTTCGGGGCCGGCGAGGAGGCCACCAAGATTCAGGTCGTGCTGGACGATCCGGACGCGGCCGAGCAGGTGAGTGCGGAATTCGCCGAGGCCTTCGCCGGCCGGGCCCGCACTTCGGCATGGCCGAGTCTCAACCGCCAGTTCTTCAACGCGCTCAAGGTGGAACGGAACGTGATGTTCCTGATCCTCACCCTGATCATCCTGGTGGCCGCGTTCAACGTCATTTCCAGCATGATCATGCTGGTCCGCGACAAGGAGAAGGGCATCGCGATCATGCGCACCATGGGGGCCTCCCGGGCGGCGGTGCTGCGGATCTTCGTGTTCACCGGGGGCTCGGTCGGGGTCATCGGGACCCTCCTCGGGCTCATCCTGGGACTCGCTTTCGCCACCAATGTCGAAGCCATGCGGCGGTTCCTCGAGAGCATCGCGGGTGTCGATCTCTTTGCCGCCGAGATCTACTTCCTGTCCCGGCTGCCCTCCGAAGTGCAGCCGCTGCAGGTGATCGGCGTCCTGGCGTTCGCGCTGGCGCTGGCGCTGCTGGCCACGATCTATCCGGCCTGGCGGGCGTCGCGGATCGACCCGGCGGAGGTGCTCCGGTATGGCTGAGCCGGTGCTGAGGCTCAGCCAGGTCTCGCATTCCTATTGGCAGGGGCGCACCGAGGTGCCGGTGCTCACGGACGTGGACCTCGTGCTCGAAGCAGGGGAAACCGTGGCCCTGGTCGGGCCGAGCGGCGCGGGCAAGTCGACGCTCCTGCACATCGCGGGCCTGCTGGAGACCCCGAGCACGGGAGAAGTGGCGCTGGCCGGGCAGGCCGTTCGGGCCGGGCGCGACGGCACGCGGACGCGCCTCCGCCGGGCCCACCTCGGCTTCGTGTACCAGAACCACCACCTGATGCCCGAGTTCTCGGCACTCGAGAACATCATGGTGCCGCTGCGGCTGGCCGGACAGGCCCCGCGAGCCGCGCGCGCACGTGCCACCGAACTGCTGGACCGCGTGGGCCTCGGCGCGCGCGGGTCCCACCGGCCGGCCGAACTGTCCGGCGGCGAGCAGCAGCGGGTGGCCATCGCCCGCGCAGTCGCCAACGAGCCGAAACTCCTGCTCGCGGACGAACCCACCGGCAACCTCGATACCGGAACCGCCGCGGACGTCACCGACATGCTGGTCGAACTCGTCCGGTCCACCGGTCTCGCCGCGCTGCTCGCGACCCACAACCCGGAAGTGGCGCGCCGGATGCAGCGCGGCGTGCGTCTGGAATCGGGTCACCTGCATCCCTGGAGCCCGGAGGCGCCGCCGGGCGTGCCGGCCACGGGCGCGCCGGACCCGGCCGCAGGGCAGTCATGAACGCTCCGCCCTTCGTCCATCTGAGGGCCCGTTCCGCCTACTCCCTGGCCGAGGGGGCCATCCAAGTCCCGGACCTGGTACGGCTCGCCGCGGGCGATGCGATGCCGGCGCTGGCCCTCACGGATCATTCCAACCTGTTCGGCGCGCTCGAGTTCGCGCTCGAGGCCGGCGGTGCCGGGGTGCAGCCGATTCCCGGGGCGCTGGTGGAACTCGCGCCGGACGAAGACGGCCACGTCGCCAAGACGCTGGAATGGCCGCACGCACCCGTGCTGCTGCTCGCGGCCACCGAGACCGGATGGCACGGCCTCAAGCGGCTGGTGTCCCACATGTACCTGGAGGGGAGCGGCCCGGGGACGCCGGTCGTGACCCTCGAGGCGCTGGCGGCCAACGCCGACGGCGTGATCGCCCTCACGGGCGCCGCACCGGGGCCGCTCGGGCAGCTGCTGGCCGCCGGCAAGGCGGAATCCGCCGAAGCCCTGCTCGAGCAGCTGCAGTCCGTCTTCGCCGACCGGCTCTACATGGAACTCCACCGGCACGGCACGGAGGCTGATTCCACGCTGGAGGCTGAATTCCTGCGCCTCGCCCATGCGCGGAACATCCCGCTCGTGGCCACCAACGACATCTATTTCGCCGGTCCGGAGATGCATGCGGCGCACGAGTGCCTGCTCTGCATCCGCGATTCCACGACGATCCTCGACGACCGGCGCCTCCAGCTGACCCCGAACCACTGCTTCCGGTCCCAGGCGTCGATGCGCGAGCTGTTCGCCGATCTTCCCGAAGCGCTGGCCAACACCGCGGTGATCGCGCAGCGCTGCTCGCACGTGCTGGAGGCTCGCGAGCCGATCCTGCCGAAGGTGCCGGACATTGGCGGGCGGTCCGACGTCGAGGTGCTGGCGGACCGGGCCGAACGGGGTCTCGACGAGCGGCTCCGCCGGCACGTGTTCGCGGCCGGGATGGCGGAAGGCGAGCGCGAGGAGCAAGCGGAGCGCTACCGGGAGCGGCTGCGGTACGAACTCGGGATCATCCGCGAGACCGGTTACGACGGGTACTTCCTGATCGTCGGCGAGGTCATGAACTGGTCCCGGGAACAGGGGATTCCAGTTGGGCCTGGCCGCGGCTCCGGAGCGGGCTCCGTGGTGGCCTGGGCGCTCGGGATCACCGACGTCGATCCGCTCCGGTTCGGACTGCTGTTCGAGCGCTTCCTCAATCCCGAGCGGGTCTCCATGCCCGACTTCGACCTGGACTTCTGCCAGCAGCGGCGAGAGGAGGTCATCGCCCACGTGCGGAAGCTGTACGGAGCCGACCGGGTCGCCCAGATCATCACCTTCGGCTCGCTCAAGGCGCGCGCCGTGGTCCGTGACGTGGGCCGGACCCTCGGGCTCTCGTACAGCAAGGTCGACGAGCTTGCGAAGCAGGTCCCGGAAAATCCCGCCAATCCCATCAGCCTGAGCGAGGCCCTGGCGGCGGAGAAGGGGCTGCAGGAGGCACGCGCCACGGACGGCGACGTTGAGCGCCTGTTCGAGATCGCGCTGGCGCTGGAGGGCCTCAACCGCAACGTGTCGACGCACGCCGCGGGCCTCGTGATCGGCGACCGGCCCATCGAGGAGCTGGTGCCGCTGTACCGCGATCCCCGCTCGGAGATCGCCGCCACCCAGTACGACATGAAGCGCGTCGAGCAGGCCGGACTCGTCAAGTTCGACTTCCTCGGCCTGAAGACCCTGACCTCGATGGACCTCGCCGTCCGGCTGCTCGCGGAGCGGGGCACCGAGCTCGATCTGGAAGCGCTGCCGCTCGACGACGAGGAGACCTACGCCCTGCTGGCGAGCGGGGAGACGGGCGGGATCTTCCAGCTGGAAAGCCCGATGATGCGGGAAGTCCTCCGGCGCCTGCAGCCGAACCGGATCGAGGACCTGGTGGCCATCCTGGCGCTCTACCGGCCGGGTCCGATGGACAACATTCCCACCTTCATCGATCGCCGGCGCGGCCGCGAGACGATCACCTATCCGCACGAGAAGCTGGAGGACATCCTGGAGGAGACCTCCGGCATCTGGGTCTACCAGGAACAGGTCATGGAGACCGCCCAGGTCCTCGCCGGCTTCTCCCTGGGCGAAGCCGACATCCTGCGGCGCGCCATGGGCAAGAAGATCAAGTCGGAAATGCAGGCGCTCGAGGCCGATTTCGTGGACCGCTCCGTGCGGAACCAGGTGCCCCGCGAGGTGGCGGTCAACATCTTCGCGGACCTGGAAAAGTTCGCCGGGTACGGGTTCAACAAGAGCCACGCGGTCGCCTACGCGCTCATCAGCTACCGCACGGCTTACCTCAAGGCGCATCACCCGGCGGATTTCTTCGCGGCAATGATGACGATCGAATCCGGCAACCGCGACAAGCTCAACCTGTTCCACGACGAGCTCACCAGCCGCGGGATCTCCCTGCTGCCGCCCGACATCAACCGGTCGCGGACCGAGTTCACGGTCGAGGCCCGGAACGGGGAGCAACCGGCCGTCCGCTGCGGCCTGGGCACGCTTCGCGGGGTCGGGAATGCCGCCATGGACGTGGTCGTCGGCGAGCGGGACCGCGCGGGTCCGTTCGCCGATCTCTGGGATCTGGCCCGCCGGACGCGGAAGGCCGAGCTCAACAAGGAGCATTTCGAGAACCTGGCCGAGGGCGGTGCGCTCGACGGGCTCCTCGCCGGCATGGCGCAGGATCAGGCCCGCGCGGTGGCCCATGCCGCCGCCCAGATGGCCGCCCGCTGCGGGCAGGAGGCGGCGACGGAGGAACGCCTGTCGCAGTCAAGCCTGTTCGGCGACGAGGCGTCGGCGCAGGAGTTGTGGGTGCTGCCCGAGGCCGAGGCCTGGGATCGTTCCGAGATGCTGGCCCGCGAGTTCGCGGTGCTCGGTTTCTACGGCTCGGGCCATCCCCTTGAGCAGCACGTCCAGCAGCTTGCCGCGATGCGTGCGGTTCCGCTCGGGGAGGCCGGCAGGCAGGAGGGGGGTTCGGCGTTCCGGGTGGCCGGGGTCGTGGCCCAGGTCAAGGAGCGTATCTCGCAGAACAAGCGGAGATTCGCGCGCGTGCGGATCTCAGATGCGACCGGGGCGGAGGAGGTCATGGTGTTCCCCGACACCCTGGTCCAGTACCGGGATGTCCTCCGCGAGGGGACGTTGCTGCTGGTCGAGGTCACCCGGGAGGCCGATTCGTCGCGGGCCGACAGCCTGATTGCGCATGACTTCGCCCTGCTCGAGGACGGCGGCCTGGAGCGCGAGCTCCCGCCCGGACTGAAGGTCCTGACCGATGACACGTTCGACATCGCGGCGCTGTTCGACCTGCTCGAGATCGCGCGGCCGGGAAACGGGAGAGTGGAAGTGGTGTTTCCGCTGGACCGGGGCCTGGAGGCGGACATGAACCTCGGCGTCAGCGTGCGACTGGGCAGGAGCCTACGGCTGGCCGTGGAGCGGCTCGCGGGCGTCACCGGCGTCGAGGAACTGCCCGATCAGGAAGGCCTCTCGCACACCGTCTGAACGGTGCCCGTCCCGTCCGGGGAGGCGGCGCCACGCTCCGCCCGCCGCAGCCGGTCATTGATGGCCTTGCCCAGGTGATGGTCGGGGATCGGTGCGACCGCAATCCGCCGGGCACGGGCGCTGTCCAGCCGACGCAGCATGGCGAACAGGTTCCTGGCCGCCTCCTCGAGATCGCCGTCCGGGCTGAGGTTGCAGGTGGCACCGGGCGCCTCCCCGAACCCTAGGTACACCTCGTTCGGTAAGGGACCATCGGCGTCGAGCCGGAGCGGCGTCCGCGGCGCGTAGTGCTTCTGGAGCATGCCGGGCGCGCGGGCGGTCTCATGGGCGGCCGATTCGTCCAGGGGGCCGATCGCGGCCTCCAGGTCCTCGACGGTGATGCCGCCGGCCCGAAGCAGCACCGGCCGGGCGCCGATGAGCTCGAGCACCGTCGATTCGAGCCCGATCTCCGTGGGCCCGCCGTCGAGCACCAGGTCGACCGCCGGCCCGAGCTCGTTGTGGACGTGGTGCGCCTCGGTGGGGCTCAGCCGGCCGTGGGGGTTGGCGCTGGGTGCTGCCACCGGTCGTCCGACCTCCCGCAGGAGGGCCGCGGCCACCGGATGGCGGGGGACCCTGACGGCAACCGTGGAACGCCCCCCCGTGACAGCCGCGGCGATCCCCGCCTCGGGCCGCAGGGGGAGGACCAATGTCAGCGGACCGGGCCAGAACCGTTCGCCCAGCCGTGCGGCAGCCGGGTCGTCCGTACCCACCGTGAATGCGGCCGCCGCGGTGTCGGCATGGATGATCAGCGGATGTCCGGCCGGGCGTTTCTTGGCCTGGAACACGCGGCCGACCGCGTCGGCGTTCGTGGCGTCCGCGCCGAGCCCGTAGACGGTTTCCGTCGGAAAGGCGACCAGCCGGCCGCGCCTGAGATAGGCCGCCGCCTGGCGTATGCCCGCGGCCGTCGCGCGCACCTACTGGAGCGCCGTGGCCAGTCGTTCGAGCGCCGTCTCCAGCAGGTCCGGCGACTTGGCGTAGCAGATGCGGAGGTAGTCGTCGCCGCCCACGCCAAAGGCGTCGCCGGGGGCCAGGCCGACGCCCGCCTGCTCGACCAGCGACCAGGCCATGGCCGTCGACGAGGTCATGCCGTCCACCCCGAAGAACGCGTAGAACGCGGCGTCCGGCCGGATGAGCTCGATCCGGTCGATGGCGCCCAGGGCGTCCATCACCGTGTCGCGGGCGCGCGCCAGGCCGGCGCGAAGTTCCAGGACGTGGGACTCGCCCTCGCGAATCGCCGTGATGCCGGCGGTCTGGGCGGCCGCGGCGGGACTGGCGACGTTGAACTCGTTCAGCCGCTCGATCATGGTCGCGGCGTCTGCCGGGGCCACGACCCACCCGAGGCGCCAGCCGGTCATGGACCAGCTCTTCGAGAAGCTGTTCACCACGATCACGGCGTCGTCGGGTTCGGCGAGATCCAGGAACGAGGGTGCCACGTCCCGGTCGTAGACGACGCGGGCGTAGACCTCGTCGGCCACCACCCACAGTCCGTGCTGCCGGCAGAACTCCAGGATGGCCTCGAGGGTGTCGCGTTCCGCCATCCAGCCGGTCGGATTGTTCGGGGTGCTGAGGTAGATCGCCCGGGTCCGGGCCGTGACGGCGCCGAACAGGCGGTCGAGGTCGAGGTGCCAGCGGCCGTCCTTGGGCGCCAGCGACACCTCCACCGGATGGCCGTCCATGATCTCGACACAACCGAGAAAGTTCGGCCAAACCGGTGTAACGCAGATTACTTCATCGTCGGGATTGACGATCAGCTCGGCGCTGATCATCAGGGCGTTCATGCCGGCGCAGGTGACCACGATCCGGTCTTCGGCGATCGGCTTCGCGTAGAGGCGGTTCTCGTACTCGGCGATCGTCGTCACGAGTTCGGGCTTGCCGCGGTTGGGCGCGTAGAACGTGTCGCCGGCACGAAGCGCCGCGGCGGCCGCGTCACAGATGAATGCCGGCGTCGGCTGGTCCGATTCGCCGAACCAGAGCGGAATGACGTCTTCGCGCCCCATCGTGGCATTCGCGATGACGCGGATGCCTGATTCCTTGATCTGCGCGATGCGCCGGCGGATGGCGGGGGGCCCGGGGACCTCCCTTACAGCAGGGCGCCGATCTGCCATGGGACAAACTCCTCGTCGCCGAGCCCGGCGGCCTCGCTCTTGGATTCCCCGCCGGACACCACCCGGAGGATGGTGTCGAAGACCTCTTCGCCCATGGCGTCGATGCTCTTGGTGCCGTCGAGGACCTGGCCGCAGTTCACGTCCATGTCCTCGCTCATGCGGTCGTACATGGGCGTGTTGGTCGCGAGCTTGATGGACGGCGCGGGCTTGCAGCCGAAGACGGAGCCCCGCCCCGTCGTGAAGCAGACCACGTTGGCGCCGCCCGCCACCATGCCGGTGACGGAGACCACGTCGTATCCAGGCGTGTTCATGAAGGTGAAACCCTGTGCGCGGATCTGCTCCGCGTACTGGTAGACGTCGACCAGGTTGGTGGTCCCGCCCTTGGCGACCGCACCGAGCGATTTCTCGAGGATGGTGGTCAGCCCGCCGGCCTGGTTGCCGGGCGAGGGGTTGTTGTTGAGCTCGGCCCCGTGCTGCTCGGTGTAGTCCTCCCACCAGCGCACATGCTTGATCAGCTTCTCGCCGATCTCCTCGCTGACCGCCCGGCGCGTGAGCAGGTGCTCCGCCCCGTAGATCTCCGGGGTCTCGGCGAGGGTAGCGGTGCCTCCGTGCCGCACGAGCCGGTCGACGGCTGCGCCGAGCGCCGGGTTGGCGGTCATGCCCGAGTACGCGTCGGACCCGCCGCACTGGAGTGCGAGGCGGATATGGCTGGCGGGAAGCGAGGTGCGCCGGACGTCGTTCGCGTGCGGCAGCATGTGGCGGATCCGCTCGACGCCCGCCTGGATGGTGGCCCGGGTGCCGCCGGTGTCCTGGATCGTCATCATCTGGAACATGTCGTTAGCCGACCAGTCATGGTTGGCCGCCATCGTGTCCACCTGGTTGACCTCGCAGCCGAGGCCCACGACCAGGATGCCCGCGAAGTTCGGGTGGCGCGCATAGCCCGCCATGGTGGCCTGCAGCAGGTCCCAGCCGAGGCCCTTCCCGGCCATGCCGCACCCGGTCCCGTGCGTGATGGCCACGACGCCGTCGACGTTGGGGTAGTCCCGCAATCCGTCGCCCTTGAACGTGTCGGCGATGTACCGGCAGACCGTCGCCGAGCAGTTCACCGACGACAGCACCCCGATGTAGTTCCGGGTGGCGACCCGCCCGTCGGACCGCAGGATTCCCTGGAATGTCGCGCGCTCCGCGTCCGGCACCATGGCGGTCGCCTGGGCCCCCTGGGTGAACTCGTAGTCGCGCTGAAACTGGCGAACGGCGACGTTGTGCGTGTGGACGTGGTCGCCGGGCTCCACGGTCTCGGTGGCGAACCCGATGATCTGGTTGTACTTGCGCACCGGTTCACCGGCGTCGATCTGGCCTGTCGCGATCTTGTGGCCGACCGGAATCTGCCGGCTCGTGGTCACGTCCTCGCCGGGCACCGCGGTGTCCGGCGCCAGCGTGGTTTTCGCGGTGACGACGTTGTCCGCGGCGTTGAGGCGGATGGTCAGGGCTTCCTGTGCGGTCATGGCGGGCCTCCCGACCAGGCACGTAGGGGCTGAAGAGCCGGATGTTAGCAGCAGCGGGGCGGGAACTGCCGTTCGCCCTGGCGCGCCTGCGCCGAACGGCCGGCCCGATTCTACCGCCTGCGTTGGAAACTTGGGGCTGCGTTCGCGGGTTGCCAATCGCGTCGGCGCGGGCTGCGCGCCCGGTCGGTTCTCCTCGCTGCGCGCTGTGCTCGCACGGCAGGAGCCGATCGCTTGACGTCACTGCAGGGCTTTGCGTCCGGCGGACTGAGCACCGGGCCGCGGTGTCGAGAGAGGGTGCCGGCCGCAAGTGGGAGACCAGGAGAGCTTGGGCAGGGAGCCATGGTAAGGTGCCCGCCGCGTGCCCGCGGTACGCGGTACGGTTTCCCTGCAGGAGAGTTGTCATGAAATTGGTGCGCTTCGGCCCGCGCGGCAGAGAAAAGCCTGGCTTGATCGATGATGAGGGCAACTTGCGCTCGCTTGAGAAACGGGTGCCCGACATCACGTCGAAGGTCCTGTCGGACAAGGGGCTGGAGCGCCTCGGCAAGATCAATCCGGCGCGCCTTCCCAAGGTCTCGGGACGGCCGCGCATCGGGGTTCCGGTTGCCGACATCGGCAAGATCGTCTGCATCGGTCTCAACTACGTCGATCACGCCAAGGAAGTGGGTGCCGCGATCCCGGAGGAGCCCATCGTCTTCATGAAGCCCACGAGCGCGCTCAACGGGCCGAACGACATCGTCGAGATGCCGAAGGGATCCAAGAAGTCAGACTGGGAGATCGAGCTCGGTGTGGTGATCGGCACGGCGGCGAACAACGTGCCGAAGAGCCGCGCGCTGCAGCACGTGGCCGGCTACACGGTCGTGAACGACGTGTCGGAGCGCGAATGGCAGATCGAGCGCGGCATGACCTGGGACAAGGGCAAGGGATGCGACACGTTCTGTCCGGTCGGGCCCTGGCTGGTCACGCGCGACGAGATCCGGAACCCGCAGCGCCTGGACCTCTGGATGGACGTCAACGGCAAACGGCTGCAGGACGGTAACACCAAGACGATGATCTTCGATGTCCGCACCCTGGTCTCCTACATCAGCAAGTTCATGACGCTCTATCCCGGCGACCTGATCGCGACCGGCACCCCGCCGGGGGTGGGCTCCGGCATGAAGCCGCCGGTGTTCCTGAAGCAGGACGACGTCATGGAGCCCGGCATCGAGGGACTGGGCGCGCAGCGCCAGAAGGTCCGAAAGTGGGTCGCCCGCTGACGTGCCGGCAGCCCTGACGGAGCGCCCATGACCCGTCCTTCCGTCTTCGTCCACACCTGGGTGCCGGACGACCTCCGGGCCCGGCTGGACGGCCAGTTCGATGCGGACTACCACGACGTGTTCGCCGACGGCCTCCTGGAACCCGAGCCCTTGAAGGAGCGGTTCCGGGACAAGGCCGGGGTCCTGCTGCTCGGGTCCTACGTGGGCGAGGAGATCCTCGATGCCTGCGCCGGCACCCTCAGGGTGGTGGCCAACATCGCCGTCGGGGTCGACAACATCGACGTCGACTCCGCCACCCGGAACGCCGTGCTGGTGACCAACACGCCGGGCGTGCTGGACGAGCCGGTCGCCGACATGAGCATGGCGATGGTCCTGGCGGTCGGCCGGCGCCTCGCCGAGGGCGACCGGTACGTGCGCGCCGGGCGCTTCCGCACCTATCCCTTCCAGCTGCTCTGGAGCGCCGACATCGGCGGCGAGACGCTGGGGATCATCGGCCTCGGGCGGATCGGCAAGCGGGTCGCCGCGCGGGCGCAGGGCTTCGGCATGAAGGTCTGCTACCACAAGCGGAGCCGCCTTCCGGACGACGAGGCGGCAGCACTCGGCGTGGAATGGCGCGAGCTGCCGGACCTCCTGGCAGAGGCCAAGTACGTCCTGCTGCTCTGTCCCCTGACGCCGGAGACCCGCCACCTGATCGGGGCGCCAGAGCTTGCGCGGATGCGGAGCGATGCGTTCCTCGTCAACATGGCGCGCGGGCCGGTCGTGCACGAGCAGGCCCTGATCGACGCGCTGCGGGCGGAGCAGATCGCCGGCGCCGCGCTCGACGTCTACGAGTTCGAACCGAAGGTCGACCCCGCGTTGTGGGAGATGGACAACGTGGTCCTCACGCCCCACATCGCGAGCGCCACGCGCACGACGCGCCTGGCGATGATCGACCTGGCCGCCCGCAACCTGGAGGCGGCTCTGACGGGCGGCGACATCCCCACGCCCGTCAACCCCGAGGTGCTGAAGAGGAGTTCCTGATGGCCTGGACCGTGGACCTTTCGGGCAAGGTGGCGCTCGTGACCGGCGGCGCCACGGGCATCGGCTACGCGATCGGGTGCGCGTTCCTCGAGGCGGGCGCCGCGGTGGTGGCGACGGCCCGGAGCGACGCTTCCCTGGCGTCGTGCAACCCGGAAACCGAGCACGGCACGATGCAGCTCCTGAAGCTCGACGTGACCAACGACATGTCGATCGACGCCGCCCTCGAGCAGATCGGGCGGCTCGACATCCTCGTGAACAACGCCGGCCTGGTGAAGCGCGCGCTCGAGTTTCAGAGCGAGAACTTCGCGGACGTGATCAACACCAACCTCATGGGCGTGCAGCGCATGGCCCAGCACTGCCTGCCGAAGCTTGCGTTGACACGGGGCTGCATCCTCAATGTCGCGTCCATGTGGTCGTACTTCGGCTCCCGCACGGCGCCGGGCTACACCGCTTCCAAGACCGGCGTGGTGGGGCTGACCCGCTCACTGGCGCACGCCTGGGCCGAGCACGGTATCCGCGTGAACGCCATCGCGCCGGGCTGGATCGCAACGAAAATGACGCAGGCCCTCCGCGAGGACAAGGAGCAGTACGAGGGGATCCGATCGCGGATTCCGATGGGGGAGTGGGGGAGGCCGGAGGACATCGCGGGGACGGCGGTGTTCCTCTGTTCGCCCGCCGCGTCCTACGTGACCGGGGCACTCGTGCCGGTCGACGGCGGCTACTCCGCCGCCTGAAATCCGTTCAGGCGGCCGCGGGCGCTTCCGGGATCGGTGTCAGGATCCTGAGCTTCGCGTCCCCGCAGTCGAGTTCCTGACCCGCTTCCGCCGCCTCGGCGACCAGTGCCAGGCGGACATGGGCGAGGCCCTCGCCGCCCTGGCTTGAGCGCATCGTGCCGACGTCCCGGTTCCCGAGGCGGATGGCCGTGCCGGGGGCCGGCGCGGGCCCGGACGTGACCGCGACCCGCGCGAGGCGCCGGCGCACGGTCCCCCGGTAGCGCTGCCGGGCCGTGTTTTCCTGCCCGATGTAGCACCCCTTGGAAAACGAGACTCCGTCCAGGAGGTCGAAGTTGCTTTCGAGCAGGTAGCTCCGCCCGATCACGAGGTCCCGGCTGCCGTCGGGAATGCCCGCTGCCAGGCGCTCGCGGTCGTAGTCGTCGCGTTCACCCTCAGCGAATCCTGCAGCAGCAAAGAACGCGGCGAGGCGTGCTTCCGGCAGACATGCACGGACGCCGAGCTCGTCCGAGCGGGGATCCACGTACACGACACCGTCGTCAAGGTTGCGCACCCGGCCGCGGGCGCCATCGAGTTCCATCGCTTGCGCTGCATGCGCGCCGAAGCCGACCCCGACGGTCAACCTCTCATCGATCTCGATCGTGGCCTTGCTGCGGAGCCGGTAGAGCGCGAGCTTGCGGGCGAGGTCCGGCTGACGCTCGCGCTCGCTGTCCAGCAGGATGGCGTCGTCCGATTCGATCATCAGGAAGTCGTGGAGGTACATGCCCTGGGGGGTCAGCAACGCGGCATAGAGAGCCTGGTCACGTTGCAGCCGATCGAGGTCGTTGGTGACGACGTTCTGCAGAAACTCGCGCGCGTCCGGTCCGTGGACCCGGGTGATCACCCGGTCCGGCAGCGGGCACCAGCGAAGGGCGGGAGCGTGGTTGTCGGCCATGCGATGTCAGTGTACTAGCGAACCCCGAGAGCCTCATCGTACACGGTGCCGGCGCTGGCAGATTCCTCCTAACAGGCCTTCCGATGCTCGTGACCATTGCCGACCGTTCCTTCCCCTTTGACGGGAACACGCCTGCCGAGACGGCATTGCCGCCTGCCCAGAAGGGCGTGGTGGCGCTCGCCGAGGCGCTGGCGGCCGCGGGTCACACGGTCCGCGTCTTCAACAATTGCGAGATGTCCACGGTGGTGCGCGACGTGAGCTGGGTGCCCCTAGAAGAGGCGGCGGCGGCCAGCACTGACCTTTGCATTGCGCACCAGGATCCGGAGCTTCTCGACCTGGTGCCGGACATCAAGACCCGGGTCCTGTGGATGACCGGCTCCGGAAAGCCGCTGGTCCAGCCGGAGCGGTTCGCCGCGGCGGCACGGCACCGGCCGGTGCTCGTCTACCAGGGCGAGGCCCATCTCGCGACCATTCCCGACGCGCTCCTCGCCTTCGACGGCGCCCGGATCCCGAACGGGGTGGGGGAGGCGTTCCTCACTGCCGAGGAGACCCGTCCCTCCGTGTCCCCGAGAGCCGTCGTGACGACACATCCCTTGCTCGGCCTCGAATGGCTCATCGGCCTCTGGCGGCGGCGCATCCACGGCCGCCTGCCCTGGGCCGAGCTCCACGTGTTCTCGGCGGCGCTCCACGGCGCGTCGGAGGGCCGGCCCCCGGCTCGTGCCTACGATCGGATCCACGCCATCGTCACGGCAGCGGCGAAATCCGGCGTGCACGTGCACAAGCCCCTGCCGGACGCCGAGATGGCCGAGTTCCTGGGGACGGCCCGGGTGCACCTCTACCCGTCCCACGAGAGCGAGGTGTCGGCGATGACGCTGGCCGAGAGCCAGGCGGTCGGGCTGCCGGCGGTCGCACGCCCCCTGGGCGCTGCGGGCGAGCGCATCCTTGACGGGAAGACCGGCATCCTGGCCAAGGACGACAACGCGTTTGCGGAGATGGCCATTCGCCTGCTCGATGACCAGGCGACCCATGCCCGCATGAGCGAGCATGCCCGTGAGCGCGGCGGGCAGCCGTGGAGCGCGGTCGCGGGGGAATTCGAGGCGCTCACCCGCTGAGCGTGTGGGCGAACGCCGGGAATCCGGGGTCGCGGCGGCGGGTTAGCCGGGGGTGCTGCGGAGATCCAGGATCGGATGTGATCGGGGGGCGACACCGGCGCCAGCGCTGCGGAATTTTCCGCCTTCGCCTTGTGACGAGACCATGGACGCCGGATTGACAGCGCACGGCATTGCTGGTTCACCGGCTTGCCGGCGCACATCGTGTCGACATAATGTCATTTCTTCGACACGTCTAGGTGACAGGTCGACGGCATCGACATGTTCGGAAAACGTGTCGATAAAAACGGAATACATCGACATGAAGTTCGATTCCAGCCGTCCCTTCAATGACCTCCCGAACCTGCCACCGGCTTCGGAAACCGAATCGAGGGCCATCCTTCGCAGCTGCATTGCCGCGCGCGCGGCACTTGCGGAGCTTCGGGTCTCCGGGGGGCTCATCCCTAACCAGGTGATGCTGATCAACTCGATTCCCCTGCTCGAAGCCCAGGCGAGTTCCGAAATCGAGAACATCGTCACGACGGCAGACCGGATGTTCCGCTTTGCCAACGACGCGGCGGGGCGAGCTGACCCCGCCACCAGGGAAGCTCTGCGCTGCCGCACCGCCTTGCATCGCGGCTTTCAGATGCTGAACCGACGGCCGGTTTCGACCGCCATTGCGGTCGAAGTCTGTCGAGCGATCAAGGGTGTAGAGCTGGACATTCGCACCACGCCGGGAACAGCGTTGGTGAACGATGCAACCGACGAGACCATCTACACGCCGCCGGAGGGAGAGGATGTTCTCCGGAGCAAGCTGGCCAACTGGGAGCGCTACATCCACGAGGCCGAGGAGGTCGATCCGCTGATCCGGTTTGCGGTCATGCATTATCAGTTCGAGGCGATCCACCCGTTCGTCGACGGAAACGGCCGCACCGGACGCGTGCTGAACCTGCTCTATCTCGTCGACAAGAACCTGCTGGACATTCCTGTCCTCTACCTCAGTCGGCACATCATCCAGAACAAGGCGCTGTACTACCGGTACCTGCTCGAAGTGACGACCCAACAGGCTTGGGAGAGGTGGATACTCTTCATTCTTGAGGCTGTCAGAACGACAGCTGAGTGGACCACCAGGAAGATCCATGCGATCCGGGAACTCCTCGACGAAACGGCGACTGCAGTTCGACGGGGGAGGCCCAAGATCTATTCCCGCGAACTGGTGGAGCTGATCTTCGTGCACCCCTATTGCCGGATCAGCGACGTGGTGGCAGCTGACATCGCCAAGCGTCAGACGGCCGCTGTCTATCTGAAAGCCCTCGCAGCCGAAGGCATCCTCCAGCAGATCAAGGCCGGGCGCGAGAATCTCTACCTCAACCCGCCGCTCCTGACGCTACTGAAGGAGCGTGAGTGACGTTGCGCAACCCGGCAGCATCATGACGGCACCCGCATGGTCTGGCCGTCGCTCCTGATCGATACCGGACGGCTTGATCCGGCCCGGCCAAGGCATGCAGGACCACCCGGAGAAAGCGAGGAATCACGAGGGGGTCATGGCAAGGGAAAACGAGCTCAAGGCATGGTTTGCGCAACGCAGGGCTTCGGCCGTCGCCGGGCGGAACACCCGTGTGTTTGCGGTCCGGACAATCGAGCGGAAATGGGGCGAGCTTGGAATACCGTCCCGGGATCTGGACGCGGTTCGGAAAGCGGACCGTTTCGAGTCGCTGAGCGAACGGCTGCGGCCGGCCAACATCGTTGCCGCGGCGGGGCCGGCGGCGGAACTGCAGTGGATCGTTGCAAAGAACCCGTGTGCGGCATCCGCGCGAGCCCCGTGTCGTCTGCTCGGCTTCGCCAAGTGTTCGATCCGCGAACTGACTGCCCGCATACCCGATGATCCATTGGGCGATCGCTTCCAAATCCCGTGAGACCTTGTGGACGGAAGCGAATTCGATCCGTTACTTGCCGCGCGATGCGTCGACCGCGGCGCGGGCTGTCGAAAACGCTGCCTCCCGGTCGACGTACTCCGATCGGGCCGTTCGCAGCCGTGCGCGGACTTCTTCGGCGAGGGCGGAGAGCGCGACTTCCCGTTCCTCCTCATCCTGGATCATGTGTTCGACGGCATTGGCTACAACAGCGCTCCGCGTGGCAAAGAGCCCGTCCCTGACCTTCTCCGAGAGGAAACGGTGGTGGCGGTCCGTGAAGCTGAGTGTGGTCTTGACGGTCATTCGCACCTCCGTTGTGTGACCGAGTCGTATTTCCCCTTGGTCCAATGGGGGCAAGGGTCGGCTGGCGGTGCGCCGTTATCGGGACCGTCGTCGGACCGGATATTCATTTCGATCAAATTCCTGTGGTCACCCTCGGTCCGGACGACCGTCATCTCGCCATTGCCGACGGGAAAGGACGAAACCCGGGCGGCCATCGTCTCAATCTCCAGGTCGGAATCTGGACTCGCCCGTCGACATGGGATGCCGGTACACTTTTTCAAGCCTTATAGTTGACATATTTCGTTGATAAGTGACGAGTTGTCAACCATAGCAAAGGAAGTCGGAAATGACTGTAGGTCAACGGATTAGGATATCGCGCCGTGCCGGTGGAATCTCACTTCGTGGCCTAGAGGCGAGAATCAACAACCGTGTGACGGCCCAGGCGATCAGCAAGTACGAGCGCGACGAGACCACGCCCAGTTCCGGTGTGCTGATCGCGCTGGCTGACGCCCTTGATGTACCGATCGACTATCTGGCCCGCGACAGCGACATTCGCCTCGAGGTCGTCGAATTCCGAAAGAGCCGGCTCACCAGTCGCCGCGAGGAGGCGCAGGTCGAGGCCAGGGTCCTGCACCTTCTGGAACGATATCTTGCGGTGGAGGAGATTCTGGGACTCCCAACCGTCGAGCGGGACCTGCCGCGGGAAGTCCCTTGGCCGGTGTTGCGTGACCTGGCCGAAGCGGAGCAGGCCGCGCTCGGCATTCGTGCACACTGGGGTCTCGGACTCGATCCGATCCCTAACCTTGTCGATCTCCTGGAGGAGCGCGGAATCAAGGTCCTCGCGACGAGTCTTCCCGATGTCGATGGACTCACCGCGCAAGTGCGCCGTGAAGACAGGGGCGTTGCATCGGTCGTCGTCGTGAATTGCGGCGATCCGGGCGAGCGTCAGCGCTTCACGCTTGCGCATGAGCTTGGCCATATGGTGCTTGCCGCGGCACCGAAGATCGACGAAGAGGAGGCCGCGCATCGGTTCGCGGGTGCGTTCCTGATGCCGGCCGGGACGCTGCGGTCCGAGATCGGGAAACACCGCAGATCCATCGGCTGGGGCGAGCTCTTCGAGTTGAAGCGGATTTTTGGTGTGAGCGTCCAGGCCCTTACCTACCGCTGCAAGGACCTGGGGATCTTCGGCGCGCCGGCCGTTAGGAAGTTGTTCAACGAATTCGACCGTCGCGGCTGGCGCAGTCCGCCGTACGAGGAGCCGGGGTCCATGCCCGGCGAGCGACCCAGGCGAATTGAGCGTCTGTGTTTTCGCGCCCTGTCGGAAGGAGCGATTTCCGAAGCCAGGGCAGCCGAACTGCTCGGCCACTCGGTTCACGAGCTCAACCGCCGTATGGATGAACCCCCGAGCTTGGAGGCAGAACCTGCAGGAGTTCGAGCGTCGTGAAGCCCCTGGCATCCGACGCGTCTTTCCTGATTGACCTTGACCGCGGGACCCTTGTCGAAGCCACGTTCCATCTGCCGTTCGGGTTCGCCGTTCCCGACTTGCTCTACGAACGCGAGCTCAGGGAACACGGCGGGCCGGACTTCGTCAGGGTGGGGCTACGCGTCGAGGAATTGGATGGCGACGGGGTTGCACTTGCGCTCGGCTATCTCCGCAAACGGAGGTCGCTGTCTCTTCCGGACAGATTCGCCCTTGCTCTCGCGAAGGCGAACGCGTGGACGCTGCGATCCGGGGACCGGGAGCTGCGCGAGCTCGCAGAGGAATAGGAGGCTCGATGCCACGGAGTGCTGTGGCTGCTCGACCAGATGGTCGAGCACTGCATCATCGACCTTGACGACTTGCGTGCTGGATTCGGCAAGATCGCTGCTCATCCGCGATGCCGACTTCCCAAGTCGGAGATCCGCAAGCGGCTTCTCGCCTGTTCCGATTGCTGACCCGTTCGGTCAGTCATTGCTGGTGACCCATTGCGTGGCAGGGCCTGGTGTCGGGAAGAGACTCTGCCTTGAGAATGGTCGAACGAACCGGGTGACGACACTGCGGCAGTCAGTTGGCAATCCCAAACAGCGATGTAGCACGCCTCGTGTTCATCATCGCTCGGACGGAAGGGTCGTCGGGAGCCTCAACGAACCGGCTCGCGGCAACGAGAACTACCGGTAGCAGATCCAAGTCGCCAACCGTATTCACGAAGATCTGCGGTTTGGCCAGCACCCAGTGCACGGCTTGCTGAATGTCACGCGGATCTTCGAAAGGGGATTATATACGTGTTTACCCAAATCGGGCAGATATCAGTCGTCTAGATCGTCCGCCGCGTTCCCGTTCTTGAGATAGTCCCAGTCCTTCTTCGGCGGCCCCTGCATGATGGCCCAGGCGATGTTCTCCGGTGTATCGGGAATCCGAAAATCGCCGTCCTCGTCGTTGCGCTGGGAGGTCCGGTCAGCTTGGGTCTTGCGGGTCACGCGCATGCCCCCGTTTGTTTCATTATGAAACAGGATAGCGCATTTCGTGTACCCTGACGTTGCAAATCTCATGTGGTCCCGCTTGGTCGGGTCGCCCGCCGAATAGAACAGCCTTTGTCCGGCGCTGGGTAGCTCCCCGCGCCCAGGCGAATAGGCGGGATTCTCCATACCACATGGGATTTGCAACGGCCCGGCGTCCGCCGGTGCTGATTGCTTGCCATGGAGACTCCCATGCGAACCATCATCATCGCTGCCATTGCGGCGATCTGCTGGTGCGTCGGACCCGCCGCCGCCCACGCGCAGGATTCCCTCTACAGATTGCCGACCCTTCCCACTTTGCCGAACATGGCGCCGCTGCAGCCCATGACATCGGGAGTCGATTTCAGACCCCTCTATCAACCGACCCCTGGCCTCTACGACTTCCAGATGCCGGCCCCGGCCGTCCAGCCGTTGATGCGCGACGGGGCCGCCGACCACCGCCAGTGGATGCGCAACTTCGAGGCGCAGCGCGCGCAGCAGGCCGAGCTGTATCAGCGCATGGTCGAACGCAACCGCTCGCGGATCCAGCAGAGCAAGCGAAGTTTCCTCGAGCGTTGCGCCCAGTACAACCGCGGGTGCTTCCAGCAACTCGGCCGGTAGCCTCACCGGGGGCGGGGCTAGCGTGACAGCCAGCTCCGCTCCGCGTTCTTGCGCAGTTCCCACGGGGGGACCGGGCCTCGGCGGAATATCTCGGTGTGGTCGAGTTCTTCGGGTTCCCGCTTTTCGCGGGCGTCGGATTCCTTGGCCATGACGGCCTCCAAACGAGTGGAGACCGCTTGACCAAAACGCTATGATTCGACTACATTTTCGTCGCTAGCGTTATTCCAGCAGCGGCCTCTTCAGCACTTGCTGGACCCGAACCCCGAGTGTTTCAGCACTCGGGGTTTCGTGGTTCTCTGGAACCCTAGCCTGTCAGTTTCTCGTAGGTCAATCGCTTCCCGACCATGCCCCGTGCCATGGCCCTCATTTGGTCGATGGTGTCCGATTCGCGCTGGTTGTGGCGCCCGGCGAACTCCGCGACATAGCGATCCGTGTGCTGCTCGCTGAAGTGGTGGAACGTCCCCTGATAACCGCGCTTGAGCATCGACCAGAACGACTCGATTCCGTTCGTGTGGGCCATGCCTCGCACGTACTCCCCGACCGAGTGTTTGACCGACTCGTGGTTCGGGAGGCCGCTGTATGCAGCGGCTTCGTCCGTATAGACGGCGGCCCCCGCTGCTGCGTTCGCGTGGACGAACCCCTGCAGCGTCTCTTTGTCAGTGGATTTGACAACTTCCGCAGTCACCTTGCCCGTAGCCCGGTCCTTCGCGCCCGCGACGGCAGTTTTCCCGACAGCGCCCCGGCCTGACAGTTCCTTGCGCTTCCGCTTGGGCATGTTCTTCCGCTTGCCCCCGATGTAGGTCTCGTCAATCTCTACCGGGCCGGAGAACAGCATGTGGCCGTTGTCGCGCCACGTCTCCCTGATTCGGTGCGCGAGGTGCCATGCGGTCTTCTGCGTGACGCTGAGATCGCGGTGCAGCTTCATCGACGACACGCTCTTGAGACTGGTCGCCAGCAGGTAGAGGGCGATGGCCCACACCTGCAGCCCCAGCTTCGAGTTGTGCATGAGGGTGTCGGTCTTCACCGAGAAATCCTTGCGGCAGTCGCGGCAGCGATACGGCTGCGGCTTGCGCGTGGGGCGCTCCTGGATGTTCCTGGACCCGCAATCGGGGCAGTGCACCCCGTTTGCCCAGCGGACGCTGATGAACCATCTCTCGGCCGCCGCATCGTCGGGGAACATGCGCGTGATCTGGACGAGCGAGAGCCCCTTGCGGTGCGCTTTTCCCGGTGCTTGCTGGCTCATTCCTGCCTCCGTACGTCGGAAGCAGTTTACCCAAGATTATCCCGGATTGTCAACGATCCGGGTAAACACGTATATAATCCCCCTTCGAAAGGCTGGTATCACGTGTTTCGATTGGGGTCGGTGACTGCCCATGGGCCGCGCGCGATCGACTTGATGGTTTGCACGGCGACGTTCCGTTCGTCGCAGAGCTTGCAAAGTGCCTCGAAGTCCTCGCGATAACGCGGGTTCTCGTGCATCACGAAATTCCACGGCAGCAGGACCGAATCGAAATCGAATCGTTGGAGGCTCTGGTGGTGCATCGACGGGATCGTCCAGCCATGACCGGTGACGCCGATGAAGCGTGTCAGGCCTTCCTCACGGGCCTCAACCACTGCCTCGAGAGCCCCATCCTGGCCCATCGCGGTTTCCCACTCGTCCGGATGCCCCAAAGAGTGAAGTTGCAGCAAGTCAACGGAGTCCACACGGAGGCGTTCCAGTGAGCGCCGGATTTCGTCACGTGCAGCCGCATACGTGCGCTGGCCGGTCTTGGTGGCCAGAAAGAACCGATCCCGGTGCTCGCGCATCCACGGTCCGATCCGAAGTTCCGCATCGCCATAGCGGGGCGCCGTGTCGATGTGGTTGACGCCGTACTCCAGCAGCAATTCGAGTGCGCGGTCGGCGCGGGCCTGGGTCACATTCTTGAGCGCGGCCGCCCCGAAGATCGTGACGGTGCTCTGGTGGCCTGTCCGGCCGAAACGACGTGTTTCGATCATCCCAGCAATCTTTCATGTTTCCGGTATTGACCGCGAAGAATGGGAACCGGAACTCGAATGCCCAGCACCTGAGGGCGATGATAGGCGCCTGACAAGACCTTGGCGCCGGTGGAAGGCGATCTTTGGGCCAAACTCGACGGCCCGGTCGACAAGTCAGCAACCTGCTTACGGTGAAGGCTCATCGGAGGCGGGGAAGAATCGCATGACGTGTCAGTGACTTAAGCGGACAGCGTGTGGGGCCACCTGATGACGTGGCTCAGGTGCTGGAGGCTGCGGTCATGCCAATGCGTTGCTTGAGCGGGGTGTCTGGAACACGCGTGCCGCGCGGATAGGGTTTCTTTCGAGTACGCACCGGGTTTCCGGGCTCAGACGGTAGGCTACGCAGGCGAAACCCCCTTGGACGTCCTTGGTGAGGGCCGGCATGGACCGTCAAACTGGTGACCGACAATTCAGGTGGGAGCGCCCCCGGTATCGGGATTCCCGGCAACTCGGTCGCGATGCCGAAACCAGGGGCCCGACCGCATGAGGTCAAGCAGTTCGAGTAGCCCTCCAATTACGAAACTCAGCACAGCGGCGGGAACGCAAACCCCATTGCATCCGGCTGCTCTCGCTTTGGCGGGGCTCCTTTCACTCGCAGTCGCAGTAGGGATCGGGCGGTTCGCCTACACGCCGATCCTGCCGTACATGGCGACAGGCCTGGAGCTGGGCAAATCTGAGGTCGGCCTGATCGCATCGGCCAATTACGCGGGATACCTGCTGGGTGCCTTGGCGGCGGCACTGCGGGGTTTGCCTGGCGACCCGCGTGGCTGGCTGCTTGGGGCACTGGCGGTGAGCGGCTTGAGCACGTGTGCCATGGCCCTGACCACGGACATGGCCGCGTTCCTGCTACTGCGTTTTCTGGGTGGAGCGGCCGGTGCGCTGGTGATGGTATTCGCCTCCTCTCTCCTGATGGACCGGCTCGCAGCGGCTGGTCGAGATGGATGGGCAGACGTGATCTATGCGGGAGTCGGGACGGGTATCGCGATTTCTTCGTTGGCGGTCCCGGCGTCGGCATCCGGAATCGGCGACTGGCAGAGCCCGTGGCTGTTCTGTGGCGCTCTTTCCATTGCTTTGTCCATTCCGGTCGCTCTGCTCCTGAGAGTCCTGGTGGCATCTCCGTCGGTTTCCGTCGGATCGCGGGTCGGGCAGGGAGAGCAGGGAATTCGTTCCCTCATTCTCGCTTACGGCTTGTCTGGTTTTGGCTACATCATCACCGCGACGTTCGTGTCCGACATGATGCGGAACGATCCGGTGCTGCAGCCCGCCGAACACTTGGTTTGGCTGTGTGTCGGTCTCGCAGCAGCCCCGTCCGTCGTGTTCTGGGGTTGGGTAGGGCGTCGTTGGAGTGTGCGAGGCGCGTTCGCGGTCGCTTGCTTGGTAGCGGCAGGGGGCGTTGCAATGAGCGTCTTGAGCGGCGGAATCTGGCCTGTCTTGTTGGCGGCTGGCCTTCTTGGCGGGACGTTCGTGGGACTGACCGCGCTCGGGCTGGTCAGTATCCGGCGAATGTCCGCCGGCAATCCGCGTCGAAATCTGGCCCTGATGACCGCAGCCTTCGGTTTGGGCCAGATGGTGGGGCCGACGTTCGCGGGTGTGCTCCATGATTCGTTAGGCAGCTATCTGGCGCCGTCGCTTGTGGCGGCGGTCACGCTCGTCGCTGCGGCCGTGTTGGGTGGTGGCCTGCGACGCGGCCAGCCCGCCGAGTGAGTCCATTCCATTGACGGATTTTGCTGTCACCTGATAGCGGAGCCGTGGCCCATTGCTCGGCCATTTCGGAGAATCGTCGATCGTTACGCTAGGTGCTCGCCATGGCATTGTGCTGGTCTGAGGTGGAGCGTTGCGGGTTCAGATCCTGCCCCCGAAAGCAAAAATGCCCTTGAAAGCATTGAGTGTTCGAGAGCTTTTTCACGTCCGGGGATCGCATATCAAACCGTCCTGGGAATCGCATGGGAATCACCAGCAACCCAAATCTGGACGCTCATTGACGGCGAGCGGCGAAAAAGACGCTCAAAATCGGCTGCCGATGATGTTCGACCGATTGGTGGCTGAGAAACCGAGCGGATGCCGTTGAGCATTCCGAACGAGACCGGTTGGACTGGCGCTTCCGTGACATCTGCGGCTACAACTACCGCCTGCACCGGCACTAGCATGTTCTGCAGCCCAGATCTGATCGCCACTACGAGGCGATCGCGGGGTAGCCATAGCGCACGCGATGCTCTGCCACTCGCCGCGACGCCGCCGAAACCGCCGCCGCACATCTGATTGACACGAGGCGGCGGCTACGCTTAGCGTTCTACGCAGTTATCCGCTACGCCCGTAGGCGGGCATGTATACGGAGACCTCCCGCGGGCGAGGCCTGTGGGGGGTCTCTTTGTTTGAAAGCAGCGGTATTCATCGACGGCGGGTGTCAATGTCAGCCGAACACCGCCCATTCGTGACAACCGAAAACTGCGCACTTCGGTGGTATGGACGAAGGGTCGGGTCAGTTTCGGAAGGCTGAGGTTCTCCGCGCGGCGTCGAATACCGCCAGGCCGGCCTACAGGGCGGCAGGACGTCTGACGAGCGGCGTGCGGCAAGTCAGCCCATGCGTATACGCGCGGTTGAGAACGGCAGGTGCCCGTGGCGAAGACGGATCGCCGGTGAACGGCCAGCCGAAATGTCCGGCGCGGGAGCGCGTGTCGCAGAAGAGATGTCGGTAATGAGAATGTCGATTAGGTTCGCCGTGCGTCTGTGCTGGCAGGTACACTCCCGGCGACATTGCACTGACCAATTGCATACGGGCCTGTGTTTCGAGGCCGATCACAACCCGTACAAAGACAAACCCCGGGCGCATGCATAAAGCAGAGGCGGGCCCGGGGGGTTACGAACTTGAAGGTAAGTCGTTCAATGACGGATGTCAATGCCTTTCACGCGCTTGAAAGAGCATTCTCGCCCGAGCGGATGCAAACCTACCTGGCCGCGGCCGGGGGCGATCATGCGACCGCCCTGCGGCTCTATGCGAGAAACGCTCAGCTGGGGGCCGCGTTTCATGGACCTTTGCAGGCCTTTGAGGTTGCCTTGCGAAACGCCATGCATGCCCGGCTCGAGGAACGATACGGCCGCCGATGGTACACAAACCCCGCCGCCGGCCTCGACAGCCACGCGCATGACAGCATGGCGGGCGTCCTCCGTCACGGTGCGGGCGTGCAGACCGCGGATCGGTTCGTGGCATCGATGTCGCTGGGCTTCTGGGTCCGACTCGTCGGCCGCGGCGGATCAGTCAATGGCGGTCGCAAGGCGGACTACGACAGGACGCTGTGGCGTCCGGCTCTACACAGGGCGTTTCCGGGTCACCCCCGCAGGCAAGTGCAGCAAAGACTTAATGACCTGAGACGGCTTCGAAACCGGATCGCGCATCACGAACCAATTGTCGGCCGGGATCCACACAAGGATCATGACGACCTCTTGGAGGCCATGGGATGGATTTCGTCCGACGTCCGCGCGTGGATCGAGCGTCACAGCAATTTACCCGATGTGCTCCGGGCACCGTTGTCCGCGCCAATCCGTTTCTGATGTCCCGGCAGAGAAGATGCGGCGAGCCCGGGCAACTGGCGCTGGGTCTCCGCAGGTAGGTCGGCACGGAGAAGTCCGTCGTCAGCCGACCCCCGTCGAACCGGCCCTCCACCCGACGGCGGCCAAGACCTTCAAAACACAGCTGGGCCGGGGTACACACTGGTTGCAAGAGGCGATCTCGCGGTCTTAGGTAAGGCGTTGAATCAAATACCTATACCACCTCATCGCCCCATGTACAACTAACAGCGGTGATTAATCCGGGTTAGGATCCGCCGTCCTTTGAGCCAGGGCGGCCGGTAGCGCGGGGCGCGATCAGAATGTCGAGCATTTTGCGGGCGCAATAGACGCGGTTGCGTCTTGCGTCTCCGACAGGCGAGACGATTCCGGCGGCTTCCAGCCGGTCGATGGCGCGCCGGGCCGTCGTATAGGCCACATCTAGCTCCTGCGCGATTCCGCGCACGGTCCAGTAGGGGTTTTCTACGAAAAGGCGCAGCACGCCCTCCGGTCGCCCGGACTGAATGCCGGCCAGCGCTCCCCGCCAATCCTCGAACAGGCCGTCGATCTCCTCCATGCGATCGATCGCATCGTCGGCTTGGAGCCGGACGCCGCGCAGGAAATAGATGAGCCATTTCTCCCACGTCCCTTCCTGCGTCACCGCGAGGAGACGGGCGTAGTACTCCTCGCGTGTCTCCTCGAAATATGCGCTCAGATAGAGAAGCGGCGACGGCAGCACTTCGCGCTGCACCAGCAGGAGCGTGATAAGAAGGCGGCCCACACGGCCGTTGCCGTCGAGAAACGGGTGAATGGCCTCGAACTGTGCGTGTGCGAGGCCGGCATGGATGAGCGGCGGCAGGGTGTCATCATGAAGAAACCGCTCCAGGGCGTCGAGGCACGCCATGAGTTGGTCGGCGGGCGGCGGCACGTAGCGCGCTTCGCTCAAGGTGCAGCCGGGCGGCCCGATCCAGTTCTGGCTGCGCCGGAACTCACCGGGCGTTGCCGTGTCACCGCGCACGCCGCGCATGAGCCGTTCATGGACCTCCCGGATGAGGCGCAAGGACAGCGGCAGCGTGTCCAGCCGGTCCAGTCCGTACTCCAGCGCCTTGACGTAATTGACGACCTCTTCGAGATCATCGGAGGCCGGCCCGGCGATCGCGCCCGCCTGGGCGGCGAGCAGCTCCTCCAGGGTTGTCCGGGTGCCTTCGATCCGGCTTGACAACACCGCTTCCCGGCGAAGGAACGGGTTGATGAAGAGATGCGGATTGGGAAAGCGCCAGCCTTCGCCCGCGAGCCGGCCGATCGCCCGGTCCGCGCCGGAGAGCGCGGCGACGAGTTCTGCGTCCCATGCGATCGACGGAGCCAACGGCGCCGGCACGAAGGCGGTGTAGCCGCCTGGACCTTGCACGTTGCGGCCGTGCGGCCGGCTGCTCGAATCGGAGGCCATTGCGACGCAACGCTCCTTGTTTGCAGGAATGAAAACAGTGCCCGCCTGTATTATCGTATTGCAGGAGAATCGCAAATAGCGGCGACGGCGTCATCCGCCTGACGGATCGAGAGTTGCCGTCGAAACAGGCGCCGCCAATTGAAAATATGACTGGCGTTGAAGTTGTGGTGTTAGGCGACCAGCAGCAGCGAGACCTCCGAGCTCCTGGGTCTCTGCCACGATCTGCCGCTTCTGTGCCTCGTTCCTGCACCGGCGCCGGCGACCACCGATCCGCTACCTGCCGTGCTCACGCCCGCCTCGTGTCGAACAAGGCGACGGCCGGGTTGAGGCCGATCCCGAGTGCATCCTGGTCGTCCTGTCAGCGCCGGATGAGTGCTTCCCGATTTGATTGATCAGATTGAGCACGCTTACGGAGGCGTCGCTGCAGTATGGCCGCTATGGATGTTGCCCGCCCGAAGGCATCACTGTGCCAGGAGTTCGTGACGGGAAACCTGCACGGGTTCCCGTTTCTGCGGGAACACAAAGCTCGCATCCGTCCAGTCGAAGGGCGCATCGGTGCGGTGTATGGCGCGGTGGTGGTTTGGGCAGATGAGCACCATGTTGTGCAGCGCGTCGTCACCGCCGCGGCTTAGCCAGTGCACGTGGTGCGCTTCACAGAGATCTCGTTGGTAGATGGACTTCGGGTTCCATCCGCATAGCTGGCAGGTGCCCCCGTAGAGCTCTCGCAGTTCTTCCACGTGTTGACGGTTGCGCCGGGGTGCCTGCTCGAACAGATAGCGTCGGCGCTCCGCCGCGATGCCGGGGCTTTCATCCCGAATGAGACTGCTTACAGCATCCGGATCGCCGAGGAGGATCCGGGCCTCCAGTTCTTCTTCCGGTAGCAGGCGAGCCCGCGGCTCGCGAGGGAGTGGCCGAGCGTATTCGGCGAGCAGCCGGTGGTCTTCCGGGGTCAACAGCCGCACGGCAGCGTGCCCCTGAAAGGATCGCCCGATCACCGGCGCGCTGGCCTTGACGGAGAGGCGTCTGATGAGCTCGGAGACGTCGGGCTGGCCTTCAGTACGGAAGTAGCGGGACCGCTCGAGGCCGCCCCAGAGCCGATACTCCCCGTACCGATATTCGCGCGGGTTTCTCGTCTTCGCGCGGACGACAAGCTCTGCCGCGAGGACGTAGATGCCGGCAGGCGTCCGCGTGAAAGCCCAGAGGCTGTCACCATGATCAATCCGGTGCAAGAGCGGGTTGGATTGGTTCAGGTGGTATCCGGCACCCCAGTCCAGATCGCGGCGATAGTTTCTGCCCACCCAGTGGTAGAGGTGCGGCATCCCAGTCGGTGAAGTCCTGGATTTTCTGGATATTAGGAGGGGTGCAGCCTGCTGAGGTGAAGACATCTCAGACGCCGGTGGTCGCCGGCGCAAACCGGGAGACACCCCATGTCGAAGAGCGTACCTGCGCCGATGCGCACACGCGAGTCGCTTCCCCGCCTGATCGAGAGTGAGGACACCGCGGCTGACGGCCGTGACGATTTGGTGAAGTTGGCGCAGATCATGCGGCATCCGCCGCGTCTGCGCCCGCGGCTGCCGCGCCGTCCCGGAGTTCGTCGCGCCCCTGCCGCACAGCATCCAAGAAGCCCAGGACCGCTGTGCGCCTGTCCTCCCATTCTGCCACCGACTGGAACGACAGCACCTGCCCGCCGTGTTGCCATGTCGCGAGTGGGACCGATGCCTGCAGCCGTTGCAGTGCTTCATCCCCGGCCCACTCAATCGCATTCGGCAGCATGCTGACGCAGTAGACGCCGGAAGCCAGGTAACCGGCGTGCACGCCGAAAACCCCTCGATGCTGCTGCGGGTCGTCAGGCAGAGTTAGAGCGAAGCTGATCCCCTTGCTTCTTGGCGCCTCCGACCGCCCTTTCTCGGGTAGGTGGGCTCGTATGTCCCCGCACACCCGATCAAACAGCTGTTCGTAGTCGCCTGCCTCCAGATAGGCCCGCTATTTCGCCCGGCGTTCGGCGACAGTGCCTTGGCCACGATGCGCCCGTGGTTCCGGGTCGTCCGCGCTCACGTCGATCTGACGTGCGAGCAGGGTCTCGCCGTCGCGGTGGAATCCGTGGAACGTGATCACCGAAAGGTCCACCGGGCCGGTCGACACGAACCGTGCGATGCGCTCGGCCGCCGCGTCCACGCCCAATCCGATCAGGACCATGCGCGGCGGCAACAGTCGGGACAGGTCGTCGCCGCCGAACCGATCAGCGTACCACTGCGCGAAGTCCTCGATCGGCTCGACCCCGGCGGTTCCGGAGCGCTCGGCCAAGTGCCTTGCCAGATCGGTGCCGGTCATGGCGTCCAGCGCCGACGCGAAGTCGAGGATCTGGGTCACGGCGTCCCGCGCCAGCTGGCCGCGCTTCAGTTCGTAGACCACGAGGCGTCCGTCGCCGTCGACTGCCAGCAGGTCCAGCCAGCCGCCGGCCACCGGGGTCTGGCGCCCGACCAATTGCAGGCCCGGCTCGAGCATGTCCGGATTGGCGACCAGCAGGTTCTCGAATTCCAGTTCTGTGGTCATCTGGGCGAGCTGGGAGACGGGCTCGACGCCGCCGGCCCCGTTGATGGACCACAGCTTGAGTTCGGGGATCATCGGAAGTTCTCACACAGTCGGAGGCTGCCATGCTGGCCGTCTGCGGGATCAGGGACGTGCCGCAATCCTTGTGGCCTCGGGGACGTAAGTGACCGCATGAAGTGGACGGCTCTGTGGATCCTGTGGGTGCAGGCAGCCTAGCAGCGGGGAAATGCGCCCGATCACGCCCGCGAGTAATCGTGAGTGCGGGCCAGCACTGTCCGGGCGACCATGGCCATGCCCGGATCGAGCTCATAAGGACGGAGGGTCATCGATCACCGGGACCTCTGCAGCATGCGCTGCATCGCGAACGCCGCCGCGTCGGCAGGGGGCCGGTCATCGCCCGTGCTCCGGGTTTCTGGCGGCCTGGATCTCGCGGATGCGCTCCGGCCAGGTGGAGCGGATGTAGGCGAGCACGTCCCAGATCTCGTCGTCGCTCATGACATGGCCGAGGCCCGGCATGCCGCTCTTGAAGCCGGCGACGCCTCTGGCCTCCATGAGACCTTCGCCGCCGAGCTTCGTGTAGTCGAAGAGCATCCGGTTGTCGTGATGCCAGGTATGGCCGCTGGCGTCGTGGGGCGGAGCCGGCAGGACCCCGTCCTTGCCGGGCCGGCGCCAGTCGGGCTGCCCTTCGAGGTCGGCGCCGTGGCAGGAGGCGCAGTGCTGCATGTAGAGCGCCTGCCCGCTGCCGATGTCGCGGTCGTCCAGCTCGTGATCTGCAACGGCCAGGGCGGGCCAGAGCAGCACGAGGGCCGCCAGTGCGCTCTTCATGCGGACCTCCGATGTCTTCATGCCGGACCCCTGGTGCGCCAGCGTGTGGCAGTGCAGGGGTTGTCGAACATGCAGAGTATGTCGCGGCTCTGCCGCGCGTCGACCAGCGTCGCGTCGCGGTACTGGCCGAGCGAGCTGTCTTCACCGATCTCGTGGAAAAGGTGGCTGCGCGCGACGACTAACCGCTCTCCACGCCGTCCCGCATCCGATCGACCGCCAACTCCGTCGGCTCGTACCCGCTCCGCCCCGGCGATTTCGGGCATTTCCGAATGAGCCCGGCCCGAAACAATTTCAGGAAGATCCCCCAGGCGATCGAGTGCCCCACGCTGCCGGGCTCGCCTTTGCTGGCCTCGCCTTTCCCGCTCCAGATCCCCGCCCGCCCGCTGATCTCGGCCACGCCCGGGCATTCGCCGTCGCGTCGGGCCTCGACCAGGACCTCGACGACTGCCTCCTCGAGTTGGCGCATGCTCTTGCCGGCGCGAACGACGCCGCCGCGAACGACGCTGGCGCTCACCGGGGACACAACGCCCACGCCCGCCCGCGTTGCCCGCGACCGCCCGCTCTTCCCCGCCACGCCGCCACCATGTTCTCTCAATGTTCCCGTGCTACCCTCGCCTCTATGACCGAGCCCCAAGACCACCACACGGTCGCCCGCGAAGACCTCCTCTTCACCGTGAAGATGGCGCTCCTCAAGGCGCGCCGACTCTGGCCGAAGCGGCGCGGGCCCGGCGACCACGACGATGCCCGGATCGAGCTCATCGCGACCGCCGTCGTCGACCACCTGGCGCTCTGCGGCGTGCGCTGCATCGCGAAGGGCCCCGCGCCGCTGCACGGCACACTCGCCCCCCGGCCCTCGCCGCGCCACGCCGGCGCCTGCTGAGCCCAAGAAGCTCCACGCCGCGGCCCGCCGACCACGACCACGACCGCCTCCGGCCCGTCGCCTGCGCCGTCGTCGACCACCTCGACCTCTGCGGCATCCAGTGCGTCGCGAAGGCGCCCTCACCGCGGCCCGCCGGCGGCGCGGGCGGGCGCGTCGAGGTGAAGGCCTTGCGCCGCGACCGCTTCGGCCGCCTGGTCGCCAAGGTCCGGGCGGGATCCGTCGACGTCAACGCCACGCTCGTGGAGGAGGGGCACGCGTGGGCGTACGAGAGGTACATTCTCGCATCCCTTCGGGGCCACTGCGCGGATGCCCAGACGCTGCCCGGGCAGAGCTGGAAGGGATTGTGGTGGCCGGTGCGCCCGACCGCGCCCTGGAAGTGGCGGCGGGGCGCGCGCGAAAGCGTACCCGCAGCACTTGACGGACCGGTCGTGTCGCGTACCCACTCCGGCAACGGAGCTGAGGCGGGCCCATTTCCACAGGACTGACGCTGACACCGTCCCCCCGGTCGTTCTCGCCGAGCACATGACGGCCGCACCGTCGACCGGGCCGAGGATGAACAAGCGCCGTTGGTGGGAACATCCGCTGGCCACGGCTCTCACGGAGAGGCGGTGCTCGCCGGCCACCCCGGCGCGCGCGACAACCACGTCCTGGCTCGGAACCACGTTGTGGCGGGGCCGCAGGCTGACGGCGAACCGATGCGGTCTGTCAACCTGCGGAGTTCGCTCCACGACAGGCGCCGGGTGAAGCGACCGCACATGCGGCGACAGAGTTGCCGCACCTGGCCGCCGGCGGCGACAGCACCGGTTGGCGACCCAGGAATAGGTCAGTACGGCGAAGTTCTGGGGAGGCTCACGTTCGCATCGGACCAGGATCGATATTGCCGAATGGCATATAGTCGGGTATATTACTGGACATACGCGGGAGAGTTGCCGTGAGTGAAACGTCGCAAAGACGCGCCGTGAAGAAATACCGCACCCGCCTGGCTGAGCGCGGCCTGGCCCGCTTCGAGGTGCTGGGGCGTGACGCGGACCGGGACCTGATCCGCTTGTTGGCCAGACGACTGGCGGAGGATTGCCCCGAGGCCGAGAGTTTGCGGGCGACCGTCCGCCAGGGCATCGGCGATAAGGCGCCGCGGAAAGGCAGCATCCTCGAAGCGCTGCGCCGGTCGCCGCTGGTTGGTGCTGACGCCGTCGCGCCGCGCCCGTTCGAGACAGGCCGCAAGGTGGACCTGTGAGCCGCTGGCTTCTGGACACGAACATTATCAGCGACGTCACCAAGGCGGTGCCGTCGGAGTCCGTGCTCGCCTGGATGGCGGAGCAGGCGGACGAGACCCTGTATATCTCGGCGCTCACCGTTGCCGAGATCAGGCGCGGCGTGCTGGAAAAACCTCCGGGCCGCAAGCGGGATCAACTCGAAGCGTGGTTCGCAGGCCCGGAGGGTCCGTCGGCACTGTTTGCCGGTCGCGTGCTGCCATTCGACGAGAAGGCGGGTCTCGTCTGGGCGCGCCTCATGGTGGACGGCAGGGCACGGGGCCGCCCGCGCAGCGCGCTGGATACGATGATCGCGGCGATTGCGGAAGCGAACGACTGCATCGTTGTCACCGACAACCAAAAGGATTTCGACGGCGTCGAAACGTTCAATCCGCTTCGGCGTGGCGGGTGAGCACGGGCAGCTATAGAGGGCTCATCGAGGCTTCTGTGACAAATGGGACATTCACTATCCGCTGCACTCTTATGAGATCCGCGGTGGACGAGGGCGGTTCTCGTGGCTCAAGAATCCGGAACGGGCGCTGGAATTCCTTCCGGCGCTGAATGACTTCCTGGTTGGTCTGCCGGTAATCGGGATTGGTGCGATCATTCACCGTCCCGGTCATTCGGCTCGGGTTTCCGAAGACGGTGCCGGTCGGCCGTGGCCGATGGACCCGGAAGCGTTTTGCGACTTAGTTGAGCGGTCCGCCAAGTATGCTCGTTCGAATGGGCGCCGCCTCCGGATCTTTTTTGAAGCCTCCGGCAAGCGGGAGGACCGCGATATCGTTGCATATATGAGAGAACTCAAACAAAAGGGGCTGCCCTTCGATGGGCTAAACGTGGCAGCGCACCGCAGCCTGACGGCCGACGAATTCCGGAAACTGATACTTGGCGAGCCGAAGAGACGCGCCAAGAACGCCCCGCTGATCCAGATCGCCGATCTTTACCTCTATCCGATGGCCAAGGCAGGGTACGATTCCAGTTACAAACCGTACCGTGCGCTGATGATGGCTGGGCGCTTGATCGACGCGGTGCTGCTACCGGAAGAGCGGTCTGTGTTCGGGATCAAGTACAGCTATTTTGACGGAGTCCGACGTCACAAAAAAACATAGGGCTCGGTTACCCGAACCCTATGCTGGCCGGCATGGCCGCCCCCGGAGCGTTACGCTCTTGTGTGAGAGTATATGTGGCATAGCTGTCATAGCTAACAAGCTGGCCGCTCGCCCGCCGAGACCACCTCTGTCATTGAGGGAATCCCCCAGAGATTCTCTCAATGACAGAGGTGCTCTGGTCCTTCTCCACGACGTGCGGCGGGAGCGATGTCTGCCGGGCAATCGCGAGGATTTCGCTTTTGTCGATCATGGCGTTTCCTCGCGAGCCCAGCGCCGCGGCACACGCAGGCGCCATTTTGCGACGACGAGCGGCCCATCCAGAACCGGATCGAGCTTCGCATGACCGCCGCTCAGATGCGGCTCGCAATGACGGCCCAGTTCAGCACCGCCAGGAAAGCGCTCGGTCAGAAACCCGAGGCGCTTGAAGACAGCGCCGTTGCCGAGGCGCACCGCGTAATCGACGAGCTTCTCGTCGTTTCGGTCATCACGTCGCAGATAGGCCGCGAGGCAGTCGGATACATGCTGGATGCCGCCGCCAATCGGCGGGTCGTCGAGCATGTCGATGATCGTTCGGTGCACGTCTGAGACGGCCACTCGCGTCTGACGACGCCAGACATGCTTCGTGCCGAAGATCTTCCGCTCGTGGATGTGCTTCAGCGAAAAGAGCGTGCCGTGCCGCTCCTGGCGCTTCTGACGCACCGGCTGTGCGGTCAGCACAAAGATATCCTTGAAGATCTGTTCGGTCAGATCCCAGTGCTCCGCTGCGGTGCGGCCGCCGATGTAGGCTGGTGCGAAGAGAGCGGGAACGAGCACCCATGGGTCATCGAGAACGCGATCTGACCCCATGGTGTCGATGGAAGCTGCGATATAGGCACCGCGGCCAACCCGTCTCAGCCACCCCTGTTCGGCCCAGCGGGACAAGCGCTGGGCGGCGCCAGTACGGTCGAGTTGGAGGGCAATCACGACGTCATCGACGTGAATCACGTCGCCAGCCGTGGATAACACCCGGACAAGCTGTGCGCGTCCTCGAGGAAGGCGGGCTCTGTTTTCAGCCATTTCGTCTGATTAGCATAAGGTGCGAATTATGACAATCTTAATAACAAGTGCTGGCAATTCATGTGCAATCACAAATTCGCAGTAATCGTGAATTAAGGAAATTCAGATAATCACAAACCGAAGTCAGCCTTTCCGGGATTCTAGCGATGTCCAGCAGTTCTCCGATCAGTTTGGCGGTGCTGTCGTCCGGGTAGGGATCGTGTCCCAGCACGTGGTGTAACAAGCGTCTGGGTGTGCTGGTGAGTCTGTGGCGACGCAGTGGTGCGTTGTGGCCCCGCTTGACGAATGCCAGGAAAATACCCTACACGCGCCCGCCCACCGTGACTGTCAGCGGGTGGTCCGCCAGCAGGCGGTCCGCCGTCAGCAGTTGGAGTCCCTCTTCCTGTGCCTGTACGAGCAGCAGTTCGTCAAATGGATCCCGGTGGCCCAAAGGGATGTCGAGTGCCCGCGCCGCATGCCGCATGGTCATCGGAACGAATACTACGTCCTGATCTTCCAGAACGGAGAGGACCGCACCTGGATCAAAGGGGCTCTTGCGCGCCCCCGACCGATGACGGGCGTTGTGCTTCAGGCGCATCTCCCAAATTGACACAGCACTGACGTGTAGTCGAACTTCCGAACCTCCCAGGAACCTACGCTCGGCATTCAGGAGCTATCCCGGAGCCATCATGAGACCGTAGAGGTGGGATGTGTCAAGCAAGACCTTCAATGGTCAGTTACTCACCGTCCAGGCTGAGCACCTGCCGACTGTAGGCCGGATCGTCGAATTCCGGCGGCCACTGCTCTCGATCCGGCTTCAAACCCAGGCGGCGGCGCGCCGCATCGAGCCTGTCGAAATCGATGCCGCCCTGGCGTTTGCAACGCACCAGTTCCACCGCAGGGCGGCCATGCCGGGTAATGATGACGCGCTCGCCATTACGGGCGGCTGCGACCAGCTCTGAAAGGCGGGCCTTCGCTTCGCGCAATGCGATTTCCATTCGGGTTGCCCTTCCTATTTTGACCCACCGAACAGTACTGTGGCGACACTCGGCTCCGGCCATAAGTGTACGTTGTAACCACAGCATCCACTGTCTGCATCGGGGATGCGGGTGGACCGCTCTCCGGCGCGGGTCCACGCAGCCAGTCTGACGTTGCGTCCACCAAGTCGGCCTTTGACGCCAGGCACGTCCAGATCGGCAGGCGAGCCCATTGCGCCAGCGAGGTCCGAAGACGATGCGCGGGTCTTCGCGCCCGAACGCCGTACTAGTCCGGCCGAACCGCTACCGACGGATCATCCGCTTTTCTCCTCCGCGAGGAGCCCGCGGGCTACCTCTCGTGCCTGTTCCACGGCCTCCAAAAGGCCCGCGACAACGAATCCGGTACGCCGTTCCCTGGCGATGTTCAGCAGTTCTCCGATCAGTTTGGCGGCGCTGTCGTCCTGGTAGTTGGTATCCAAGAAGCAGCCGGAAGGCAGCCAGCGTGGACGCTTCACCGTCTAGTTGACCATTTGCGCCCGGAAGAAAGCCACATTCGTGGCGAGGCCCGGCAGCAGCCACTGGAACAGCCGGACGACCTCGCGAACCTCCTCGGCCGTCGCGTCATCGTCGGCTGCGGCCTGCAGCACTTCGGGCCTCAGCCCGCCGGGATTGGGCAGCGCGAGCGCAGTTTCGACGAGCGCCTGGTGGACCCCGTCGACGATTCCTGCGTAGCCGGGGGTCGCCAAGTGCGCCTGCAGATCACCCCAGGCCAGGGCGAAGTAGCTTGGCCAGCGTGAGAGTGCGCGGTAGTCCGTATTGACGAACGGCAGCCCGAGCGTCGACTTGACGTCGTCGAAGACGGCCCGGGTGTCCCGATCGGCATGGTGCGGCTCCATCAGGACGAACGGGACCTCGGTGTCCGTTCCATGGCGCCCTGCGAACGGCGTCGTGCTCCGGTCATTGGAAAGTGCACGGCCTTCGAGCAGCAGTCGGGCCTGGGTCGCCATGAGCGCGTACGGGAAATTGCCGTGCGAGAAGATTTCGATCATCTCTGCGATCTGCGCGATCTCACGCGGGGCATAACCGAGCAAGGTCAGGCGGGTTCCGATGGCCGGTGGCTCGAGGGGCCGCACGGCATCTTCGGTGAGGGCCCGGAGGCGCCGGCACGCCGAGATGAACTGTTCGGACAGGCAGAGCGGCCGCACGCCCTGCCATAGGGATTCGTAGAACCTTGGGTAGTGCGCGAAGGCCATGGCGACGACGCCCATCCAGGGAACCTGAAGGACTGCCTTCGTGTCGTCGTAGATGGCCTTGCGCGCGCCCGTAGCCAGGTACTCCGGCAGCGGGTGAATCTCCGGGATAGCCGCCGGCCTCGCCCGAGGCAGCTCAGTTGCGTTTCCGGCAATTGCCAGGTCATTGTCCTTCGTCATCGTTCCCGCTCCGTCGGATGTCTCCTGCGTATGCTAGCGGGACCGCCCGCTGAGGCCGCTCGGGATGATCCGCGATGCACGGGCGGCTGCCGCGCACGCCCGTGGCGCCTGCATTGGCACGTGGCGGTTCCGGAAGAGGGAATGGGGGGCAGCACAGGGCGAACGCGTCTTGTATCGCGGAGCTGTCCGCCTGCCCGGTGCGGTGCGGCTCATTGTGGCCGGGGCTTACTCGGAATGGCTGTACCCCGCTCACACGAAGCCCGCTAACTTGTGACCAGTTTCATGACTATTTGAGGCTGCCATGATCACCGTCAATCTGGCTCAGGCGAAGGCGCGTCTTAGCGAACTTCTGGACCAGGTGGAAGCTGGCGAAGAGGTACTCATTACCCGTCGCGGCAAGGCCGTGGCACGCCTATCCGCCGCCGTCCTCCCCAAGAAACCGCTGCCCCTCCGGGAACTGGCCGGGTTTCGCGCGTCCATGCCTCGGTTGCGGCGGCCCGCCGCCGAGCTGCTGCGCGAGGCCCGGGATGAGCGATTGTGAGATCGGCGGCCGGGCTATGACGTTTGATGACTGGGTCGTCGCCGAGGCGAAGGGTGTCGTTCGTCCGCTTCCGTCAATGCCGGATAAGAACTCCCAAGTAGCTGAACACGACCGGAACATGACGTCCCTCGAATTTCCTGCCTCCCGATCATCACCGGTCGACCTCTACGGCGAGACGTCGCCTCAGGCCCCGCGTCCCCCCTCGATCCGGCTTCCGCTCATCATTGGCCGGGGCGTGGATAGCCGTCACCTGCCGTCGCCAGCGCTGCCCGCGCCGACGTAGTCCGCCAGATGGTCGGTGAGATCGTGGGCGTCATCCTCGATCCCGTGGATAAAGCTTGACTTGCGGCGACGCAGGACGTTCAGGCCGATCCGGTAGAGCCCGGGCGAGCCCGTGACTACACCGCCGTCGTGCAGCAGCCTGCCCTTGTGATCAAAGACGGGGAGATTGACCCAGGAGTGATCGGCCTCGTAACCCGTCGCCCAGATGATGGTTCGAATTCCGCGGCGCGCGAGATCGAGTGCCAGTGGCGGCGATTCCTCCACCCGCGTCGGCGCGAAGCGTTGCGGCTGCTCGAACTCCGCGTCGCGTCCGGTTTCGGTAACCCACTCGTCAATGGTGTCGAGCAATCGTCCCTGTTTCAGATCGGCAAGCGTGCACATGTTGCGGAGCGAGCCTCCGAACTGCGCCATGCCATCCGAAAATCCGGCGAGCGGGCCGACCAGTCGCACGCCGCGGTCGGTCAACGCGTTGAGGTCGAGCGTGATCCGCTCCGGCGTGCCGACAAGCTGGGGGGAGGGGAGGCGGCGGGCGCGCACGATGTCGTCGATTTCGTCGTAGCGCTCGTCGTGGAGCCCGATGCGGTCCAGCCACCACAGGATGTCCTTGCCTCGATAGGTGCGCGGTAGCCGCACGTGCTCAGCCACCGCGAGGGTCACCGGGCGGCCGGAGCGATGGACTTCGTCGGCGATCTGCACGCCGGATGCCGACGCGCCCACCACCAGCACGCCGCCGTCGGGGAGGGTGTCGGGACGCACGTAGTCCATCGGTGTCACGGCCTCGACGGCAGGGGGCTGCGCCGCCGCGGCCGCCGGGAGCCTGGGCATGTTGCAGGCGCCGGAGGCGATGATCACGGTCGCGCACTGCCAGACCCCCCGGTCGGTGGCGACTTCGTAACCTTCACCGCAACGCGTCAGGGATTCGACCGTCGTGGCGGTTTCAAGCGGCGTGGCGACAAGCCGGGCGTAACGCTCGATGAACGCCACGACCTCGGCCATGGCCATGAAGCCGTCGGGATCGTCACCGTCGTAGGCGAGGCCGGGCACCCGGGTCTGCCAATTGGGCGTCAGCAGGCGAAGCGACTGCCATCGCTCCGTCCGCCAGCTGTGCGCCACCTCGCCACGCTCGATCACCACATGGTCGATTTCACGTGCAGCGAGGCAGTGACTCGCGGCGAGGCCGGCATGTCCGGCCCCGACCACGACAGTGGTTGTCTGCATGGTGCAGGTCAGTTCACCTCGACCGTGACGTTGGTCGGGTTGGTCAGGATGTCGAAGACCGCTGAGCGCTTCTGCGATTGGGCAACGAGCGCCTTGATCTCGTCGTCAGTCGCGTCGGCATCGATGTCGTACGCAACCCGGACATTGCTGAAGCCGTTGCGCACATCCGGGTCGGCACCCAGGATGCCGGCGATGTCCATGTCGCCCTCGACCGTCGCCTTGACGGAGCGGAGCTGGATCTCGCGCACCTGTGCGACCGCGGCCACGCCGGCGGTGAGGCAACTCGCGAGCCCGACCAGGACGATCTCCACCGGCGTCGCGGCGTTGTCCTCGGCCGCGAATACGAGTGGGTGGTCGGATTCGAACTTGAAGGTCGACGTGTGGTCATGCTCGCCGCCGAGGCCGAAATAGCCCTCGACCGACGAGGCGCTGTGGGTTCCGTGGAGCCACTGGTTGGTGACGCGCCACTTGAACTGGCCGGCTTCCGGCGTTTCGCCGAGAGCACTTCGGGCGCCGAGCAGGTGCTCGACATTGACGCCGTTGAGGCCGGGGCTGGTGCTGGTATCGGACATTGAAATTATCCTCATGCGCGGGGTGGCCGGGCGGCGACGCCGTCGCTCTCGCTGGCGGTACCGGACGCCTGGAAGACCGCGGGTCTTCCGGGCGCCATACCCGATGGCATCGGCTACCAGCGGTAGCCTAGGTACAGGTGAAGCGGAACGCGGTCCCGGACGGGACGATTAACAAGTCGCGGGGACTCTTCATCTCGCAGCGCTCCTCTTCTCTCCCACGCGCTCAGCGAGCGCCGAGAAGCGGAGTGCCGCTTTCGGCTGACTCATCGATCAGGCATTGGCACCGCTCAAGGCGGTTGCCGCGGCTTCGAAGGGCCTGTCCCTCCACCGCTCTGGATGAGCGCGTCCTGTACAGACTGAAACACAATCCGACGCTGCCGTCAAAGGGGCTGCGGCCCGGGCGGGATGTTCGGCGCTATCCGTCGGGCGGAAAGCGCTCCTGCGCGAGCCCTGAACGTCCGGGGAGGTTCGGGGCCCGAGCAGTCCCGGGACGCTGCCGGCTAGTCCTTGCTGGTCTCCACCGATTGCACGAACGCACCGACGAGTCCGTCCGGGGCGCTGATGATGTGCTCCGGGCCGGGGAAGCCGCCGTCCCTGACGTCTGTGACGAATTCCTGGAATCCGGCCACCCGCTCCGCCTGCATCTCCTCCTTCATCTTGTAGAGGCGGCGGTACTGCTTCGAGTGCCGCGGGTAGGGCGGGGGATTGTTGCCGAGGACGTCTTCTGCGAACAGGAACTGGATGTCGCCGCCGCTGCCCGCGCCGATCGACGACGTGAGCAGGGTGGTGCGCTTGCTGATCTCGACGAGTAGTTCGGCGGGAATGACCTCGACCTCGACTGCGTAGGCGCCGGCCTTCTCGAGGGCCTTGATCCCCTGGTAGACCCACACCGCTTCGTCGAGGGTCTTGCCGACCGCGCGGAGCCCTCCCGTCCAGGTGCTCTTCCGCGGGACCAGGCCAGCGTGCCCCTGGATCGGGATGCCGGCATCGGCTGCCGCGGCCACGAAGCCGGGACTCCATTGGCACATGATCGCATCGGCCCCGATCGCCATCGCCTCGTAGCCGAGGCGCACCGCCTCCGTCTTGCTGGCAGCTGCCACCAGGGGGACCGAGAAAGCCATGAACGTGTTGGGGGCGGCCCGCCGGATCGCCGCCGCAAGATCGGGCTGCCGGGGATCGAAACGGACCTTCATGGTGTCGATCCCGGCCTGCTCGGCGGCTGCCGCTTCCTCCGGGGAGAACGGGAGGGTCTCCACGAGCACACGCTTGCCCTTCTGGTCGCGGAGGTCCTTGACGGTGTAGTTGCGTGTTCCGTACGCGCCGCCGAGGGTCATGATCCGCTTCAGTCCGCGCTCTGCCGCATCTCTTGGCGGAATGCCTCCGTCCCCGGTTGCGTGGCTTGCCATGGCTTCACTCCCTTGTGAGTCGTGTGGCGCCGACAGTACCAAGTTGCCACAGCCCCTTCATCCGCAACCTGCAGGATGGGCCTTGTCCGGCCCAGCGTCCGCCGATGTCGCTGATGTCGAATAGGCAGGTGGGCCTGGCTCCGCAATCCGGACTGCACCGCAGATGCCGCCATTTCGCCTGCCCGGAGGGCCAGAAAGAGCGATTGGTGAACACTTGTCTCTTCAAGGCATTACAATCAATTCGTACGACGCCGTTCAACGTGGTAGCAATCTTCACCGCACGAGAGGGCCGATCGCGATGTACTTGTCTCTGGTCATCCTGCTGGGCGTCACCGCGCTCTACGCGGGGTACAACCTGCTCGTCAAGGTCTCGAGCGGATACGTTCCCGCCGCCGCGACCACGCCGATTCTCGCCACGATGTCCCTCCAGGCGGCAGCGCTGGCGGTGTCGGTCGCATTCGCCGCGGGGCTCGCGCTCCAGGGCGGCCACGTGCTCGCGGTCTCCCGGGCCGCCGTCGTCTGGGCAGTGGCGGCGGGCCTCTGCATCGGTGCGGCGGAAGTCGGCTACTTCTACCTCTTCCGGGGCGTGGGCGGCGGCGAGCCGATGGCGGCGAACGTGGCGATACCGGTCATCGTGAGCGGAGCGATCGTCCTGACCGTGATCGTGTCCTGGCTGCTGTTCCGCGAGCCCTTCACCTGGACCAGGCTGCTGGGCGCAGCGCTGGTCGCCTGCGGTGTCGTGGTCCTGTTCGCGGATTCCGCGAGAGCCGCACCCGGCCCGTAGCCGCTGCGGTTCGCTGGCAAAGGACACAGGAGGAACGAACGGACGAGCGTCGGGCCTTGCGGGCCAGTGCCGGTCCGGTCAAACGGAGGAGTCCGCGACAGTCGCCCACAGCGCGCCAGCCGCTGCATCCGAACGTGAGCCGGCCCGGGTCCCTCCAACCAGAGACACGTCTATGCCGCCGGCGGGAGCGTGCAGATGGCGTCGTAGGGATGGCGCGTGGTGATCAGTCCGTTGTAGGCGAAGATGTCGAGGGTCGCTTCGTAAGCCGCGCGGGTGATCTCGATGTGCGGGGTCCAGCAGCCGAGCGCCTGATAGGTGCGGATGCACCGTGCGAGCACCGTTTCGTCGATGGCCGGGAAATAGGGCTTCTCCGCGGCGGCAATCTCCTCGGCGGGCGCGGAATGAATGTAGCTGCGCGTCCTGCGGTAGGCGCGGATGAACGCCGCCGCCATGTCCGTCTCCAGCCATGCCGGCAAGGCCGCGAGGCTCGAGAAGCCGCACGGCCCGATGACGGGCCCGACCTGGGCGACCACGTGTCCAATGCCATCTGCCTCAAGCTGCTGGGGGAAGGGGCCCTGCTGCTGCACGTACGTCCCCTGGCCCTCCCGGAACGCGGCGTCGACGGCGGCGGCACCGCCGGGGTGGATCGCGTTGATGCGGGAATAGTCGATGCCGGCCCGGTGGCATGCGTACTTGAACATCGCGAGCGGCTGGCCGCCGCCGAACAGGACTACGTCGGCCCCTTCGAGCTTCCGCCACGAGAACTCGGGATCCGGCTCGCGCGCGGTGAGGAAGAAACCGTCCATCTCGTTGACCTGGGCGAAGTGGGTGACGGTCGGCGCCTTGCCGCGTTCGAGCGGGCCGAAGCCCTGGCTGAGGGCCGACTGCACCACATGGGCAGAGCCGTCCTCGACGGCTGAGATTGCGCTCACTCCCGGAGTGGCGACCGACCATTCGGGATTAAGTCCTTCCTCGCGAAGGAAACCGCCGGCCATCGTCGCGATGAGCGGTGAATAGAAGGCTGAGAACAGCGTGAACTGGATGTTGATGCGGGTCATGCAGAGGACTTCCGGGGATCGCGGTGGTCTCGGTCGGTGGAGAATGGGCGCCGGGCTGCCGGAGCGGTGCCGCGCCCGCGGATCATACCGGTTGCATCCCGCGCCCTAGGCCATTCGAAGCGGGTGCGGCAAGGTGAACCGGGGAGCCGCCCGGCCTGAAATTCCGGAATGACGGGGAGCCGGCGGACCGGCGGAGGTCAGAGCCAGCCCCGGTCCCGGAGGTCGGCGACGAAGGAACGGCTCACCGGGACCTCGCTTCCGTTCACTAGGTGGAGCACGATCCGCCCGTTCCGGCGTCCGATCCGGTCGAGGGCCGCGCGCGCCACCCAGTGAGAGCGATGCACCTGTGCCCCGTCCAGGTCCTCGACTTCTTGTAGCGCGTCCCGGAACCGGATCAGGAGGAGGTCGCTGCCCCGGTCGGTATGGACCTCCAGGTAGTGGTCCTGCATATGCAGGTGGAGCAGGTTTTGACCGAGCCAGGTCGGGATGCGCTTCAGGAAGGCGTTGCCAGGTGCGCCATCACCCGGTGCCCGAAGCGACCGGCCATCCTGCTTTGCCTGCCGGGGCGGTCGGGCGAGTGGCCAGGTCACGAGGAAGGTCACCACGAGGTGGATCCCGACCACCTGCGAGTACAGGGGCGCGAGTCCGGCCGGGCCCGTGTACCGGAAGTCCATGAATGTCGCGACCAGCAGCCATATCACGGCGGTGCCGGGTAGCGCTGCCACCGCACTGCCCGCGGCAGCCACTGCTGCCCACGCGAACGGTCCCCGTCGCTCGTACGCCAATACGGCGCCGAAACCGATCACCAGTCCGAAGATCCAGTTCCCGGCCATCGCGACCGACCAGAACGCGGCCCGCTCCGGCAACGCGAGGCGTCCCCAGGTATCGAAGGGGCCGAGGTAGGTAAGGACCGCGACCGCGGCCACGAGTCCGAGCGCCTGGTATTCGAACGGACGCCGCGCCTGCACTTCACGAAACGCGAATTGCACTGCGTGTTGCATTCGCGAAAAAGCAGGTCGGTTCACGAATTTTCGCTTGTCAGCGCCAACGGTGCCCGGGACGATTTTCGATGCGGCACGCGTCGGATGCGAATGCCGTCGCATTGATCATCACACGTTTGGGGAGGACACACCATGCTCCGTTCGCTCATCGCAACCACGGCAACCGCCGCTTTCATGACCCTGGGGGGTCTCGTCGCACTGCCCGCTGCCGCCGCCGATCTCGCCGTCGAGGTCCAGGGTGTCCGGTCCGGTGCCGGCCACCTCTTCTTGGCCGTCCAGACGCCGCAGGCGGCGAGCAAGTTCCCGTACGCCGAAGAGGTATTCGCCGGTACGCACCAGCAGGCCCATGAAGGGACCATGCGGTTTGTGTTCCACGACCTGCCGGTCGGGCGGTACGCCGTGAGTGCGTATCACGACGAGAACGGCAACGGCGAGCTCGACATCGGGTCCGCCGGGATTCCCATGGAAGGGTATGGCTTCGCGAACAATCCGCCTTCACATACCGGCCCTCCCAGCTTCGACGATGCAGCGGTGACCGTCAGCGGTGCATCGACGAAAGTCATGATGACCCTCACCTATTGAGGTGGGACAGGGCGAGCCGTTCGCGGTATGTGGCGAACTTGACTATGTGGCGAAGTCGCCCTGAAGGACGGGTTTGCCCGGTGATCGTTGACGACTTCACAACATAGTTTGAGATGAAGACGGTGGTGTGCCTTTCCCCAGGAGGCACACCATGTTCGA
>JAJDZX010000060.1 GCA_022824395.1 Alphaproteobacteria bacterium
CGGCACCTGCGCGATGGCCGCGTTGCAGATGAGTGCATCGATCCGGGGCACGGTCCTGAGCACCTCGCCTGCCGCTGCGCGCACGCTTGCAAGCTCGGCGAGGTCCATGCGGACAAAGCTCACGTCGGCGCCCGCACCGAATTCGTCTTCGAGCGCCTTCACGGCAGCGGTCGATCTCTCGGCGCTGCGGTTCAGCATCACCACGGTTGCGCCCTTCGAGAGAAGAATGCGCGCGGCCTGAAACCCCGTACCCGCATTGGCGCCCGTGATCACGCAGGTCCTGCCTTCGAGACTTGGGAGCCGCTCCGGCGTCCAGCCCTTGGGTCCGAAACGGGTGTCTTTCATCGTCTTGATCCTTCCAGAAATGCGGGAAAGTCCTCTCGGCGTGATCTGCAATCACTCCCAATGTCTTGGACGCACGTCAACATGCCCGGCGAACACGGCCTCTCTGACGAAGACCTCCGTGACGCCTTCGGGATACCTGACGTCGCGCTGAAGAGCACGGAGGACGCTGATGCGCGGCGGCACCGCAGAGCGTTACCGCCCCGAATCCCCAGGGAGACGTGGTAACGGTAACGGTGCATCGCCCGCCTGGGCCCCGGCGCGGGCACACCGGGTGTTGACCAGTCTCGGCAGTGGGGTTCGGCCCCGCCGGGACCGGCTGGCCGAACGAGATAGCCGCATGCGCCAGGTCGCGTCAACTCCCCGGCTGGGGCAACATTCCGCACCAAGCCGGGACAGAGCCGCCTGGCGTACGTTTCCGCCCTCTGCCGGAATCGATCCGTGAGGCGGCTCTCACGTTCCGTTCACGGGCAATCAGGCGGGGAAAAGGCGCTGAGGGGCACGAGAATCGCCGTTTCGAGGGCCGTCAGGCGCGAAACCGGGACCGAATCCGGGGGTCTGAACCGGGAACCGGATACAACCTACAGCCGACGAAGCCCGCCAATCCGCAGATCCCTGCCGCTGACAGGCTCAGCGAACCGGGTCCGGATCGCCGCTCTCGAGCGCGTCCCTTGCCGCGCGTCGTTCTCGGCGTCGGCCCTGGAAGACTTGACGCCCTCGCATGCTTCGAGAATCAGAAATGATACGAGGAGGTGGCCGTGGAAAAGTTGATCGCGGCTTCCCGTGGAAAGACCGTCGCTTGCCTGCCGCCGCCTCCCCGGCCATTCCTGTGCCGGGACCGCCGCCGCCAGGCTTCAACTTCCTTTTGTGTGAACCGCGTTCCCGGCGTCGCTTCTGGAGCGCGTCATTGAACAGCGTCTTGTGGCGGTCAACGCGCTTGCCCTGCTCGAGAAACCGCGCCAGCTCCGCTGCCACGAGATCGGCCGACAACATTCCGATTGCACTGCGTATCGGCACGCGATACAGTTTGCCATGATCCAGAGCTTTCGTCACAGGGGTCTCAGGCGGATGTACGAACGCGGGGATGCGAGCAGGGTGGCACCCGACCTGGCAGGTCGCGTCACTCTCGCATTGGCCGATCTCGACGCAGCCAGCAATCCTTCGGATGTCGATTTGCCTGGTTACCGACTCCATCCGCTGAAAGGTAATCTGAAAGGCCACTGGAGCATCTCGATTTCCGGCAACTGGCGCATGACGTTTCGCCTTGAGGACGGCGACGTCCACGACGTCGATCTGGTCGACTACCACTGAAGGAGGACGTGAACATGGCGATGATGAATCCCCCCCATCCCGGCCTCAGCATCCGAGAGAACTGCCTGGCACCGCTCGAATTGAGCGTGACGGAAGCGGCTCGTGAACTAGGTATCGCTCGTCACACGCTGTCGCGTGTTCTCAATGGCCGTGCGGGCATTTCCCCGCAAATGGCGATTCGCCTGGAGCGGGCGGGCTGGTCCAATGCCGAGTTCTGGCTGCGGCGGCAGACAGCTTACGATCTTGCTCAGGCCCGTCACCATGAAGATGCGATCCAAGTCCGCAATCTGACCGAGATTTACGGCAGGTCTCATCGGGAAGGGGAAGAGGTCGCGGCCACAGCGTAATGATGAACGGTGGTTCCAGCTTCAATTCCCGAGCACGTCCTTCAGCAGTGCCTTGTGGCGGTCGACGCGTTGCCCCTGTTCGAGAAACCCCGCCAGCTCTGCGGCAACGAGCTCGCCGAGTTCCGTGAGATGCTTGCGCCGGGCCAGCACCCATGCTCCGAGGAGGATCAGCCGGTGCGTGCGGTCGCGCCGCGCCTTCTTCGAGTTCGTCGGCGGGGCGGAGAGTTCCTTGTGAGCGGGGTCCGCGAGGAAGCCTGACAGTGCCTCGACGTTTCTTGCACCGACCTTCTCGCTCCGATGCGACAACAACCATTCCCTGATGTCCGGGACCATCGCCGCATGGAAGTGGGGCTTGTGCCGGCACTGGGCGACCACGAAGCCTCCGAGCAGGGCCTTCCGCCGGGCATCCTTGGCCCGACGGCCCGCGTAATGCGCATCGCGTCGGGTCTCGAGACGGGCGAGCGCGGACGGCCGCCTCGCCTCCGCAAGCAGCGGTTCGCGGAAAAGATCGTCGAGTTCATGGTTCAGCATCCGCACATGGAAGAGGCCGGCCTTCCGGGCCAGCCTGATCAGGCGGCGCTCCTCCCGCTTGCGGACGCGGGCGATCTCGTCATCCAGGGCGTCGAGGCTCTCCAGATCGCCGAGGGCATTGGCCGGGTCGATCGCTTCGGGCTCCGTCGCGATGACCTCAGTCGCCATTGGCCCCCGCTCCCCACCGGATCAACGGCCGCCACCATCCCCGAATCTCGTCCAGGCGGACAGGCCCGACGACGCGGCTGTCCAGGGCGCGCGGCTCGTCACCCTCCACGATCACCGCGCCGTCCCGTCGTTCGACGAGCCGCTTGAGGATCCGCACGCCGTCGGGGTTGTCCGGAGAGCAGACGAGACCATACCAGGCGGCTGCCGCGTGCCGTTTGCCAAGGCAGAACGTGACGTACGTGGCGGCGCCCGGATCGGCTTTCAGGTAGATTCCCCGGGGCACGGACGTGGTGGCGTTGCCCAGGACAAGCCCGGCCGATGAGGCGAGGCCGATCGCCGCGAGCAGCGCAGCGGCACCTGCCGTCACGCCCAGCGTCCGGGCCGGGAACAGTTCGCTCCAGGTCACCTGCGTTCACCTCGTCGCTCATCGCCGAGCCATGACGGAGCGCCGCTCGCTTTCCCTGCGCATGCCGTCGCGAACCGGACCAGCGCCCGCGCAACCAGGCTTTCCTTCCGGCGCGCGATCCGTTCGGCATGAAGGACATAGCGATCATCCGGCAGGGTCGCGTGCCACGCGATCCGGTCCATGAGCCGCACCAGCGGCGATCCGTCGCGGGTCTCGCTGACGTGGGGCAGCCGCTCCCATGTCCACGGTCTCAGGTTGACCGGGGCGGCGACTCCCGGCCGATTTTCGGGAATTTTCGGGGCCTTTCCGGAATCCGGCCCTCTGAAACGCCCGAGGAGGCCCCTCAGGCCGTTTTTCCGGGGCGTGGTGACCGGCCACACGAGGGCCTCTGGCGGGACGCCTGCGCGGCTCCAGGGGGATTCCGGCCCGGCTGCGGCCGTTGCGCTCGCGGACTCGGGCGGATTCGGGTGCTTTTCGCCACCGCCAGTCACCTGTCCCGCCTCCAGCGCAGCATGCGAGGTCGTGGACGTCGCCCGGCCAGGCGCTTCAGGAAGAGGCGTATATACGTGACTAGACATGGTATCAGTTTTTGCGTCTGGTGCTTTTTTGCAGAGAGCGAAACGCCCGTTCCGAAAAGTCCAGGCCGTGCGGATTGAGGGAGTCCGGCGCTTTTGGCCACGAACAGAGGCCAGCGGAAAGCGACACCCTAATAGCATCGTACGGATCTTCGGCGAGACATTTGTGGGGTGCTCGGAGAGCACCCCTTTTCGCAGCTTTCGAAACTTTCACAGCTTCACAGCTTCGCTAATGGCGGGCCTGATTTTCAGACCCGCCATCCTTCCGTTTTTGTGAGGACATTTCGTCTCTCCTTGCTATGGCGCCAGCGTGATTGCGGCGCCTCATTCCTGACTGTCTAGTCACGTATATGAGCCCCTTCAGGAACGCCGTCGCCTTCCGCGCCACGGCGCTGGCCCGAATGATCGGCCGCCGCCGCTTCAAGACGGGCCACCCGGGCCATCCTCGTCCTGCCCCTCGCGCGCGCGCCTGGCGCTGCCGGGAAAGAGTCCCCGCCCGAACCTTTTCTCGCTCCATGCCTCGACGTCGCCAAGGCTCCTGTCCAGGTCCGACGCGATCTCCGCGAGCGACATCCCTTCCTGGACCAGGCCCATGAACCGCTTGACCTCGGCATCCGACCAGCCGTCCGCCGTGCCGCGCTCCACGCCGCCCCCTTTTCGCTTTTTCGGCGTCGCCGCAGGATCGGTCTTCCGGACAGGGGATGCAGATTCGCCAAGACTGGCGGGAACGCCCGCTTCCTCGTCCTCGACGGCACCGACAGCGGTTTCGCTTTCCACTTTCGAGCCGTCGAGTGCCCCGGTTTCAGGAGAACAGCTCCCGTCGCCCTGTTCCTCGACCGGCCCTGGGCCCGCAGCGTACCTGGCTGCTTCAGGTTTCTCCCGGGAGGGTTTCGGCTCATCGGCCGACGCCTTCCCGACAGGCGCTTCTTCATCGACACCGGGCAGGGCCGACGGGGCGGTCGGCGCGTCCCCGTTTGCCCCCGACTGTTCCGGCTCTTCGCGCGTGCGGGCCTCCAGTGACCGGGGCTCCTCGTCTTCCTCCGCAGAGGGAGGCCCCTCAAGCTCCATGCCAGCGAGGCCGCCGTTCTCCGGCTCCGGAGGACCGGTCTCATCGCCTGGTTGCACGGGCTGCGCATGGTCCGCCCCGTTTCCGGTCGCTTCCGGTTTCACATTCGAGGTTTCCGACGCGTCGTCCGTGTCCTTCCGGGCCGACGATTCTCCGGCCTCCGGTGGGGCAGGCGGATCCGTTTCCGCGCCAAGCTCCCCGCTGCCGGCATCGACGGAAGTCTTCGAGACCGGAGGCGCGGCCTCGTCGCCGCTGCCTGGCTGCTGCGGCGCGTCCGTTGCATTCCCGTCCCCTTCCGGTCCTGCCTCGTGAGACACCGCGGCCGGAGACTCTGCACCGGCAGAGCCGTCTTCGGACAGCTTCGGCGCATCGCCGCCGGTTGCCGCCGCCGCCGACTCTCCGCCGTCAGTCGCACGAGCAGGGCTGCTGTCCCCGCTCGCCGCTTCCGGAAGCCCGGCCGTGTCTGCCGTGGCTTCCCCGGGCGCGCAATCCGGCCCGACCTGAGCCTCTTCCGGATTCGCGTCTGCCGGATCCTGCGCGGCCGCGCTCCCTTCGCGAGCGGGTTGCGTCAATTTCGCCACGCGCTTCATCAACGCCTTCCGCGTTTTCGTGACCGCGAGTTCATCCCGGATCTCATCGGTGCTTCGAACCTTTTCCCTCATGTCCTCGCGCGTGAACGAAATCGCCTTGGTCGCCAGGATAGGCTTTCTGCCGGTGGCCGTGATGATGGAGGCATGAGGGGGCAGCTGGCTGATCTCGGTAGGGCTGATCACCGGGACGTCGCGCAACTGCTCCTGCTCCGACGTGCTGACGGAACCCCCCGTCATCGACAGGACCTGGCTCGACGAGGACGTGCTTCCCGTCCGCACCCGCACAATGCGCTTGCCTATCATCGCCGAGATCTCTCCGGCGGTGGTGCGGCTCGACACGGGCCCCATTATCGTCGCGGAGCATCCGTCCCGCCACGAGGTCATTCCGGCACGGCCCCAGAGCCTCTCGATCTCGCCCGGAGTCTGGTAGAAGAGCATGAGATGCAGCCCGCGGGACCGCCCGCGGTCGCGTATGTTCTCCAGGATGTCCATGTTCCCGAGCTTCGCCGCCTCGTCGATCAGGAACAGCCGCCGCGCGCTCGGGTCCTCGTTGACCTCGATGAACTCCGCCGCCGTCAGCATCGATCCCAGCATGAGCCGCAGCATCGGGGCGAAGTCTTCCGCGACGTTCTGGGGTATGTTCAGGAAAATGTCGCAGCGCGGGTCGAGAATCTGCGCCGGCAGCTTGCTGTTCTTTTTCATCCGCACATAGCGCTCGATGTCCGGCATCTCGCTGAACATCAGGTTGTTGGTGATCTCCGTCTTGATCGAGCTCCAGAACCGCTCGTCCATGCCCTCGAGCTCCGAGAGGTGGTTCTTCACGAACGGGAGCTTCGATTTCTTGAGCTTCTGCCCGACCTCCTCGAACACCTTGTCCGGCGATTTGGCCAGCAGCCGCGCGATCGCCTGGATGATGTTCTTGGTGCCCCGTTCCCCGTGATAGCCGAGCAGCGCCGTGAAGAGGCTGATCGCCGCCTCCTTGAAGAACTGCCCGTTCTCGACTCCGCTGTATCCCTTCGGGATCATCATCCGGGCCATCCGCCGGTATGCCGACGGATGGTCGGCGGCCAGCGTCGCGATGAGGCGCGCCGGATCGAAGCCGTTGTTCTCGTCGATCACGACCGGGGTGTAGTTCATGGCCTCTCGCGCCTCTCGGCACCTCGCGTAGAGTTCGCATTTGGGATCGAACACGACGACCGGACCCTTGTCGTAGGTCAGGATGTTCGGGATCACGAGGCCGGTGCTCTTGTATCCGCTCGCCTGGGAGGTGACGAGCACGTGGCCGTTCCCGTCCGTCGGGCTCATCGTGATCAGACGGCCATGACCCTGCCCGCCCCAGCTTTCGGTCCGCTCCGGCGAGAAGTCCGGACTCTCGCGCGTCGGATCGGTCAGCTCGCCCAGCACGATGCCGCCCTTGACGCTGAACCGGTCCAGGATCTCGCTGCGCGACGCCCACTCCGCGCTGGGCAGCGCGTCCTCTGCGGCGGCGGCCTTGCCCGGCCCGAGGCGCCCGACCGCCTTCGACGCTCCCAGCCAGAGCTTCCCGCAACTCACGATGGCTACCGTCAGCACGGCCACGAAAGCCCCGAAACTGTTGAAGACGAAGGGCGGCGTCGCGTCCCAGTGAAGGAAGATCGTGCGCACCCAGTCCCAGGCGTGCCCGAAGATCCAAAGGGCTTGCCAGCCGTCGTCTCCCCGCCATGGGAACGCTGCGAACACGGCGATCCCGGGAAGCCATAACGTCCACCACAGGGTGCCGCGCCACCCGGAATACGCCACGCCGCAGTGCGCGGTCGCGGCGGGCGCGATGCAGAGGGCGGCGAACGCGATGTGGTAGTGATCCCGGTGGAGCCATCCCGTCCCGTAAAGCCGCCAGAGGATTGGCAGCCCGGCGAGCGTGACCATGGCCACGCCCGACAGGATCATCGCGAACAGCATCGCACGCTTCATGCGTCCCGCAACCAGGTGCCCGCGCTTCAGCCGCGACGCGACCCGGAGCATGCGCTTCAGGCCCGACTCGACCAAGATCCTCGGCTTCAGGCGGGACGCGATCTTGGACGCCATCATCCCGCGACCCTCCGCTCAGCGCGCAGCAGCAGCGTCCGCCCAGTCTCGGCATGGGCGATGCCGACGCCGACCAGCGCCGCCATCGCGCCCGCCGCCTTCCGGCGCAGCACGGGCACGGGAAGCCGGCCGAACGCCCCGTCATTGGAGATCACGACCACGTCCGCAAACGGCCCGCCAGTCTCCAGCCGCACCCACGACCATGGCAGGAACGCCTCCAGGCAGACCAGGAAACCCGGAACGGCCCCGTTCCAGGGCATCGGCCCCACGTCCCCGGTCACGCCGGGAATGCCCAGCCAGGCCTGCGCCGCGACCACGGGCGATGCGCCGGGCGCGCAGGACTCGCGGTCGAGCCGCCAGACCGCGCCCCGGTCCGTCCCGATCCAGGTTTCCGTGACTCCGATGAACAGCGTCAGGTCTCGTTCCTCGGCCGCCCGGCACCAGAAATTCAGAGCGGACGCGTCCTCGGCCCGGAAAACGGCCTCGCCGAGCACGGCTGCCGCGCCGACGGGCAGGAAGTCGCGGATCCCGATCCATCGCCCGCGCTCGGTGACGCCCGGAGGCTCCGGAAAGCCCGCCCAGGTCGAGGCCGGCGGTGCTGGCGCATACGCCTTCCACGCGCCCAGGAGGGCGACGACCGCCACGAGCAGGAGACCGCGTCCGCGTCCAAGGATCTCGATCACCGCGATGACAAGTGCTGCGACGGCGAGGCCCGGGATCCCGGCGCCCGGCAGCACGTCGGCCAGGACGAGCAGCGGCGAGGCCGGAAAGAACGGTACCAGGGCGACAACGGCCGTGGCGGCCGCGAGTCCCGTCAACGCGGCGAGGACGGCGAGCCCCATGACGGCAAGCACCGCTCCGGGCCAGACCAGCTCGACCGCGTGCCCGATTCCGGTCAGCCCGATCGCGCAGACCGCCGCCGGCACGGCCAGCCAGCCTGCCATCGCGGCGGCGCGTGCGATCCGCGTGCCCGCCCAGATGCCGGCGAGCAGGGGAATCCCCGCGCACCAGAACGGCACGGCCTCATGGAAGAAGGCAGGGACGGCAAGGGCAGGGCCTGCGAGGCCGATCAAGGCCGCTAGGGTGCGGTTTCGGGTCATCGCCGACTCCGTCCCTCGGGCGGCTGCAAGGGGTCCGGCCAGGCCGGAACGATTTCCCGAATTCGCGCCAGAATCGGGCGCTGGCAGGGAGGATCGCAGCGCCGATGCGCCAAAATTGGGTCAGGAACAGGGAATTCTTCCCGCTTCATGTCTCCGTGCCAGCCCGTCGGGCCGGCTCGGTCACGCATGTCCTCGCGGCGCCGCGCAAGCGCCAATGCGCCGTCGATCATGGCAGTCAATTTCTCGCCTCCTTCTCCGGATGTTCGGGGTTGTTGGCCGCCCCGTGGTCGGAGAGAACTCTCGGGGCGGCCGCTGCTTGACACAGCAACATGATCCCGCCGCTAGGCGGTCACGCGATCACGCGGCACGCAGATCGGTGGCGGGTCCGCGCACGCGCGGACCCGCCATCCTCCTTGATTCGTGCCGATGACATCCTGTTTCTCCTTTTCTGGCTGGGGTTGACGAAGTCGGGCAGGTCCGCCTCCGTCGGCATCCGTGGCGTTTCGGATGCCGACGGGACGAATCGCTGCGTCCCTGTGTCAAGACATGGCCAAGGACCGGGAAGTCTTTCCTCGTCATTTCGCGACCTCCTCCATGTCGGCGTCGGTGACCGGCCGCGCCGCCTCGATCGCGGCGCGCACCGCGTCGTTTCCGGCGCGTCTCAGCGTGTCGTTCAGGTCCCTCTTGCTGCCATCGGGCTCTGGAGCCTCCGCGATCAGAAGGTCGACTCCCCGCTCCCGCTGAAGGAAAGTGGCGCGTGCGAACGCGCGGCCCGCCTTGCCGTCCTTGGCGTCCCTGTCCGGCGCAAGGATGACCGTGCGCCCCTTCGGCAGCGGCGCCGACTTGAAATTCCCCACTCCGAACACCGCCCAAGCCTCGTGTCCCGTGGCCTGCCTGACCGAAAGCGCGCTTTCCGGCCCTTCCGCCACCACCAGGGGCGCCGCGCCATTGCCCTCACGGGCCGGGAACCGTGCCGGGAACCCGCCGACGCGTCCGAACGAGGGTTTCGGGGACCGCGCCCGTGACGGTCGCCCGTTCCGCGTGACAAGGATGCGCTGTCCGCCCGTCGGCCATCCCGCAGCGTTCAGGGCCCACACCAGCAGCGCGCCGCTCCGCGGGTTGAGAAGCGCGCGCATGCCCGGCACGGGTGGAAGCCAGCCCATCCCTGTTTTCGGCAGGTCGGTCACGCCGCGACCGGCGAGATAGGCGGCGGCCGGCGTGCCGGCGGCGGGCGCGATCCGGTCTATGAGAGCCATCACCGTCACCGCGTGCCAGGTCCGCCGTTCCCGGTCAGCTTTCTCCGCATTTTCCGCCGGTGGCGGCGGGGGCTTCGGAAACCCGCGCCATGCGTCGCGACCGCTCGCCTGACCGGTCATCCGGCCCGCTTCCTCGAGAACCTTCGGGAAGTCGTCCTGCGCGGAGAGAAGGCCGCAGCGCGTGATCGCGACCAGGTCGAACAGGTCGCCGCCGGCGTCCGCGGAAAAGTCGTGCCACAGGCCGCGTTTCTCGCCGTGCATCTTCATCGAGATCGCGCCCTTCTTGCCGAAGCGCCATTCGTGCCCGCGCGGGTTGTCCGGCTCGCCGAAGGCGGCGCGGAACAGCTCCTCGGCATGCTGCCGCAGGGCGACCTTGACCTGGCCGGCGTCAAGACCCTCTCCGGGGCGACGTGTCTTTCTAGTCGACGGCATAGGGATCGAAGCTCCAGTCACGAACGGACGGGGTCAGCGTCCCTGCCAGGGACGCGCCACGCATGGCGGTCGAGATGCGGTGCAGCCGCACCGCGCCGAACGCCAGCACCGCCTCGTCGGAAGGGACGGGAGAGCCGCCGTCCCGCGCGCCTTTCGGAAGAGCCACAGGTCGGCCCGCAAGGACGGCCAGCACGGTTTCAGGACGCGCGAGCGCTCGGTTGCCCGCGATGCCCTGGTAGGCCGACCGGCCCCTCTGCGGGCCGGACGTGAGCGGCAGCGCGGCCCAGATGCCGGCGAGACAGTCCGCGAAATGCGGATGGCGTGCGGGCGGGCCCGGCTCGCCGCACTCCGACACCAGCAGCCGCGCGAGCCGGTCCTGCATCTCCGCGTCGAACAGGGCGGCGCGGTCGAGGCCGTGGCGCCGGACCAGGCGGTCCAGCGTCGCGCGGATGACCTGGTAGCCGCCGGCTGCCGTCGACGGCGCTCCCGCGTCGCGGACTCGTGCCTGCCAGTCCAGCACCTCGGCGATCGTCATCCGCGTCAGCGGCCTGGGCGGCGGGACCGGGATGCGTCGCTCGTAATCGTCGTATCCGCCGGACTCGAGCGCGCGGACCAGCGCGAGGATGTCCGTGGTCGTGCCGGGCGCGGCCGACGCCTGGACTGCGGCGAGCGCGGCGACAATGAGCGCGCCAAGGAGGAGAGGTCCGCGCGTCACGTCACCACGCCCGCTGCGCCTGGAGGTGCATGTCCTCCTCCACGACCACGTTCATGCGGGCGCCGGCCGCGACCCGAAACCGCGTGCCGCGGTCGAGCAGCTCGCGGAGATACTCCTGGCCGACCTGCGATGTCGAGTTGCCTACGGCGGTCCCAAGGGCCTCGGCAAGCGCGTCCCGCTCCGGCGCCTGGCCGGTCTCCGCAGCGATCAGGATCTCCGACGCGTTGCCCGCGAGGTCGAACAGCACCGCCGCGCCGAGAGCCGTCCAGATTCCCGTGGACCTGCGGCCCCGGACGCCGCTTGCGCCGTCCGCCCCCAGGGATCCCGTTCCGCCGAGCGGCACCGGCGTTCCGTCGGGCAGGAGAAGGTCCGTCCAGCTCACGAACAGCCGGCGCTGGCCGGACCGTGCGCCCGATCCGTAGGTGCCCACCAGCCAGGACCCGCGCGGGATCAGCACGTGGCGCCCCGAAAGGGTGTCATAGACGGTCTCCGCCACCTTTGCACGCACCAGTCCGGGCAGGTCGGAGTCGATCGACGATTCCAGCACGGCCGGGATCACGCTGCCCCGGACCAGGACATGCGTCGGTGCGCCGGCTTCCGGCACCGTCGCGGCAACGGGCTGCAGGGGAGGGGACGCGACCGCGACGCCGGGCCGGCGCGGACCGCCGGAGTCCAGGGACGCGGCCTGCGCCGCAACGGGAGCGGCATCCGGATCCGCAGGTCTCCAGCGCTCGATGAGCTCCCGCGCCCCGGTCACCGGTGGCGTGAGCGGCGAGTCCGATGCCTGACGTGCGCGTTCCGCGAGCCGCGCCTCCTCCTCCGCCAACTGGGCTGCGAACGCGTCGTCGGCCGGGCGCGTCCCCGGAGAGGTCTCCGCAACGACACCCGTTTCCTGCTCCGTCGCGGGCGGTCCCTCCGCTTCGCTCCCCAGGTTTTCCGCCCTTCCCGCGACGTCCCCCGTGTCCAGTTCCGACGCGTCGACGTTGGCCTGGTCCTCGGTCCCGCCGTCCTGGAACACCCAGTCGGCCGCGACGAGCCCCAGGGCGCAGAGGATCAGGACTCCGGCCATTATCTTCGTCGTGCGCGGCACGGCACGATCCGGCGGCGGCGCCTTTGCTTCTGTCTCGCTGGCGTCGCTCATTCGACCCTCACGATGTCGAACTCCTCGACCACCATCCCCAGAGGGTTCTGAAGAAGCACGGCGTCGTCGGACACGACGCGACGGCCCAGCTCGAACGTGCCCTGCAGGCGCCGCGGTCCTCCCCGTTCCGGATTGCCGTTGCCGCGGTTCCGTCGGGTCTCGGTCCACTCGGCGAGCCAGCTCCGGCCGCCGAGCAGGTTCACGGCCACGACGTCGACGTCCACCGTCCAAGTCTTCGCGAGCTCGAACGGGTTCGTGTCCGAATCCCGTGCCCATTCGATGACCTTGAGATCGGCCGGAGAGTTCCGTTCCAGGAAATACTGTATGCGGCGGAACCGCCCCTCCATCGCGGCCCGGTCCGCGGAGACCGAGCGCCAGTCGCGCACGAACGCGGCCAGCTGGTGGCGCACCACCGCGTCCGGCCAGTCCGTGATCGCGCCAGGCGCAAGCGCGGCGGAAGGGCGATTGTGCTCGTCGACGGCAACAATGTAGGGGACGTATTCGGTCGTCACTGCCGCCCAGATGCCGAAGCCCACGGCCACCGCCGAAACCCCCAGGCTGGCCATCGCCGCCCGCATCCAGCGGTCGCGCTCGCGGGCCAGCGAGCCGTGACGGTCCTCCCAGGCGGCGCGGGCGCGGTCCTCCGGAGAGGGGCGGGGAGATTGGGCGGGCGCGGGTTGCGGAGATGATGCGTCAGTCATCGCCGTTCCTTCCCTTGCAGCTTTCCGCGATCCCCGGATGCAGCATGTCCATGAACGCCCCCCGACATCACTGGCCGCCCCCGTCGCTTCCCGTGCCGCTGCCAAGCCTGTTGACGCGATTGCTGAGCCGTGCGCCCAGCTCCTTGCCGATCCCTCCACGCTCCGAAGCGATCTGGCTCCAGTTCACGCCTCCCTTCAATCCGCCAAGCGTGGCGCCCTTCACCGCAGCCTTCCCGCCTTGCGCAAGGGCGGGCCAGTTCACGCCGCCGGTGAACGCTCCGGCGCCGGCCGTCTTCGCGGCCGCCGCGCCTCCCGCCATCGCGCCGCCGGCCGCGCCCATCGCGGCGCCCGCGGCCACTGCGCCGCCGCTCATAGCGGCGCCCGCAACCATCCGCCCGCCGGTGCCGGCAACGTCGGCGACGGCGGTGCCGCCGACGAGCCGCTCCACCGCGCCCGGAAGCGTGATCACCAGCGCGACCCCGATCACCTGGAGAAGGACGGCGGCCATGGCGCCCGCCACGGTCACCGACGGCTCGTGCGCGGCCTGCACCGTCACGTTTGCGAACCGCATCGCGTTCGTCGAATCCGCGACGGTCCGGATCGACTGCTCCGCGAGCATCGCGATGCGATGCGTCGCGTCCACCACCAGGAACAGCGTCACGAGCTTGAAACCCTTCGCGAACAGCGCCAGGACGTAGGCCCTGGCGATGCCGCGCGTCTGCGTGAGACCCGCGAAGCCGAGCGTGACGATGCCGCCCAGCGCGACGAGATACAGCTCCGCGTAGATCAGGATCATCATCGTGACCTGCAGCGCCACCGCAAGAAGCGCGATGAACGCGCACACGAGGAACGCCCAGCTCTCGGGGTCCATGACCCGCGTTGCCTGCAGCCACTGAAAGACTCGCGCCAGCCCCGCATCGATCACCTTCGACGGTTCGAGGTCCGTTTCCACCCCGGGGCCTCCGCTTCCCGCGATCCTCGTCGCCTCCGACACGATCCCGGTCACCACGTCCGGCACGTGGGTCGCGAACAGCCACGCCATGGCCACGACGAAGATCGTGTAGAGCATCGGCTCCACGACGTCGCCGACGGACTGGCCCGAGATCAGCCACTTTCCCCCGCGATAGACGAACTCCACCACGAGCAGGACGAGCAGGATCTGCTGCGCCACCTGGGAGAACGTCGCCCCCGCGCTCTCCAGGACGTTTCCCAGGGCGTCCACCGCGCTGTCCAGGGCGGCGCCCACCTGGGCGAGCGCGGGATCGGGCCGGACCGCAAGAACGACCCCGAGGGCTACGGCGATCATTGCCGGCAGGGCCCGGCTTCCGAATGGCTTCACCCGCATGATCACCTCCCCTCCAGCCGGAACAGCTCGTTCAGAGAACGCCCCGCCGGAGCGCTCCCCAGCTGCCCACGCGCCGCTTCAAGCTCTCGCCTGTAATCGCGCGAGGCGGCCTCCTGGCGGTCCATCTCGTCCAGCCGCCGCGCCCACGCGATGCTCGTCTGCTCGGCCTGCGTCGCCGTGATGCGGCGCAGGTCGTTGAGCTGCCGTGCCATCGATGCCGCCACCAGGTTCCCGCCCTGCAGCACCTGCATCTGTCCTTCCTCGCTGCCCATGCGCGCCTGGATCCTGTCGATCAGCTGCGCCTCGGTCCCCACGTCTTCCAGCGTGAAGCCGGACTGTCGCAGGTTCGTCTCCATCGACGCGTTCCAGCGATCGCTCCACGCGTCGTAGTCCGCCGTGAGATTGGTCCGGTCGAGGACGCGACGATCGTAGAGCGGGTCCGTGATCAGGTCGCTGCGCAGGAACGTGTCCATGCTGTGCCCGTTGGAGGCGAGGCTGCCGGCCTGGTTCGCGATCCGGTGCAGGCGGAGAACCGGCTCGATCACGTTTCCGACGTGACGTTCCGGCAGCACGCGCACGTTCCGGCGCATGATCTCGAGCGCCTGGAGTTCCGTCTGCAGCTGGTTCGTCTCGACCGCGAGGCTTTGCGTCTCGGTGTGCAGGGAGCGGGTCTCGACGCCCAGGATCTTTGCGAGCTCCGCATTGTTCAGCAGCTGCGTCCACTCGGTTGCGCCGCCGCCAAGCGCGCCGGCCATGGCGCCCGCCGGGGCGGCGGCCAGGGCGGCGGCCAGCGCCAGAACCCGGAGCCGGCCGGGCCGGCGAGGCTCAGGCCGCTTCCTCCGGCGCCCGGAGATCGATGCCTGTGTCATCTCTGAGATCCTCCTTCCAGAAATCGGGGTTGTCGCGGCCGAGCCGCAGCGCGCGGGCGCTCTCGTCGGAGCCCGTCCGGCCCAGGATAGACAGCGTGGTCGGTCCCATCGGCAGGCTGATCACGCGCTTGCCGCCGGGCTGGACGAGATACAGCTCCCGCTTCGGCGCGATCTGCGCGATCAGGTCCACCTGGGCGGGTTCCAGCCCGAGCGTCTCGAAGTCCGCGCGCATCGCGCGGGAGTTCGCCTCGACGTTGGGCAGGTAGAGTTTCGTCGGGCAGCTCTCCAGAAGGTCGGCCGTAAGCTCGCTCCGCGCCGCGTCCGCGACCGACTGCGTCGCCATCAGCAAGGCGACGTTGTGCTTCCGCCCTTCCTTCAGCCAGCTGCGGATCCGCGCGGTCCAGAGCGGATGCGCGAAGAAGCTCCACGCCTCGTCCAGGACCACGAGCGTGGGACGACCGTCGAAGCGCCGGGCGACCTCGGCGAAGATGTAGTCCATCGACAGCATCAGCACCGCCTCGGTCGAGTCGAAGAGCGCGTGCGTCTCGAACACCGTCAGCGGCGCCATGTCCAGCGCCGCGCCGACATCCGCATCGTCGGCGTCGAACGTGCCCGCGTCCGGCCCGTCGATCCAGGCCCGCAGGACCTGCCTGAGCGTTCCGGACTGGACGATCTCCCAGACCTTCTGCAGGGAGGGGCGCTCCTCTCCCGAAAGCGCATTGACCGCCTCGCCCAGCTCACCCGCCTCCTCGGGGCTCGTGCGCCGTCCCAGGCCGTGCTCGACCAGCGCGGTGAGCCAGGCGAGTCCCCAGGAAGCGCCGAGGCGGCAGAGATGGGCCAAGGGCGCGATCCCGCTCGCGCCGGGGACTCCCGGCTCCAGGAAGGTGCCGCCGAACGCCGCGCAGGCATGAGCGATCGAGCGCTGGCGGTCGAAGTAGATCACCTGCGCGTCCGGATAGCGGAGCCAGGCGGCGACGATCCGTCCCAGTAGCACCGACTTGCCGCCTCCCGTGGGCCCGAACAGGAGCGTGTGGCCCAGGTCCCCGTGATGGAGGTTGACGTGCACGTGCTCGCCGGTCCGCGCTCGCGCCTCAAGAAGCGCCGGCGTGCCCGCCGGCAGCCGCGGCGACGGGCACGTCGCGTCACCGCGCCAGATCGACCGAACGGGCATGAGATCCGCCATCGCCTGCGCTCTCAGGACCGCGCGACGCGGATTGACCGTCGGGTGCCCGGGCAGGGCGGACAGGAGCGCCGCGACGGCGTTGCCGCGTTCCTCGCGCAACCCGTAGTGACCGTCGTCCGCCGCCGCCTGAAGCAGCGTCATCGCCGGTTCCAGCGCCGCGCGGGTCGACCCCTGCAGCACGAACAGCGAGACATGGTATCCGTGGCCTTCGTTGCCGCGCGACAGGCGGGCCAGGACAGGGTTCAGGCTCTCGGCCATCGCGTCCCCGTAGAGGTCGCGGCGGCCCGCGCTCTCGCCGCCGATGTTGGCCAGCAGGTCCGCCGATCCCTGCAGCCAGAAACGCTGCCGCCGGCGGACGGCGCCGCGTGCGGTCGCCGCCGACAGCGCCTCGTACCGCGTGACCCAGCTGAAGGCGCAGGGCAGGTCCTGGAACCGCTCGAACGGCGCCAGGCCGTAGGTGACCGGCAGTCCCTCGAGCGCAAGCAGCGCGACGGCGCGGCCGTCCAGCGTCAGCGGCCTCGCGAGCAGGGGCTGCCGCAGCTCGGCGCCGAGCAGCATGTCGAGCGCGACGGGAAGATCGTTCTCGCCAAATCGGGGCGCGGTGCGCGACTGGCCCACCAGACCGACCAGCGCGCCGCAAAGGGGGCAGGGCGCGCCCGGTCCCGCAGGCACCAGGCGGCGCAGTCCGAACAGGGTCCCGAAACGGCTTTCCTGCCGCTTCAGCGCCTCCCCGAACCCGGGGAGCATGTCGTCGAGCCGGCCCGGCGTCTCCGGTCGCCATCCGAAGAACAGCAGCAGCCGGTCGCTCCACGTCGTGCCGGGCTCGGCCAGAAGCAGGCGCGCCTCAAGCGTCAGCGCGTCCAGCGCGTCATGGCCGACGGTTTCGGGCTCCGCGTCCGGAACCCACGGGCGGCGGTCGAAGACGGACCAGATTGTCTCGCCGTCGGAAAGTCCGGACAGCGCGAATCCGAGGTGGCGGAGACGGCCCGCGAAGCCGTCCGGCTCCATGCTCTCGCTGTCGATGCCTGCGACCTCCCAGCCGGCCAGAAGCGACCCGTCCTTGCAGGCCATCACGCCGGGCGCGACAAGGGCGCTCCAGTTCAGCACGTCGATGAAGCGGCGCACGGTCATGGCTTGACCTCGCCGCAGTCCATGCGCATATTTCTGCGCATGCCGCATGAGAACAACAGCCGGAAGATCATCAAGCGGTTGCAGCGCGAAGGCTGGACCCTTCTGCGAATCAACGGCTCGCACCATGTCTTCGGCAAGGGTTCGCGGCGCGTGATCATTCCGCACCCAAGAAAGGATCTGCCGATCGGCCTTGTCCTGGAGATCGAGGAAGAGGCTGGCTGGAGGGACGGGCAGCGGACGTGAACAAAAGGGTCGCATCCATGGCTTGAAGATGCGCTGGCCAGAAAGACATAGAGAGTTGGAGAGAAACGATGACGAACTTCATTGGAGTCGTGGAAAAGGATCCAGGCAGCGCCTACGGGATCTGGTTTCCTGACATTCCGGGATGCTTCTCGGCTGCGGACGATGAGGAGGATCTCTACGCGAACGCCTGCCAGGCGCTCATCCTGCATATTGAGGGAGAGGAGGTTCCGGAGCCGCGCAAGATCGCGGAGGTGCGCCGCCTCGACAAGGTGCGGAAGGCACATGAACGGGGCGCATATCTCATGTCGGTGCCGTTCCTGCGTACCGAAGGCCGCAAGGGCCGTCTCAACATCACCGGCGACGAAGCCATGATCAGCGCGATCGCCGATGCCGCCAGGCAGCGCGGGATCACCCGCTCGGCGTTCCTCATGCACGCCGCCCGCAAGGAAATCATGGGCGGTGCGGACGTTCCGCAGATCTGATTCTCCCGTCACCATCTGACGCCCCTCGCGAGATACGTGTCCGGATCGAGCTGCTGGACCGTGACGGCCGACGCCGCGAGGACGCCGGTCGCGACCGGAGTGTACATCCGCGCGATCCGCAGGCTGCCGCCAATCTCCGCCACCGCCGCCACGTCTCCGTCCGGCATCCGGTCGACCGCGACTTGGAACGTCGCGCCGCCGTGGCCGGTTTCGTCGATCCGGAAGCCGGTGCGGCGAAGGTATTCCAGCGCGTGACGCTCGCAGGAACTCTCCCGCGCGGGCGCCACGATCACCGTGCGCCTCAGCGCGACGCGCTCGTGCACTTGGCGGGCCAGATCGTAGCCGACGGCGCAGGCCTGGACGTCCGTGAGGCCCGCGTCTCCGCTGCCCGAAAACGCACCCGTGAGGCCTCCAGTACCGGTACATGCCGAGAGCAAGGCGAATGCGGCTGTCACCGTCGCATGGCGCAGGCATCGGCGAAAGAGAGGCTGCGAACCCGTCAATTGGCAATCCTCCGTATGCGGACGCGCTGCTTCCCTGACTGGAGCCACACGTCCGAGATGACGCGATCCGCCACCAATCGGCTGCCGCTGGCCGAGACGCGCGTGTTGAGCGCCGCGTTTCCTTCCGCCCTGCCTGCGACAATGGCAGGCAGGGGGCCGCGATATCGCGGATGGAGATCGATGTAGGTCCGGCTTCCGTCCGCGAAGACGCGCACCGGGCGAAAGGGGGCTTCGCCGGAGACCTGGAACCGGAAGTCCAGGAGCTCCGCCGTCTGCGGGCCGGATTCGGTCGGGACCCCGGAATGCGCGAGCTCCGCCGCCGTCAGCTCGGCGCGGATCGCGGCCTCTGCCTCGCCCGCCTCCTCCACGGCGAGTTCCTCGGCCCGGCGGCTCGCGATCCTCTCGGCGGCGGCGCGGGCCTCGCTGTCGGGCCAGCGGAAGCTCAGGATCGGCGTGTGGTACTCGGGGTCGTTCACGAGCGAGATGCTGTAGAGCCGCCTGTCGGTCGGAATCACGAGATTCGTGTCCGGCGCATCGTCGGCCGGCTTGATCTCCAGCAGCACCGTTTCCGGATCCCAGCCCTGGATCTTCGGCACCACCTGCCAGCGCACCGCATCGCCCACCGACGGCGTGTCCGTCAGTTGCTCGCCGGCCTCCAGTTCGATGTAGCACACCTTCAGCGGCGAGCAGTGCGCGACGGGAATCGATTCGCCGTACGTGGTCACGACCCGGCCTGCATGGCCGAGCGTGACCGGACCGGTGCGGCGGGCCAAGGCGACCGCGGCCTCGCGCGTGCGTGCGGCCTGGCTTTCCGGGCGGGTCGGCGCCTCCGGCTCGGGCGCCAGCGCGGCGGAAACCCACGCCTCGAACCCCTCCGACGTGTCCCCCGACGCCACGGCCTCGCGCCAGAGCCCCTTGAGCAGCTCCAGCGGTTTCGGCCGTTCTGCCTCGGCAACCTCGCTCTCCGGCATCTCGCCGGGCTCCGCCGCCGCGCCGGACGCGGCCCCCGCCGTCGCGGCGAGAGCATCAGCACCGGACGACGCGGCCTCGGCGACCGTCGACCCGGGCAGAGTCCCCCCGTGAGGCACGGACTGCGTCCCTGGTCCTGTCGCACCGGCGTCCGGGTAGGTTGCGATCGCACCCGCCGGAAGCGGAAGGATTTCCGTCCCCCCCAGTTCGTGCGGCACGGCGACGAACGGTCGCTCGTCCTCGGCCGGTCGATCCTCCGGATCAGGCGTCGTCGACGCAGCCGCCGACTCGGCGTTCCGAGCAATGCCCAGCAGGTCCGTGCCGATGTCCTCCGGCGGCGCCTCCTGCGCGGAGACGGTCCCGGGAAAGGCCACGGCAAGCGCCAGCGCAGCGGCCAGGCGCGAATTTCGTGGCCGGGATCGCTTCACGGACCCGCCCCCGTGCCGTCCGGCCAGGGCCAGGCCTGGAGAAGCATGTCCGGCGGAACGCTGAAGCCGCCGCCGCCGAACATGGAGCTCACGACACGCTCCGCGAGGATGACCACGCCGCCCGCGACCGCGACGAGCGGCATGCGCCGCGCGAATCCCGAGAAGTCAGAGCCGAAGACAAGGCTCGCGCCCGTCGCCACGACCCCGACGATCACCAGGCCGTACGCGAACGGCCCCGCCATGAAGTCGACGAACACCTGCAGCGGGTTGTTTCCGCCGAACAGGTTCGATTGCGTCGAGGCCAGGGCCGGCACCGCCGCAAGCAGCATCATGGCGGTCAGGGCAGGGAGGAGCGGCGCGCGCTCAGGATATTGAATGTTCATGGAGTGCCTCCAGTCTTGTTGTGCCGTCCGCATCGCGCACCGCCGCGCGGATCGACGAGAGCACGGGACGTCCCGTGTCGCGGTGGATGAACAGGATCAGGTCCGTTGCCTGCATCAGGATCGGCACCGGATCCGCGGTCATGACTTCCGTCGCGAGCAGCGACAGCCGATCGATCACCTCGTCGGCCGAGTTGGCGTGCAGCGTCACCAGCCCGCCCGGATGGCCCGTGTTCCACGCCTTGATCAGCGTCAGCAGGACGCTGCCCTCCCGCACTTCGCCGACCACGATCCTGTCCGGCGCCTGGCGCAGCGCCGAGACCAGAAGGCGGTCCATGGTGACGCCGTCCGAGGTGCGCAGCGCCACCGAGTTCCGGAACGGCGACCGGATCTCCGGCGTGTCCTCGATCACGAGCAGCCGGGTTTCCGGCGCGATGCGTTCCATCTCGCCCAGGCAGGCGTTCAGGAGCGTCGTCTTGCCCGCACCGGTCGCACCCGCGACCAGGACGTTCTTTCTCGCCGCGATGGCGTCCGTCAGGATCCGGCGGGGGACGTCCTCGGGCACGCACTCCTCGAGGCTTGGCACCGTCTCCCGGTGCCGGCGGATCGAGAAGCAGGGACCGTCGGTCACCGGCGGCAGAAGCGCCTCGATGCGGTGTGCCGTGCCCGGGATCCGCCCCGACAGGATCGGGCGGTCAACTGTCACCGCCGTCTCCGACAGCGTCGCGCACCAGCGCACGAACCGGCTCGTGCGACCGGGTTCAAGCGTGCCCCAGCGCTCCGCGCCCGCCCCGAAACGCTCGACGAACACCTGGCCGTCCGGATTGCAGCTGACCTCGATCACGTCCGGTGCGTCGAGCACGCCCGCAAGCGGCCCGAGCAGGTCGGGGAGCGAGGTTGCGTTCACCATCCCGTCGGGCATTGACACGCTCCCCGGCTCCGTGATGCGATGAACATCCAATGGAGGGCGGCGACATGGACGAAGAAGCATACGGCTACATCGACGAGGCGATGCTGCGCCCGCCGCAGATCCTCGGCTGCGAACGCCTGCCGTTCCTGTTCACGATCGGCATGGCGGCCTTCGTGACCGTCATCGTCTTCGGCATCACGCTGCCGGGCATCATCGCCGGCGTCATGCTCGCCTCGGCCGGTGTCATCGTGCTCCGGCGACTGGCGGTCCACGATCCCTTCTGGTTCGCGGTCATGTTCGAGGCCGTGAGATACCCCCGCCACATGCCGGACGTGCTGCCCGACCGGACGCTTCCGCGCGACCTCGCCTTCGTCGGCTACGACGATCCTCCGTCGAGGACCACCGTGTTCCTGGCACGGTTCGCGGCCCTGGCGATCGTTGTCCTGCCGGGCGCCGCGGCCTGGGCGCTCTTCGGCTCCGTGCCCGCACTCTGCACGCTTGCGGTGATGGCCGCTGCGATGACGTACGTCATCGTGCGCTTCATGCCCCGCTCCGGACAGGATTGACGGTTCGCGCGGCATTCCGGATCCGACAGCCATGATGAGGTCCGCCCCGCTCATCTGACGCCCTTTCGCCAGTCCCAGGGCGTGACGAAGCGGCCCTGCCAGACACCGAGGCGCCGTGCGCGGGCAGACTGTTCTTCAGACACGTAGTCCTGGCTGTAGCGACGGTAGGCGAGGGCATGGCCTTGCGAGACCATCCAGGCATTGAGGTCGACGTCGCGCACGTAGCACACCCCGATCAGCCGGCCATAGCGGTCCGTGTTCGCGCCCCGGCAGGTCACGGCTGCACGGCCTATCCCGTGGACAAGCGCGGCCGTGGCCACCTCGCCGCAGCGATATTCACGACCGGCACCATCCCTGCAGGTCTGCTTGGTTTCCGGGGCGTCGATGCCGTGCAGGCGGATGCGCTGCCCATGAATTTCGACGGTGTCGCCGTCGAGCACGCGGGCCAGGCCGGTCAGAACGTCCTGGGCAGCGATCGGGGCTGCAACTGCGAAAGCCGCAACGAGGGCGAAGGCCGAGGCGAGGTGCGGTGCCCGGTTCATTGTTTCATGGCCTCCTTCAGCAACGCCTCGAGCAACGCGTTTTCGGCCTTGACCTCCTCCAGGTTCGCCGCCAGTTCCCGGATGCGGGCCCGGGCGCGGCCAAGCGCGCTGCGGAGACACTCGATCTCGTCGGATGCCGTGAGTTCGGCCTGCGGTTTCCGCATACCGTCGTCTTCCAGCGCCGCGACGAGGTCGTCGAGCCACACCCTGGTACCGGAAGAGCGACCGGACGGCACGATCTCGATGACGTCGCCGTGGCTCTGCCAGGTCGCGGGCTCCAGTTCAGGGACCGAACCTGCGGCACCGCACTTCCAGGCCGATTCCCTGTCCGCGTCATCCGGATACGTGACGGCCCCGCTCGCCTCGAAGCGGGTGCCTGCGGGAAGCCCGGCAATTTCCCGGGCCAGCGTGCCGCCGATCAGCCGGTCGTGCTGGGCCGCAAGCGGGTGTCGCTCCGTCGCCATGTCGTAACGCGGAAAGAGTGCTGGCCATCCCTGCCAAACAACTCCGCCGCGGGCAGAGGCGATCCCGTGACCGGAAAGTGCGCTGACAGACCTGACGCGCTCGCCCGCCGCCCCGTCCGGGTCGCGCGCTTCGAACGCCCAGACTGCCGCGAGCGGCGCGTAGAAGACGAAAGCCCGCGTGTCCGGCCAGCCCGTCCAGCCGACGAGCGCGCGGCCGTCGGCGTCGGCCAATCCTTCGACGATTGCCTGGGCCCAGGTCGAGTGGCTGACGCCCTTCTCCGCCACGTCCTCCGAGACGAGGCCGGGGCGGTGGATGCGCCGGCCCGGATCCTGCGCCACGAGCCTGTCGTAGGAGGTCGCGGTCTGCGCGTGATTGACGCCGACGCCCAGCTCCTCGGCGGACGGGAAGTCCGGGCAGAGCGTCCAGGTTGCCGCCGGCAGGCGCTCCTGCAGGTGGCCGCTGTGACGCTGGACCCAGCTTGAGGAGAAGGTGCCCCCGAAGACGCCGGGATCGCGAACGTGCCAGACGACTTCGCCCGTCTCGCCGTCATGGAGCAGGCTCCAGAGACCCTCTCTGGGACCGGCGGTTCGCGGTTGGCGCAACACGATCGGCCGCACCGTGCCGTCCTCCGCGCGCTCCCGTCCCGGCGCCCAGGACCAGCGCCGGAACATCTGGGCGCCAAATTTGCCGGCGAGCTGGCACGTCACGGCCTGACCGTCGCGGCCCGTGTAGGCGATCTGCAGGTCCCGGACAGGTTCGTAGAACCCGGTGTCGCGCGAAACCGACACGGTGCCGGCGAGAAGCTCGCGGAGGCTCTCGCCGCGAACGTTGGCGGGCGGATACGGGTACCGGGGTGATTCCGGGAAGAGGCGGTCGATGTTGTGGGCCTCGAACCGGGTCTTCGCCTCGGAGACGGTTTCCGGAAGCGGCGGTTCGGCGGCGGTGGCGACGCCCGCCAGCATGGCGGTCGCGAGCGTCGCCGCGGCCAGGGGTGTCGTGCTCTTCATGTCGTGGATCTCCTGAAAAGAGCTGCGGTGAGACCACGCCCCAGGGCGCGGCCGGTGACGGCAAGGGGCCTCGGCAGACCCGAAAGGGCGGAAGGCGACTGCAATGCGGTTTGCGGGATCATCGGCTGAGGCTTCCTTCCGTAATGGCCGAACCGGTCCCGGCGACGGTTTCACCGTCATCGCCGGACCCGGGAGCTTCCAGGAGCAAGAACACGACCAGCACCGCGATACCCGCGAACAGCAGCAGGAAGGGCAGTTCCGGCCAGCCGGGCCACTTCATTTCCGGCATCATCATGACGGCGTCCCCGCCAGGTTCGCCGCCCAGCGCCAGGTTTCGGCAACCGCGATCGCCCGCTTCAGGCGCCGGCCCGACTTGCCGACCCGACTTGACGCCACCTTGGGCCCGGCTTCGAGGCGTCGGTCGTCCGCCTGTTTCGCGAGACGGGTCATCCGCTCTCGCTCCCGTCGCCCGCCGACTCGATCGCGTCCCGGACCTCCCCAAGCGCCTCGCCAATGGCGCCCAGCGTCCCGTGAACGTACTCGCGGTGCAGATCATTGATCTTGAAGCGCTCCCTGGCCTCCGTTTGGACCTGGCTCGCCAGCACGATCACACTGACCAGGAAGAGCGACCACGGCACCACCAGCTTCAGGTCCGGCCAGTTGAACTTGGTGAACTCATTGGTCATCGGCGCGAACCTCCGGCAGCGTGGACGGGAACCTGGGCCAGCTTTCCGACGAGACCGGCGACATTCCGCTGCCGTCACCGGACAGCGACCCCCAATCCGGAGGCAGGTGATCCGCGTAGCCCTTTTCCGCCGCGCCCAGACTTCCCTGGACCTCGCGAAAGGTCCCGTCGACAACGGCCAACGGCTCGAAGGCGTGCGTGAACTTCACGATGTCGTGGTGGCGCGCCACGACCCGATCAAGGAAATAGACGCCGTTGAAGGCAAGGCTCAGCGCAAACAGGCTCCACGGCAACGCCACCTTGCAGGACGGCCGCCGCAGTGACGGCCAGGTGATCCTGTTCATTGACTTCCTCATCGAGCGCCTCCGAACGTACGGGTATGGAAATCCGCGCTGAAAGGCGCTATCTCTGGCGGGAAGCCGGAAAGAGGTGCCCAGGGATGTCCGCACTTGCCTACGACACGATGAAGGCTGTCGAGCACTTCCAGCAGCGC
>JAJDZX010000072.1 GCA_022824395.1 Alphaproteobacteria bacterium
GACTTCCGGGTGCATCCCGCCGGCCTTGCGAACTGCGACCAGATCATGGCGCACGGCATCATGCTGCCCTGCCATCCCACGATGACGAACGAAGACAGCGCTTACGTCGAACAGGTGCTTGAGGAATTCATCGACGCGGATGGTTGCCCGTAGCCCTTAGCCGAATCTGCGCGTGTCGCCCAGGCAGCGCATTAGGGTGAATTCGCACGCCCTTTGGACAATGCCGAGGCGACAAGACGCTCATGGTTCCGGCGCATCTCGTCCTCTTCAGCCAATTCCTCCCAAAAGTCGCCGCTCGCGATCAACTTTCTTGTGACAGGCACAGAGGGCGGCCATTGGCGCTCCTTGGCATCAGCGTTTTTCGCCCGCACTGGTGATGTTCGCATTGCTTCTCATCCCTTTTTGACCAAGAGCTCCATTGTACCTCACCCATTCAGGCACGCCGCCCCACTTCAGGCTTAGTCGACCTCGATTCCGCAGCTTTTTTGCGATCCCTAACACTGCGTTGCTCATCGTGATTGCCCCCCGGCGCGGGGATGGATCCAGATGAAGCCGGATCGTCAGGGCCCGCTTGCCCGGCCCCGCATCGGCGGGGATGCGCAGGAGTGCGAACGGGTCGGCCGGGTCGTTCGTGGTTCCTGCGCCGGGCGGGGTTCTGGCTCGCGCTATACCGAGACGTTCTGCCGTGTTTATACTGGGGCTCCCGAATGCAGTGAGGTCAATTTTGAGGCGTAATACTATGAATGAATTCAGGCGGCGCATCCTCATGCTGAAACCGTCCCCCTCATTTGTCCTCACGAGGGCTTCGATGCGGTTTGCGGCCGTCATTCTCGCCATGGCGGTCACGTTGCCGCCGGCCGCGCCCGCACAGGATGCCGAGAACCCGAATTGGGAAATGATGCTCGCCGTCCAGGGCGGCGACACCGACACCGTCGCAGCACTCATCACCGCAGGCGCCGACCCCAACTGGCAAGACGGATTTCAAATGGCGCCCCTGCACTACGCCGCCAAGAACGGCCACGCCGACACCGTGGCCGCCCTCATCGCCGCAGGCGCCGACCCGAACGCGCGAAACGTTTCTCAAACAGCTCCCCTGCACTACGCCGCCAAGGATGGCCACGCCGAGATCGTCGCAGCACTCATCGCGGCAGGCGCCGACCCCAATGCGCAAAACAATGACGAATCGGCTCCACTTCACGATGCCGCCGACCAAGGCCACGCCGGGATCGTCACCGCGCTCATCGTCGCCGGCGCCGACCCGAACGCGCGAAGAAGCATGCTTCAAACGGCCCCGCTACACTACGCCGTCCAGAATGGCGACACCGACACGGTGGCCGCCCTCATCGCGGCCGGCGCCGACCCCGATGTGCGAAGCATGGGTGAATCGGCTCCCCTGCACGACGCTGCCGCGTCAGGCCACGCCGAGATCGCCGCCGCACTCATCGCCGCGGCCGCCGACCCCAATGCCCGAAACGTTTCTCAAATAGCTCCCCTGCACTACGCGGCCAGGAATGGCCACGCGGAGATCGTCACGACACTGATCGCCGCCGGCGCCGACCCCAATGCCCGAAACGATGACGAATGGACTCCCCTGCACGACGCCGCCGCGGCAGGCCACGCCGGGATCGTCGCCGCACTCATCGCCGCCGGCGCCGGCCCCAATGCCCAAGCCAATGAGCAAGTGGCCCCCGTGCTCTTCGCCGCCCCCAGTGCGCCAGCCAATGACCAATTGACTCCCCTGCACTTCGCCTCCCGGAACGGCCACACTGACACCGTCGCCGCACTAATCGCCGGCGGCGCCGATCCGAACGCGCGAAGCGAAGACGGGCTCATGCCCCTTGATTTCGCTCAAAGCGCCGGCCATGGCGAGACGGCCGACGTATTGCGGGACGCCGGCACGCCCTAAAACACATGGCAGACATGCGATGACCCTTCCGGACATCAATATCAAACGGCGAGGCGCGCCCGCAGAAGAATCCTGGCCAGGAATTGACGATGACGGGGACAGACGGTGCGATGGGTGCCCAACCTAGGCGAAATACCTTGCTGTTGAGGCGGCGATCCGTGCGTTTGCGCAAACAACGGCTTTTGTCCGTGTCCCCGATGTGGCGGGCAATTGCTGCCGATGCCAGAACCGAGCACGGTCCAGCGATGCCTGCAAGCCCCTTTTCATCCTGCCGTCCGGAGCGACGCCTCCGATGAGGATGGGACGGCTGCTCGCCTCGGCCTGTCTGCTTGGTCACAGTGACCTGCACCGCGGTAACTTTGGCTACCACGTCTAGGCGCCATCCTTGGTCGGCAAGGGGATGGGTGCGACTGCGCGTACTGGGAGGAGCCTGGACCAGAGGCGGGCACCGTGGTGAAACGTTGTCGGCATTGCCGCTCCCGCCTGTTTGAGGGGATGGACCGAACCTATAGGCGTTCGGGATTTTGGCGGGCTTTTGCGTACAGAGGCGAGAATCCCCTCCCGCTACTGGTTGATTTAATGGGCCTTTCGAAGGGGAATTATATGCAGTGGTGCCGAAAGGGCTGGTTAGCGTAGATCAGGCGTGCAATTGGAGCACGAACAGCTTCTTTCGCAATTCGCAATCGTCGAATTGGTCGAACAGTTCCTCGAAGCGGGGCGTCAGTGGGGAGCCGCCCAAAAATGATCTTAGCTGCGTGGCCGTAGTGCCTGCCAATGGAATGTTCCGCTTGTCGCCTGTGTCGTAGACTTGCAAAAGCGTAGGCGAATCAAAGTCATTGATGCGCAATTCCAACATGCTGGTTCAGCGGCGTTTGGTCAACAGGGGCACACCGATGACTAGGCCTTGGGCGATTTTGGTGGCTCTCATTCTTGATTGGTTGGCTGTTTGTCGGCAGCAAGTTGGCCTTTGATGAAGCCAACGTCACTACGCAAAGCCGAGACGTTTCCTTCGACACGTTGAATGTCATTCCGCACTTCGGATATCTCTGACCTAATGGCTTTATCGGTTGCCAAAACCGTGGTTTCGACGCCGCTAATGCTGTTGGAAAGCAAAAAGACCAAAATTGACATAAAGGCAACAACAACCCCAACGGCTGTTAAGACTATTGTAACTGTGGCTCGGTTGCTTGATAAACTCGGCATGGGCTTTCCTGTTGTCTTGGTGACATCGACCTGTCTGCCGTCATCCTGATCGTCGGGAATGTCCCACCCCGGCTTCACCGGATGCAATTGAGGTTTGTGCTGAACCACTACAGCGACTTCCAAGCCGCTAGTTTCTGCCAAAGCGCTTTGTCATAGCAGCCGTAATACTGGTCAATCTTGACCACGATTCCAGACTTTCCGCCTTCCTTTGGCTCGAAGTTCAACGAGTTGGACACGTCAGCGCTTGTCGCCATTTCACTGGCAACAATCCATGCATTTCCCTCTCTAAGCGGATAGACATCGGAAAAAGCCTTTGACATTTCAGCGTCGTCGAGTTGTTCCGATATCACGACATAGCAGTGCATTGATTCTCCCGTTGCTTGCCTTGTGGCTGTTGCGTTTTTCCGGGATTTAGTCGTTGTTGACGGTTAAAGTCAACACTGTTTTTTCACCTAATAGTGCCGAAAACGCGTAACTCGCTCCCCCGGTTTCGGAACTACTATGTAAAACCAAGAGGCGACAATCATGGCACACAAGGCACCCGGCAGAAACGAACGCGAAGGCGTATCGCTTGCCGCTTTGTTCCGCAAGTTCTCCGATGTAGAAACCGCCGATGCGTGGTTTGCCGAGCAGCGTTGGGGCGGCGAACCCGTCTGCCCGCACTGCGGTTCGGTCAACGTGCAATCGGGCGCAAAGCACCAGTCGCCGCCCATTAAGCCCTGCAGCGCTAGACGATCGGCACCAGCCCATTATCGAGCAATGCGAACGGCTCATGCTGTCTATGGGCGCCTGGAGCATGGTCAAGCATTGCGCCGACGAGGACATCGAGGCCGAGCGGGCTTTGGAGGGTTGCTGACAGATAGGACGCATTGACCACCCCGACCAAACTACTGAGCGGTGAAATGGCAATTTGGACATGAGGGGAATCGACACCAAGGAATACGACATTCCGGCGCTCCCGGTGGGGATGCTCGATGAGTTAGACCAACAGAGAATCGGTGTGGGGAGCGACGTACTCTACGCGGGGTTCCCAAATGGCATGAAGGACAGGAGAAACGGATTGGCGCTGATGAGGAAGGGTTCCATCGCTTCGGTGCCCTCGATGGACTGCCAGGGAAAGGGACTGGTTGCCATCGACGGAACGGTCCTGCCAGGCAACAGCGGTGGGCCAGTTTTCGTGGACTATGCGGACCGCTACTTTCTGCTCGGGGTGATGAAGGCAATGAGCACGGAGGCGGACGACTATGGGTTCGCGGTCAAACAGAAGTATGTGAGACAGCTGGATGCGCCACGACAGATTGGACGCGGCATGTGGCGCGGCAGCAGTGCCTGAAGGCCCAAGCCGCCTTCAAGGCAGCACGATTTCGTCGCCGGCGGCGATGCCGTCCACGATCTCCACGGAGTCGAGCGTGGTGATCCCGGTGGTGACGTCGACGAGCCGCACCTCGCCGGTCCCGCCCTGGCGGACCCGCAGCCGGGACTGCCCCTCGTGCGTTTCCACCGCGCCGATCGGGACCATCAGCGCCGCGTCCTTCTCGTACACCGTCACTTCGAGGGTGGCCGACATGCCAAGGCGCAGCGCGCTGCGCTGCGGCTGCGTCAGGGAGTCCACCGCGGCGGCGACCTCGAACAGCGGCAGGCGGCGCTCGTCCGCACTGGCGGCTGCCTGGGAGGAGACGCGGATCAGCGTGCCGAGCAGCTCGATGCCGGGAAAGGCGTCGCCCGCGATCCTCGCGGACTGGCCCGGCCGCACGCGCGTGACGTCCACCTCGTCCACCTGGCCGACCACCGTGACGCCGCGCAGGTCGCCGATGGTGAACAGGCGGTCGCCCTGGTCAACCTGGGCGCCCGGCTTCAGTTCATCGCCCGCGCCGCCGGCGTCGCCGGACGCCCTGCCGCCGTCGCCGCCCTGCGGGCGCATGACCACGCCCGCGGCCGGGGCAGTGACGGAGGCCCTGCGCAGCGTCTCCTCCACCGCCTCGAGCCGGGCGCTCGCGTTGTCGAACTCGAGCCGCGCCACGTGGAGATCGGCCGCGCCCTGGGCGAGGATCGCCCGCAGGTCCTGTTCGGCGGACTGGTGGTCGAGGACCCGGTTGCGATGTTCGCGCTCCGCCGCGTCGTGCTCGCTCGCGGGGATGATCCCGCGGTCGAGCAGCAGTTCGGTCTCCGCCATCCGGTTCTTTGCCGTTTCCAGTGCGATGCCGCTCTTCGTCAAGGCCCGGCGCACCTTCGACACGTCTGCATGCTCGGACCAGTTCTCCAGCATCGCGACCCGGTCGCGGGCCTTGATGAAGGCGACCTGCGCCTCCCGGAATTCGATCCGGGTGTCGCTCACGTCCATGTCCACCAAGGGCTGGCCGCGGACGGCCAGGTCGCCCGGGCGCACGTGCACGGCGGCCACCTTGCCGCTGATCGGGCTCGTGACGTCGACCTCGCGAAGCGGCGCCAGGCGCCCGACGAGGGTGATGCTCGAAGCGATGGGGCGCGGCTCCACCACCAGCGACGCGAACCCGGCGGAGGTGGCTCCGCCCGGCGCACCGGCAGCCGGGCCGGACTCCGCGCCGGCGTTCCAGAAGTACAGGCCCACCGAGGCGAACAGGACCAGCACCGCGAGCCCCGCGCCGAGCAGGACCGCGTTCATGCGCCGCGAAGCCTCGTTAAGCCGCTCGTTGGTCTCCTCGAGGTCGTTGTAGGCGCCGACCAGCTCCGCGTGCTGGGACTCGAGCTCCTTGGCCAGGCGGATCTCGGTCTCGCGAAGTTCCTTGAGTTCGGAGATGTCCGTGAACACGGCCACCACGCCGAGCCGCTCCTCGCGTCCGTCGCGCTGCTCCGTCAGGTACCGCGTCGCGATGGAAACCGTCCGCGTCCGGCCGTTGAACGCCGCCTCGACCACGCGGTCCACCGTCGTCTCGTAGATGGAGTCGAATATGGCGTCCACGAACGCGTCCGCGCCCTCGAGTTCGGCGAACACCTCGGCAAAGGGGTGCCCCACCGCCGCCTCGCGCCGGATGCCGATGATCTCGGCCGCGGCGGCGTTGAAGCTCGTGATCGTGCCGGTGGTGTCGAGGGACACCACGCCGCTCGCGACGCCGTCGAGCACCGTCTCGTAGACCAGGCCGTCGTCCGGCCCCGGGCCGTCAACGGGCCGCACCGCGCTCATGGCGGACCAGCCTCCGCCCTTGGCGCCGGCGCCCGATCCACCTCGTCGATGGCGATGTTCCAGCGGTCGAGCGTCGTCCCGAGCGTTCGGTCCAGCGACGTGAGGGCGTCCAGGTAGGTGATCAGCGAGTTCAGCTCCGAGTCCTCGGCCGCCACCAGGTCGTCCTCGAACGTGACCAGGCGAAAGTTCGACGACAGCCCCAGGCGCAGCCGCTCCCGCTCGATTTCCGTCTTCTCCTGCGCCAGCTCGCGCGCCGTGCGGGCCAGGCCGACCTGCTGCCGCGCCAGCTCCAGCTCGCGGATGGCGTTGCCCACGTCGATGTCGACGCGCTGGCGCAGGTCCGCGAGCGCGTTGCGCGCCCTGCGCAGGTCAACGGCCGCCGCCAGCCGATCCTTCTCCTGCAGGTCCTTCGCCGCCCGCCCCAGCGGGATGAGCAGATCCAGCCACGCGCCGTAGTCGCGCCGGCTGAGCGCCCCCGCCGAACCGGCGAAGCTCCCGTCGTCGCCGGCAAAGCTCACCGACAGCGTCGCCGAGAGGTCCCACTTCTTCGCGTTCTCGGCGACCGCGAGGCGGGTCTTGGCGTTCTCGATGCCGAGCACGGCCCGCCGATGGTCCGGCCGGTTGCGCAGCGCGGTGTCCACCGCCTCCTCGAATCCGATCGGCAGCGGCTGCACCTCGCGGAGTTCGTCCAGCGTGTCCGCCAGCCGGACCTCGGTGCGGCTGTCGACGTCCAGGATGTCGGTCAGCGCGAGCCGGGCCGCCTCCAGGGCGTTGCGCACGGCGAGGAGTTGAATCTCGCGGGAGGCGATGTCGGCACGGGTCTGCACCACGTCGCGCTCGGCCATCCGTCCGGTCCGCACCAGCAGCTGGTTCACCGCCAGAAGCTCCTTGGCGCGTTCCAGCGATTCAGTGCGGATCTCCACCCGCCGTTCCGCTTGCATGACATTGCGGTAGCTGCGGGCCACTGACGAGACCACGTCGATCACGCTCTGTTCGAGGGCGAGCACCTCGATCTCCTCGCGCACCCGCGCCATGCGGACCGGGGCGGTGGCGATCCTGGTCCCGGCCCCGCGCAGCAGCGGCTGCCTGAAGGTGAGCGCGAGTTCGTTGGAGTAGCGCGCGCCGGCGAAGCCGTCGCCGAGGCCGGCGGCATTGCTCAACTGCACCGCGAACTCGCCGCCCGTCGGCACCGCCACCGACGCCGTCGACGCGACGCCCGCCCCGCCGGTGCTGTCCGCTTCGGTGCCCGTGCGCCGGACGTACGGCCCCACGCTGAACCGCGGGCGGAACGTGTTCTCCGCCAGGCGCAGCGAGAAGCGGTCCACCACGCGGTCGAGGCGCGCGTCGATCAGCTGGCGGTTGTTGCGCAGCACCACCTCGATCGCCTCGCGGAGCGTGAGCTCGAGGGGCGGCGGCGCCGTGCCGGCGTCCGCTGCGGGGAGAGGACCGCAGGCCAGCGCTGCGGCGACGGCGCAGATCGCCGCCCCCGTGCGCACGGGCAACGGGCGGCGCCTCCGCCCGGCGCGGTTCGGGCACTTTTCAAGCATCGTATGGGCGGATGTGGGCATATGATGAACATAATAACTCGGAAAACGGTGTCTTAATTCGTTCCAATCGGCATATTATGCGCAAGTATGTTGCTTTTATATTTTATTTGGTCATACTGCTGCCTGCGTCTAGAAACCATCTGGAGCGCCCCTCGAAGGCGCTTCAGCTCAAAGGAGAATTGAATGATGAGAAATCAACGACTTTTCGCAGTGGCCGCCGCGTTGGCCATCGGTCTCGCGGGGGGGGGGTACCCGTAGCGCATGCCATCGACAGCGAAGGGTGTAAGACGGAGTGGGGTGAGAGCCCCGCCAGAAGTACCTGCAACGCAGGAAACGCCCGATCGGCCATCTCGACTTCGATGGGGTGGGGCTGGTCGGAGAACGGAACTCATTGCTACGTCAGCACACAGTGCGCGAGACCATCCGGCTCGGGTCCCGATCCCCACTACGTGAGCACGGAAATTGTAGTGGCAGCGGACAGGACCGACGACCTCGAGAACTGCATGGGCACGCTCACGGACGGCTCCTGCTGAGGACCTCCGGAGCGCTTCGCGGGCTCGCGGCGGCGTATCGCCGGGAGCCCTTTCACACTGCATCCGACTTGTTAAGGAGGAATCACAAATGCGTTTACTGACAGGAATCTTTGCGGCCATGACCACCGCAGTGCTGCTCGCGCCGGGTGCGCTCGCACAGGAGACCGGCCCGCCGAGCGAGACTGCGATCACGACCGCCGACTGTAAGTCGGCGTGGGACGATTCGGACGCGAGCGCAAGCTGCACCACCACGGTGATCGAGGCGGAGCCGCACGTTCCGGGCGGCGCCGTCGTCAACAACTGCGCCGTCAAGGCCAACTGCGCCTCGACCGAATCCGGGCCCCACGACACCTTCAGCGACTACCACGGGGGGCCCGACGGGGTCGAGTCGCTGCTCAATTGCAGCGGAACACTGAAGACCGCCTGCGGAACCTAGCCGCCGCCGCGCCGCCTGCTGCGGCTCCTGGGCGCGTTCGCGGCGCGGGCGCGCCCGGGAGTCCATGCCCGGCTCCTTCGGTCGCGCCCTTGCGCGTTCGCG
>JAJDZX010000099.1 GCA_022824395.1 Alphaproteobacteria bacterium
CGGTGAGAAAACGAGGTCAATGAGCTCCACCCCGAGAATCAACCGACTGTCAGCGCAGGGGTATGATAACCTGCTGTAAATAGTCTCATTTTCTCATTCCCGATTCCCTCCACCCCTTGCGTTTCTGCCCGAACTGCGCTCCAATACGCGCCGAATTGATGCCGGTCGTTTACGGTTTGATGACGGATTGTCCTCATCCCCTCGGCTCGAAAAATCCGGCGCGGAGCGTAGCCATGCCGAAACGAAGCGCACTGCGAATCACCAAGCGCACCGTCGATGCCCTCACCGTCGACGCCAAGGATACTCTGTTCTGGGACCGGGACTTGGCCGGCTTCGGTGTGCGGGTCCATGCCACCGGCCGCAAGCTCTACGTGGTGCAGTCGAGAGGCCCCACCGGGCTGAAGCGGGTGACGCTCGGGCGCCACGGCGAGCTCGCCACCGACGAGGCGAGGAAGCAGGCGGCCGTCGTCATCGACCGCATCAAGCGCGGCGAGGACCCGGTGCCCGCACCGCCCGCGCCGGAGCCGACCGTCGCCGACCTCGCCGAGCGCTTCATGCGCGTACACGTCAAGGTGCACTGCAAGCCGAGCACGGCGGCCACGTACCGGAGTCACCTCGACTGCCACATTCTGCCGGCACTGGGCGAGAGGGCGCTCAACGCGGTCGGACGCGCCGAGGTCGCTGCGTTGCATCACCGGCTCCGCGACACGCCCACCACCGCCAATGCGGTCGTCAGGACCATCTCGACCATGTTCCATCTGGCGGAGGCGTGGGAGCTCGTTCCACCCGGCCGGAATCCCTGCCGCTCGGTCCGACACTACAAGGAGCATGCCCGGGAGCGATTCCTGACGCCGGAGGAGTACCGGCGCTTGGGCCGGGTCCTGAAGGAGGCGGAGGCGGACGGCTCGGTGTGGCCGCCGGCCATCGCCGCAGTCCGGCTGCTGGTGCTGACGGGATGCCGGCATTCGGAAATCGTGTCGTTGCGGTGGGATGACGTGGACCGCACGGCTGGCGAGCTTCGGCTACGCGATTCGAAAGCGGGCCCGCGCATGGTGCCGCTGACCGAGCCGGTGTCGGCGGTGCTCGCCGGCATTCGGCGCGAGCCCGGCAACCCCTGGGTGATTGTCGGGCAGAAGCCGGGCACCCGCTTGTCGGGACTCCGAAACTACTGGCATCCCATCCGGGAGAAGGCCGGGCTCGACGACGTGCGGCTGCATGACTGCCGTCACAGCTATGCCTCGCGGGCATTGGCGCTCGGTGAGGGCCTGCCCACCATCGGGAAGCTGCTCGGTCACCGGAAGATAGCGACGACGGCGCGGTACGCGCACCTGATGCGCGACGCGGAGAAGGTGGCGGCGACCCGCGTGGGCGACAGCATCGGCGCCCACCTCGCGCCGCAAGTGGACAAGGCCGCGTGACGTTGGGTGATGGAGGACTGAAGAGACATGGGAACGCCGACATCTCTGACGCTTTCGAACCGAGCCGTGGAGAAGTTGACGGTCGAGAGGGACACCGTATTCTGGGACCGGGAGCTCACCGGATTCGGGGTGCGGGTCTACCCCTCGGGCGGGAAGGTCTACGTCGCGCAGGCGCGCGGTCCTTCGGGACCGAAGCGGGTCACGATAGGTCGCCACGGAGTGCTTGGCGCCGAACAGGCACGGCAGCGTGCGGCGCTCGTCATCGCCCGCGTGAAGGCTGGCGAACCGCCCGTGCCCGAGCCGCTGGCGGTGAAACACAGGGCCGGGCCGACGGTGGGCGAGCTTGCCGAGCGGTTTCTCGAAGAGTATGCGGCGGTGCGCTACAAGCCGGGCACCTTGGTGTGGACCCGCACGGTGGTCGGCCGATACATCGTGCCGGAGTTCGGCAAGCTCTCGCTGGCGGCCGTGGAGCGCACGCAGGTCGTGGAGCTTCATCACCGGTTGCACTACACGCCTTCCATCGCCAACAAAGTGGTCCGTACCCTGTCGCTGATGTACCGGTTGGCCGAAGACTGGGGTCTGGTGCCGGAGGGCTGCAACCCCTGCCGCTCGGTGGTGAAGTACCCGCAACGCAAGCGCGAGCGGTTCCTGACCGACGAGGAGTTCACTAGGCTGGGTCAGGTACTGGACGACGTCGAGACCGAGGGCGGTGCGTCACCGGCCACGGTCGCCGCGATTCGCCTGCTCATGCTGACCGGCTGCCGGAAGTCGGAAATCCTGACCCTGCGTTGGGAGCATGTGGCGCTCGATGCGGGGGAGTTGCGGCTCCCCGAGACCAAGACTGGTGCCCGGGTGATTTCCCTGCCGCCCATGGCGGTGAAGCTGCTTGCTGGCCTTCCTCGCGACCCGGACAGCCCATGGGTCATTCCCGGCCGCTATCCGGGCACTCATCTTCGTGAACTCGCTGACGCCTGGAAGGTCATCCGGACGCGTGCCGGATTGGACGACGTTCGGGTTCATGACCTAAGACACTCTTTCGCGTCTCGTGCGCTGGCGCTTGGTGAGAGCCTGCCGATGATCGGTAAGCTGTTGGGCCACAGCCAAGTGGAAACCACCGCGCGGTATGCTCACTTGGCACGAGACACGGTGCACGAATCGGCAGCTCGAGTCGCCGAGAGCCTTGCCATAGACCTATTTGAGGGCGAAGACCAAATCGCAGTGCGGCGATACTATCCGCATGCAGCAGGATGAGGCTTGCGCTTTGGGGTTTCCTGTGATTGCAGAGCTAACGTCTTCCGACGAATTCGATCGAACCGGCTGGACTGGCCGTTTGGCCGCGGCACTGAAGCAGCTTGGCGAGGCGCAGCGGCCATACCGCACACAAATCGATCAACAGCGTAAATTCCTGGATTTCACCGCCAGGGACGTTACCACGTGGCGACAATCCGAGAACCTCTCCACGGTTCTCCGTTCGTTCCACTCTCAAGACGGAATTCCCGCTCTCAGAATCCCACTGCGTCAGGTCCGCCAAATACTCACCGCGCACCCCTCTCTCACCGGCGTAGTCGATCCGCTTTCTGTTCAAGACGAACTGTGGATACAGGACGTGAATCTTGGCGGAACCGAGTATCTGAGGGGCATTGTCAGCGGCCTGATGGCGCGCGCGGAGGAACACTCCAGTGATGGTCATGTCGCGGCGGCACACGAGCTTAGCATGCTACTCGAAGCGGCGGCCGGTCAGTTTGTGGCGGGTTACCGCGATCCGTCTCTGGGTTACCATGTCGTACTCTTTCGCGGCCTCCGGCTGGACCGGGCGATTCCGGTCGGGGACGAAGTTCGCATCGTGCCACTCGACGAGCTTGAGGACTTCGTCAACCTACAATCGCTAGGTCAAATGATGCCCTTGGCCTTGAGCGGCAACAGCCAGGACTTCGCGGCGGTGACCAAGCCATTTCGCTGGACCCCCCAGCTGGTTAGGAGTCGGGCGGAGGCTACCCCTAAACTCCCGGACGCCCATGCTTTTCTTGAAGATGCCGAGGATCTTGTCGAACTGCTGGCTGTACTCCACGAATCTCCGGTTGTTTGCTTGGCAAAGATGCTCTGCAAGAATCGCATTGCTTCTCTCTTGCTCGGCAGATTCCACTCAGTCGGCGGATTCACATACGGTCGATCAGGCCAGGGGTTCCGGTGGCGGGGGGCGTCCCCCAATGTCAATCACGAAGTCATCGAACGAGCTTGCAAGGCTTTTCGTAGCCGCGCTGCGAAACAGTACAAGGATTGCGCGCCGATCATCGGAAGGCTTTCAGAAGCCCTGTCGCGCGGCAGCCGGTTTGGTGTCAACGACAGGATATTCGATGTCGCCATCGCGCTCGAGAGAATGTACCAAATGGATGGCAGCGAAATCCGGTATAAGCTTGGGACGAGAGCGGCATTCTTTCTCGGACGCAGCCCCCACGAACGTCGCCAGATATTTGATGATCTCCGTAAATTCTATTCGAAACGCTCAACCATGATTCACGGTCGAGGAAACGATAGCGATGCGCAATCAAACTTCGGGCGGGGCTTCCATATTGCGAGACGGACACTTGAAATGCTGTTGGAAAGCGGGTTACCCAGCGACTGGGACCAAGTGGTAATCGACGGAGACGACATGGACTCCCAATAAGTAGGCGCATTGTGAAGCGCGCCATTCCCTCGGCCGCCGTCGCGTGCCATGGTGCAAAATCCCTTGTTCTGGGGAAGATGTCGGTTATGGCTCAGGCGAACTCTCGTTCGGGTTTGCGCGCGAAGCCACGCGAGCAGTTCTAGCTCGGGCACCTTTGCGTGCCTCGTTAGGGACGGATACGCAACCACGGTGCGAGAACGCTCGACAACACGTGAGCGGTCATCAAATCGCATATGGATGGATTCAACCTGGGACGACAGGAAGCGTAGCGGTGACGGTTAGCCGAGAGTCGAACGGGACCGCCGGCAAGACTCCGTCATCCTTCCGCGTACGCCATCGAATCGCAGGCAGTGAATTGCGGTATGTCCCGATTTTCCAACCCCGTAACG
>JAJDZX010000019.1 GCA_022824395.1 Alphaproteobacteria bacterium
AATCCCCCGAAGATGGCCCGGAATCGGCCCTCAGATGGCCGATTCCGCCTTCAAACTACCATCAGCGAGGAATCTTCGCCAGGAAATACTGAAAGAAACATCAGCAGAATCAGCACTATGCCTGTTTTCTGGCAAGCACTATGTAATCCGACCACTCCTACATCAATGCGCGTCGCCGTTCGAGCAGGTCCGCCGACGGCAGCGGATCCGTCCGCGCGATGGAACTCGACCGGCGGGTCGCCGGGGTCAAACGTGTTCGTGAGCACAACGGCCCGGCAATGCGAACCTCACAGGTGTCCGGACCGGGCTCCGGCGCGTGTACCCGGTTGGTGCTCAACCGGCTCCAGAGTTCCGGTCAGAGGCTCAAAGGTACTGAGCCTGACCTGGAGCAACCACGGCCGTGGTCAATCGAGGGCCGAGACGGCGTACAGCGGGGCACGGGACTCGATGGCGGTCCGTTGCGGAGGAACGCGCAAGTTCCATAACGACGTGCAAGAACGGGCGTCATGGGGGTTTGCCCGCGGGCAGGATCCGTGCGGCAGTTAGCTGTGGGGCCGGGGCCCGGCGTGACCTGGAAAGAGCGGCCCATATCATGCGTGGCATTCCGAGACTGTCCGTGGCTCAAGTTACATGAGCCATGACGTGACAAATTGTCGTTGCGGGCGATGCCGCTTCTATCGATGCTTGCCGCTGGCGGTCCGGCCCGTACATCGGCGGACGCTTCCGATGCCCGCGGTTCGGGTCGGCCGATGGCGGTCCAGGAGAGCGGCGATGCGTGCGACGGTGTTGGGCAGCGTTGTCGACTGCACGGGCAGGGGAGCCGAGAGTCCAACCTGTGTCTTTCCGGCAGGTAGGTGTCGCAGCCAGCCAGCAGGCCTTGGCCGCCCGGCGGAAGTCTCGCAGAAACCTGGACGGGCGTTCGCCGCCACTTACCGCCTGCGACCCCCGCCCGCCCCCGGGGCGGGCAGGCACTTCGATGTTCGGCGAGCACCGTGCCGAATGCGGTTCTGCTCCACAGACGGAAATCCGCTGGTGGATGTCCGACCTTGCATGCCCGGCAGGCCGGTGGGCGGCCTTCGCAGCCCGGTGGGGGCGGCCGATAGCAAAGCCGGTGCACGAGCGTCCGCCAATTTTGCAGCGTTCGCACTCCGAACGGATGCCGAACGCTGCGGCCACGGCCTTTCACCGGAACGTTGGTGAGCGAACCAGAGCAGTTCCAGAGGAAACTTGGGAGACATCGTCATGCGGCAGCTACCGTTTTTTCCAGTTAGCTCAATATTCCAGCGTATAGGTCTTGGCGCTGTCGCGGCTTCGCGATGCATCGCTGCCGGTGCGGCCGCTTCGATGCTTTTCGGGTTCGCGTTTCCGGAAACGTCGCTGGCGCAGTTGCAGGGCGGCGCAGGCAACGTGCGCGTGAATATTGAATGGAACGGCGACGTGGATCTTGACCTGTATGTAACCGATCCGTGTGGAAATACCCTTGGTTACGCCAGGGACTCGAGCGCAGCCTGCCGCGGCTTCACGGGTGCCTGGGACTACGATGATCAAGGCCTTGGATATCGGGCTGACAATCCCAACGCCGAAAACATCGTCTGGCCAAACGGGGCGCCGGCAGGCAGGTATGAGGTCGGACTCCACTACTTCGCGGGCACTACTCCGACGAGTTACACGGTCAGGATATTTCTCGGGGACAGGGAGCAGCCGGCCTCGATTCACCGAGGCAGCATCGGACCGGCGAACCACGGAAGCCCGGTCCGTGTGACGACGTTCGAAGCCGACGAATCGGTCAACTTTCCGGTCATCAGCATTCGCCCGGGCCCGACCGTAGAAGAGGGTGAGACCGCGCGCTTCACGTTGACGGCCAGTCCGCCGCCGCCATCGTCCCTGACGGTGACCGTGGCTGTCGGGCAAAACGGCGACTTCGCTGCGGCCGGCCAATCCGGCAATCAACTGGTGACCATCGGTACGGGCGGCACGGGGACGCTCTCGGTTGTCACCGAGGACGACGCCATTGGCGAGCCGGGCGGCAGAATCACTGCGGAGATCGTGGCGGCTGAAGGCGAAGACTATCGCCTGGCTGAAGCCAGGAACGCGGCGTCCGTAGCTGTGACCGACAACGACGGTGCGCCGGACGAACCCGTGGCGGACCGCGAACCTGACGAGATCGACGACGTCGGCGTAATCGAGCTCAGGGCGGTTGAGGAAACCCTCCAGGCGGTTACCGCGGGTTCATTGTCTAATGTGACAACGAACATCGGCGCGCGGTTCTCTGCCGCCCGCGGCGGGGGTGCCGCGCTGACGTTGGCCGGAGAGCCGGTCGTCGCCGGCACGGCCAGGGACGCATTGGCGGCGTTTGAGCAAAACCCCAAGTCGTCGGTCAGGACGCCGGTTGCCGGTGACACGTCGTGGAGTCGCGGCGTTGACGCTGACGACCTGTTGCACACCAGCGCATTCGAGTTGTCCCTGAATGCTGCGGAAGACGGATCAGTCGGGCTGGGCCTGTCGCACTGGACGCTGTGGGGCCGCGGCGACTTCCTGGTGTTCGACAACGATCCCAGCGCTGGCGCCGGGTACGACGGCGACCTGAGAGCGGGCTATCTCGGCCTGGACGCGTGGGTCAACGGCCAGTGGCTCGTTGGCGTCGCGGCCTCGCGGACCCAGGTGGACGCAGACTACCGCCTTGATGGCGGCGGCGGCCGGCTGGATGTGACGCTGACCGGCGTACACCCGTATGTGCGATACGCCCCGGACGAACGAAGGGAGCTGTGGGCCGTCCTGGGTGCGGGCACCGGGGAGGTCACGAATGCCCGTTCGGGCGCGGCCAGGCACGAACATGCCGATGTCGAGATGTTCATGGCAGCCGCGGGCGCCCGGCAGGCGCTGGAGCCGCTTGCAGACGGCGTGGCGGTTGCGCTCCTTGGCGACGCCGGGTTCGGGCGCCTGGACGGAGATTCCGGGACCGGGCTGCAGACGCTCGGCAATCTCGCGGTGGACACGTGGCGCGCGCGTGCCGGCGCCGAACTGTCGTACCCGATGATGCGGGCCAACGGCACAAGCATCACGCCGTTTGCGGAATTCACCGGACGCATTGATGGTGGCGGCGAGGACGACACCAGGGCGGGCGTGGAGGTGTCGGCCGGTGCGGCCTACGCCGATCCGGCCTCCGGTTTCGGGCTCGAGGCGCGCGGTCGGACGCTGGTTCTGTATTCGGGCGGCGACTACCAGGAGTACGGTGCGAGTCTCACGGCCAGTCTTTCTCCCGGAGCGGGCGGCGAGGGCCTGTCCCTGGCGCTGTCGCCGCGCCTCGGGTTCGATCCCGGAACGACGGACGTGTTGTGGCGCGAGCACCCGTTCCGTGCGCTGGACGGGGATCGTCGGGAGCACGGGGCGCTGTCGCTTGACGCGGAGATCGGCTACGGGGTCTCCGTCCCGTCGGTCCGCGGATTGATCACACCCTTCGGGACGTTCCGGACATGGAACGGGGATGACACCCGCGCCCGCGCGGGTGTGCGGTTCGGGATGCCGGGTTCCGCGCACGGGGTCCATCTGGAACTTGCGGGCGCCCGGCACGAAGCCGGCGCGGCAACGCCGGAACACCGCCTGGAGGTCATCGGCGGGATGCGTTTCTGAGCGACGCCCGGAGACATCCGGAAAGATCATGATGGAGGAAAGGCATGAACACATCGGCTGACCAACCCTTATGCGAGCGCGGCGCCGGGCTCTTCGCGGGCGCTCTTCGGCCTGCAGCAATTGCCGTGACGGCGCTGGCGATGCTGACAGCCTGCCAGCAGCAGGCACCGCCTCCCCAGGTCATCGAAGTGCCGGTTGAGGTACCGGTCGAAGTGCCGGTCGAGGTCCCGGTCGAGGTACCCGTCGAAGTGCCTCGGTGCGACCTGCCGGCATTGCAGTCAGCCTCCCAGTTCCTGGTCGAGGCCTGGGCCGTGCCGGACGCCGAATACCACGTCGGCGAACCGCTCAGCCTCCAGATACGGGTCGGCGCGGCGTCCTATGTGAACGTGTTTCACGTCAGCACGTCCTGCAAGGTCACCCGACTGCTGCACAACCAGCCCATGACAGCGACCGAGATCATCGACTTCCCGCTGGCGGGCAGCGGCATCGAGATGATCGTGAAGCCGCCTCCCGGCAACGAGGCCTTCTACTTCATCGCGACGCGCGAGAGGATCGACGTGCTGGCGGCCGCCGACCTGCTGGGAAGCGGTGACATCGCGAGTCTCGACCTGAGTCCTGCGGAGTTCTACATGCGCATCGATCAGATCACCGGTCGCATCAACCCGAACGACCTGAGTGTGACCACAGTGAAAACATCGATCGTTGGCAACTGAGGGAAAGGAAACCACCCATGAAGAACCTACTGCGCTTTACGGGTCTTTGCGCCGCGACAGCTGCGTTAGGGGTTGCCGCCATCGCGGGCGAGACAGATCAATCGTATCTGAAAGACCTCGATATCCGCCAACACGCCATGGTGGAGGGACTCCCGCCGGCGCCAGCGCCAACGGCCGGGGGGCTCGAAGTTGACGCCGCGGTGGACCGCGCGAACCGGATCTACACGCATGGCGACCATGTCGTGCTGTCGGTCAGAGCCACCGAGGATTCGTACATCTGGGTCTTTGACACGGGCACCAGCGGCAAGGTGCATCAGATCTTTCCGAACCGCTACCAGGAGAACAACTTCCTGGCCGCCGGCTCCACGTTGAATATTCCGCCGGCGGATGCCGAATACGCGCTCGCGGTGGCGCATCCGCAGGGTGCGGAGCTGATCACCGTGGTCGCGACGAGGGAGAACGCTCCCCTGACGCCTGAACTCGTCGACCTGGGCGCGAACGCGGGTCCGTTTCTCGCCCTGCAAGGCTCTGCCGATTCCGTGGCAAAGGACCTGGCGATCACGCTGCGTCGTCAAGAGGCGGCGTGGGCCAAGGACCAGGTGGTCATCCTGATCGAGTAGTTCCCGATACCCGGATCCAGGCAACAACGGAGAGACGACGTGGCTTCGATGGCGTTGAAGGCCCTCGCCCTTGGTGCGTTTCTTGTTGCCGGGGGGGCAGCCGGCAGCCTGTGGTTCAGTTCACCGGCAGCGGCGCAGGAGGTTGCCGGGGAGGACGAGATCGTCAAGCGAATCGGCCCGAGGAAGGGGGTCGTCGTTGTGGGCGATCCCGACCCGGCCGGGCCCGGCTCGGCACTCTCCGTTCAGCAGGGAATGACGCTGCCGGCGATCCAGTTCGAGTACGATTCGGCCAGGTTCACGCCGCACGCCCTGAGCCAGGTGGACGAGCTGGGGAAGGCGCTGCTCCAGCCGGCGATGCTCCCGTTCGTGTTTTCGCTGCAGGGCCACACCGACAGCACGGGCGACGCGGACTACAACCGCAGTCTTTCCGTTCGGCGCGCGCACGCGGTCAAGCGGCACCTCGTCGTGAACGCGGGGGTCGCGAGCGATCGCCTGATCGCGGTGGGTTTCGGGGAGAGCTATCCGCTCGCCGGAATGCCCGCGGACGACGAACGGAACCGCCGGGTGGAGGTCGTCAACCGCGGACGGATGCCTGCCGCTGAAGCCGCGGCCCTGAACGGAGTGGACCGGGTGCGGGCGCGCCGGGCGCTGCTCGTCGGGATCGGCGCGTATCGGAACTTTTCGCATTTGCCCGGAGCTCCGAACGATGCCCGTGCGATGGCGGCGTTCCTCACGGAACACGCCGGGTTTGCACGCGGTGACATCCGGCTGCTGACCGATTCGGAAGCGACCCGGCACAATATCCTGCGGACGGCTCGGGAATGGCTGGTGGACGGGACCGCGGTCGGCGATGAGGTGCTGCTGTTCTTCAGCGGACATGGATTCCAGCAATGGGACGAGGACCGGGACGAGGTCGACGGAAAGGACGAGACGCTGGTTCCGGTCGATGCGTACCTGGATGGCGACCGGCAGGTACAGGGCATGATCACCGACGATGAGATCGGTGCCTTGCTCGACGACCTGGAGGGGCGCCAGGTGCGCGTCGTGATTGACGCCTGCCACTCGGGAACCAGCACCAAGGGCGTGGGCGTTGACGATGGCTGGCAATACGTGAAGACCCTCCGTCTTCCGGACGGGTCGCCCGTCCGGCTGGCAGCCGACCCGGAGACAGCGGCTGCGGCGGAACGCGTCGTGCACAAGGGCGATCTGGCGGCCGTGACGGGCATCGAATCCGTGCTGCGCTCCGGCGATCCGGATGTCGTGGTCTGGACCGCCGTGCGCGCCGACCAACAGGCCCTGCTGGATCGTGACGCGACGGGCGATACGGCCGGAAGCGTGTACACGCGGCGGCTGCTTTGGGGGGTCCGGGACGGCAAGGCAGACGCTGATCAGGATGGCACGGTCACGATCGCCGAGCTGCAGAACTACGTTCAGGCGCAGTCCGGAGCCTACTGCGAGCGGTACCCGCGGGACTGCAGGAAAGGGCTGACGCCGCAGTTGGAGGCGATGCCGAGCCGGACCGGCGAATTGGCGTTCGGGCCGGCCCGAACGGCGCCGTCGCGGGTCGCTGCGTTTGCCAAGGACGTTCTCGTGCAGGCGGTCGAGCGACCTTCCCTCGAAGCGGCGCCGCCCGTGCGATTGCGGGTGGTCGCGTTTGCCAAGGATGTTCTCGTGCAGGCAACCGGGCAGCCCTCCGCCGCAGCCGCGACGCCCGTGCGAACGCGGGTCGATCCGGTGCCGAGGCTGGAGCCGGGAACGGAAATCGACATCATGGTGGAGAGCGACCGTGCAGGGTATCTCACGGTATTCGACGTCGACGCGGACGGAAAGCTGGTCCAGTTGTTTCCGAACGACTCAAGCCTGCGCGCGGGCGTCCCGGCCAGGATCGGCCCGGGAGATCCAGTGAGCCTGCCGGGTGAGCACGCCGGCTTCCGGTTTCGCACGGTTCCTCCTTTCGGGCGGGGATTGCTCGTCGCCATGGTGTCCGACAAGGCCGACCGGATCGAGCTGCTGACCGGTCGGCACAAGGACCTGGCCGTGGTCCCGTCGCCGGAGGCGTACGTGGTCGAGGCTGTGGAGGCGCTGCGGGCGGATGTGGGGGAGGCGGACGCCGCCGCGTCCTGGAGCGTCGGGACGCTCGACTACGAGATCGTCGGGCCGGATCCGGGAACCTGAGGGCCATTCGGGGTCGCGGCTGTGTTCGCGCTGCGATAGCGGCGTGAGCGCACGTGTGAAAGGCCGTCAGGGAGCGATTGCCCGTCTTGCGCTGACGGGGATGGCGATCGCCGTGGCGGGAGCGGCAGACCATCCCGTGGCGCCCGCGCTTGCGGAGGGGATGAGGATCCTTTCCCCGATCGTTCGGTCGCTGGGGGACCAGCGCCGTGTGGCCGAAGGATCCCGCGTGTCACTCCGCGTCGTTCGTCCGAAGCTCGAGATCGCCCGCAACAAGGCCGCCGGTCCGGTGGTCGGATTGAGCATCAGCAGCGACGGCAATCTGCTGTTTGTCCTCCTGGAAGAAGGGGATGGACGTATCTGGGACTTGAGCGAAGGGGTGCAGCTGGGGGGCGCCGTTGGCGAACGTGCCGTAGCCGGGACGGCAGTGGGTACCGGAACCGATACCGAAATCGTCATCGTGAACCGAGACGGGTCGCTGACTGCGGCGCGCCCGGGTGACCGGATGCAGCGGATCGGGGCAACAGGAGCGCCGCTCGGCCCTCGCCCGTTACCGGTCTTGTCGGCCGGTGGAAGAGCAGTCGCTTTTCCGGCGCCGGACGGCGGCTGGACCGTCATGCGAGACGACCGGAAGGAGCACGTGACCGACGCCGCATCGGAGTTTGTACCGCTTCTGTCGGCGGACGGGTCGCGCACGGTGTACAGCCTGCCGTGGGGCTCGCTGATCGCCATGGACCTGCTTCGGCCCGACGGGGCGCCGGTGCGTCTCAGCGGCTGCATTGAGGCGGCGAGGGTGACCGCCGGCGCGTTCGCGCCGGATGGCCGGACCCTGGTTCTCGGGGACGACCGGGGCAACGTCTGCGTCGGGCCGTTTCCGGATCGGGCCGCGTCGGGAACGTTTCAGGTGTCGCGGAACGCGCACGACGGATCAGTGCAATCGGTCGTCGTCGACCGACGGGGACGGCATGTCGCGACGCTCGACGACGGCGGGCGCGTCCAGGTGTGGTCGCTGTCGCCGCGGTACCGTCCGGTGTCGGCCTTCGACCTGCGCGCCGAGAGCCCGGCGGCGGCCATCGCGATGGACGCCGCGCGCCAGTGGGTGTTTGTCGGCGAGGCGGCCGGAACCATCGGGATTTACGACTATTCCGGCAACGGGGGCGCGCGGCGGATCGCCAGCCTGCTGTGCACGAGAGATGGCGGCTGGGCCGTGGTCGACAGGGTGGGACGTTTCGATGGTCCCCAGGACGGTGTCGACGCCTTGCTATGGGCCGGCGACACGGCAGCGGAAACCCTCCCGGTTGACGCGTTTTCGGAGCGCTGGTTCGAGCCCGGGCTGCTGGGAAAGCTGGATGAGGCGGCGCCCCGCTTTCTGAACGAAGGTTCCGCCGACTTGCCGGAGGACGGGTATGTCCTGCCGCCAGGGGTCGCGATCGATCCTGTGGACGCCGGCTCGGCCGACGCCAGCGGCCGATTGCCGGTGCGGGTCCGGCTGGACGATCCCGAGTACCCGCCGCAGGCGATACTGGAAATCCGCTTGTACCACAACGGCAAACTGGTGCCTCCTGAACGCATGCACGCCGTTCCCGGAGAGGGCATGTTCGAGTACCCGGTGCAGCTTCTGCCGGGGGCCAACACGTTTCACGCGATTGGCGTGAGTGCCGACGGCATCGAGGGAAGGCCGTCGGCGCCGGTCACGTTGCCCGGCCCGCTCCCGGCCCGGGAGCGCCCGCACATGCAGCTGGTGTCCGTCGGCATCAACGACTACGTCCGGCCGACGTGGGAACTTTCGTATGGCCGCAACGATGCCCGGGCCGTGGCCGAGGTCCTGCGCGATCGTGGCGAGCGCCTGTTTGAAGACGTCACTGCGGTCACGCTGCTGGATGCCGAGGCTCACGCGGCTGCCATCAAGGGCCGCATTGCCTTGGAGGCCGCCGCCCCGCGCGATGTACTCGTGCTCTATTTCTCCGGTCACGGCGTGGCTCTCCAGGAAGGGGAGGGTTGGGAGTGGTACCTCCTGCCGTTTACCGAGGCATGGGACGTGGCCGGGAATGTCACGGCATCGATGGTACGGCGGCATGGTGTTTCCAGCCGGGACCTGATGCGCCTGCTGACCGGGACGCGAGCCAGCCGCGTCTTCTTGATCCTTGACTCGTGCCGCTCCGGCGCCGTTGCTGATGCGTTGGGGCGGGGGATGTTCGATGAGGCGGTGGGGCGGAAGGCCTTGCGCCGGATCGCCCGGGTCGGGGGCATCCACATTCTTGCCGCCTCGCGGGGAGACGAGGATGCCGTGGAGCTGGTGTCCCGGCCCCACGGCGCTTTGACCTATCTTCTGCTTGAGGGGCTCCGGGGCAAGGCCGATGAGGATATTGACGGGCAGGTCAGCGTGCGCGAAATCGTGGATTACGCGACGAGAGAGATGCCGCTTCTGTCCAGGCGCCTCGTCGAGGAGTCGATCAGCCAGTTGCCCGTCGGTTATTCGCGCGGGGCCGACTTTGCACTCGCTGGCAGGTAGCGGGCTCCTGGCTGCTCTGCGTTCGGACCTCATTCGGCAACGTGTGCATTGGAATGGGGGAGAGCGTCGATGACAATGCGCCGCTCGAGCACGGCGCCGGGTTCAGCGTCACGGCGCGCTGGTGAGCGCCGGGCCTGCTCCGTGGTGCAGAACTGGAGTTGGTCCGGCGGCGGGTCCGGCAGCGAGGAGCGCCAAGCGCGGCCGGGCACCGGGGTCGTCCGCTGGTATCTCCGAACGTTAAGAGGCGTGCGAGGGCTTGCCACCACTGGCGCGGTAGTTGAAGAGTGTAAGTGGAGGCTGGCGGGCTGCACGCCGACGCCGCGCCCGGTGCGCTTGACGCCCCATGCAATGCGGGGTTGGCCTCGGGTTGGCCATTCGTGCGTGTTTGTCGGTACCGGCGGCACACCGTTCAGGGATGTCACTGCTTCGCGCGCGGCCTGTTCGAGGGCCCGGAAGGGCGGCGGCCCCGGCGGCGCGCATCGCGCCAGGGCCCGAGCGGCGCCTGCCAAAAAAAGGCGGCCCGAGCCCGGAACACGGATGATTGCAGCCCGGTCACGGGGGTTCGGCCGCGGAGCGGCGATCGTGGTGACGGCAGGCGGGGCCGAATCGCTCCTGGGGCACGCGGACGCGGTGAGGACGTTCCGGGCAGCCGCGACTGCGCCAATGCAAGCGACGATCATCTGTTTCGAATCCGGCCGATCCCGTTTGGCTGTCCTGCCTTACGGTTCAGAATGATGTCTCGCCGGCGCGGTCATCGGCAGCGGTGCAGGGGACCGGTGCGATGCGAAGGGAACGCGCAGGACATGCGTGGCGATCCGTGGCGGGATGTGCATCAACAATACTGAGCCAGTCGTGCAGCAAGTGCGGTTGCGGGCGTCTGCGCGCCTCCCGACAATTGTGTGGTCGCGTTTCGGGCAGCGAATCGGCAGGCGTTTCGGAGAGTGCTTCGGAGACCGATGGCTCGGCTGGCCCGATGGGTTGCCGGGAGGGCAGAAATGCGGTCGACGTTAACCTAATCTACTATTCGCATTGCAGAAACCGGATACGTGGACAATTCCGAACGACTTCGCATCTTGCATGAACTCGCTGGGCACATCGCCAACGATACGACTGCCGATGCGGGCGGCGTCATGCGTGTACCGATGTCGGATTTCGCGTGCCCGCAACTCCTGGAGCAAGAGCAGGATGTGTTTTTCCGGAATACACCCTTGTGCATGGGTCTCTCGTCCGAACTGCCCGAACCCAATACGTACTGGTCGGACAATGTAACAGGCATCCCGATACTCATGGTTCGGGATGGCGAAGGACGATTTCGAGCGTATGCGAACGTCTGCAGGCATCGCGGGGGCAGGGTAGTGCCCGAAGGACGCGGCTCCAGAGATCGATTTACGTGTCCGTACCACGCATGGACGTATGGAAATGACGGCAAATTGCTGGAGGTCAACAAGGGCAGTCGGTTTGCGAACCAGTCGAGCATCGATCTGCCGCTGATCACATTACCTTCGGCTGAACTGTGCGGCACCTTGTGGGTACGGCCGACTCCAGGCGACCCGGTTGACGAGGAGGAGTCCCTGGCAGGACTTCAGGACGACCTGGTTCACTGGAAGTTATCGAGTCATCCTCATGCCGGTACGCAAGCCATCGATGCACGGATGAACTGGAAACTGGGCATCGATTCCTTCGGCGAGCTTTATCACATCAACGTGCTCCACGCAGAGACCGCCGCCCAGGAGGTAATGGGGGACTTACAGACATTCGACAGCTTCGAAAAGAACCTGCGCATGGTCGCCGCCAATCAGAGATTCAACCTTATGCGGATGCTGATACCGGACCCGGCTCATTGGCCTTACAAGCAGATAACGTCCACTACGTATTTCCTTTACCCGAACGTCATCATGGCGGTGGGTCCGATGGGCGTGGATTTTTTTCGAATTTTCCCTCTCGGAGGCTCACCTTCAAAGTGCCGGACGATTCACACGTGGTACGTTGATCCCAACGTCGAAAAACACTTCACAGATTCTGCGAAGTCGTATGAACATGGACTTGAGAGATTCAGGGATGCCGTCGAACAAGAGGACTACCCGATGATGGAGGACATCCAGGTAAACGCCCAGCGCGGAATTCAGGCCGAGATTGTGTTTGGGCGGAACGAGCCTTCATTGCATCACATTCACAATGCCCACAGGCTGGGACTTGGCCGCGAATTGCTGCCGGTTGAGGACATTTAGCCAAGGGTCCTTATCAACGCACCGGCGACTGACCGGGCATACCTGAGCTCTTGACCAGCCCCGATCGGTTGATCCAGTCGGAATGTTTGGGCTGGTCAATGATGTACGACATCATGCGTCATCGGCCCGAGGAGATGGTGGCAAAGCTGCGCCAGGTTGAGGTGTTGGTCGGACAGGGCCGAAACCAGGTGGATGCGATCCGCGCGGTCGGCGTTGCCGAGCAGATGTACTACCGCTGGCGTCGGCATCGGTCGTCACCCGGCAGGTGAGGTTGACGATCAGGCGTCTTCTTTGACGTCGAATGTCAGGGCTTGCAGCTTGCGTGCATTCACTTCGAGAAGACTCAGGCGGTTCCGGTCATCGAACCCGGCGCCCGTGTCGAGGTTCCAGCGGTTGACCGCGACTTCGACCTCCTCGACGACGAAGTGGCCCGACACGAGCGCGCGCAGTCCCTGCACAGGCCTGGACTTCATCCAGCGGATGGCCGGGGTGTACTCCTCGAAGCCGAGCAGCGCGTCATCGATGTCGCTTTCGGATCCCGCGTCCAGCAGGGCAACGGTGTGGCGCCAGTCCGGGTCCGGCGCTTCTGCGTGAATGACGCCGACTGGGCCATGTGGTGTCTCGATGGTGAGCGCCAGCGGCATCTGCCGAAGAGCATCGCGCCAGCGCGGGTAGTCCCGCGGCTCCAGCGCGTCCTTCCAGTCATGGTCCGTCGCCCTTGATCCGCGGAGTTTCGCTTCAAACCAGTGCAACGCCGCACGATCGTGATTGCCCATCGCTACTGCCTCGAAACGCCGTTCGAGCCAGTCAACGGCTTCGTGGCTGTGCGGGCCTCGGTTCACAAGGTCGCCGACGCCAAACAGCCGGTCGCGGGCGGCGTCAAATTGGAGTTCGGCGAGTGCGCGCGCGAGGGTCCGGAAGCAGCCGTGGACGTCGCCCACGACGAAGTCGCGCGCCCGGGCGTTGCCGGGAAATGTGCGAACGCGTGCAGTGCGCATCTGCCTGTGCCCGGCCCCGTCAATCCGCGCGGGGCGCGCCGGGGTTGCCCGCCCTGGCCTTGTAGACGGTGCCGCGCGAGATACCCATCTCGCGGGCGATCTCGGTCGGCGACTGGCCCCCGGCCAGGCGCTCCCTGACGGCTTCCATGTCGATCCTGGGCGGGCGGCCGCGGTAGACGCCGCGCTGCCTGGCCGCGGCGATCCCCTCGGCCTGCCGCTCGCGGCGGAGGTTGGTCTCGAACTCCGCGAACACGCCGAGCATGTCGAAGAACGCCTTGCCGGCCGCGGTCGAGGTGTCAACCGGCTGCTCGGTGGCGGCGAGGTGGGCGCCCTTGTCCTTCAGCGTCGCAACGATGACCTGGAGGTCCCGGAGCGACCGCGCCAGCCGGTCGATGCGCGTGACCACCAGCGTCTCGCCGGCATGGATGAAGGCGAGGATGGTCTGCAGCTCGGGACGCCCCGCAAGGGTGGTGCCGTCGCCGGTCTCGGTCCGCACCATCGTGCAGCCGGCGGCCTCCAGCGCCGAGACCTGGGCATCGGGGCTCTGGTCGGCGGTCGAGACCCTGGCGTAGCCGATGCGGGCGGTCGAGCTGTTCATTTTGCGTGTGCCCCCAGCGGGATCCGTACATTAACGCCGAACCTGCCCAAAATGAACACGGAAACAGGGCTCGCGGGTGTGCACGCCCAACGTCGCTACGGGTATACCCATCGTGACACGCAAACCGGCGCGCGCTCGTGTTGGGCAATGGCCCGAGCATTTGTCGAGGGCAGGGACGCACCGCAGGGTTGTCGCGGCCGTGACCGTCGTCGTGTCCCTGCCAATGATCCGGGCTGTGCTTGGTCACGCGGACATTGCCACTGATCAGACAAGGGGGGTGCGTTGATGGAGATTCAGTTTGAGAAGAGGCCGGCAGGGCCAAGACCTGGATTTCTGAATGGAAGAGGTGAGGTATGTGCATGGAAGGGCGGATAGCGGCAATCGGTTGGGAGGCAGCCGTGCGGAGGGCCAAGGTGATGGACGGATAGGAGTGGTCAATTTGGTAACGGCGAGGATGGTCGGTTTGCCGATGGGAGGTGTTGAGGAATTAGGGCCGACGCAGTAGGCGGCGCGCAAGGCGGCCAAGCCAGTTGCGGAGGGATGTGAAGTCTGCGACTTCCGGCCATTCTGGTCGAGGGGGTTGGGGAGAGAAGTTCAAGCCGAAATATTGATCGAGTTCGAGCTGGCGAGATTCTTTCTCCTTTATGATCCGGCGCCGGGACCACTTTGGAGCCCAGCGGATTCTGTTGTTGCGGATCCAGTAGTGGGACTGACACTCTTCGCTCCAGTTACCGATCGACGGCCATAGGCTGATCGAAACCCCATCGCAGATAAGCGTCCAGCCGGTGGGATGCAGCGGGGTATTGATGGCGGCACCGCAGCCGCACGCACACAGGTGTTTTACCGCTCGGTATTGACAACAGACGTAGAGCTTGCCGCGATCCAACTTGCGCGGAATCTCGTCGACGAATTCAGGCGTGACCTGGCGCAGTTTCATGAGTGCGGGTCGAGGCAGAAGGAGTTCATGAGCCTATTGCCGTCGATGACATACTCGCAGTTGAGTTCCCGTTCCAAATCGTTGTAGAAACCACGGACCTTCTTCCACTTGATGACCGCGAGCGCGGCATTCAGCGCGTTCAGCTCGGCAAGCTGCGCATTGCGGTCGTATTCGCCCTCCGCTACATCGCCTGCCATGTCCATGCAGTGCGCAGCATGGTCACGGTGACCGGAGAGAAAGGCAGTCGTTCGGAGGGTGCCAGCGAGCGAATCGCCCGTGCGATGCAATCCCATGCCGACGTCAATGAGCAGTGCGTCGTTGGCCAGGCAGACGTCCAGGATCTTCCCCTTGATCGGATGGCCGTCCATGCAGAGAAAAACCGTCTCGAAGTCGCCGAGTTGCCCTACGTTTGTGTCGTCGATTCGTGCCTCGCGGGCCACGATGCCCTTGCGCATGGCTGCGTACCTGCCGGCATGGAGGGTCGACTTGATCGGGCCTCCTTCAATCTCCCCTCGATCAAACGAGCCAGGCGAACGGAAGGCGTTGTGCTGGAGAAACGGGTCGTCGTCGAACACATGGATTTCCCGCACCCATGTCTTCGCCACAAAATCGAGGACATAGGAGCCAGTCCCGCCCGCGCCGACGATGGCTATTCGCTCCGGCTGAAGCTTTCGGGCGAGGTCGCTTGTGTTCTGGCGTGCTGAGGCAGTGTCGGCAAAGCGGAAGATGTTCTCGTCATCTTCGTGGTCGATTGTGACTTTCCACTGTTGGGCCGTCGCGTCCGGGTCGAGTTTGCGGGCCTCACGGCCAAGAATTTCGACGTAGGTAGCTGCCTTATGATGGTAGTCCCTGTAGGCGCCGCCGGCAGGCTTGGCTGAGAACTGGTAGACGGGCGGCAACGAACCCGTTAACGGAGTTTTGCCAGCACCCTCGTGAAGCAGCGCGATGAGTTTTTCGCCGTTTGCACAATGGGGAAATTCCCCGGTCCAATGGGCGACATGGGTGTCTGGCGGCACCGTGACGTCGTCACTCAGGGTGAGGTTCATGATCAGGATGGCTTCATGAACCTCGCCTTGAGCGGTTACATACGGGATGTTTTCGACCAGGAGATAGGCTTGGTCGACGATGCGGAGCGTATAGCCTTCGTCCTGTAGGCGCCGCAGATCGTCGTTACGAGCGATCAGTGCGTGTGACATTGAACACGGTCCCGTTCTTGACCTTGGCCTTTTGCTCCTTGGTCAGCTTGCCTTCGGGTGGACGTCCGGCGCCGTTGTAGAAGTTCACCGTGTAGGTGATCAGCGGACCGCATCCTCCGTCTGGATACGCAATGTCGACGACCTGGTCGAACGAGACCTCGTCGCCCGAGACGGGGTGAGGCGTGCCGTTGACGATGATGTCGATTTTCTTGTCGGGATCGTTGCCGGTCATTGGTAACCCTCCTTTGGGTTGGTTCGGTTTCGCCAGGGTTGGTATCGATGGGCGGGTACCGGCTGGTGGCTGTGAACTGCCTTCACCATGTGGTCCCCCATCCGGGATCGGGATGTGCGTACCAACGAACGAAGCCTCCATGCGGCGAACTGCCTTGGGCTTAGAGCGTAAGATATAGCCTCTTTTTAGCTAGTCAAGGGCCATATACTATTTTCTTTTTGATTGACTCTCGGCCAAGGAAGTCATACATTCGACTTGCTCGGAGACATGCACGAGGAGGGAGGAGCGGTGGCGGCCAAGAGAACGATGACGCTCAACCTCACGGAAGCCGAGATGGCGGTCCTGGAAGCGCTGAGCGAGAAGAGGGAGCTGAGCAAGACAGCGCTTCTGCGCCAGGCCCTGAGGATGTATCAGGTGATCGAGGCGCGTCTGGAGAGCGGCAACAAGCTGTTCTTCGAGAACGAGGCCACGAAGGAAAAGGCCGAGGTCATGATGCTATGACCGTAGAAGTCACGGAGGTTCATCTGTTGGACGTGGCGAGTGGCGAGCCGGTGGCCGCTGAGCTTTGGCACGTTATCACCGAGGAGCAGCTGGCGGACTGGGAAGGAGAGTGGGTGCCGGAATTGTTCAGGGCGATGCAGCGACTTAGGCGGGCGGGGGTTGAGCGGGCCCATTGGCCGCAGAGCCGACACTGGGACTGGCGCAGGAAGGTGGCGGCTCTGCAGGGGATGCTGGCCAACCCGGGTTTCAGCATCCTTTGCGATGGAGTAACCCAGGGCATGATGATCGTAGACACGGTGAAGCACCGGGGACGGGTGGATGGTCAGCAGGGGCAGCATCTCGTCTACGTGGAGTTTGTCGAGAACGCGCCGTGGAACCGGGCCGAGTTGTTTGATCCTCCGCGTTATCGTGGTGTCGGCAGCATCCTGATCAGGGCTGCTGTGGCATTGAGCGCGGATCTGGAGTTTCACGGAAGGATCGGGCTTCATTCGCTGCCGCAGGCGAACGGTTTCTACGCCAATACCTGCGGGATGACGGATTTAGGAGCCGATCCTGACCACGAGGGTCTGCGCTATTTCGAGATGACCCCAGAGGACGCGCAGGCCTTCATTGCGAAGGGGAGATCGAAATGAAGATCGAAATCAGCAAGGACTGGTGTTTGCGCATGGCGCAGCGCGAGGGCGACGCTGAGATCGGCGCGGGTCGGCTGGCGGTCGATCCGGTGTTTGACGGCGAGCGCATTCCCACGGATGTGGCCGACGAGGAGAGTCCGAACGTGGCATTCGGGCGGTTCGTCAATCTGATGCGACGGCAGCGGGGCATGAGTCTGGAGCAGCTTGCTGACGACGCGGATGTGGATATGGCCGATCTGGTGGAAGCGGAGAGCGACCCGTACCACAGACCGGAATTGCGAACGGCCTACCAACTCGCCAACTATTTCGAGGTTCCGCAGGCCGGACTCATGCAGGTGGCGGGACTGGCTGCGCTGAAGGATGCGAGGTTGTTCGATGAGGGTGTCCGGTTTGCCGCGCGTTCGGAGTCGACTGCGGAGTTGACGCCGGAAGAGGGCGCGGCGCTGGAAGCGTTCGTTGCCGTGCTCAGCGAGCAGAAATAGCGAATAGGGGACGGGATTTGGCCAGGAACCGCGTCCTGTCCGAAAAGACAGCGAAGGACATCGATGAGCGCGTCGAGCGCGTGCTACGGGGGCTGGGTCATCCCGAACCCCCGCTTCGGCTGGAGGATGTACGGGAGCTGTTGAAGCTCGATCGGGAGTTCTACACGGCAGACGATCCTGGCGTCTTGCGCGAGGCCATCAGCCGAATCCGCGTAGCGGGGACCCAGGTCTACAGGCGGCCGACTCTCCTCATCGAGGCAATTAGGAAAGCCTCGCTTCAGGCGCTCTATCTTCCGGATCGGAGGCGCATTCTTCTCGATTCATCGTTACCCAAATTGAAGCATCGGTGGAACGAGGGACATGAAATTGGGCACAGTCTCATCCCCTGGCATCAGGAGATAATGCTCGGCGACAACGCCCTCACGTTGACCCCGGATTGCCGGGAAGAGGTGGAAGCGGAAGCCAACTTCGCCGCGGCTCGGCTGCTCTTCCTTCGTGAACGGTTCAACGACGAGGCGCGCTCCCTGGAACCATCGATCGAAGCGATACAGGCACTCAAGGAAATATTCGGCAATACGCTCTCGACGACTCTGTACCGGGTCGTCGAGTCCTTTGGTGCCGATCGGCCTCTGGTGGGGATGATTTCCGGTCACCCCCATCCGAGCCAGAGAGGCAGGAATTTCGATCCGTCTAGCCCATGCCGCCACTTCATCCAGTCGTCGGCGTTCAGGAGGCACTTCGGGAAAATCTCAGAGGCGCAGCTCTTCGGGGACGTGTCCGGGTATTGCGGCGCGCAGGGTGGGGGGCCGCTCGGAGAGGACGAACTCATCCTGATCGACGACAATGGAGATCACCAACGGTTCCATTTCGAAACCTTCTTCAATCGATACGATGCGCTGACATTGGGGAAGTATCTGCGGCCCGTGCACAGCGTCTTGCCTATGCCTGCGTAGACATGATGCGAGGTGGAAGGTGTCGTTTCGTTTCGGGCAATTCGGCGGTTGGGTCGGAGTGTATTGAGCTGTTGAGCCATGAGCCATGAGCCATGAGCCATGAGGCATGGGGGCGGGGCCCGGAGATGGCGGAGTTGGTGACCAACTACCACGCGGAATTGCGGCACAAATGCCCGACTGGCTCTTGACAATCCCTACCATGCGTAACCCGGGCGCCCACGCATCGTCTTTATGGGTTCCTGACTCGCAGTAAGGTTCCACGGCACGAAAGGCCGCCACGATAATGTCCCGCCCTCCGGGGGGTAGCGGGACGGCCGCGGCGCGGCCAGTTGCGATCGTGGGAACTCCGGCTCCCGGCTGGGAAGCGCTGAACATCCCGGCCCCCGCCGGGTCGGTTGACGGCGTTTGGCATGCGGGCGCTGAGGGGAGCTCAGCAGATCTGAGAAGCGATTTGCACCCAAACACATTTGGGTGAGAAGGCCGATGACGGTTCAGTCAACAATCCGTTACATTGGGCGCTGCCGTGGCCCAAATGGACGGTGTGCCAACCGGCGGCTTTCGAGGTACGACGGCTAGAGGCGAAGCTGTCTGGGTAGTCCCTAGAAGCTCGTGGAGTTCAGCCCCGATGGACACACTGAACGACAACGTGGTTGAGGCTGCCAACAAAGTGGCTGAGGAACTGCAGGCGAGAGTTTTCATTTATCACGGGGACATTGACCACGCGGGATATAGTCGATTGATCCAGGCGATGCAGCCCTCTGCCAGCCACAAGCGGTATCCGAATTCGATTCTCTATCTGACGACGAACGGAGGCCACGCCCAGCATGCCTATCAGATTGCGAGGCTCCTACAAAACACCTCCGAGAAGTTCTACCTGTGCGTTACCTCGATTTGCAAGAGCGCCGGAACACTGATCGCGTTAGGCGCCAGCGAGATTTTCATGACGCCAGTTTCAGAGCTCGGGCCATTGGATGTCCAGCTAGCGCAACGTGACGAGATCGGGAAGCGTCGTTCCGGGATGGTCGTTCGCACAGCCTTGGAGGGGCTAGCGGAAGAAACTTTCAAGATATTTGAGCAGGTGATGCTGAAGATCACGGTTGGTAGCGGGCAGAGCATTAGTTTTGATGTCGCTTCCGGCATCGCAGCAAAAGTCGCGGTCGGCGTAATGACACCTGTTTATGAACAAATTAACCCTGAGGCTCTGGGAAATGACCTACGAGATCTGTCGATCGCAACGGCATACGGAAACCGGTTGGCATCTGTCGGCAAGAACGCAAACGAGGAAACAGTTCGGAGACTAGCCTCGAATCCCAACGGCCGGCATTGATGTGAATCGAGCGTTGACCGCTCACAGGAAGCTGATCCGGAGCCGTCGGTTTCCGAGCCATGGCACGGCGATGTCGGTTTGGTCGTATGAGGCGTTGAGGAGGAACGGG
>JAJDZX010000028.1 GCA_022824395.1 Alphaproteobacteria bacterium
TGTGCAGGACGAGTTGCTCGCAATGCTCGCAGGCGCCTGAACCCACCAAACTTATGGGAACCTGATCCGTACCCAATCCCTTGAGAAACAACAACCGAAGCGGCTCAGGTTCCCATAATCATAAGGTTCTCATAACCGCCATTATCGGAACGTTCCGATAACGGCGAAAGCCGATCACTTCCTTTACCCAGCCGTTGGGCGCCTCCGAGAGCCATTTGCGTTCCGCATACTGCGCCCGCCCCGCGGCCGTGGCGAGCTTCGCCGCCATGCGCGCCGTGGCCGGGTGCTTCGCCGCATCCTTCACCGCCGCGCGCTTGCCCTCCCGGCCCAGCGCCACGTGACCGTCCACCCCGCGCGCCTCCAGCTCCACCAGGTCCGCTTCGTTGCAGTAGCCCGCGTCCGCCAGCACCGTCGCCGGCCGTTGCCCGTGAGCCGCCGCCACCGCATCCAGCAGCGGCACCAGACGCCCCTGGTCGTTGGCCTGCGCCGACACCTCCGTCGCGACGATCAACTGGTGCGCACCCTCCACCACCACCTGCGCGTTGTAACACTGCTGGAAGCCTTCCGACGATGTCTTCATGATCCGACTCTCCGGATCCGTGAAGTTGTCCTGCGCCTTCGCCTCCGGCTCGCCGTACGCGCGCTTGTACGGCTGACCCCCCTTCGGGTTCCGCGTCGATCCCGGCTCCCGGCCACGCGCGTCGTCCGCCGCCCGCGCCCGCGCCTCCAGCCGCGCCTTCGCCGCCTGGATCGCCGCCAGACGCTGCTCCCGGCGCCGCAGCTCCGACGGCAGCTCGTCGCCACGGAACGCCTCCCCGAAACGCGCGTCCTCCGCCGCGTCCGTCTCCTGCGCACGCGACAGCAGCGCCTCGATCTCCCCCTCCAGACGCGCTTCCTCCTCCTGCATCCGACCGTAGCTCATCGCCTTGCGCTTGCTCGCGTTCGCCCGCACCTTCGTCCCGTCGATCGACAGCTTGCCGAAGTTCGCCAGCCCCATCTCGCGCGCCAGCGACACCACCGACACGAACAGACGACGGAAGTCCGCAAGGTGCCGGTGCCGGAACTCGCACAGCGTCCGGTGGCTCGGAAAGTTCCCCGCCGCCAGCACCCGGAACGCCACGTCCTCCTCCAGCTTGCGCGCCAGACCGCGCGACGAGCACACCCCCGTCGCATACCCGTAGATCAGCACCTTCAGCATCATCCGCGGCTCATACGGCGACTTCCGGCGGCCGTCACCCTCGTAGCGCTCGTAGAACGCCGACAGGTCCAGCCCGTCCACCAAGTCGCTCACGTGCTCCGCCAGGTGACCCGCCGGCAACCAGTCCCGCAAGCTCGGCGGCAACAGCAGCATCTGATCCGGGTCATACGGTCGAAACGTCGTCGGCATCACAGCGCATCCAGCAACACAGGGGCCGCATTATCTCATCTCTTTCCTACGGCGCAGGCTCCTAGGCTGCAGCGGGCTCGGAGCGCGCACGATGCCAAGCGTTCACAATCCGCTCCTGACACTGTATCTTGTGCCGTGCGTGCCGACCGGGCCACCATGTAGCAGGAGGCGGCTCCTGCCGGTTGCCCGCATGCCCGCCAGAGCGGAGTGACAGCGGTGTCCTTACTCAAGGCTAACCCCGTCTACAAGCCGTTCCACTACCCGTGGGCATACGAGGCCTGGCTGCAGCAGCAGCGGATTCACTGGCTGCCGGAAGAGGTTCCACTCGCAGAGGACGTCAAGGACTGGAGCGAAAAGCTCACCGACGAGGAACGGAACCTGCTGACCCAGATCTTCCGTTTCTTCGTGCAGTCGGATGTTGAGGTCAACAACTGCTACATGCGGCACTATGCGCGTGTATTCGAACCGACCGAAGTGCAGATGATGCTGGCCGCGTTCTCCAACATGGAGACCGTGCACATCGCGGCGTACTCCCACCTCCTCGACACGATCGGCATGCCGGAAGTCGAGTACGAAGCGTTTCTCAATATCAAGGAGATGCGCGACAAGTACGACTACATGCAGAGCTTCAGCACCGACACCCGCGAGGACATCGCCCGGACCCTGGCCATGTTCGGAGCCTTCACGGAAGGGATTCAGCTATTCGCGAGTTTCGCCGTGTTGCTGAATTTCCCGAGGTTCAACAAGATGAAGGGAATGGGTCAGATCGTCACGTGGTCGGCCCGCGACGAGACCCTGCACACGAACTCGATCGTCCGGCTGTACCGGACCTTCCTGCAGGAAAACCCCGACATCGACACCGACGACCTCGCGCGCGACCTGCGCGACGCCTGTGAGACCGTCGTCCACCACGAAGACGCGTTCATCGACAGGGCGTTTGAACTGGGCGGCGTCGAGGGCCTCACCGCCGCCGAGGTCAAGGCCTACATCCGTTACATCGCCAACCGGCGGCTGAGCCGCCTCGGGCAGGAGGCTATCTTCGAAGCCGACTCGAATCCGCTGCCCTGGATGGACGAGATGCTCAACGCGCTTGAGCACACCAATTTCTTCGAGAACCGGTCGACGGAGTACTCGCGGGCCGCGACGCGCGGTACCTGGGAAGAGGCGTTCGCCTGACGCGAATTCTCCGCTAACCGACGGCCCGCAGGGTGGTCTCCCCGGGCTGATCTGCCCGCAGGCTGGCCAGCGCCGCCGCCGCACCGCCGCTCTGGTGGGGAATGCCCGCGTCCGCCAGGGCGAGTTCGGTCGCGCCCAGCGCGCCCAGGATCATCGCCTCGCTCAGTGCGCCGAGGTGACCGATTCGAAATCCGTTCGCGGCCCAGCGCCCAATGGCGGCCGCCAGCGCGACCCCGTACTGCTCCCGGCACAAGGCCCGGAACGCATCGGGCCGCGCGCCTTCGGGCAGCAGGATCGCCGTCACCGTATCGCTGTGCTCGGCCGGGCGCGTGCTGACGAGCTCGAGGTTCCAGCCCGCCACCGCCGCCCGTGCGCTCGCCGCCAACCGCCGGTGGCGCGCGAACACCGTCTCCGGCCCCTCCTCGAACAGCATCTCGAGGGCCGCCGCAAGCCCGTACCAGAGAGGGATGGCCGGCGTGGAGATGAAGCCCAGAGCACCGTCCGCCCCGAGGTGCTCGTTCCAGTCCCAGAAAAACCGCGGGCACCCTCCTGACTTCCGGGCCGCTTCCAGCGCCCGGTCCGACAGCACGTTGAACGCGAGCCCCGGCGGCAGCATGAGTCCCTTCTGGCTCCCGCCGACGCAGACGTCCACTCGCCACGCGTCGTGGTAGTAGGGGCTGGAGGCCAAGGACGAGATGACATCCGCAATCAGGAGCGCCGGGTGCCCGGCGGCGTCCATCGCGGCCCGAACACCGGGAAGGTCGCTCAGCACGCCCGTCGACGTCTCGTTGTGGACGACGCAGACCGCCTTGATCCTCCCGGATGCATCGGCGCGCAAGCTCTCCTCGACCCGGTTCGCGTCGACCCCGGTACGCCAGTCGCCCGGCAGATAGTCGACCTCGAGACCCAGCCGCTCCGCCATCTCCTTCCAGCGCTGCGAGAAGAACCCGGTCTCCGCCATGAGCACGCGGTCACCCGGGGCCAGCGGGTTGACCAGGGCTGCCTCCCAGGCCCCGTGACCCGGTGAACTCATCAGCACCGCTGGCGACGTCGTCCCCAGCAGCTCCTTCAGCCGGCCGTAGGCCCGTTCGGCCACGGCCAGGAACTCCGGACTTCGATGGTCCGCCTGGGGCGCCGCCATTGCGGACATGATCCGCCGGGGGATGTTGGTCGGCCCCGGCGTGTGCAGGAATTGCCAGCCGGGGCGTCCCGGCCGTTCGGTTGGATCAAACAAGGGAGGGTTCTCAGGCGGCCCGACGAGAGCCAGTGTCAATCAGCGACCAGATACGCTCCGGCGTTGCCGGCATGTCGACGTGCTCGACGCCGTAGGGGCGAAGGGCATCGACAAGCGCGTTGATGATGGCCGGCGGAGCACCGATGGCGCCCGCTTCTCCGGCTCCTTTCATCCCCAGCGCGTTGGTGGTCGACGGGACCGTATTGTAGGTGAAATCGATGTGCGGCGCGTCGTCCGCGCGCGGCATCGCGTAGTCCATGAAGGACGCGCTCAGCAGCTGGCCCGATTCGGAATCGTACTGGGTGTGCTCGAGCAGTGCCTGCCCGAGACCCTGGACGATCCCGCCGTGGACCTGGCCTTCCAGGAGCAGCGGGTTGATGACGGTGCCGAAATCGTCCACGACCGTATACCGCACGATCTGCAACGCCCCGGTTTCCGGGTCGACCTCCACCTCGCACACGTGGGTGCCGTTCGGGAAGGTCGCGGCCGGCGGGGTCCACCGGGCGGCTTCGGAGAGGGGGTCGCCGGCCTCGGCGGCGCGCCGGGACGCCTCGCCGAGGGACACCTGGAGATCGGTGCCGGGCACGGTGAACCGGCCGTCCTGGAACTCGATGTCCTCGACCGAGGCTTCCAGCTGGTCGGCAGCGAGGTTCCGGCCTCGCTCGATCACCTGCAACGCCGCATCGGACAGCGCCGCACCGCCGACCGGGACCGATCGCGACCCACCGGTACCTCCGCCGTAGCCGATCATCGCGGTATCGCCCTGGACGATGTCGATCTGGTCGAACGGGAGGTCCAGCCGCTCAGACACGATTTGCCGATAGGCCGTTTCATGGCCCTGCCCGTTGGACTGGGTGCCGATCAGCACGCGCGCGCGGCCGTCGGCGCCGATCTCGATGGTCGCCTCCTCGGGCGCGCCGCTCGAGCAGGCTTCGATGTAGCTGGCCATCCCGATCCCGCGAAGCCGGCCGCTGCGTTCCGACTCGGCACGGCGCTGTTCGAAGCCGTCCCAGTCTGAACGCGTGATGGCGTCGTCCATGTTCTGGACGAAGTTCCCGGTGTCGTAGATCTCGCCCATGGGCGTGGTGTACGGCATCTGGTCGGATCGGATGAAATTGCGGCGGCGAATTTCGTCGGGGGCAAGCCCCAGCTCACGCGCGGCCTTTTCCACGATCCGCTCCACCACGAATGCGGCCTCGGGGCGCCCGGCGCCCCGGTAGGCATCCACCGGCGGCGTATTCGTATACACGCCAAGCACGTTCGCGTACACGCTGGGCGTCCGGTAACAGCCGGTCAGCATCATGGTACCGGCGAGCGTCGGCACGAAAATTCCGAAGTTCGAGCACTGGGCGCCGAGGTTCGCGATCGTGCGCACCCGCAACCCGAGGAACCGTGCATCGGCGTCCAGCGCCAGCTCGGCGCGGGTCACGTGGTCACGGCCGTGGGTGTCGGAAAGAAACGCCTCGGACCGCTCGGAAATCCAGCGGACCGGGCGACCCAGGGCCCGCGCGGCGAAGAGCACGTGGATGTACTCGGGGTAGAGGAAGATCTTCATCCCGAAACCGCCGCCGACGTCCTCGGTGCGCACCTGGACCGTATCGGCCTCCACGCCCAGGATGCTCGCGAACTGCCCCTGCAGCAGGTGCACGCCCTGGGAACCGCAGGTGATCGAGAAACCGCTGCCTTCCTCGTAGCTGGCGATTGCAGCGCGGCACTCCATCGGATTCGGGACCAGGCGGTTGTTCACCAGGTCGAGCGACACCACATGCGCCGCCTGCGCAAAGGCGGCATCCGTCTCGGCCTCGTCGCCAAGCGACCAGTCGAAGCAGAGGTTGCCGGGAATGCCGTCGTGGATCTGGGGCGCGCCGTCCGCCAGGGCGCCAGCGGTGTCCGTGACGGCCGGGCGCTCCTCGTAGTCGACCTCGACCAGCTCCGCGGCGTCGCGCGCCAGGTTCGCCGTTTCCGCCACCACGACGGCGACGGGCTCCCCCACGTAGCACACCCGCTCCCCGGCCAGCGCCGGGCGCGACGGCACCAGGTTGTCCGATCCGTCGCGGTTCTTGCCCACATACAACGGCGGCAGCGGACCGACCCCCGCCTCCGTCAGGTCGCCGGCGGTGAAGACGCCGAGCACGCCCTCCGCCTGCGCGGCGGCCTCGGTGCGGACGGATCGGATGTCCGCACAGGCCATCGGCGAGCGGACGACCTGCAGCCAGGCCTGCCCAGGCAGCGAGAGGTCGGCGGTATAACGTCCCCTGCCGGTCAGGAACCGGGGATCCTCGGCCCGTTCCACGGGCTGACCAATGCCGAACTGGGCCATGGAAGCTCCTTGTTGGGGGCGTTCGTCTGCGCCCGTTCAACGCCGCATGATAAGGGGCGGCAGGCTTCGGACAAGGTGTACCGGGCGGTGCACCAGGCGGTCTCACACCCCGGGGAGGAACGACGGATGGAACGCATCGTGGTCCGGATCAACGCCATCGAGCTCGAGCTGACGCCGCGGGACACGCCCACCGCCAGGGCGATACTCCGGGAGCTGCCGCAGCGGTCGGTCGCGCAGACGTGGGGCGAGGAAGTCTATTTCCACGTACCCGTCTCGGCGGCGCTGGAGGCCGATGCACGCGACGTCGTCGAGAAGGGCGAAATCGCGTACTGGACGGGCGGATCGGCCATCGCCATCGGGTACGGTCGGACGCCGGTGTCGCGCGGTGACGAGATTCGCCTGGTGAGCGCCGTCAATGTCTGGGCCGATGCCGTGGGCGACCCGGCTGACCTGCGGGACGTCAGAGACGGGGATCCGGTCTGGATCGGCCGGGCAAGCGAGGTTGACGAGGCCGGCTAGGCCACAAGACCGGCGAGGCCGGTCGGGGACCCGCCGGCGCTGAGCGCCTGCACCTGATTCACGAGCGGCTCCGGATCCACGCCGCCAAGGGCCAGAAGGTCGCGCGCCTTGGCCTCCAGCCGGCGCGGGGACAGCGGTGCGTCGGGGTCGCCGAGCGCATGCTCGCGTGCCGCCTCCAGCACGCGGCCATCGCCCAGGACGACGCGGACCGACGCCCCCCAAGCGCGGGGGTAGGCCTCGTCGTACGGCGAACCGGACGCCACCTGGACCCGGCCGGCGAGGTCGGCGTGCCGCCCCCGGGCGGTCGCCCCGAAACTGGCGAACGCGACTTCCTTGTCCGTCAGCGCTGCGGCGATGCAGTGCTGCAGGGAGAACTTGGCCTCGTATTCCGTGCTTGGCCGCGCGTTGTCGCAGACGTCGACGGCGGCCCGGTAGGTGCGCGCCTCGACCCGCTGGAACCCGTCCACCTGCGGCGCCAGTTCCAGCGCCGCATCGATGGCGGGATGCGTGTGCCGGCAGGACGGCCACGGCTTGATCGACGTCCGGTGGAGCTGCCACGGGGCGTCCGGAGCCCGCAGCACCGCCTCCGGATCCGCGTCCGGGCAGGCAGCGGCAAAGAACCCGCGGCGTCCTTCGAGAATCGCCGGCGCCCCCGTGAAGCCGTGCGCGGCGAGCTCGGCCGCCACGACACCCGCCTCCGCGGCCCGGCCGGCGTGCAGGTGCTTGCTCATCGCTCCGGTCGCGATGAACTCCCACAACCCGGCCGATTGCGTGCCGGCATTGCCCAGCGCGTGCACCATCGCTGGCGGTGCGAGGCCGAGCAGCGTGCCGGCCGCATAGGCGGAACCGAACGGTCCGCAGGTCGCCGTGTTGTGCCAGGTCCGGTAATGGGTCGGGCCGACCGCCGCGCCGATGCGGCACATGGCCTCGAACCCCTTCAGGACCGCGGTGAGGTATGCCCGCCCGTCGGTGCGGGTGGGGCCGGCAAGTGCGCAGGCGGCCGGAACCACGACACACCCCGGATGCGAGACCGATTCGCGGTGTAGGTCGTCGGCTTCGAGGATGTGCGTCAGCGCGCCGAGCCGGAATGCCTCGCGGCCGGCATCGTACCCCGCCCCCTCCGCCCACGCCCGGATGATCCTGCCCGGCTCCGTCGACTGGCCGGCGCGGGTGTTCGCCAGGGCGTCCAGCACGTAGTGGGAGGCCTTCTCGAGGTCCGCCTCGCCAATCGGCTTGGCCTCGATGAACTCTACGAGCTGCTCGGTCAGGCTGGGCATCGGCGATGATCCTCGGAGCGCGTCGTGTCGCCACGCGGGACCGGCCAGTATATGTTCGGCGCGCGGCTCTTCGACCGTGGAGGAAGCACCCATGACCAGGCGGGTGGAGTTCTATTTCGACGTGGGAAGTCCGAGCGGCTACCTCGCATGGTCGCAGTTGCCGGCGATCGCCCGCGAGACCGGTGCGGACATCGACTACCGTCCGGTCCTGCTGGGCGGAATCTTCAAGGCGACCGGCAACACGTCCCCGGCCGACGTTCCGGCCAAGGGACGGTACCTGGCCCTCGACCTGGCCCGGTTTGCCCGCCGCTACGGCGTCCCGCTGGTCTACAACAGCGCCTTCCCCATCAACACCATCGGCCTGATGCGCGGTGCCGTGGCCGCCCAGCAGGCCGGGCAGCTCGACGCCTATCTCGACGTCATCTATCCCGCGTTCTGGGCGCACGACGTCGACCTGAGCAAACCGGAAGAAGTGGTCCGCTGCCTCCGGGAAGGCGGGCTGGATGCCGCGTTCCTGATGCGCCGCGTGCAGGAGGACGACGTCAAGACCGAGCTCCGCGCACGTTCGGATGCCGCCGTGGAACGCGGGCTGTTCGGGATCCCGACGATGTTCGTCGACGGAGAGATGTTCTTCGGTCAAGACCGTCTCGAACTGGTCCGGGAGGCGCTGGCGGCATGAGCCCGGCCCGGACTTGAACCTGTATTGGCGGGACCCCATCTGGTAAGCTAGAAGTGGTTTAGTACCTGTCGGTTCAGGCAATAGGACACGATCATGCAGAAGCCGCTGAACGTGCGGGCGGAGTTCGGGCTCGGCCAGGTGGTCCGGCACCGGATTTATCCTTTTCGCGGCGTCGTCTTCGACGTGGACCCGGAATTCAACAATACTGAGGAGTGGTATCAGCAGATTCCGGAAGATCTCCGTCCCCGCAAGGATCAGCCGTTCTACCATCTGTTCGCGGAGAGCGAAGACGGGCCCTACATCGCCTACGTCAGCCAGCAGAATCTGCTGCCGGACACGAGCAGGCAGCCGTGCCTGCATCCGCAGATTCCGCGACTGTTCGACGGCCCCGAGAAGGGCCGCTACACCCTCAAGCCCGAGAACGTGAACTGAAGCGCCGGGGGCCAGGCCCTCGAAGCGCCTGATCGCGATCCGCTGCAGCCTTCCTCGCGCGATCGACCGGCCTCCGGTGCGCGACGATCGGACGGAAGTGGTCCGCTTGCCGACTTCGTAGGGACTGCGCCTTTCGACGGACGATCACTGTCCCCGGCCAGGGCATCGGCCGAACGAGTCCGGTGCACCTGCGAAGCGCGCGCGTGATTCGGGACATTCGCCGGCGGTGGCGCCGGTCTGGCGCCGCCAGGGAGTCTGGCGCTGCTCACGGAAGACCGTGATGTGCCGACAGCCCGTCCGAACCCGGGTCCGGCAAGGCCGCATCGTGGACTTCGGCGCGCAAAATCGCTAAGTCGGGATCAGCGGGCTAGGATTGCGGACAAGACAGTAGAACCCGATCGAGGGAAGCAGTTCCCGTCACAGGAGGCGGCAGCCGCTGGATTTGCGCCGACAATTCCGAGGAAACCAGATTGCATGCAGGGATAGGAGGCGTGTTCGATGCACATTCTCGTCGTAGAAGACGACACGGTGGCGGCGGAATTCCTGATGAAAGGCCTCTCTGAGCTCGGCCATGTTGTAGACCACGCCGCCGACGGATTGACCGGTCTGGACCGGGCGCTCGACACGCGGCCCGACGCCCTGATCGTCGACTGCATGTTGCCCGAACTAGACGGCCTCACCATGGTCCGGCAGCTCCGCGCCAAGGAGATCGACACGCCCGTGCTCTTTCTGTCGGCCTTGCGGGAAGTGGATCATCGCGTGCGCGGCCTGGAGGCGGGGGGTGACGACTACGTGGTGAAGCCGTACGCCTTCGCCGAGGTCCGGGCCCGCCTCGACGCCCTGGTGCGCCGGCAGGCTTCGAAAGTGACCGCCTCCACGCTGCAGTTGGCGGATCTCGAGTTGGACCGCCTGAAGCGTACGGTCGCTCGTGCCGGCAAACCGATCGAACTGCAGCCGCGAGAGTTCCGGATGCTCGAGTTCCTGCTGGAGAACGCCGGCCAGGTCGTCACGCGGACCATGCTCCTGGAAAAGGTCTGGGGCTACCACTTCGAACCCAAGACGCGCGTCATTGATGTCCACATGAGTCGCCTGCGCGCGAAGATCGACCGTGGCTTCCCCGAACCGCTCCTGCACACCATCCGGGGGGCCGGCTACTCGCTCCGCACGTCCAGTCCGGCCCGCTGATGGCCGGAGCGGCACCACCGTTGGCGCGGTTCTCGGTGCTGCGCACTTCGGCGGTCCAACTCACGTTGCTCTACCTGGTGCTGGTGGCCATCACGGGCTCCGCGCTGCTTACGCTGGTCCACACCATGTCCGTTGGCCTGCTGAACCGCGAAACGGACGATAGCATCCAGCGCGAGCTGCAGTTTCTGTCCGCCCAGTTCCGTCGCAGCGGGCCAAGAACGCTCCGCCATCTCGTTGAGGACCGCAGTTACGGGCAGACGACCAGCCTCTACCTGCTCTCGTTTGCGGGTCAACCGGCGTTGACCACTGGTAACCTGGACTCATGGCCGACCGACCCCACCGATCCTCAAGGATGGGTCAATTTCAACTACTCGCTTCCGGAGCGGGGCGGGCTGCTTGAGACCCGAGCGGCGCGAGCGCAGATCGTGCGGCTCCGGCCAGGACTGCAGATCCTGGTCGGGCGGGACATTCAGGGATTGCGCATGATCGAAGGCCGGTTTACCGAGTCCTTCCTGTGGGCGGGCGGCATCGTCCTGGTCCTCGGCTTTGCCGGCGGCGCGCTCATCGCCCGCCAGTCCTTGCTGCGGGTCAACCGGATCAATTCCGCCGCCCGCAACGTCCTGGAAGGCGATCTGACACAACGCCTCCCGGAACGGGGATCCGGCGATGAGCTCGACCGGCTGGCAGGCACGTTCAACACCATGATGGAACGGATCGAGGGGCTGGTAAAGAACCTTCGGGATGTCACTGACAACATCGCGCATGATCTCCGCACTCCCCTGCACCGCCTCCGGAGCGGGCTTGAGGCCGCGCTGCTTGACGCCCACGACTCAGCCAAGCAGCAGGATGCCCTGGACCGGGCCATTGCCGAGGCGGACCAGCTGATCGAGACCTTCAATGGTTTGCTCGAGATCGCGCAACTCGAGAGCGGGGTCAAGCCAAAGTTCGAGCCGGTCGACATGGCTCGCCTCGTGCGGGAGCTGGTGGAGATCTACGAACCCGTGGCCGACGACTCGGAACTTGCGGTCTTCGTCCACTTGGAGGAGATACCGTGCGTCTGCTTTGGTCACCGTACCCTGCTTGCGCAAAGTCTGGCGAATTTGCTGGACAACGCCATCAAGTACAGCTCACCCGGCGGCAGCATCCGCGTCGCGGTCCGCGCGACCCCGGGCGGTGACAACGAGTTCATCATCGCGGACGACGGGCCCGGCATCCCGGAATCGGAGCGCCAGCGGGTTCTCGACCGCTTTGTCCGCCTCAGTTCGAGCCGGGACCTGCCGGGCAGCGGGCTGGGGCTATCCCTGGTCGCTGCAGTCGTCCGCCTTCACGACGGAGCCTTGAGCTTGGAAGACAACAGTCCAGGTCTGCGGATCAGGATCCGATTGCCGGGCGCCCGGCCCGAGAGCCAGCCGGCTCGCCAACCGTCCGCGTAGCCACGCCTCGCCCCCGGCCGGCCGGCCGGACGTGCTAGGGTAGATTTCCGCATCCGTCATCGCCGACGTAGCTCAGACGGTAGAGCAACGCATTCGTAATGCGTGGGTCGGGGGTTCAAGTCCCTCCGTCGGCACCATGTCCCGTACGACCCGGTGCGGTATCAGAGACCATCTTCCAGCCTTCCAGGCACGAACGCCATTGCGATGCGCAGCAGCGACCAATTTCCGTCGTTTCCCGGGAACGGTCCCCCTCGATGCACCGGTCGCGGAAGACGCTCGACACCCCTATCGTCGTGCGTCCAGGCGGTGACGGAGACCTCACGACACGAACCTTGCGGCGGGGAAGGAAAGAAGGTGCCGCCCGCGCGTCGGTGTGTCGGCAAACCTGCGCCAGGGGCATGGCGCAACGGCGTGATTCGGACTGGACCGAACTGTGACCGGCGCTGGCGGCGGGTACACTTCCTCGCCAATGCCCACGAAACAGGAGCGCGAGCTGCTGTTGTGGATCTTGCGCATCTCCGTAGCAGACCAGTCGTCGTGGCCCTCATCGAATACTGGCTTGCCGGGCTAGACCCGAAACCGTTCGTCCGACACCCGCCGGCAGCTCACCCACCCGTCGTCACCGCCCGCGAAATGTGCCAAAAACCTCGGAACCTTCATCCAGGCTGATGTTGGAGTGGCTCGTATCTCCTCCTTTCAACATCTTAAGTGACACGTTCGTCGTGTAGAATGGCACGTCGTGCGGGCTGCGATCACGGTGGATTGGCGAGGAACTATGGGTCAATTTCGAGTCTTGCGTGCAATCGTTGTCTTCTGGGTCGCGCTAAGTTGGGTGCCCGTCGGTGCAATGGCCGCTGAGCAGGAACGTGGTGAGGGCTTGTTCGTCAAGCACTGCGCCGGATGCCACGGCCCGAAGGGCCGAGGCGCCGCAAGGACGTTCATGCCACACGTCGATACGTTGACCAAGAAGGGATACATTGATCTGCTGCCGGACGAATATATGGTTACCGTCATAGCCGAAGGCGGGCCGGTTGTGGGTAAGAGCGGTTACATGCCGGCTTGGTCCAGCGTCTTGTCGGATCAGGACATCGAAGACATCGTCCTGTTCATTCGCAGCTTACCCCTCTATTAATTTCGGAATGTCCATCTTTCCTAGGAGGAAACCATGAGGGCATGGAAAGTTGCGGCGGCCATGGCCGTCGCGTGCCTGTGGGCTGGCAATTCGGTTGCCGACATGCAGGGCACAGGTGAATCTGGCGGCTGGTCAAAAAGAATTGCCGTGGTCCCGGATCCATCCAAGGTTGTGGTGCCGGACGGTTACGAGGTTGGCGTACTTGTGAGCGGCCTGGACACTCCCTCGGCAGCAACTGTCGATGGCGAAGGCAACATCTGGGTGGCGATTTCGGGGCCGCTGTTCGGCGGACTAGACGAAATCGACCCGCCGCACGTCAAGGTCTTCGACCCGGAAGGCAACCTTCTGAGGGAAGTCGGCAAGGGCGTGTTCACGACCGTCATGAACGAGATCGGCTACTGCGCCGAGAACGACACCGTCTACATTCCGGAGTACGGCGAGAAGATCTTCTCGATCCAGGGTGTCGACGGCGAACTGCAGGTCGTAGTCAAGGATCTCATGATCGGAGACCACCGGAACGGCGGCGTGACCTGCAAGGACGGTTACCTCTACTTCGCGCTCGGCCTGCCGAGCAACACCGGATTCTCCGATCCCGACAATCACGGTTGGGTTGACATCCCGAACGACCCCTACTGGGTGAAGCACGACACGGAAGGCTACGGCACCACGCCGCGTGACGCGCCGTGCCGCGACATCGTCCACACGGGCCTCAACGTCCGTTCGAGCGACGGCCGGATGACGGGCGCCTGGTTGCCTGCCGGCATGCCGGCCGAGCCCGGCATGGTGATCAAAGCCAAGACGCCTTGCCACGGCTCCGTGATCCGCGTGAAGTTCTCCGATCAGGGCGAGGACGGCATCTTCCCGCACGAGAAGATGGAGAACTACGCGTGGGGCTTCCGCAACCAGTCGGGCATCGAGTTCGGACCGGCCGGCACGAAGTGGGAAAACGCGCTCGCGGTCAGTGACAACGGCGCCAACGACCTCGGCAACCGCCGCATCGCCAACGGCGCGGAGAAGCTCTGGATCGTCACCGAGATGGGCCAGGACGCCGGGTTCCCGGACAAGGAGGGCATGAACTTCGTGTCCAACAAGCGGTTCGGCTGGGCCAACTACAACGGCTCCGTCGTCCATCGCCCGTACCCGAACCTCTACATCGGTGACAAGCCGTACATTCCGCCGGTGCACCCCTATCGCTTCCAGCACCACGTGGAAGGGAACCGGGGGGTGCCGCTGATCGCTGCCAACCACAACCCGGACGGCTACATCAACCCGGTCCTTGAATGGGATTCGAACAACCCGATCGACGGCGTCGCGTGGAGCGCGAGCGACTTCGGTGCGGACAACGACCTGTTCGGCGCAGTCTACGGGATCCTCGACACGGGCCCCGAAAGCCTGATCCCGACGTGGCCGGCAATCCTGCAGGTCGAGTTCCTTGATCCCACGGGCATCAAATGGAGCTACTTCGCGCAGAACATCGAACCCGGCCCGAATGCCTACCAGAAGGAAGAGAACCGGGGCGGACTCGAGCGGCCCAACGATGTCGTCTTCTCGAACGACGGGAAGACCATGTACGTCACCGACTACGGCGAGGTCCACGTCGACTTCGAGATGCCCTCCCCGTTCTACACGGTGAAGGGTTCCGGCGTGATCTGGACCATCACTTACACGGGCGGCTAATGCCTTCGCGTGATTGATTGCCTTGGGGGCAGCCCGCAGCGGCTGCCCCCTTTTTTTGCGCCAACAGAAACGACGGCCGGAATGGCGGCGGCCTCGACGTCGCTCCTAGGGCCCGAAGACGTGGTCAAGCACGAGCTGCTTGAAGCCCGTGGCCTCGACGGTCTCTCCCGCCAGAAGGTCCGGTCGGGAACTGATGACCAGCGGTCCGTCGGCCGGGTCTTCGGTCAGGCGGCCGTGTGAGCCCCTGACCCGTGCCGTTTCCTGGAGGGATACGACTTCCAGCAAGGACCGCATGCCGAGCTTCTGCCGCATGACGTGGGCGCCCACCTTCAGCATTGGCCAGCTGATGCGGCCATCGATGAACAGTTCTACCGGGTCGTACCCGGGCTTCCGGTGGATGTCGACCGTGCGGGCGAAGTCCGGTGCCCGTTCGTCGTCCAGCCAGTAGTAGTAACTGAACCAGCGGTCGCTCTGCGCGATCGCAATCAGTTCGCCGGATCGCGGGTGATCCAGTCCATGTTCCCGCTTTCCCTCGGCGTCGAGCACCTGCTCGACCCCCTCGAGACCCGACACCACGTCGCTTACCTCGTTGACCAAGGCGCCGTCCTGCACATAGACGTGCGCGTACTGGTGATCGGCGACCGCGAAGGCTTTTGACTCCCCCGCATCCAGAAGCTCGCGGCCGTTTTCCACGCGCAGAGCAAGGAACCCTGCCTCGCGCAGTGCGCGGTTGATGTGGACGGCGTCGCTCACCCTGGTAATTCCATACTCCGACACGACGATGACGTCGCGTCCCTGTCGCTCGGCCGCTGCCATCAACTCGCCGCACACGGCATCGACTTCCTGGAGGTCTTGCTGCAGCCGAGGGTGGGCCAGATCGGGGCCCAGGCGCTGCAGGTTGTAATCGAGGTGCGGGAGGTAACAGAGCGCCAGCGTGGGATCGCGGGTCTCCATGACGTGCATGGTCGCCCGGGCGATCCACTCGCTCGACGTGATGTCGGTCGCCGGCCCCCAGAACTTGAAGAGCGGAAACATCCCCAGCTTGGCGTTGAGCTCGTCACGCAGCGACGACGGGTAGGCGTAGTGGTCCGGGATCTTCCGGCCGTCTGCGGGGTACTGGGGCCGGGGCGTGGCGCCCCAGTCGGCCGACGCACACATGTTGTACCACCAGAACATCTTGGCGCAGGTAAAGTCGGGGCTCTTCGCCTTGGCCGCCTGCCAGATCTTTTCCCCTCCGACCAGGCGATTTGATTGACGCCATAGCCACACTTCGGACAAATCGCGGAAGTACCAGCCATTTGCAACGGCTCCGTGTCCGGCCGGCGTAAGTCCGGTCGCCAGGGTCGCCTGAACTGTGCAGGTGACCGCTGGTGTTACCGTTTTGAGGGGCCGCATGGCGCCCTGCCGCACGAAGTTTCGGAGATTCGGTGTGTTTTCGCCAATTAGATTTGGTGACAAACCGACCACCAAGATCACCAAGGCTGGTCTCATCGTGTTGTCCTATCATTTCAGTTGGAAGCAGTGAGATGGCTGATGGACCCGTCGCGGCAGGATTGTAACGGGGAAAGTGCGGCCGGACTCCTGACCAAGGGCCGGGCCGTTTCCCCGTGTTCGAGGATCGGGTACATTCGCGTCTGGTCGGTGATCGACGGGCGCCCACGGTCCCCCAAGGTGCAGGGAAATGAACCCGAATACCCTGATCCAGAGCTGGCTTGACCGCCAGTTGCCGGAGTCTGCGGGCCAGTGGCTGACAGAACAGCTGGCCAGAAGCAGGTCCGAACCTTCCCGGTCGAACATCCAGATCCTCCTAGGCTTGGCGCCGCGCAAGCTGGGACGGGAAGACCTGATGCTGCGGCCGTCAGACCATGCAGCCGCAGATCGGGCCAGACATGGATGGGATCCCACGGGCTGGACGGTGGATCAGGCGGCACGAATCGTGGGACTCGCTGAACACGCCGTAACCTGCAACGATTTCCCACAGTTCTTCACATATCTGTGCCGATCTGCTGATGTGCAGGAAGCAATCGCCCTCTATCAGGGGCTGCCGCTGTATCCGCAGCCCGACCAGCTGGAGCCGCAGGCTGGAGAGGGCCTTCGGACCAACCTGCGCTCAGTGTTCGAGGCGGTCGCGCACCGCAGCCCCTATCCCCGTGAGCAATTCGACGACAACCGTTGGAACCAGATGGTTCTCAAGGCCCTGTTCATCGACAGCGAGCTTGCACCAATCCAAGGACTTGACCAGCGGGCGAATCCAGAGCTTGCGCGGATACTCTGCGACTACGCGCACGAACGGTGGGCAGCGGGGCGGCCGATCTCGCCTGAACTTTGGCGCTGCGTTGGCCCTTACGCCGATGACAATGCCCTGGCAGATTTCGAGCGCCTGATCGACACCGGCACGGACACCGAACGTCGGGCGGCAGCTCTTGCATTATCTTCCAATCCTGACGCGCGAGTCCAACCACTCAAGGCAAGAGTGCGCGAGCATGTGCTGGCCGTCGAAGCGGGCACACTGAGTTGGCGGAGCCTCGCCGGCACGGGTTGACTGTGCGTCTCGGACCGTGGCAACTCAATCGAAAACTACCCTCGGATCACCAAGTGGAGAAAGACAATGATGCTGATTGACCCGCATGCCCACATGACGTCACGGGCGACTGAAGACTACCAGGCGATGGCAGCGGCTGGCGTGGTAGCCCTCATCGAACCCGCCTTCTGGCTGGGACAACCTCGGACAAATGTCGGGTCATACTTCGACTATCTGTCGGGGCTGATCGGCTGGGAGCGTTTTCGAGCTGGCCAGTTCGGCATCCGGCACTACTGCACCATGGGGCTGAACTCCAAGGAAGCCAACAACGAGGAACTGGCTGATGGCGTCATGGAGATTCTGCCGCGCTTCGCGCTCAAAGAGGGAGTTGTGGCGATCGGCGAAATCGGGTACGACGAGCAAACCGACTTGGAGGACAAGTATTTCCGCCTGCAGTTGGAGCTTGCGAAGGAACTCGATCTCCCGGTCATGATTCATACGCCGCACCGGGACAAGAAACGCGGAACGTCCCGCTCGATGGACGTTTGCGAGGAGCACGGAGTGCTTCCCTCCAAGGTAGTGATCGATCACAACAATGAGGAAACCGTGGACGAGGTTCTTGATCGGGGATACTGGGCGGCTTTCTCGATCTATCCGAGCACCAAGATGGGAAACGTGCGCATGGTTGACATTCTCCGGCGGTACGGGAGCGAGCGCATCATCGTCGACTCCGCGTGCGATTGGGGCATTTCCGAGCCGCTGGCGGTTGCCAAGACCGCGCAGCTGGCGCTCGAGAATGGTCTACCGGAGGAGCACGTGCGCGGCGCCTGCTACGCGAATGCTCTCAGCGCTTACGGCCAGAGCGGTCAAATGAAGGAGGAAGACTGGCTCAATCCGCCGGCGATCGATCAGCGAACCCTGTTCGAGGGGAATTCGATTCTTCGAGGCGGACGGGAGCCGGTCGTGGTACAAGAGCGCTCAGCCGGCTCGCTCGAGTCCCTGTTGATCGATTAGGTCGCGATACACATCCGCTGGGCACTTGAGCATCGTACCGGTGGCTTCTCTGAGGGGCGGGCTCGCCGACAGGGCGGCCCGGCCCGGGGAACGTGAGGATTGTCGCGCATCCGGGCCATCCGGTGGCGCAACCGGTGTCGGATTCCCGCAGTCTGACCGAACCTACTCCGAACCGAGGATGTCGAGGTAGGTCATCACCTTGAGAATGTCGTCCTGATCCATACGTAGGCCGAATGCCTGCATCGCCCCTGCACCGCCCGCATAGATGATCTCGAACTTTCCCTGATCGGAGTGGGTGCGCGGGTAGGTCCACTTGTCGTCGATGAGATTGGGACCGAGCCGACCGGTGCCGTCTCTGAGATGGCAGGGGGCGCACCATTTCCGGTACAGCTTCTTGCCGATCGCGATGGCATCTGCATCGCCCCGGTACGGATTGACCCGCGTCCGATGGAATTCCCGAACTTCCGGCGTCAGTTCCTGGTCGATCCGAAACTCGAATTCCAACGGCTGGTTGTCAAGCGAGTGCAGAAACGGTGGCGGTGACACCGCTGCTGGCGCCACGCTGTCGTGTTCAGCGGACACGACCGCTGCCGGCAGCCACAAGATTCCAATCAGGATGGTTCCAATGTGAAGCTCTCGGCGCATGGAGTCCTCGGGCGTCAAATGGCCTGCCCGACGCACCAAGGGTGCGTCGGGCAGGCCGAACGGATTCAGCGGGACCGCTTACTCGGCGGTTCGGGCGACCTCGGCGCCTTCCGGAACCTCATCAGCCGGCATTACTCGCCAGACCGAGCCCGGGGGATTGGCGTCGGGGCCCTGATCGGCCAGATAGAAATTGTTCGCATTGACCGCGAGCACATAACCGTCCTCATCGTAGCCGCCAGACGTGAACTGCAGCCCGGTCTTGAGCAATTCCTCAAGCTGCCAACGGGTGCCGTCCCATCCGAGGCCGTACACGCTTCCGGCGCACCAGTCACCGATCAAGTAGACGCCCGTCATGCCGCCATAGTTGGCTACACCGAATCCTTGGGCGGAGCACCCCCAGCCGTCTGCAAGTGCTTCTGCACCCGGGTAGGGAACCTGATGCGGATATTCGGCGGCCGGCAGGACGCCGACCGTCGGGCATTCCTGGGTGGCAGGGTCGCCCAGCATCGGGTGGCATTTGGAAGCCTGCATGCGGGGCCACCCGTAGTTCTCGCCGCCGGTACTGCTGGCCGGCTGATAGATGATCTCTTCCCAGTGATTCTGGCCAACATCGGCGATGAAGAGGTCACCGGTTTTCGGATCGAAGGCGAATTCGTACGGATTGCGGACGCCGTAGGCCCAAATTTCAGGAAGAGATCGGGTCTTGATCGTCGCGAATTCTTCCTCCGTAATGCCGAACAACACCATCAAGCGTTCGGCGGACGCATCGGCGAACGGATTGTCGGCGGGGATCCCGTAAGCGATCCTGTCGTCATCCACATCGACGTCGATCCGCAGCATCTTGGCCAGAGGCGTGGAGAGGTCCTGCCCGGCCTCGTAGGGGTCACCCTCCCAACCGCCATCGCCGGAGCCGATGTACAGGTAGCCGTCCGGCCCGAATTCGATTTGACCGCCGTTGTGGTTGTACCAGGGCTGCTCGATCCGCATGATGACCTTCGCAGTTTCGTTGGTCCGGTCTGCGGTCAGGTGATTCGGGCTGGCGGGGTCCACCTGAAACCTGACGATCACGCCGTCGCCGTTGAACGGGAGCGACGCGTAGTGCACAAAAAAGTAGCCGTTGTCCGCGAAGTTGGGGTGAAACGCCACTGCGTACAGCCCCTGTTCCACGAAGCCTGTCTGAACATCGTTTCCGAGCGGGTTGATCGTCGTCAGGTCGAGAAATGGCTCTTCCTCGACACTGCCATCCTTGTTGATGATCTTGATGCGTCCGATACGCTCGACGACGAAGATTCGTCCCGACCCATCCCCTGCGTTGGTCACGTTGATGGGGTCGTAAAACCCGTCCGCCACTTTCACGAGAGCGATTTTGGGGTCGCCGGGCAAGTCGCCACCTGGCACGGCGACCTCGGACTTGCTGGTTGGTACCTGGCCGGCCGTCGCAAATGCGATCTGGCCGAAGGCCGCGATGACGATCGCGACACACGCTAGACGGAGCATGCTGAAATCTCTCTGGAGTTCCTGACAGCCCGTCGGGCGGACCATCAAGCAACGACCGCCCGCCGTCAACCCATCAACCCCGCCCGCCGAGTGCGCCGCTGACAGCAGAGGGCACCGGCCCCGCCTCGGCGTGGGCGCCACGATCGTAGCGGTTCGCCGGCAACCGTCCGCCAGGGATGTCGTCAACTTGGTCGACAATATGACCATGTCGCGCGCCATCCTGCGCATGGGTCGGGCTATCCCTCGACAGGCACACACCCAACACGAATCGGGACTCTCCTGCACACGGTGATCGCCATCCATGGCCGAAGTCAAGGGAAGCCTCGCACTGGCATCCCGATCACACCCTTCGACTCCTGGCTCTCCGTGTCACTGGAAATTGCTAATCGACGTTGCCACCGCCATGGCGGAGTGAAACAATTGCGGCAAGCATGCTTGATGCAACCGTCGTGGGAGGCGTCCAGGCAGCTCCGCGAGGGGTGGAGGCGGCTGCAGCCTCGACCTGCTGAAGGAGCCCGATCGGCAAACGCACTTGTGCCGGTGAACACGAACCCCTGGTGGGCATGCAGACCACGAGAAGCGCTGCAGAGGCGTGACAGGGAGGTTCAGTTACAGAAGACCGGTTGGGCTGCCTGACCCGGAAATTGCTAAAGCACCGAAATATGCATCGGTTGAGCGACACGACACATTTGGCGATCGCAACTGCCGGACCTAGATACGACACCACCAAACTGACTTGTCCAGATGAACTGGAGTATCACCCGTGAAAAAGTTGCACTACGCCGGAGCCGCGCTGATCCTTGGCTGTGCCGTGGCCACCTCAGCGATGGCCGATCATCACGGCGAGTATGCCGACGCCGATGACAAGACCTTGGCGCAATGTCTGCAGGTGGCGCTCGACGTGTTCGGCGGAGAGGCCCTGAATGTGGAATACAAGATGGAGGACGGGGACCCGATCTACGACTTTGACATCTTGGCGCCAGACGGTGTTCGCTGGGAAGTCGAGGTCAATGCAGAGAACGCCATGATCTGGGAGATCGAACGTGAAGTTGATGCGTCGGACCCGATGTTCGCCGACCATGCGCAGGTGGACGAGGATGCCGCTGTCGCCACGGTTCTGGCGATGTTCCCGGGCAGCGTCGAGAGCGTTGAGTACGGCATTGAAACAGATGGTTCGCCTGTCTACGAAGTCGATGTCAACCTGGCCGGCGGCGGCGAGATGAATGTGGAAGTTGACGCGGTCACCGGCCGGATCACCGAGGCCAATCCGGAACTCTGGGAGATCGGCGAAGGCGAGTAGTCCGAAACCCTTCACACAGGTTACGCGGCCAGGGAGCCGTACCGGCCGGCAGCCGGGCGAATGCGCGGACCCGGGCGCCCCCAGGAGCGCCCTCCGAGGGCGAGCTATGCAAGTTCGCCCATGGATGGCTCCCTGCATACATCTTCCCCACACGAGGCGCATGCTTCCGCTCGGCGTCAATCCGCCTTGCGGACCAGCGCCCAGACCTTGCCTGACTTGCCGACCGGAATCCCCTGTGCCGTAGTGAGCACGTAGACTTCACCGTCGGCATCTTGGCCCAGCGAGTGAACGCGCTGGTCGATCTCGATCAGCCGTTCGAAGGGCCAAAGCCCCCGCCAAGAGGCGGGTGGCATTGCCAGGAAGATCTGCCCTGTGGGCACGTCGAACCGCGTGCTGAAATCACCGAAGATCAGCTTGCCTTCGAACTCGGGGAAACGGCCGCCACGATAGATGAAGCCGCCGACATTGGCGGTGCCGCGTGGCTCCATCTTGACCTTCGACCACGGACGCGTGACCGACCAGTTCGCGTATTCGACAACCGGATCGCGCATGATCTCGCCCAGCGCATCGCGGCGTGGGCACTCCTCAGGAGGGTCAAAGGCCCGGCGACGGTCGAAGCAATGGGTGCCTTCCCGCACGGCCCAGCCGTAGTTGCCCGGGCGGTCGATCATGTAGATCGTTTCCCAGAGCGACTCCGCGACTCCGTTTACAAACAGATCGCCCGCGCCTGCCCTGTCGAAGGCCAGACGAAACGGATTGCGAAAGCCCCAGGCGAAGATCTCGCCACGCCCTTCGGGCCGTCCAACAAACGGGTTTGTGGCGGGAAGTCCGTACGGATCGCCGTTGTCCACGTCGAGACGGAGGATCTTGCCATGCAGCCGGCCGAGATCCTGCGCCCAAGCATCGAAATGATAGAACTCCTCCGGCAAACGGTAGGGGTCTTCCTTGATCTCTCCGGCTTCGCGGACCTCGTCGTCGCTGAGCGGGGGTGCGATATAGACATCCGGTACACCGTGCACGCCACCGCCGTCACCGACGCCCACATAGAGATAACCGTCCGGCCCGAAGGCGAGACCACCGCCATTGTGCTTCCGGTTGATCCAGTCGATCTCCAGGAGTACGCGCTCACTGTTGGAGTCCGCGCGATCGGGCATGTCCGGAGCCACGCGGAATTCGGAAAGGCGCCATGTGTACGCCGTATCACCCGAATAGGGGGACTCTGCCCGGCGCTTCGCACTGTATGTCACGAAGAACCGTCCATTGTCCGCAAAGTCCGGGTGGGGAGCCAGGGACCACAGCCCGCGTTCATCAAAGGCCTCGAGCAGGCGAACCATTTGCCCCGAAAGATCGAGGAACGGTTCCGCGCTTCGCGTGCCGTCCGTATGGATGACCCAAATCGCGCCGGTCTGATCGCCGACAAAGCGGCGGCCCGACCCGTCATCGGGTGCGGTCACGAAGATCGGCGCGTCGAGGCCGTCGGCAACCAGCGCGAGCGTGACCTCGGGCACTGGCTCGGTAGCGGCGGCGGTGCCTGCCATTGACAGACTGAGGACGGCAACACAAAGCATCGTTGCGCACTGAGCGCGTATTTTCATTTGTCGTTCTCAACATCCTTGAATTTCAAAAGGATGCCCGCCCCCATTGATGGGTTCAATCCGCAGGCTAGCGCACGGGCGGGCTGGACGGCAAGCTGCTTGCCGGGCACGGACCGGCACCTCTTCGTCCTGCTGCGCGTCTTCCGATCTTGACGGTTCAGTTGCCTCTTGCGGTACGCGTCGGCTTCAATGGGGCGTCCGGCTCAGGAACCGAACCGTTCGCACATTGGGACAGATCGTCGCGGGAATGGAGACGTGCTGCAGCAGCACAAGCCGCGACGTCCTGCGCGTCGCCGCCCGCAGCGTTGCCCCACCTCTGGCTGATTGAACGCCTCGTCCAGCCCGGCGACTTTGTTGCGACACCCGGAACCCGAGCCTATTCCGGTTGACAGGGTTACTGGCCGCACATACGGTCCCATGGACGGGTACTCTGGAGGCATCGGCTCCGAGAAAAATGAGGTTGCCGGGCGCCCCGATTTGAAGACTGGAATGACGGTCATGCACACAAAAAAGTCCATCTCGCTAACTGCCATGCTGGCGTCGGCCTTGCTGATGGTTGCGGCGACTCAGCCTTCCCAGGCTGAGATGACGGTCAACCTCGAGGAAGTGGCCTCCGGGCTGACCGCCCCGCTGGCGATGGTGTCCCCGCCTGGTGATGACCGGCGCTTCATCATCGAACAGATTGGACTGATCAAGATTCTTACGGCTGACGGGCAGTTGCTGGACCAGCCATTCCTGAACATCAGATCCCGACTCGTGGACCTCGGGTCCGATTTCGATGAGCAGGGGTTGCTTGGTCTCGCGTTCCACCCCGACTACGCCAGCAACGGCAAGTTCTACGTGGCCTACAGCAAGCCGCTGGTCGGTGGCGACACTGACCTGGCGAAGAAGCTGTGGTGGGCGCACACGAACGTGGTCGCGGAATACCAGGTATCTGCCGACGACCCCAACATGGCCAACCACATGTCCGAGCGGATCGTGACTCAGATCGACTGGCCGCAGTTCAACCACGACGGCCACTGGATCGACTTCGGTCCCGACGGGATGCTGTACATCTCGACCGGCGACGGCGGTTACGCCAACGACTGGGGCATCGGCCACGATCCCGTCCTGGGCAACGGTCAGGACATGTCCTCGCTTCTCGGCAAGATCATTCGGATCGACGTCGATGGCGGTGACCCGTACGGGATTCCCGCAGACAACCCGTTCGTAGGACAGGATGGCGTCCGTCCGGAGATCTGGGCCTCCGGGCTGCGGAACCCGTGGCGGTGTTCGTTCGACATGGGCGGCAGCAACGACCTCTTCTGTGGTGACGTGCAGCAGAACAGCTACGAGGAAGTCACGCTGATCAAGGCCGGTGAAAACCACGGCTGGCGGGTCATGGAAGGGACCCACTGCTTCGACTTCCTGAACCCGAACGACCACCCCGAGAGCTGCGACAACGGCGGCATGACGGCGCCGATCATCGAGTACCGGAACTGCACGGCCTTGGCGCCGGACTGCGAAGGGATTTCTGTGACCGGCGGCTACGTCTATCGCGGTAGCGTGGCAGATTGGGACGGCATCTACTTCTTTGGCGACTGGAGCAAGTCCTTCGCCGCAATGGACGGCGTGCTGTTCGCCGGCAAGCAGGGAGCCGATGGCTGGACGATGGAAACGGTCAACGTCGGCAACATGGACGGCCCGCTTCCCTACATCCTCGCATTTGCACAGGACAACCAGGGCGAAGTCTACGTGCTGACTTCGGTTACCACTGGCCCTGTGGGCGGACTCGACAAGATTTACAAGATCGTGCCGTAAGTAGTCCGGGCAACTTCGGGCGGCGAAGCCTGGTAACGGGCTTCGCCGCTTTCCCCGGCAAGGCATTCGGATGCCCCATAAATTCTTGATTCGTACGCTGGGCGCGGCTGAACGGCGCCGAAAGTCAATTCAACATGCAGATCAAACAGGCACGACCTTCTTTCTGGCGCTTGCTGGTCGCATCCGTTGCGGTCGGAGCGGTGTTTGCGTGCGCAGCGGTCAGAGCAGAAACCGAAGGAGGGGACGAGGCCGTCCCCGATGAGGTACTGACCAACGAAGAACGGATTGGTGAGGGGAAAGTCATCTGGGACGCCAATTGCACGTATTGTCACGGCAAGAAGGCCTATCCCGGAAAGGCACCCAAATTGCGCCCCCGCCTCTACGAGCCAGAGTTTGTCTACAGTCGAATTGCCGACGGCTTCCGTGGCATGCCGGGGTGGTCGGAAACGTACAACCCGGACGAAATCGAGAGCGTCGTTGCCTACGTCCTGAGTCCCAGGTTCGCGCCGTAGACCTCACCTGCGCAATTGTTCGCCTCCCCCGCATCCGGCGTTGTAGGTTCACGGGTCCTCGACGCGTAGCGGTGCGCGCACCGGGCAACTCCCCCGCAGCGGCCATCACCGTGAGCTCGTCTGGCCTACGTGTGACCGAAAGCGGGATACTGCGCGGCGGGTTATTCCGTGAAGGTCAGGTTCCAGGCACGTAGCGCTGCAAGGCCAACGTGAGCAGGAAGCCGGCAATCGCCCACAGCGCAAGCTGGATTTCGCCGCTGCCTGCCACCAGCATCGCGTCAAGGAGCGCAATGCCCGCAATCAAGCTGACCACGGCGCGAGGAATGTCTCCGGCCCGTCGACGTACGAGGAAATAGAGCGACACCAATATCCACACTACGAGAAGGACAAGGAACGGGGCTGATTCCGGGCGATCCACAACCAGTCCAACTCCATACACCACGGGTGCCGCCAGGAACGCCACCGGCCAGAGATTGGCGATTCGTCCCAGATTCTCGTGCTTTGCGACGTACGTGAGGCCGACCAGATAACAAAGAAGCAGACCGGCGCCAACCAGCAACGGGATGGGCAACGGAACCGCCACGCAGAGGCCCGCCGCGATGTAGACGAGGGCCCGGCAAATCCCCATCAAAGCCGGACTTATCGGTGACTTCTTGTGAGTCCAGTCGTAGAGGACAATGGCGCTTGCCAGCCCAAGGCCGCCTAACGCGGGCCACATGCCAAGCCCTCGATCAGTCAGCAATCCCACACCTGCCAACATCAACACGCCGGCGAGCAACATCCCGTATCCGGCGCCGTAGACCAGTCGACGCGACACCTGTCCCGACGGGATGGGACGTTCCGGACGCTCCTTCGCGTCGATATCGGCGTCGAAGGCGTCGTTCAGATACATACCGCCGACGTAGAACAGAGAAAAAGCGACCAGCAGCCAGACCGTCTGCAGTATCTGGAAGCTACCCCCGGCCAGCACGACGGCCGCCCAAACGTTGGTCCACACCGTCGGGAGGTTCGATACCCGCCCCAGCTTGAATGCCACCATCCAGTTCATGCTAGCAGGGCGGCCTTTGCCCAGTTGAGCTCACGCGCGATCGCGGCACCCAAACTGACGTTCCGAAGTGCCTCTGGCAGGACCTCCCATGTGTACGTCTCGACTTCGAGATGCTGCGAAATCGGGGCCCCGCGGTGAATGGCCAGGATCTCTCGCAGGAAATCCTGCGTGGTCGAGAAATCCTCCAGTTCCTCCAGGAAAACGGGAACGTGGAAATGTATGCGCCATTCCGTCCCGGACGGGGTTTGTGCGACACCGTCCAGCGCATCCGGCAAGTCGACGTAGCGCGTCAGTCTAGTCCCCTGCCGGGCGACAACCTGATGCAGGTACACGGGTTCGTCGAACGGAGCGATCCGTGTCACTACCTCCGAGTCCACCCGCCGGATTTTCAGGGCGGAACTCAGTTGGACCTTGCCGATCGCGATGCCCTCTCGCTGCAGGGACTGAATGCTGTCCCAAGGATCTTCGAATTCCACTGCCGCATGGCATACGTCGTAACAGAGGCCAAGATGGCGCCGCAACGCTTCGGCGGCGTCAGCGCGGGAAAGGCCGGTTAGTCCTGAAAGGCGGAGTTCCGCCGAAGGCGAAAACAAGTGTTCCTGGAAGAACTCCACTGCCTCGGCAACAGTTTCCAAGAGACACCGAGGTTCCGGCTCCAGGGTCAGGGAGACGGTTTTTCCGGTCTGTTCCCGGAGCGTGACCAGATAAGCTGCATGGCGGATCAGGTTGTCAACAATTCCGTCGATCCGATCAGGCGCCCAGGATCGGAATGTCCCGGGCACCGTGCTGACGGTGCCCTCGATCTCGTCGGGCAGCAGCTCAGCCAAGAGGGCCGCCAGGCGATTCGTATAGTTCAGTCGGAGCGGGTCCGCCCAATCCGGCCGGTAGGCGCCTTCCTTGACGGGCTGCCCATGGAAGACGCCGTAGGGAAACCCGTTGAGTGTAAAGACGTAGCAATCCTGATCGCGCAAGAGTTCCCGGAGTTCGTCCTTGGCTTCCCGCCGCCCGAGCGCCTCCGCTGCGACAGCCGATAGCCGGAGACCTACTCCCATCGGTGCGCCAGGTGCGAAACCTGCCTTTACAACGGGCAAATGCTGCTGCAGCGAACGACGTACGTCAGGCCATTCTTCGCCAGCGTGAATGTTGGTGCAGTACGTCAGGTGCCCGAGTTCCGGGCTCCCGCCCAATCGCATCAGGAGGCCTGCCGCCGATGCAGCCAGGAAATCGCCTGCAGCACGAGACTCTCCTGCATTTCGTGGACCTCGATGCCAACCCCGATCTCGCGCAGCAGCGTCACGCTTAGTTCGCCCCCGAGGTGCTCGCGGAAGTCGCGAAGACCCTCGAGAATCACGTGATCGCCTCCCCCGCTCAGTGCCTCCAGTTGCTCGTGCCAGATCGCAAAGCCGAGACGTTCCAGCAAGCGGCAGATTCGGCCGTCCTCGCCATCGGCGAGCAGGCCCGACAGCACGGAATAGCGGGTATCCAAGGCAATCCCGATCGCCACGGCCTCGCCGTGGCGCAGATCGTAGTTGGTGAGCCCTTCGAGTTTGTGCGCGGCCCAGTGGCCATAGTCCAAGGGACGGGCGCTGCCGCTTTCAAAAGGATCACCGCCGTGGGCGATTTGGTGCATGTGCAGTTCTGCACAACGTCGAATCAAATAGGAGAGAGCCGCCCGATCAAATCTGGCAAGGGCTTCGACATTTCCCTCGATCCAGTTGAAGAAAGCGCGATCTCGAATCAGTGCCACCTTTACGGCTTCGGCCATGCCAGCAATCTTGTCCCGCCTCTCCAGCACTTCGACGAACTCGATGTCGTTCAATACGGCGAAGGGGGGGGCAAACGTGCCAACGAAGTTCTTTTGTCCATGGTTGTTGACTCCGTTCTTTACGCCAATCCCGGAGTCATCCTGCGAGAGCACGGTGGACGGAAGACGAATGTGGCGGACCCCACGATGCGTGGTGGCGGCAACCAAGCCGACTGCATCCAAGACTGCACCGCCGCCGACGGCGATGACATACGAATGGCGGTCGATATGGTGCTCCAGCAGGCTCCGCTGCATGCCTTCGAAATAATGAAATCCATCCTTGATGCGCTCGCCTCCCGGCACCACGATCGGGTCTGCAACGAAGTCCAGTCGTGTTCGGTTCAATGCTGCATACGCGGAGATTTCGTCGAGTAGATCGGGGCGCGGGACGAGAAGACCGTCATCGACAAACACAAGGGCGCGATGCCGCTTAGCCGGCTCCAAGCGACACATTGTCTGCCACAGCAGCGGATTGCTCGACCGGAACACACCTTCCGTAAAGTAGACCGGATACTCGAAGGCTACGGAGAAACGCTGCCAGTGCTCATTCACACTCGCCCAAGCTTCCTCCTGTCTTCGCTTCGGTAATTCCATGAGCATTCCTCTGTCTCCGGTCTTGGGCTTTAGTATCGGCGTACGGAGGCTTTGGCGTGAGAGCGGCCACCCAGCAAAGGTGCCATTCAGTGCTGGGTTCCACCGCTTGGTCCACCAAATCGCCGCTTCACGCTCGGCGCCAGGTGCGGATCGCCCCTGACTACACCCAAGTACTGAGCTAAACGGTCAAATGACCTACCCTCGACGAGATATAACGGATGAATCGTTTGACACCGTCATGCGGCGTCGGCGCGAATCAAGTGAGCGACCCGTCATTGCCCGACGGTAGCCTAAGGTGGAGAGCTCTCATCGGCAAGACATGGCTTCATTGCGAAGGCCTGTCCGATCGGATTCAATGCCGGCGAGGACAAGGGTGGGAACCACACCCAAGCGCCCACCTAGGCACGATGGATTTGACCTGCCCTGGCCTCGACGTCCGTGGGTTACGTTGAGGTCGGGACCTTCATTGCAGAGCCACCTCGAGGAGGGCAGGTCATGGAAGAGTGTAGCGCCTACGTTGGCTTGGATGTGCACAAGGACACGATCGCGGTGGCGCTCGCCGGGCCGGGTCGTGAGAAGCCGGTCGACCGCGGTCCGGTCCGGAACGAGCGCGCCGCGTGGCGGCGGCTGGTGCGGCAACTGAGCCCGAACGGCGAGCGGCACCACCGCCTGTGGCAAGCCGCTCCCCTCGCGGGCACGCCGGGAGATCGAGCGGCTCGCCGAACGGCTGGGGCTGGTCATGCGGCAGGTCGAGGTGATCGAGGCCGAACGCGACGCGGCGGTGCAGACGGGCGCGGCGGTCCGCCGCGCGGCGACGGGTGCGGGTAGCGCGGCCCGGGCCGACGCGTCGATCGCGGCGCTGGCCCGGCTCAAGGGGATTGGCGGGAACGACGCGACCCTGCTGCTGACCCACGAGGTCCTCTACCGCCAGTTCCGCAACCGTCGCGAGCTCGCGAGCTGGGCCGGGCTGACACCGACCCCGTGGGCCAGCGGCAACGTCCAGCGCGACCAGGGGATCGGCCGCGACGGGCCCGGCTGGATCCGCGCCCAGCTCGTGCAGATGGCGTGGAGCTGGGTCCGGTTCCAGCCCGACAGCGCGCTGAGCCAGTGGTTCCAGGCCCGCACCGCCGGCGCCCGGGCCGGATCCGACGGGTCATCATCGTCGCGATCGCCCGCGAGCTCCTGGTTGCCCTCTGGCGGTATGCCGACGAGAGGGCGCTCGGGGGGATCGCACTCGACCACGGATCATGGCTGCTCTGCGGCTCGAACCGCGGCGGCGATGTAGACGCTCATCGGCACCGCCAAGCTCAACGATGTCGATCCGCAGGCCAGGCTTGCCGGTGTCCTCGGACGAATCGCGGCGACACCGCAGAGCCGGCTCCACGAGCTCCTCCCCTGGAACTGGATTTCAGGGCGAACCCTCCATCAAGCCGCATAGAGCCTGATCCCGCGAAGGCGCAGACCCCGACCGGCACTCCATCGCCGGATGCGGAACCGCCCACCGCCAAACTCGCCACGAAATACACCGCGATCTTCGGCGGTCGCTTACGTTGGAGGCGCTTCCATCAAGAGAACGCTCCCATCAAGAGAAAAGGGGACCAGAACTGGCCCCCTTTTCCCTCATCGATGCGACGAACATCGCATCATCGAATACGGATCCGCCTTAGATCAAGAAACGGGTTCCTTGGCGGCATCCTCATGCGCCCGCTTGCGGATGTAGTGCTGCATGGCTTCAATCTCCTCATCCGTGAGTGCGGGAAAGATTGGCATACCACGTTCGGTCAGGGAGCCATCACGCAGGACACTCTTTAGGGTATCCATATTGCCGCTCATGAACGTCTCAGACTCGCGAAGGTCAGGAGCAACAGCGCCCGCTTGTGCACCAGCACCGTGGCAAAGTAAGCAGAAGTTCAGGGCATAGACGCCTGCGCCATGAGCGGCCTTGTCTTCATCGACTGTAAAATTTTGGTCGACGAGGGGTTTGGCAAACGCTGCCGCCACCTGCTTTGGAACCTCAGCCATGCCGTCGAGGGCAAAGGTAATCAGACGGCGCTCGTGTGCTCCGTATTTCCAGCCGTGCCCTTCGAATCCAAGCTCACCACCACCACCAAAATTGGAAGTGAAGGCTCCGCCCGGTCCAACCAGAACCGAGATCATTTGCTTGCCATCCAATTCGTAGGCAATTGGCGCCGATGTAATGCCGAGGCCGGCATCGTACTCCCAAACCTGTTCGCCGGTTGTGGCATTGTAGGCCTTGAGCTTGCCGGTCGGCTCACTCTGGAACACCAGGTTGCCCGCCGTCGTCAGCGTGCCACCACCCCAGTAGAAGTCATGCTCTACTGTCCAGGCAGCCTCTTGCTTAACCGGATCCCATGCTGTCAGTGTTCCCCTCGGATGACCCGGAACCGGCTCGAACACGACCCCAACAGCAATACCCAGCTTCCAGTTATCGTTTCGCCAGCTTGTATCGGTGTCCTCGCCCTGATCGGTAAACACGTTGGCCAGGTTCTGGGTCGGGATGTACACCAGCCCGGTTTCAGGGTTGTAGGACTGGGAAATCCAACTGTGTGCCCCGTACGCCGACGGATAGATTGTCGCCTCGCCGTCAGGGAAAAAGGCGCTATCCGGCACGACATGCCTTTGCGCCTCGAGATCGAAATGCGTCGACCAGTTGGCCGGCGCGAACTTCTCGGCGGAGATCACTTTGCCGTTCGAACGATCGACGACGTAGAAAAAACCGTTCTTCGGGGCATGAAGAGCAACCTTCCGGTCCTGGCCATCGATCGTCAGGTCGGCAAGGGTGATATCCATGTTCGAGTTGTAGTCCCAGGTCTCACCCGGAGCCTGTTGAACGTGCCATTTGTACGCGCCTGTTTCGGCGTCAAGGGCAACCAGAGAGCACAGGTAGAGATTATCTCCACCACCAGGGCTGCGAACTTTACGGTTCCATGGCGAGCCGTTGCCTGTGCCGATTATGAACTGGTCAAACTCCGGATCGTAGGTAAAGCCATGCCAGACGTTACCGCCGCCGCCATGTTCCCACCATTCGCCGGTCCAGGTTTCGGCAGCCGCTTCTTGGGACGGATCCTCGAATCCCCATCTCGGGTTACCGGGCACAACGTACCAACGCCATTCTTCTCTGCCAGTCTCGGCATCATAGGCAGCAACCCAACCGCGTGTCGGGCCAGCTTCCGTACCGCCATTACCAATCAGAATCTTACCATTGGCGGCTTTCGGTGCCATGGTGAGCTGCAAAGCGGAGTTCAATGGCAACGCCCTGGTTTCCCAGACCGGCTCACCAGTTTTTCGATTCAGAGCAATCAGGCGACCGTCCCAAGTGACCATATAGAGTTTGTCGCCATAGGTTGCGAGGCCGCGGCTGTAGATCCAGAAGACGCGTCGCTGCTTCTTAGCGCGGATGGCCTCACCGACTTTCGGGTCGAAGGTCCAAAGAGTTTCGCCAGTCCGCGCGTCGAGAGCGGTCACCACATTCACGTTGCCGGTATAGTAGTAGACACCATCAACCACCAAAGGAGTGGTCGTAAGACCCATCTCATCCGGCAGAGCTTTGTACCAAGTTGGCTTCAGCCTGGAGATGTTGTCGACGCTGACTTGTTCAAGAGGGCTGAATCTCTGTTCGTAGTGCGTCCGTCCGTAGGCAAGCCAATCGGACGTGTTCGATCTATCTGATAGCTCCTTGTCTGTGATGTTCCTATCCGACGCGTGCATTGACGCTGGCAGTAGCAGTGCAGCAGCCACGAGCACGTTAACGAACAGTCCTGTTCGCATGACACCCATGTGTTGTTTCCCCCTCTGCCCGTCTCAATTTAGAGTCGCCGCGTGTACGACGTACCGACAAATTATACCCCTCACAGCAAAACAAATTCCAGCCACGAGGATTCAGCGAATCGATAACCCGAATATTTCGTTGCGGGAGGTAGTACAGGCGGGGGAAAGCCCCTATAGTCCTTGTTGAACAAACACTTCAAGGTCCGGAGGCGTCTTCCCCCATGGCGACAGACTGTACGGAGCCGCGGCTGCGGTGTCCATGGCCGGGCAGCGGCAGCCGCCGGTGGATCGAGGCGGGTTTTTCGGGCGGCGCGCTGACCTCGGATGCCGGCGCGCTGCCGCTGGGCCGGGCGGATCGAGCGCTGGGCCTGACGCGCCGTATGGCGCTGTGCTTCACCGACCACCGCGACCCGTCGCGGGTGCTGCACGCGGTCTCGACACTGGTCGGGCAGCGCGTGGTGGGTCTGGCGCTCGGCTACGCGGACCTGGTCGACCACGACCGGCTGCGCCGGGATCTGCTGTCGGCGGTGCTCGGGTGTGCCGAAGCGGGGCGTGCGGACCGCGCGGCGCTGGCCCCGATGCCGCGGCCGGGGTCGAGCGGGACCTCGCCGCGCTGGTGGCGCAACTGCGCGCCCGTCGGCCGGAAACCCGGATCGTGCTGCGCACCGATTCCGGGTTCTGCCGGGAGCCGATCCTCGCCTGGTGTGAGGCGCACGCCGTCGACTACGTGATCGGGCTGGCAAAGAACGCGGGCCTGCAGCAGCGGGTCGCCGTGGCGATGCGCCGCTCGCTCGGCCGCGCCGCCATGCGCCGGGAACCGTCGCGCCGGTTCCGCTCGTTCCGCTACCGCATCCGGACGAGCTGGTCCCGCCAGCGCCGGGTGATCGCCAAGGTCGAGGCGTTGCCCGGCGCCGGCGCACCCATGGCCAATCCCCGCTTCCTGGTCACCTCGCTCCCGGCCGCGACGCACCCGGCCCGGGACCTCCACGAGAACTTCTACTGCGCCCGCGAGGACAAGGAAAACCGCGTGAAGGAACACCAGCTCGACCTGTTCGCCCGGCGCTGCTCGAGCAACCTCTTCAACGCCAACATGCTCCGGCTCTACCTCTCGACCTTCGCCTACGTCCTGCTCGGACGCCTCCGCCGAGCCCTCGCCGGCACCCGTCTCGCCCGCGCCCGGCCGGAGACGATCCGTTGGCGGCTGCTCCGGATCGGCGCCCGGGTGCGCACCTCCGTCCGGCGCCTGCACGTCGCCATGGCCTCCGCCTGCCCCGAACGCGACCTGTTCATCCGCGCCTGGCACGCCCTCGCGCCACCCTGATCTCCGACCGACGGGGACACCGCCCGGATCCCCCAGGCGCGGCTTCGCCCGCGCCCGGCACCGCACGCCCCGGCAGCGGAAACCCGACCGCCAGGACGTCGCTTCCGGCCCTCAACACCCCGGTCCAGCGGCCGCCAGACCAATACGACGCCCGCCGACGACACCGCGGGGCCGCACCGCCGACGCCGGCACACCATCAGGGCCCTTCCTCCGCCCCTCATGAGAAAATCTGGGCTAAGACTTCCTCAAGGTAATGGACCGCAACGTCCCCGGCGGGACGGGCACCCACATCGTCATGGACAACTTTGCAGCCCGCAATACGGTGGCGGCCAGGGCCCAGCCGGCTCAACGGCCGTACCGGCATGCCCGCTTCACGCCGACGCCTGCCACCTGGTTCAATCAGGTCGAAGCCGAGATTCCGCGTCTTCATCGACAGGCACAACCGCGACCCCAAACCCTTCAAGTGGGCCAAGTCCGCTGACGACATGCTCGGCGCCGTCAAGCCCCGCTGCCTACCTGTCAAACGAGGCCTATACAATGAGCCTGGATTCAGGTGTCTGGCGTCCAGCGCGCGGGGAAGTCGGCATCCTCCCCGCCGCCACGAGTCACAGTCTTCCTGGTACGAGGAAGGCAACTGTCCGCCCGCTGTCAACAATCAACAGCCACCCCCGCAGCCTCAATTCGTGATACTACGTTCGATAGCTGACGCCAGCTCTGCCGTGCTAGGGTGCAAGAGCACACGGATGGAGGATCGCTATGCACGAATTTGAGATCGGGTACGTCGATGTTCAGCACCAACCCGATACCGGACACCCGACCGCCAGGTTTGACGTTCTGGTTTCAGGATCCACGAGGTCGGGGGATGGCAGGAAGGCCCCGGGCCTTCTGGCAGTCACCGTCTACCTCCCGGGCGGATCCGACGACGATCGGGCGCAACATGCACTCGCCGGCATCTTGCGGGACGTTGCCCGCCACCTGGAAACCACCGCAGCCGATGCGAAAGGTCTTGAGGCAGTGGTGCCGGACGTCGACTAGCGCGGCACCCGGCAACCGGGCTTGATTCCTTTTCGGTGCGTGGTGACCGGCCGCCACCCCGAAGGAACGCCCACCCGTCGGTGATCAGCGCACGGGACGATGTCGGCAGCTTGCCGTCGGCCTGCAACCGGTAGGCCAAGCACCACCAGCACCGGGATGTTGCCGCCAAGCCCCTGCTTGCCGGATGAGAACTCCACGCAAAACCACGAGGCCGAGATCGCGCGGCAGCGGCACGTGCCAACCGACGTGGCCAGCGCAGATGGCAGAACCTTCGTCCGGCGCGACATCGGGTCGAATGCCCGTCGATCGCGTTCCCGCGTCCCGGGCCGGGCTGCAGAATGAGCCGAACGGGCTTTCAGCGGCCTGGTCCCCAGGTCAGTAGCGGTGTGGCTACCTGCGCCTGCCCTGTGGGTTCATGGGGATCTCACCCGAGCTTGCGGGCAACCGTGAGGCCGTCCCCAACGGGCAGCATGCAGAGATCAATGCGGACATCATCTTTGAGCTTGGCGTTGAACGCGCGGAGCGCCGACGTGTCGTCGGAACAGTCGCGCTCGTCGGCCACCTTCCCGCTCCAGAGCACGTTGTCCGCAAGGACCAGGCCCCCAGGACGCAGCAGCTCGAGGCACCGTTCGTAGTACTGGTCGTAGCCGGCCTTGTCGGCATCGATGAAGGCGAAGTCAAACGTGCCGCCACGGCCATCGCGGATGAGTGCCTCCAGGGTATCGAGCGCGGGCCCCAGGCGGAGCTGTACCTTCGCCTCCACCCCTGCCTCGGACCAGTAACGCCGGGCGATGGACGTCCACTCCTCGCTGACATCGCATGCGATGAGCTGCCCGTCCTCGGGCAGGGCGAGGGCGACGCTCAGTGCGCTGTAGCCGGTGAACACCCCGACCTCGATCGCGTGCCGCGTACCGATGAGACCTGCAAGAAAGCGCATGAGCTGGCCCTGTTCGGGGCCAATCTGCATGCTCGCATGCTCCAGGGAGGCGGTCTCTGCACGCAAGCGCCGCTGCACGTCGGTTTCCCGGACCGACACCCGGCGCAAGTAAGCTTCGATCGTGTCATTCAGGCGTATGGCGCGGTTCGACATCTCTTTCGTCCCGTCAACGGGGGCAGCATGAATCTGCCGGATTCTACCGGTGCCGCCCGCCCACCCACGCGTCCGGCACCACTGTCCCGCGAACGCGGCGCAGAGGCTCTGCCGCGACGATTGTGGGCGGTGATACCACCGCAGTCGTGGACGCCTGGCAGTGCCATCGGGCAGCAACGTAACACTCCGTAATTCCCGGAACCGGCGGCACTCACGGCCGGACTCGCCACGGCGTCCCCCAGCGGCACTGCAGGCGGCAGCGCCGCGGGCGGGCCAAGGGCGATCGGCCCCAGGGTCGCACGTTGAAGCCGGCGGCGGCTGCCGGGCGCTCATCGAACATCCGTATAGTGCGGACCGCATCAGATGCGCTGAAGCTCTGGACGCCAACGTCGATTTCCGCGCCGGTGCGGCAAGCCGACGCCGCGGGCCCGGCGGATGGGTCCGAGGGGTTGCGTGCGCAGGCAGGACGCGCACCGGGGCCCTGGTGCCGGCTGGGCGGGAGACGGAACCATGTACGATTTGGACGGCAAGGTGGCGCTGGTGACGGGAGCCGGCGGCGAGCAGGGCATGGGGCGCGCCATCGCCCGGCGTCTGGCGCAGGAAGGCGCGGACGTCGGCATCAACGACGTCGTCGAGCGGCGCGGCGGTTCGTCGGGCTGGGCCGGCCTGCCCGACGTCGAGCGCGAGATTGCAGCCTCGGGCCGGCGGGCGCTCAGCGTCGTCGCCGACGTGTCAAAGGCGCGAGAAGTCGACGCCATGGTCAACCAGGTGCGCGATCATTTTGGCCGGATCGACATAGTGGTGAACAACGCCGGAGCGATCGCCGGCCGCGATCGGGTGCCGGTGGTCGATCTCGACGAAGCCGAGTGGGATCGCGTGCAGGACGTCAACGCGAAGGGGACGTTTCTCTGCTCCCAGGCGGTCGCGCGCATCCTGATCGCCCAGGGCGACGGCGGGCGGATCATCAATCTGTCGTCGGTTTCCGGCAAGCGCGGCGTCGCCCGTTTCGCCGCTTACTGTGCGTCCAAGTTCGCGGTCCGCGGCTTCACCCAGGCCCTGGCGCAGGAACTTGGGCCGCACATGATCACGGTCAACGCGATTTGCCCGGGATACATCGAAACCGAGCGGGTCGTGGAAATCGCCGCCGCGCTGGCGCCCGAGGGCGTCACGACCGAGGCGCACCATGAGGCCATGCGGGCCCGAACGGAAACGAATACCCCCCTGGGGCGCGTCGGCAATGCCGAGGATGTGGCCCGGACCGCCGCATTCCTGGCATCGGCCGAGGCGGACTTCCTGACCGGCTTGTCGATCACGGTTGCCGGCGGAGCGGTGATGGAATGAGCCCGGGCATGGCTGAGCGGCGCCTCGACGGAAAGGTAGCACTGGTCACCGGCGCCGGTGCCCGCGGGTCTCTCACCGGTACCGGGCAGGCGACCGCGATCCTGTTTGCGCGCCACGGCGCCAGGGTCCTGCTCGCCGACCGGGATCTCGGCCGCGCCCGCGCGACCGAACGGCAAATCGCCGAAGAGGACGGCGAGGCGTCGGTGTTCGAAGCGGATGTGACCGACGAGCAGGCCTGCCTGGCGTTGACCGAAGCCTGCATCGAGCGGCACAGCCGCCTCGACATCGTGGTCAACAACGTGGGCGCGTTCGGGCCCGGCAAGGTCACGGACATCGAGAGCGAGACCTGGGCACGCGCCCTTGACGGCAACCTCAAGTCCGCCGCCCTCGTCTCCAAGTTCGCGGTCCCGCGCATGGCGGCCGGCGGCGGCGGCTCGATCATTCACGTTTCGTCGATCGACGGCCTGCGGGCCGGGGCATCGCACAATGTTCCCTACTCGGTTGCCAAGGGGGGCCTGATCACGCTGACCAAGGCCATGGCGGTGCATCACGGGCGTGACAACATCCGTGTCAACTGCATCGCGCCCGGACACCTCCACGCCCCCTTCGTGGCGAGCATGACCGAGGAGCAACTGGAGCTGCGGCGCAAGGCGGGGCCGCTCGGCACCGTGGGCGACGCGTGGGACGTGGCGTGGGCGGCGGTGTTCCTGGCGAGCGACGAGGCGCGCTGGATCTCGGGAGTCATCCTGCCCATCGACGCAGGGTTGTTGGCAGCGACCCCGCTCGCCGTGATCGAGCACCTGACCTGACGCCGGCCTGCCCGCCCTGGAACGCTCGCCCGCTGCCGCGTCTCGGCCGGAAGATTCGCCGTCCCCGCGCCTGCGACGCTCCGGCCGGGACGACCCCCGAATGGGCGTCATCGAACGCTCGGGTCCGGAGACGGCAGGCTCCGCAGGATGCAGCCGGTTGGACTGGCTCTCCGCCCCCGGCGCGATGCGGCAGGACGGGCTCCCTCACGGCACCGCGGGGAGCCGGTCGCATCGCCGTGCAGTCGGTCCAGGCCGGCCCGGGTATGGTGCTCTGATCGTCGAACGGCGAATACCGTTGGCCGAATGCCCGTCGGCCGCCGGCGGGTGCGCAGCCGGGATCGCAGTCCGGGTGCCGGTCCGCCGCGCCCGGCCCGATGCGGCGCCCGTCCGGGGGAAGTCGGATGAACCTGCCTGATCCAGCCACCGTCAACCGCGTGGCATGCGTTGGCGCCGGCACCATCGGCGCCGGCTGGGCCGCCGTGTTCCTGAGCCGGGGGCTGTCCGTCGTGGCCTGCGATCCGGCCGACGGAGCGGAAGACCGCCTGCGCGCGCTGGTCGCACGTGCCTGGCCGAGTCTGGAAGCGCTGGGACTGGCGGCGGGCGCCGATCCGTCGAAGCTGGCGTTCGAGGACGACCTCGAGGCGGCCCTGGACGGCGCCCAGTTCGTCCAGGAATCTGCACCGGACCATCGCGACCTGAAGGTCGAGCTGGCCGAACGGATCGATCGGCACCTTCCCGACGACGTGGTCATCGCGAGTTCATCGTCGACGTTCCTGCCGAGCGTCCTGGCCGGCCGCTGCCGGGTACCGGCGCGGTTCATCATCGGCCATCCGTTCACGCCGTCCTACCTGATGCCGCTGGTGGAGGTCGTCGGTGGCGACGCGACGGCAGCGCCGGTGATGGACTGGGCGATGGCCTTTTACCGGCGCGTCGGCAAACGCCCGCTCAGGCTGCGCCGGGAGATCGAACGCTACGTCTCCAACCGGTTGCAGAGTGTCGTGCGGAAGGAGATCGATTCGCTGGTTGCGGCCGGCATCTGCGACTACCACGAGGCCGACCAGGCGCTGGTCTACGGACCGGGACTCCGCTGGGCGTTCATGGGCCCGACCCTCGGCTTGCACTTTACGGGCGGCGAAGGCGGTGTCAGGCACATGATCGCGCATTTCGGCTGGTCGGGCCCGCCGGAACTCGAAGAAGCGGCGATCGCGACCGTCGACGAGATGACCGGGGACCGCGATGCGGACGCCCTGGAACGGTGGCGCGACCGGAATCTGGTCACGTTGCTGAAGGCCCTGGATCCCCTCGATCCGAATGTCTAGGCGGGCGACCGGGCAGACCATCGCCGGAGCGCCGACCGCCCGTCATTTGTTTTCGCTGGCGGCATTCGGTCTGATACCGGGCCGCACATGCCGGGGAGGCGCAACATGACCAAGATGACCGGTGGCCGGTTTCTCGCCGAAACCGTGCACGGCTACGGCATCACCCATGCATTCTTCGTCCCTTACATCGCCCCCCGGGCGTTGATGGAGATGGAGAAGCTCGGCATCAGGCGCGTGCAGACCCACGGCGAAAAGGCGGCCGCCTACATGGCCGACGCCTATGCGCGCGCGCGCCGCGGCCCCGGCCTCTGCATGGCGCAGTCGGTCGGCGCGATGAATCTCGCCGCCGGGCTGCAGGACCCTTTCCTGGCGTGTTCACCGGTCATCGCGATCACCGGGCGGGAGCGCCAGGTCAGCCAGCAGCGCCACGCCTACCAGGAGGTCGATCACGCCGGGCCGTTCTCCGCGGTGACCAAGTACAGCGCCACGTTGTCCTCGCCCGACCAGCTGCCGGTCTACCTGCCGCAGGCGTTTCGCGCGGCGACGTCGGGCACGCCCGGCCCGGCGCATCTGGACCTGGAAGGACTGGCCGGTCAGTTCGTCGTGGATGTGGAAGCCGAGCTTGACGTCGCGGTCGAGGAGACGTTCGCCCGGGTCCCGCCGTTCCGGCCTGAGGCCGATCCGGAGGCGGTGGCGGCCGCGCTCGCCCTGCTCACCCGCGCAGAACGACCGGTCATCGTGGCGGGCGGCGGCGTGACCGCTTCCGACGCGGGCGCCGAACTGCGCGCGCTGGCCGAGAAGCTCACGATCCCGGTGGCCACGTCGCTCAACGCCAAGACGATGTTCCCGAGCGACCACCCGCTCGCGCTCGGGGTGCCGGGATCCTATTCCCGCGCCTGTGCCAACCAGGCCCTGTGCGAAGCCGATCTGGTGTTCTTCGTCGGCAGCCACGCCGGCGGCCAGGTCACCAACGGCTACACGATCCCGCCGCGCGGCACGCGGGCCATCCAGCTGGACATCAATCCCGGAGAACTCGGCCGCAACTATCCGCTCGAGGTCGGCCTGCAGGGAGACGCGCGCAACACGCTCCGCCGCATGCTGGACCGGGCCGAACCCGTCGCCGCCCGCGGGTCCTGGATCGACCGCGTGCAGGAACTGGTGGAGGCCTGGAAACAGGGCGTCAGCGCATTCGCCGCCTCCGACAACGTGCCGATGCGCCCCGAGCGCCTGTGCCGGGAGCTCTCCGACCTGCTGCCGGACGACGCGATTCTCGTGTCGGATACCGGGCACTCCGGGGTCTGGACCGGGACCATGCTCGACCTGAAGCACCCCGACCAGCGCTACCTGCGCTGCGCCGGATCCCTGGGCTGGGGCCTGCCGGCAGCGGCGGGCGCCAAGTGCGCGCAGCCGGACCGCCCGGTCGTGTGTTTCACCGGTGACGGCGGCATCTGGTACCACATCGGCGAGCTGGACACGGCGCGCAAGTCCGGCATCAACATCGTCGTCGTGGTCAACAACAATCACTCGCTGAACCAGGAAAAGAACGGCGTCGAGGGGGTGTACGGCGGCCGGACCAAGGGGTCCGACGAACTCTGGCTGTTCCCGGAGACCGGTTTCGCGAAGGTCGCCGAGTCGATGGGCTGCTTCGGTACCACGGTGCACAGGCCAAGCGAACTGCAAGGCGCGCTGGAACAGGCGCTCGAGGCGGGGAGGCCCGCCGTCGTGGACGTGAAGACCGACGTCGACGGGATTGCGCCGCGGGCCTGGGTCCCGCGGGCCTGAGGCCCGGTCTGCTACCGTGAGCCTCGGCCGGCCACCGACCGGAGACGGGCGTAATGCCGGCAAGGAGCGCGCCGCCATGACCGGAAAGGGTTCCCTCAGCAGACGCCGCTTCCTCGGCACCGGATCGGCGGCCGTGGCCGCGCTGGCCGCCCCCTACGTCAAGCGGGCGCACTCCGCGGGGCGGCTTGAACTCGGCGTGCAGGACCACTGGGTGCCGGGCGTCAACCCAGTGGTGGAGCAGATCTGCACCGACTGGGGCCGGCAGAACAACGTCGACGTCAAGGTCGATTTCATCACGAGCGTCGGCAACAAGCTGGCGCTGACGGCGCAGGCCGAGGCCCGCGCCGGCACCGGCCACGACATCTTCCAGATGGGGCTGTGGGGTCCCAGCATCCAGCGGACGAAGCTCGAGCCGCTGGACGACGTCATCGCGGACATCGAAGCGGACGTCGGGACGATGGACCCGGCGGCGAAGTACTGCTTCCACATCGACGGCGCCTGGCGGTCGTCTCCGGTCGCCGTCATGGGCCAGACCCACGCGTTCAACAGCCGGATCGATCATTTCCGGGACCTCGCCGGAATCGATCTGCCCGACCTCTTTCCGGCCGGCCCGCGCGACCCCGCGAAGGTCGCGACCTGGACCTACGACAACTTTCTGCTCGCCGCCCAGAAGCTGCATGCCGCAGGGTTCGGGTTCGGCGCGGCACTGTCGCCCACGCCCGACGGCACCTTCTGGCTGGCGCCGCTGTTTGCGGCGTTCGGCGCGGTCCTGGTCAATGCCGACCGTGAGATCACGGTCAACAGTGACGAAACCCGGGCGGCGCTCGCATACCTGAAGGAACTCAGCCAGTTCATGTCGGACACGGTCTATGCGTGGGATGACGCGAGCAACAACCGCTGGATGCTGTCCGGCCGGGGCTCCGCGGTGGTCAACCCGCCCAGCCCGTGGGCCGTGGCGAAACGCGACGCTCCCGAGCTCGCTCCGCTGATCTGGCACCATGATCTGCCCGCAGGACCGCGCGGACGCTTCCGGCACCTGATCCCCAACGGTTGGGGCATCTGGCACTTCTCGCCGAACAAGGACGCCGCGAAGGATCTGCTGCGGCACATGGCGACGCGCGGGGTAGCGGAGCAGCTGGTGACCGCAAGCAAGGGCTACGAAGCCATCATCTTCGATTCGTTTCGCGATTTTGGCGTGGTGGAGGAAGCGGGGCCGCCCGCAGGCACGCTCTACAACTATGCGCCGCGCGGGGATGAACAGCTCATCCTGTGCGGCACGCCGGCGCCCAACGACGTCGCCGCGCAGATCTTCACCCAGGGCGTCTTTGGCAACCTGGTGGCGCGGGTCACCGCCCACGATGAATCCTTCGACGACGCCATCGCCTGGGCCGAGAACGAGCTCGAGGGATTCCTGCGCGGGTAACCGCCAGCAACCTCCCGGCTCGCGACCGTCGCGCCGGGACTGACCGACGGGGAGCGAAGCATGGTCGCTTATGTGATGGGGACGGTGACGATCACCGACGGATCGTGGGTGGAGGACTACATCCCGAAAGTGCAGGCGCAGGTCGAAGCGCACGGTGGGCGCTACATCGCGCGCAACACCGAGATCGAAAAGCTCGAAGGCCCGGCGGAGGTGCCCACCGTGGCGGTCATCATCGAGTTCCCGTCACTCGCGCGCGCCCGCGAGTGGTATCACTCGGCCGAATACCAGCCGGAACTCCGGGCCCGGCAGGCCGGTTCGGTCGGCAACCTGATCCTGCTGGACGGCCTGTAGGACCCGGCCGGCCGGACCGCCTGACGGCGGGGCCGTTGCCGCCCGGAGCGCGGGCCTCCTCCGTCGAGCGCCCCCATCCTCGCTGGGAGCGCAGCGTCGCCGCGCCGTCGGTCAGGCAGCCTCCGCTCCGAAGAACGCGCGCAACTCCGCAGCGACCCAATCGGGCCGCTCTTCCGGAATCCAGTGGCCGCAACCTTCCACCACGCCGCCACGGACGTCGTCCGCGACGCGCCGCCACGATTCGATCGCTGCCTCTCCACGTCCGCGCCCCATGGCGCCCCCCAATGGCATTTTGTTAGCGGGCGTTTCTGGCGCAGATTTTGTCGTGTCTTCCAACCGTTTGATTCGATGATGCTTTGATGGTCCGTGGAGGCACGGATCGATCGGGGTTGACAAACTCACCCGCCGCCGGCATCCTTGG
>JAJDZX010000003.1 GCA_022824395.1 Alphaproteobacteria bacterium
CGCGAATCGCCATGCACTGACGCTAGCGCATGGCGAAACTCGTTACCAGCAATTCCTACGGAGCGCGTCTCCAGGCGCGGCCGTTGATGTCAACGCCCAACATGCCATCACTCTATGACCGAAGGATTACATCGCCTTGCCGAAAATCACCAAGAGAACCGTCGATGCCCTCGTCCCCGAAGAGCGGGAGAGAATTCTCTGGGACGACGCCATCACAGGCTTCGGGGTCCGCGTCCATCCGACGGGGCGCAAGGTCTACATCGTCAAGTACCGACACGAGGGACGATCCGTCAAAGTCACCATCGGACCCCACGGCCCCATCACGCCCGCCGCCGCGCGGGCAAAGGCAGCAGAGATTGTCACTCTTGCGAAGACCGGCCGCGATCTCGAAGGGAAGATTCCCCGTGGGAAGAGAGGCGCCACCGTGGCAGACCTCGCCAAGCGCTTCATGGACGAGTACGCCCCTGGTCATCTGAAGCCCGGCACCGCGCGGCTCTACCGCAAGATCATCGACAACCGCATCCTTCCCCGGCTTGGCAAGCGCAGGGTCGGCGATCTCGGCAAGAACGACGTCGCCGCTCTTCACCACGAGATGCGCGACGTCCCCGGCCATGCCAACCGGACGCTGAGCGTGCTCTCGCGCATGCTGACGCTCGCCGAGGTCTGGGAGATGCGGCCCGAGGGCGTCAATCCATGCCGGCACGTCAAGAAGTATGCTGAGCACAAGCGGGAGCGGTTTCTCTCGGACGACGAGTACCGCCGCCTCGGCGCCGCGCTGCGGGACGCGGAGGATGAGGGCTTCGTCTCCCCGGTGGCGATCGCCGCGATACGCTTGCTGATGCTGACAGGGTGCCGGAGCGGGGAGATCATGAGCCTTCGGTGGGAGCACGTCGATCTTGAGGCAGGCGAGCTCAGGTTGCCGGAGAGCAAGACCGGTTCGAAGGTGGTGCACTTGGGCGATCCGGCGATAGCGGTGCTGCGGGGCATCCCGCGCGCAGACGGCAGTCCGTGGGTGTTGCCGGGCATCAGGGGTGGCAAGCACATCGCCTACCTGCACGACTCGTGGCGCCGCATTCTCGACCGGGCCGGGATCGAGAATCTGAGAATCCATGACCTCAGGCACAGCTTTGCCAGCGGCGGTCTGCTGGTCGGTGAAGGGCTTCCGATGATCGGCAAGCTCCTTGGCCACAACAGGGTGACGACGACCTCGCGCTACGCGCACTTGGCCAACGACCCCGTAAAAGCGGCCGCCAATCGCATCGCGAGTAGGATCGCCGAGGTCACGGGATGAGTACGGACAGCCCCTGCAATCTGAGCGACGTGCTCGGTCACCGACGCCATCCTGCTGCGCGACAAGCGCGTAATAGTCAAAGCGCGGAAACCCATTGAACGACAAAGAAGAACTACGATTCGCTGGGTTCAGTTCGCGTTGAGCCCGAATTTCCCGCGTGATTGTAAATGCAATACGAGTCGATCATGTTTCCGCTTAGCCCTGCGCGCAGGCGTCGCAACGTAACTATAGCCGCCACGCCAGCGGTGGCCGGGTAGGCAGGATCGTTGCCGTTCGCGAGACCCTCCGTCTTCGCGATGCAAGCACCTCGAACGGCAGTTCAAGCCGCCCCCGGAGGCCGTCCCGGCCGTGCCGTCCGGTGCGTGCTATTTCGGGCTTGATCGGAGAGCGGCGGGGCACGCCCTTCAGGAGGCATACTGACCGCCGCCCGAGTGGCTCGCGTTGCCCTTCGCTCAGCAGGCGGGGTGCGGAGCGTGGTCGGCGAAGGCCTTGCTGGTTCGGGTTGCCCTCGCCGCGTAGCATACCCATACCGCTGCAGCCCTTCAGAAGCCTCGGGCTGCAAATACGACGGTGCACATCGCCACAGGAGCGCTCGTCTGCCCTGCAACCATCCCTTTATCGGGAATGCCGTCCGCCCGGAGCTTCGCGTCTGCCACGGACCTCGCGAAGGCTGAGTACCTCGCCGAATTAGAACGAGCGGCTATAGCGTGTCAGCAGTGCGGCTTCGTGCTCGCCCTGGACGTGTTCTGCGTCGCGCGTGACGATAGCGGCTAGATGCGCCTGTCCGCCTGCCCACGGACGGGAGTAGATCAGCCCCAGATCCAGCTGACGGCCCGAGGGTTCCAGGTCCAGGGCGGCCTGCTCGACCGTGACCCGTCCGTCGGGGGTGCGGCCCGACACCCACCGCAACTGCGCATGACCCGCCTCGACGCGTAGCGGCTGAGACAATCGGAATCCCCACCGTCCTCCGGCACGATCCATACTCTCACCGACGAGACCCAGAGCGAACGAACCGGTCCACAGCGCCGATGGGTCACGTACCATGCCATGCCCTTGCATCCCGGCGCGGCTCATGCCCGCATGGGCGCTGGTGAACAGAGTCCAGCCGGCGCCGAGTGAACGACGCGCCGAGAGCCCCGCGATGACGGAGTCCGCAGCGATCTCGCCGAACGCGCCGCTCGGCCGCCCGCCCACTGCCGCCTCGGCTTCCGAGAGCCACCCCGCCTGCACGGCGAGGTCGGATCGGCCGAAGCCGTACTCGGTCAACGCACCCGTGGCCTGGCCCGCATCGGGGTCGCGCAGTTCCCCATGCTGTGCCTTGCCATGGAAAGCCGCGATACGGAACCAAGCCGCGCCGAGGGACGCCCCGTAGCCGATGCTGGCGCCGTCGCGGGCAAACCCAAGGAACGGATTGACGAATGCGCCCTCATCGGTGAACACGCCCGGATCGATCGATCCGGATCCTTCACCCGCCTTGCCGTTGCCGGCATGGAGCCCGAACTGCCAGCCCGGGTGGGCGCGGTATCCGAACAGCAGCCGACCGCCTCCGAGCTCCTGAGCGAGCGACAACGAGCCGAGCGAGGCGGACGCGTCCGCCTCATTGCGGAAGTCCGAACCTTGCACGCCACCGAAGTCATGAAACGTCGCCACAGCATTGAGGCGCAGTCGGAACTCGGTGTCATTCATGCGCCACCTTGGGCCGCGTGGATCGCGTCCCAGTGTTCCAAGACGCTCTTCGAGCCCGAACATGGAAGACCGGCTGGGCCCGAGGTAGTCGCCAAGCGGGCGGAAGAATGGCGCGTCCAGGTCGTCGAAGCTTGCGACCTCCCGCGACGCGAACCCCCGCGCGAGCGAATCCCCGTACGCGCCGCCCAGGTGGAATACGCTGGCGGCGCTCGGCGCCGAGGGACCGGACAGCACGCGGCCGGTCAGCATCCGCGTCTCGCCCACCGGATGCGTCGCGGCGTCGAGGTCGAGGAAGCCCCGGCCATACACGTCCGAGTCGGCATACTCACCCGTCCGATCGGCGGTCGCGAGCATTCGCTCAACGATCTCGTCGTTGCCGAGCTGGTTGCGGTAGTGCTGCGCGAGCAGACCGATCCCGCCCGTCACGAACGGCGTGGCCGACGACGTGCCGGCCTCTTCGAACGTGCGGTAGCATTCCGCCGTACCGGCCGGGCAGTAGAAGCTCGGCACCGGACCGGTGATGTTTACGCCCGGTGCCGCCAGGCAGAACTCCTTCGCGATGCCGCAAAGATTCGAGAAACCCGCGATGCCGCCCTGCTGGTCCGTCGCCACCACAGCCAGGGAATGACCCCGCAGCTCCGGGATTCTGACTGGAAGCCCAGCCACGATCTCGACCGAACTGCCGGACTCGACGGAGCCGTCCAGATCGATCTCGCCCCGGGCGTTGCCAGCTGCCCAAACATAGATCGTGCGTGCGCCGGCCGGGGTATCGACCTGCGCGATGGCATCGATCACGTTGGGGAAGCGCTTACGCAGCGCATCGGCGCCGAAGTCCTCGATGTTTCCGGGCAGCCCGAAGCTCGCGTTGACCGCAGTTACCCGCCCGTTCAGACGCTCAAAGGCTGACGCAAACTGCTCTTCCAGGCTGGACTCGAGGTCGCGCAGCAGATCGGGAAGGTCGCGGATCTGCTCGGGCGTGGGGTAATCGCCGAGGATGTCCTCGAGGGTTTCGCCCAAATCGCGGAATCCCACCGAGATCACATCAGCGTCGAAAGCGACCCCGTGGATGGCCGACGCGCTACCGGTGCCCGCGTCCGGGCTCGCCCGCCTGTTCGCTGCCATAATGCCCGCGACGAACGTTCCATGCCCGACCAGGCTGTGACAGTCGCCGTCGGCGGCTGGGTTGTCGCAGGTGTCGAAGTCGGGCTCGTAGCCCTCGACATTGCTCGACTGAAGCTTACCCGCGAACTTCGGGTGGCTCGGGTCGACACCGCTGTCAACGATGCCGAGCGTCACTCCCTTGCCGGTCGCGCCGCGGGCGTACGCATGGTGCGCCTTGACCTGTTCCAGACCGTACTGGTTGCGGAACTCGGGGTGCGCGGCATAGGCCAGCCGCCGCTCCTCTTCCGACTTCGGGGGCTCCGGCTGAACGGTTGTGTCTCCGGACGTGGAGACTCCGTCTCCATCATGAATGCAGCCCGCCAAAAGAAGCGCCAGGCCGGCCGCCAGAAGCATATATTTCATGGTGCGCACAACTTCCTGCAGAGAATCGAGCCTGTCGAAATTCTACGTTTGCTCGCTCGTGGCCCGCAATCGTCGCCACCAATACCTGGTGTCGGCGCCATTGATTTTCCCTATCATCGTGCTAACGCACAGGGTGCCGTTCTATGCGCCGCGCGCCTGTGCCAAATCCGCCAGGACCGACTTGAGCCCCTTGCCGCGCCGCGGAATGGCAGCCATCGTCGCGTCGATCATGAGCGCCGCAAAGATCATGAGCATGTCCCGGGAAGACTCGATTCAGTCTATCCGTGAGGCGCTGACACAACGCCAGGGGCGAGGGTGCCGACGTCGTTCATGCGCCTGCCACCTCGCGCGAGGTGCGCAAGAAGCCGCAGCTCACGTAGGGCAGATCGCGCCCCTGATGAACAGGAGCCTGACCGGCTGCCGGAAGTGGGAGCCGGGAACTCGTTGGGCCGACGGCGCCCCGACAACTTTGCTGCGGGCGATTCCGATGCAGTCGGGGGTCGGTGGGCCTTGCCGTCTCCGTGATCGGTGGTTTGGCCGATGAAATCCCTCCCTGCCATTGTCCGCCCTTACCGGCGCACCCCGGAGTTCACCGAGGAGACGGTGCCGCCGGGTCTCAGGAGATCGCATCGCACGAGAGCAGGGACCTGGGGCCTGATCGTGGTACTCGACGGAAGGCTTCTCTATCGTATCCTCCTGTCGCCGGCGGAGGAGTTGATCCTGAACCCCGACCATCCCGGCGTCGTCGAGCCGGAGGTCGAGCACGAGGTCGAGCTGATTGGAAGGGTGCGATTCTACGTCGAGTTCTACCGGTAACCGGCGCAGCGAGGGAGACGTTGGGCGTCATGGCGAGCAGCACACGTTCCCCACGATGACCGACATCGCCCCACGACAGCTCGCCGTCCTGGTGGATGCCGAGAACGTCTCTCCGGCGCTGGCGCCGCGCATCCTCTCGGAGGCTGCGAAGCACGGCAGGGTCGAGATTCGCCGCGCATTCGGCTCGGCGGTGATCATCACCGTCTCCCCCGCTGTCAGCCGCTCTGCCACCATATCGATCACGGCATCCACGAGAGACCTCGCATCGCGATCCGGCAGTTCGGCCTCGTCAAGCACAGCGTTTGTCAGACCGGCCCGAGTCACCCTCGCCATAATGAAACTTTCTTCCTCCCTCGCGACAAATTGGCCCGGCGGGACCGCCGCGCGAAGCGCGTCGATGAGGACGCCTCCGGCGCGCACGGCGTCCCTTGTCTGCCGTGAAGCAGATCGCACCCGGTGGCTCAACACTGCGGCGACCATGACCGTTTGGATGGGTCGGAACCCCACCCAGGACGGCACAAGAAGTGCGCGCCGCGAGATACCGCCGGAGACCATCCCGATCAGCGAGAGATTCGGGCGAGGGACGAGTCACCCCGCAACACTGCGTGGCATGGTGCTGGCACCGAGAGGCCGCCAGCAGGAACCCCTCAATCCATCAATATGCGGATGACAACGCCGCCCATCACGTCGCCGACCTCAATG
>JAJDZX010000002.1 GCA_022824395.1 Alphaproteobacteria bacterium
ACCGGGCTCACACACTCCGGAGCGCGAACCGGAGGTGAAAGAACGCAGCCGCGACGACGGGCTCGGCCTGTAGCGGTCGGGATCCGGGGCCGGAATGCCTGAAGACGCAGGGCGGCGAGGTGGTCGCACACGCGCGGAAGCGAGCCTGGGAGGATGGCGATGAGCCAGAAACTGCCAGGGCGCCCGGTCGATTCAGACGGGAACCGGGAGAAACAGACGCCGCGGACGATCCGTTTCCACGATCGCGACTGGGCCCGGATCGAGACTCATGCGGTCATGCAGGGGATCACGGCAGCCGAACTCGTGCGGACTGCGGCCATCGCGGCGGTCGGGGACCGGCCCGCGCTGGCCGATTCCGATGGCCATCTCATCGCCCAGGTCGAACAGATCTTCCGCTACGTGCACGTCCTGGCGACCGCCAAGCGGAACGAGATGCTCAAGAATGGCCGTGACGAAGAGCTGGAAGAGCTCATCCGCTCCGCCCAGGCACTGCAGGGCGAGCTGAAAAAGCGTCGGCCGGACTGAGCCGACCAAGGGCCAACCACGCGCAAGAATGCCGCTCGAACCCCGCCCGATCGGGCACGGGAAGGGCAGCGGGCACCACGGAAACTCCCATCACGGTTCCATTGGACCGGGTGGAACGGGCCGCACGGCCACGAAAAGCGGTGAAAAGGGGACGCGATTCACAGCGGCCGGCGTGCTGCTCGTCGGCGATTCCGGGTGGAGGACAGCCCGGATTACCGGTAGATATCGTGTCAAGTCCGCACGGCTTGCCCGCTTCCCGGGCGCTGATACCGGTATGCGGTCGCGCATACATTCGGTATGCGGTTGCGCATACAACGTATGCTCTCGCGCATACATCCGGAAAGAAAGCCAACCGCTTCAGTGTCTTGGGAGGTATGCGCCGGAGCATACACGCGCCCCTCATAGCCATGTCGCCGAAAGGCGTCCACCGTGCAGCTAAGCGCACGCCAGCGCGCTCACGCGCGCGCTGCACCGTAGGTGCGTGTGGTGTAAGCCCGAAACGCCGAAGGGCGTCCCCATCCTGCTTCCTGGCCGCTTGAACGATCAGGCGAAGCAAACTTACTTGTTGTCGGTAGTTAGCCCGAGCGGCGCTTGAGCGACAGCGCCCACCACGCAACTCCGGAAACAGAATCCAGACTGCCGCGCGGCTTCCGGGCGGCAGTCTGGGAAGCAGGAGGCAACAACGCGATGCGGAAGGACGCACACCCCTGCGGGGGCGTTCACCGGGTCAAGTGCCCGCCGCTGCTGCGCGCTCGTTGCTACTCGACCGGGAAGTCCGTCGCTATTACGGCGTGGCGATCTGTGACAGCGTGAAACGCCACGCGTTACGAAAAGCCGTGAGCATCCGGCACTGGGACTGCGGGTGCTGCACGAGCAGGGCGGTCCCGCGCAGCTGCGGGACGGCGGCGTGCAGTCGAGATTGAACGCTCAGCGCTTCGTCAATTAGGTCCCCGGCCTGCTCCATAGCTTCGAAAAGGTGCGCGTTGTCGAAGTCGCCCGAGCATCGGACAGCGGAGTCAGGCGGCACGATGCTTTGCAGAAACAAACATTCCGCTTGGACGCATGCCGTCAGACCACCGTCCCACGGAAGACGCCAACGCTTGGATACCACCGGATTTGCGCGCCAAGCGGCACGCAGACCTGCAGACGGCAGATGCGTGGCGGCGCTCCCGCCGACGGCGCCGCATTGAGATTGCTGCCGCAATCCCCCTGCTCGCCCGTCACTCCCGCTGCCTGCTCCGTAGAAGTCGCCATCGGGCGGGACAGCGCCAAGGAAATCCGGACAGCCGAAGCAGAATCCGTTGGCATGATGCTGCCGGAATGAACATCCATCGGGCACCGGTGGTACCTCGCCGCCTCCGAAGGCGGTGAGCAGGAGATCGGGGTCCGGTTCGCGCACCTGGACGGGGTTCGTAATCAGGTCCGATTGTCCTGCTCATGGCAAGCGCGGAGGTAGGACGGTGACGCACAGTCGAGGTCAAGCGCCTCCGCAATGAGGCTGCCGACCCGTTCCGCCACCGCGACCAGGTGCGCATCGACAACACTTGCGTAACTTGCGGTCGTCCGGTGCCGTCGATGACCGAGCAATTTCCCGACCAGCGGCAGGTTCTCGCCGCCCATGACGGCCTGCCCTGCGGTGGTATGGCGCTGATCGTGGAGCCGCAGCCTGCCCAGCCTCGCATCGGCGCACACCGTCCGCCAGCGGTCAATCAACGCTGTTGGTGCGCGTTTCCCGGCGTAGTGCGGAAACAGGTACGCGTCCGGTTCCCGCGCGCCGGGCAGCGCCCCGATGTTCCAGCGTGGCCGCACCGAGGGGCGCCGCGCGCGGGCCAGTTTTCGAGTCACCAAGGCGCGCGCCGGCGCCCTCCTCCGACTGCTCCCCGATCTCCTCCCATCGCAGGATGAGGGCTTCGGACAGCCGCGCACTGTTCAGCGTCAGCAGGCGGATGGCGGCGACCGGCCACGGATGTGCCTCCCGGCGCCGGTCCAGCGCCGTGCTGAGACGTTGGAGCTCTTCACGGGCCGTAGGCGACGGGCGGGGAACCGATCTATCGGCAGCTATTATGAAGATGAGAGGAATACTCTCCATCAATCACATTCGTTCCCCATACGATGGATGTCATTCGGCGGCGGCGTCTGGCAGACTCCGCTGCTGAACCGTTCCCCGGGCCTGGCTCCGGTGCCCGTCGGCGGGCGCGGCCCGGATATGCGGATGTGGAATACGTGAATGGTGGGTATTGGCGTCGTCCGTGCCGTGATCCCAGTTGTTGCCGAGTTCCGACGCCTCGACCACGAACGGGAGCGGGACGTGCCGCAGTACCTGTTGCAGAACCGGCCCGGACGACGGATCAGTGCGACTTTCGAGCTGTTGGTTTACTCGGGCTCCACGGTAAGAACGAGAATGCGTCCCACTCAGGGAAGCAAGGCCACGACTGCCATGTCGAGCTCCATGTACTGGCCGAGCAGTGCGATGTTTGTTGTTCTCATGCTGGCCCTGTTTGGCTGCGTGAGTGACTTGGATGGCCGTCCCGCAGGCTTCGCCTCCGAACAATTCCAACAGGCCCTGCCTCGCCCTTTGAGCAGCAGCGTCGGTGCCGCTGATGCTGCAGCCAGCGTCGACCATCCATCGTCACTGGGACAGTTCATCCCCCCGAAATCGGCGGCGCCTCAAGGCCGGCCGGCTGTTACTGCGTCCCCACTGAACTCGGCATCTGGCGCCGGGCCGCCGCATGACGGCCGAACCGCGGCAGGCCTGCTCGATCATTGGGGGCACCGGCGCGTCCAGAGCATCGTGGAAGGCCTTTCCCTGGGCACTGCCGACCCTGAAGCCGATGGGGCCGACTTCAGGGAGCTTCGCTCGGCGGTACAGGCGGGTGGGGGGCAATCGCTCGTTCCAGACCTCCACGCTGACGACGATGTCGGGCTCCTGGGCGCCCGCCGGGGCATCACCTACGGGCGCTGGACGGGCGGACCGGCAGACACGCTGCAGATCGAGTTTGACCTCTCGCAGGCGGGACCGATGCTACGCAACGATCCCGCGTTCCGCGCCGTGCTCGAGCGCGCGGGTGCGCTATGGAGCCGGCGGATTGCTGACACGTGGGCGTCGTGGGAGCGAGCCCCCGGAGACCTCAAGGGCTGGCTCCATCGCGAGGACGATGATCCCGCCGAGGTCAGAGTCGGGGAGGAGCGTGAGACAAGCTCCGGGTTGACGATCCATGTCTGGGATGCCGATCTTCCGGATGATGTCGCCGGCCGCGGCGGGCCGGGCGTTCTGCCACCGCTCGGCAAATGGGAATCCCATTTCGGACAGGTACTGATCGACAGGGGGCATCGGTTGCAGGCCGGTGACCGCGAGCTCCTCGATATCCTCGCACACGAGATTGGTCACGTGCTGGGTGCCTGGTACGGCGATCCCGAAACCACAGGGGGCTACGCCGCCTACACGGATGTCACGGCAGGCACCTGGACCGGACCGAACGTGGTCGCCCTCCATGGCGGCCCCGCGCCGTTCCAGGATGATGCCGATCCGCTCGCCTGGGTTGATGGTGAACGTGATCCGAACGCCTCGGAGTTCGACTTCCATCACAGCGGTGTGTGCAGCTCGATCATGGCCTACTGCAATCGGCGGCCGGCGGTTCCCCACGCCATCGACTTCGCCTTCCTCACCGACCTCGGGATGACCGTCATCGAGGAAACCGACCGACCTGAGACTTACGGCCTCGCGGGCTGGACGGACTACGCCGGTTTCTCGCTCACCGTGTCCCGCGACCAGCCTGATGAGCCCTCGGCGACCAGCCGCTACGTAGCTTACGCCGCTGGCCTGGGCGTCCCTGACTTGCCGCGAGCGGCAGTCGACGTGTTCGGCTATCGCAGTACCGCAGACCTTCACCAGTCCTGGCCGGCCCAGGGTCCGCAGGGCGCCGTCCGCTATTCGGGCGGGCTGCTGGGTGCCGCGATCGACCGGACGGGGCTGCCTCCCGTGACCGGCGCAGCCAGCTTGGCCGTGGACCTGGGCACCCTTGACGGCGAGGCCAGCTTTACCTCGCTCAAGGTCCATACATGGGGGACCCCCGAGATCTTCGCCGGCGGGAGCCTGCTGTACCCGTTCGAGCTGTCGGCCAACGCCATCCTGGGAACCCGGGCCGGCTCGACCCTGCGGGGGGACTTCTACGGGCCCGGCCACGAGAATGTCGCCGGCGTGCTCCGCGACCCGGGCATCGGCCTGATGGCGAGCTTCGGAGCGACCCGCGACGACCGGCCAGGCGACGAGGACCGAACGGCTTCTTCCGACCCGGTGACGGATCCGGCAGCCACGACCTCACCCGTCTTCGACCGCGAGGACGATGGGCAGGTGGGCGCCAACGTGCCTGCGGCGCTCGATCGGCTGGCGGTCGGCGGCGACTACGGCGGGGTCACCGTTTCGTCGGGCTATGTGCAGGACGGTGCGGGTGCAGACCGGGTTCTCGAGTATCTCGAGCGGCACACCCGTGAAGACTACAAGGGCTGGCGCGCACCTGCTCCCGGTCTCGCAACCTTTGCGGACCGGCCGGTCGTCCGCCTGGCGGAGGGGATGAGCGACGAACTGGCCGCAGCAGTGGAGCAGGCTGTTCGACAGATCAATACGGCCCTGCCCCGCGAGCAGCGGATCGCGCTGGGCCGCGATCCGGTGCCTCCCTTGTCCGCGATCGAGGATGTTCCTGCCGGCGAGATCTTCGTCGATTTCGCTCCCTCGGCAGGCCACTGGAACGTCGAGGGGGTCACGGTTCAGCCAGGCGTGCTGATCTGGGCCCAAGTCGACCCGGTATCCGAGTTCGATGCTGCAACCCAGCGGCTGGAAGACCGCCGCATGCGGGCTGCGCATGTCTGGTTGGATGAAGGAGTGATCTCGAACGCTGCCTGGGTGTTGAATGCGGACGAGGAACGTTGGGAATACACGCTCTTCGATCACCCTGTCGTCGAGAGCGATACCGTGATGAAGGTCTATGAGGGGGCCCGACTTCGCCGCGCGATCGTCGTCGGCATACTCGAGTCGCTTGGGTTGTTGGGCGGCGTTGACGCATCCAAGTTCCCGGAATCGATCTTCAACGATGGTTCAAGCAGCGTCCTTTCGGATATCGACAGCGAGGCACTTCTGGCCGCCTACACGCGACTGCTGCCCGGCACGCTGCCCGAGGACCTGTCGGCCGAGGGTCTGGGCTCCTGGACCGCCACATCCTTCCACCTCGCGGGAGAACTTGGGTTTTCGGGCGGAGAGGCTGCGTTTGGCGTCGCATTGCGTAACGGCCTGGCGCGGCCGTGGGCCACGGGCCCCACACCGTTGGCGGCCCTGGAGAACAATTCGGCCTTGTTCGGAACCGTCAGTTGGAACGGGGCGCTGCTCGGCTTTACGCCGTTGGGCGAAACGGTCTCCGGACACGCGCAGCTGGCCGTTGAGGTCGCCACTCTTGACGGTCACATCGACTTCGTCGGCCTGGAGCGCTGGAACGTGGAAACGGCGCCCGGAAGGCTCGGCACCGGTACGACGTGGGGCGACGGTGATCTGGGGTATTCCATTGTAGTAGAGGACAATTCATTCCATCGAACCGGTGGAGACGATGGGGAGGTCGTCGGCGAGTTCTTCGGTGGTGCCCACGAGGCGATGGCCGGCGTGCTCGAACGGAATGATCTGACGGCGGGCTTCGGCGGCCTGCGCTAGCAGGCCTGTGCGCGGTTGGAAGTCCGGAACGCTGGACCTAGGTCGGGCAAGCCGTAGTCCGGAGCGTATGTGTCGAAGTGTGCGATCAGCAGCCCGCCTGCGTCGGGGTGTCAGGTTCCGGTCGCAGTTGCCGAAGGGATGCGGCGCCAGGCCCCCGGTCGTTGCGTCCGGAACGGTTGTCCGGTGGTGAGGCGGCCGGCAGTGTGCGGGCGGCGGTTGCGTCGAGACCGGCCCGGAGATGGCCGTTCGCGTGTCCGGCACCGATGGAGCCTGCCGGCATGAAAGCGTCCGCGAGTCCGCCAGGAGCCATGAACGCTCCGTGCTCCAGGACACGTCAAATGAGTGGAATCACCCGGCCCGCCGCGCCGGCAGCGGCAGTTGGCGGCGTTCGGGGAGCCGTTCCTCAAGCGGGGTCTTGATGGTGACCAGGCGTTCGGTGTTCCCGCCGACGCGCGAACTGACCGCGCCGGTGCGGTCCCGGTTGACGTGAATGGCGGCGCGGACCTGACCGACATCGCTTTTCACTCAGCCGACGCCGGCGGCAAGCGGACCGGACCCGGCGAGCGCGGCGCCAATAAGGATCGACATCGACGGCGGGCCGCCGCCGCGCTCGAGTCGCCGCGCGATCTCCAAGGCCGGAACTTCGGGCCAGCCCTGACGAGAGCGTCCTGCACGTCGGGGATCGTGGTGGCCATGAGCCTACGCTACGGGCGAGACGGGGGACCGGGCTCGATGTCAGCCCCACCGGCGTTTGGCTGCATCTGACTCAGCCGCCAATTGGTCAAACGATGCGCCCCGGCGGGCGGAGCTGGCGAGCTGACCCGCCCAGGTCAGAATTGGGCAGAGGATCAAGGCCCGGCGTCACGACCGGTGATGGGAACGTGGCCGAGCTTCCTGCCGCTGGCCCGGATCCCGGCCTGCCAACGCTCCAATGAGGCCGGGGCTTGCATGCCCCGGATGTTACTCGACGACCTGGAGGCCGACGGCACCGAGAACGGGCTTCAATGAGGCCGGGAGCATGAATGCCCCGGAAATCACCCGGCGCTGTGCCCACTCTACCATCATGCAGATGCTCGAATGAGGGTGGCGCACAATGGCATTCGCGTGGTGGGGATGCCACGTGCCCGGCTCGCTCACGATCAAGGACCTGCACCTGTCCAACGAGCCTTTCTGCATGTCGTGACGCCGGGCTGCGTCACACGTGGATCATTGCGTCGGCCACGGGGACCCGGCCGCTTGGCGGGCGGGCAAGCTGTCCGCCAGTCCACAACGCCTATGTGGGAGCCGCAAACAGGCCGCCTCCCTTATGCGCCGTGCGACCGATCACGAGCGGTCCTTCCTGCGCTGCGGTGAAGGTAAGCTGCAGCCGGCCCGACAGCCCGCCCCGCCCCCCGCGTCGCACCGTCAGGACCTTGACACCCGCCGGGGCGGGCCAGCCAATGCGATCCAGCTCGGCGACGGCGTCGGCTCTCAGCGCCTCGTCGTCGCCGAGGCGCCGGCGATGATTGGTCACTCGATAGTCGCTCACGCTCTGCCATTCCCGCGATGGAGCAAACAGCGGATCACTCTCCTCCTCGACCGTCGACGGCGCGAGGGCCAGGCGGCCGGCCCGGCCGGCGCGCAGCACCGCCATTCCTGCCAGCGCGCCTTCAACCTTGGTGTGGTCGCCGCTCGCCTCTTGCCAGCTCACGCCTACGCGCTGCAGCCTGCTCGGAGCTATGTAGAGCAGCCGTCGACGTGGGAGGTCAGGGACGACAGCGATGTGCCGGTGGGTGCCGCTCCGTGCGGGACTGCCATCGTCCGCATGGCCGGTGACGTAGGTCGGAAGGCTTCGCCCAGGCGGGAGTGCGGCCTGCGCCCGCGCGAGCATGGCACGGCGCGCGGCGCGGGCAACGAGAGCGGGATCCGCCGCGGCGAGACCCCCTTCGATCGAGAATGCCAGCACGCCGGGCGTCCGGTCGACGGCGCGCATGAGGCCGAGGCCGAGGTAGCGGCCGTCTCCCAGCACCAACGGCCCGGACACCGGCGCGGCAAACGTCAACGCGACATGCCACAGGGATTCCCCGGGGAAGCGCGAGCCGGCCGAGAAGCACTCGGCCCGCGCGCCCCGCTCGTCGAACGGTTCGCGCTGCACGGCCACGGCCGTTGCCGGCACGGCGACTGCTGCGTGACGCAGGGCCTGGCGCACGGCCTGGATCGCTTGAGCCCTCTCGTCCGTCCGCCCGCTTGCGTCTCTGGCGTTCAGGCCCGCGCGCGCGGGACGGGTGCGTCGTCGCCGCGCGTCCGCAAGCGCCAGCGGAGTCACGCTCCGCCAGTGCCGCCCTGCGGTCTCGCAGCGCGACGCCATGGCGTCGTCCTCCGCCGGCCGCAGTTCAGTGACGACCGCGCCGTCAGCGGCGGTGCGAGCCACCTGCGCGAAGGCCCAGGCAAGATCGTCCGTCCGCACCGGACAGGGCTGCGGAACATAGACCGCGAGCCCCCGGATCATCATGTCGGAATGGGGGTGGCCGATCGACGGGACCGGCACGATCGTCACCCGCGCCGCCTTGTCGGTGTCCGTCGCCCCCCGCCCGACCAGGTAGCGCGTGACATCCTCCGCCCGCGCCGGCGTTCCCGCGCACAGGCGCTGCGCCGCCGCGTCGCGGACCTCGAGGGTCAGGGCCGCCGCCTCGGCCAGACGCCGGGGGGCGAAGCCGCCCTCCGCGTCGCCACGATGCAACGTGAAGACAAGGCGGTCGGGAGGCGCGTTGTACGCGACGTTCGCCAGGAGCGGCTTCGGCGGCTGGACGAAGAGGCGGACGGTGCCGCGGCTGCCGCCGCGGCGGAAGCGGGTACGCATGCCCGCAAAGCGGTTTGCGAGGCTGTGTCGCGTTCCCGGCCGCGGGCAGAGCAGCTTGCTGCCGGAACTGCCGCCCGCACTTGGGCGGTAGACGATGCCGCCGTGGCTGGCCAGAAGCTGTTTCGCCGTTTCGGACTCGAGCACGGCCGCGTCGGCCCAGGCCGCGTCGATCCCCCGACCGAGCTGGTAGAGCCGCCCTGCCGTCTCGCACAATGCCGCCGCCGGCGCCCCGTCGCCGTCGAAGCGCCAGCAGTAGAGCAACGGAGCGGAAGCATCGAACAGGGTCGGACAGACGGTTTTCCCGACGCGAACAGACGCCACTGCATCCTCGATATCTGCTGGCGGCTTCCCGGGAAGCGCGGCGTCGAGGTCATTGTTGGGCACGAACACCGTGTGGCCCTGGCCCGGTTCTCCGCGTGGCGCCACGATCACCGGGGGCGGCAGCTGCTCCAGCCAGTCGAGCGCAGTCCGCGCCGCGCCCGGGATCACCGCTCCCTCGGCCGCACCCGCCATCAGCGCCTGGAACAGCCGCGCGGGCGCCGGCGGCCAGCCGCCGGCGCCGTGGTACCTGCCCTCGTGAAACCGCACGGCGATCAGGAGCGTGCGTTCCACGGTTCAGCCCTTCTTCGCGGCATCCGCCCGGGCCCGCGCCGCTTCGAACCGGACGGATCGGCTCTCCCGCACGCCGAAGTCCGCCGCCGCGCCTTGGGCGAAGCTGAGCGCAGCATCGTGATCCAGGGCAATCGTCTCCCGCGCGCCGTCGCGGCTCACCGCCGTCCACGACGCCGGCGCCGCCGGATCCGGGGTGAGGAGACAGCCCTGCCGCAGAAATGTCTCCGGCGGCGCGCTCGCTGCGACCAGCGCCAGGCCGAGCACGTAGCGGCGCAGGACCGGACCGTCGTCACCTCCGAGGCGGCGCAGCGCGACCAGGTTGACGTTGACGGTCCGGCGAATCTCCCCATGGACCACCATCCCTCCGGGCTCGCCCGTCGCCGGCACGGGCACGAAACCGCGCTGCGCCAGGGTGTTCCTGGTCCCGCCCCGCGCGCCTTCCTGCGCCGCCTTGTCCTGCTGGGATTCACTGAAGACGCCCTCCCGGGCGTAGTCGAGTGGCGGCAGGTATTGCGCAGACTGCTGCAGGTCGCTGACATCCCAGGCACGGATCACGGACTGCACGATGCGCGGCAACCGGGCCCCCGTATCGCGCGAATCCCAGACACCGAACACGAGGGAGGTCGGTGCCAGCCGGGCGATCGGGGCAGCGTCACCGGTGTCGAGAAAGGTCACGAAGGCCGCGCTGGCCTCCTCTGCGAGGGCCGTGGAGCGGATGAGCGCATCGCCCAGCCGGTGCCCGACCCGGAGAATGGAAACGGACCTGGCGTTGCCGTAGCTGATCGTGACCTGCGGCACCAGGGCGGCGTAGGGGGCCTCCTCGAAGACCGGCTCCATGCGGTTGGCCTGGGCGCCCACGCTGTCGACGGTCGCGACCCTGGTGCCGTCGGCCAGCGTGTCGATGTTGTAGCCGAGCCCGGCGTAGGTCGGCGGGAAGATCACGGCATCCCTTCCTTCCGCCGGCACCAGCGTCTGGCACAGTGTCAAGGCAACGGGACCGGCGCGGTCATTGGCACAGCGCTCGGCGAATGCGGCGTCGAACTCGGTCACGGCGACGGGGTCTCCTCGATGACTTCGGTGATGCATCGGGCGTGGCCTTCCTGCGCGGGCCAGCCCAGTCGCATGGTGAACAGGCGGAACGGCATGCCCGGCACCGGCGGCTGTTCCGCGCCGAGCGCTGCGCGCACGAAGATCGGGTCGTACAGCTCCTCGCCGGCCAGGCCAGCCACGCCGTAGCGGTATTCCAGCCGCGTGCGCCGGACGGGCCGGGCATGGGTCAGGCCGATGGCCGCGAGCAGCTCGACGACAGGGTATCCCTGCATCGTCAGGGTGGACCTGTGCTTGTAGGGCGAGAAGCCGGTATCGATCGGCACGTAGTCGCGCCGCCAGTCGAAGCGGAAACTGCCGCTCTGCGCGGCGCTCAGCGAGAACGGGTCATCCGCACTGTCGGCTGCCCGCCCCCCCACCAGGTCGAGGGCGTCCTGGGCCAGTCTGGCGCCGGGCTTGCCTTGCATGCCTGCCCAGAACTTGACCCGGTCGCGCCCCGCCCGCCCCTGATCGCCCCAGTGGTCGATCGTGATGCACGCGCCGGTGCGGTCGCGCAGGCGCGCCGGCAGGACGTCGGTTCCCGTGTACCTGCAGGGGAACGTGCCGGCGGCGTCTTCCTCCGCCCTGATCTTCCATTTGTCGATGGGGCGGGGTGAATCCGCCGGCGCGACGCACGTCACGGTGGCCTCATCCAGAAAGCGCAGCACGCGGCGCACCGGGTCGTCGCCGCCGCGGGCGGCGAGCCGGAAGCACGGGTTGCCGGGACCCCGCCAGATGAAACCGCCGCCGGCGCCGCCCAGGAGGATCTCCGCGGCCTCGAGGAAGCCCAGGCAGGCGAATACCTGGCCAGGATTGGTCAGGTCGACGGGGACCGACGCGTTGGCCATGGCTCCGCCTCCTCCGTTTGTCGGTATCGCGGTAGTTTGGCCATTTGGCCACGTACTGCGTTTACCTGGGCATCGGCCAAGATATGGGTTATCCGGTCACCGTGTGCGCCGGCGCTGTCTTGCGATTTGCGCAGGCAGGCGTATCCGGATCCGGAGCGAATTGATGCGGACTGGCCGCGTGCCTGCGGCTTTGCGCCAACTGACGAACGCATTCCCTGCGCATCGGCCGCGCACCGGGGATGGCCCGCCAAACCGGCTCACTTCTACAGGAATCCCGTTTGGCACCGAATCATCAACCTGTACTGGTGGAATCCGGCCCTGAACGCATCGTTCGACACCCTGTCCACGACCTTGAAAAAGCCGGCTTCGACCGCCATAAGGCCGAAGCCGTTGCAGCCGCCCTCGGGAGAGCATCCCTACCCGGCCGAGACCAACCTGCAACCGAAGCTGACCGGTAAAAAGCCGCTCCCGCAATCGTCGCCATCAATTCAGGCGTCACGTTCGGGCTCCTCAAACTGCTTCTTCCCTGACGTCAGAAAGCAGCGGTGTTTGCCCACAGTGAGCCCGACGACGATTACCAGTCAAACGAAGGGATTTATATACGTAATTTTCCGAATGAACGGATTACCCTCGGCAGAGCTTTAGATCTGAACTCTCAACTTCCCTCACGCGTAGACGGCTCAAGAAACTACATATTCCTTCACCATCACTCAGATCCCAGATCGTGAACCCCAATTACGTTCGGCACCGAACGCCGCCGTGATCTCCGGACGCTGGAGCGTTCCTGCAGCTACCTCCGCCCCCAACCCATAAAACGCCCCGACCACATCCGAAATGGCATCCTCATCGACAGAATCGAAATACGTGCCATTCACGAACAAGTCATAGCTCCAACCCGCCCGGTTCCACATGCCTCCATCCCAATTCCGGATAGTGTGAAACTCAGCCGAACCCCAACTGGTCCCGAAATCAAACGTCAGGTTCGCCTCGCCATACACAACCGCCAATCCGCTGGTATACCCGACAAGACCGCCTGACCAAGTCGCCGTTCCCCTCAACGCCGCCTCAGGGGGCGGAGGCATGAACCCGCCATCCACCCACGGAATCTCAACCGATCGAAGGCCATACGTGTGCCACACCCGATGGACACCGAACTGCACTCCCTCCGACCAATCGAACACGGTATCCACGCTGCCCGTCCAATCGCCCCACCCATACATATCGAACAAGACCGCCGCATCGATCAGAGGCACGTTATCGAACACTCTGGACGATTGGTGCTGATACGACAGCACCGACGTGTGCGTGTGGTGCGGGTGGCCCATAAGACCCACCGCATGCAACATCTCATGCACCATCGTCTGCACCGCGTATTCCTGCCCATGCTCCATCAACGACTCCTGCACCAACGCATAGCCGAACTCACCATTCGTCCATGCAACTCCCTGCGCATCAATGCTCTCAATGTTCCGGATATCCGCGTAAATCGCCGGTTCCCAACGCCCCATATCCGGTCCAACCTGCTCAGACACCTGCCGGATCGCCACATCTGCAGCCGATTTGAATTCAGCGTTGGCATACTCTGTCCGAAGCCTTTTATCCGCAGGCAACACCCGATTCACGATTCCCACCGCTCGAAGAATCACCAGCGCCTCATCCACAGTGCTGTCGTTCGGGATGACCACCAACTCAGGCATCACAGGCCACTCGTTAAACCAGCCCGTGCCGAGAGTGGAGCAAATTGCAAAGTAACCTCCCTCCGCCTCACAATCCGCCACCATTGCCTCTTTGTAATCCTGACGTCCCCTCCACGAGATGTCCTGACGAGAGCCGCCTGTGGCCCGTATCGCCTCCTGCGGAGGAATCGTCGACGTCGCTTCATAGCCGGATATCGGTGCACCGCCGCCTCCACTGCAAGCTGATACGCACACACCCACCATCAGCATTGCTGCAAGACGCATAACTTCCTCCCGGAACTTGACTGCGACGATATAGATTCTCTTCCCGAACATCCCTCGCGCGTAGATATGCCGAAAGACTGCGCAAACTCCTTCAATTCCAGATCGTCTACGTCGTTAACGCAGGCAAATTACGGACCAGTGGGCGAGCCACCGTTCAGGGTGGAGGTTATCAGATGGCCTGCGCCTCAAAATGAACTTGGACAATTACATGTAGACCCCCAAACGAAGCCCATCGATTGGGCCAATTGGGCCGTCTGACGGCCACATTACGGGCTCATCCGCGGTCGACAATCGACAATACCGACACTGTTCCGGTCCCGGCACGGCGCTGCGGCTCCCGCGCCGTCACAGGGCCAGGCGCTCCGAAGCAGCTTGGTCCGCGGCGCGGAGCAGCGCCTCCCACCAGGCCAGGCCCCAGGGACCCCACTGCCGCTGCAGCCGTGCGAAGCGCACCGCGATCGCGTGCGCGCCGGCTTCCGCCGCGCTCGGCGGCAGGCCGTCGTGGCCGTCGATGCCGATGGCAGGCCTGGCCAGGCCGTGGTGCGCGGCGATCAGGTGCAGCGCGAGCATGAAGCGCGGGTCGTCGCGGTCAAGGCCGGCGAGGCCGTTCTCCTCGGCGTCGAGCGTCGACTTGAACTCGTGCCGGAAGCCGTTCAGCCGAAGGCGATCGACGGGCCCCGCCGTCTTGGCGTAGGGACCGTCCCTGCGCCAGTCGGGCGGGGCGCCGAAGGCCCGCTGCCAGCGCCGGGTGGCCTTGCCGTCGTCGTGATGCCGGGCCGCCGCGACCAGCATGGCCCGGTCCGCCGCCTCGAGGCCGAGCGCGGTGGCGATGCGGGCCGCTTCCTCCCCTGCCCACCGCTGGTGCGCATCGAGACGCTGCGCCGTGCGGGCCACCGCCCGCGCGTCCTCGTCATCGCCCTCGCCGGGGAGGGTCCGGACCACGAGCCATGAAGAGACCGCGCCGTCCGGCGATACGGCATACGGTGTGTGCAGCACGTCCTGCCAGGGGCCACGCTCGGTATCGCCGTCCCCGATTGCCTCGCCGCGCAGGCGCTTGCCGCGCTCGGCCCCGGATCTTGCCACGACCTTGATGGCGCCTCGGCAATCGCCCGGACTGTCGCCATCGGGGCTCCAGCAGTCCTCGATGGTGCGCGGCGGCCCGTCGGCACCGGCGTCCAGGAGGCCGTCCCGCAACCCTCCGAGCCGGGCATCCACGACGACGCGTTTGCCCCGGAGGATCTCCGAGAGCTGCCGGGGCGGCCAGCCGTTGATGTCTGCGAGGGACAGGGCGCCGGCCGGCTCGTTGGCATCGTCGAGCAGGAAGGCGATCGGGGCGCGCCGGGTCAGCGGAGCGAGCGGAGGCCCGCGGGTAACCGTCCCGCCCCCAACCCCGCCGTCGTCCTCCCCGGGCTCGTTCTCCTGCCTGGTCGCCGTCCAAAGCTTGGCCCCCCGCTGGCGAAGCCAGTTCACGACGCGTCGTGTCTCCGTTTCCAGGAGTTCGGTCGCCCGTGGCGCCGCCGCTGCAAAGAAGGCCCGGACCTCCGACATCCCGGCCGGTGCCGCGTCGCCGCCGCGCGGCGAGAAGCGGAGCGGGAGGTACCAGCGCCAGATCACGGCGGTCTGCGGCTCGTCGTCCGCCCCCCACCCGCGCAGCCAGGGGGCCGCCGCCGGCCGGCCGGCGTGGTCCGGGAGCGAGGTCATGGCCCAGGCATCGACCACAGGACGCGAGAGCGCCGGGTAGAGCGGCAGGGGCGTGGAGGCCGCGGCGATGCGCGCACGCCGGGCCGGGTCGACGGCGAGGGCGGCTAGGGCGCCCGGTCCGGCCTGGCGGCCGCCGGCACCGTCGGACGGCAGCGTTTCGAGAAGGCCGCGCACAGCCCGGTGGCGGGCGGCCGCGTCCTGGTCCGCCTTCCGGTCGCCGGCCGCGCCCGCGTCGATCACGTGGACGCGCGCCGTGCCCGACCCGCGCCGGTTCACCCGGCCAAGCCGCTGCACCATGCGCTCCCAGGCGATGAGGTTGCAGACCAGGTGGTCGGCATCGAGGTCGATCCCGGCCTCGCCGGCGGCATCGGCGACGAGGAACACGGGCGCGCTACGCGCGGGCCGGCCTTCGCCGACCAGCCCGTGCGCCTCGAGCTCGGCGCAGGCCGCCTGCCGTTCGCGCACCCGCCCGTCGCCGGCCAGCAGGACCACATGCGGCCGGCGGTCGTCCCGGTCCGCGCGCTTGCGCAGGTCGGCCGCCACCCTCTCCGCGTCGGCGCGCCGGTCGCAGTAGACCGCGATGCCTGGTGGCCGCCCCCCGGGCGGGGTCACGGCCGCCAGCAGGCGCCACGCCCGCCCGACCAGCGCGTCCGCGAGACTTGAAGCGGCGCCGGGCGCTTCGACCGTCAGGCTCTTGCGCGCCTCCAGCCGCGTGCGGACGACCGCGTTCCCCCGGTCGGCATCGTCCAGGCGGAACGGCGGCCCGCCGGAAGCGGGGACCGGCGTGGCCGACAGGGGCAGCACCCGGAACGGCGGCGGGAGCGCGCCGCGCGCCGCGGGGCCGGTGAAGACGCCCGCCCCGGCGTCCGCCCCGCCGGGCGGGGGCGGGCGTTGCCCCCGCTCGATCGCCCGGAGCAGGCGCGCGAACGGGTCGGCGGGATGTGCCTCGTCGAGGATCACCAGCGTGTCGCATCCGAGCAGCCCCGCCATGTAGGGCCGCAGGTGCCGGGACAGGCCGCGGCCCTGGAACAGGAGGCGCGACCCCACCGTGTCGGCGGTGCCCACGATGATCGCCGGCGCCGCCGGGTTCGCCATCCACTCCCGGTTGTCGGCGTGGGGTCCGCGCAGGGTGGAGACCGGGAGCGGCCGTCCGCCGAGCCCGAGGGCGCGCCGCACGGCTTCGAGCCCGTCCGCTTCCTGCAGGGTGTCCCGCAGCCGCTGGGCGAGCGCGCTCGCGTGGTCCGCCACTGCTCGCCGGTCGACGACGTGGACGAGGCGGCGGGGCAGGGCTGCCCCCGCCGCCCGCGCCAGCAGCCAGACCGCCATGACGGCCGTCTTCCCCATGCCGGTGGGAATGTCCACCGCCGCTGGCACCTGGCCGCGCGCGAAGTACGCGTCGAACAGCCGCCGCTGCCACGGCAGCGGCGCATGCGAGGTCAGCGCCTTGAACGCGCTGGCGAAGCCGGCGGGCGCCCACTGATCCCCCGCCCGGCCCTTCATCGCGCGCTTGTCATGGCCTCCGGGCGGCGACGGCCCGCGCGGACAGGTTCCGAGGATGCGGGGATCATCCGGGGGGAACACGGAGGCGGGCTGACGCCTGTCGGAGAGAACGGGGCCCGGAAGCCGTTCGCCGGGCCGCGGCGCGGGCGGCGGTTCCCGTTCGTCGCCGACCCGAAACGCCGTCGCAGGGGCAGCCGGGTCCCGTACCGGCGTCGCGTGGACGGCGCTTCCATCCGTCGCCCTGGTCCCGGTCCCGCCCTCCGTGCCGGGGCACGCAGCGGCGGGACGCCGGCCGGAATCTCCGCGGGCGGCCGCGAAGCGCGTGCCGGAGGACGAGTCAGGCGTGATCGCCGCACCCCTGCGCGTCTCTCGCCGGCGGGCCCGCCGCTACAGCTTGATCAGGGCGACGATCAGGCCGCCCTGGGCGGCCATCGCCCCGAACAGCCATTTCAGGAGGTCGGCCATGACCGCCTCCATCCGCGCCTCCATCCGCGCCTCGGTCTGGGCAATCGCAGCCTTCGTCTCCTGCCGCAGGGTGCCGATCCCGGCCTCGATCCGGGCGATGTCGGCCGTGGTCGCCAGGTTGGCGTTGAGCAGGGCCACCTGCTCCTCGGCCAGGGTCTCGGCCTGCTGCTCGGTGAAGCCGCCCTCCGTCAGCCGCTTGACGAACCGGTGGGTGTCGAATGCAATAGCCTCGGACATGCCCCGATCATAGGAACCTCGCCGGAACCGGCCAAGGGCCGTTGCGCGAGACCGTCCCCCCGCGGCTTGGACGGCGCGGGGCGCGTGCCGCCGCGGAGAGCCTGGCGGCGCCAACGCGCGGGAGCGCTGCGGGGCAGGCCCCGCCCCGCCCGCCCGAGCGCCTGCGCTTCGCCGGACGGCAGTCCATTGCGACAGTCCGGGACGCATGCCGGCTGCAGGGATATCCGGCCCCTGACGCGCCGCCATTTCCGGTGCTGCGGCCGGTTCGGGGCTTCTCCTCGGCGGTGCGGTGACGCGGGTCCAGGTGCGGCCGGTCACGGCAGACCGGGCCATCGACTGGACCGCTGTCCGGCGCTGCGGCCGCGCGGCTGCGCGACAGGATGCCCTCGGCGTACGATTCACGCGCTTCCTGGCGCCGGTGTCGGTGCTGGAGGCGGAAGAGGGGCTGATCGCGGCGACCTGGGGGCGCTGCTGCCCGACTGCGGGCGGCACCTCGGCAATGACGGCGACGGCAAGGCACAGCTGGCCGATGCGACCGGGCGCGACACGCCGGTGATGGGGGGCCGGCGGACGAGGACGCCGACTGGGGGCAGTTCGAGAGAGCGGGGAAGCCGGACAAGGTCTGGTTCAGCTATCGCATGCAGGTGATCGCCGACACCGCGTACGAGATCCCGGTGGCCTTCCGGCTGACGAAGGCCTCGACCTCGGAGGTGAAGATTCTGGAGGCGATGGCCGCGCACCCGTTCCGGGCCCCCGGCCCGTGAGCCGGTGTTGTCGTCCGCGGCGGCGCTGCCTGTCGCCATGCCTGCCGCGCTCCCGTACCACCGTGTCCCGGAGAGCAGATTTGACGCCGTGCTTCGGCTTTGTCAAACCCCCCTGCATCGTGAACGTCAAAGCAAAATCAAACTCTTGACCCCTGGAGGATGATCGAAGAAATGTCGCAGGGCAGGCATCGTGCCGGCCGTTGACGTCAGCACGCGGAGCGCGGTCTCCGGCGTCTTGTCGCGCACCCGCAACAGGGCACGCGCCCCCTGCCCCCCCAGCCGGACAACGCTTGCTCTGTTCCCGGTTGCGGATCGTTTCGCGCGGCACGTCGATGCGTCGGGCCAACCCGGTCCGGGAAAGCCCCAGATGCCGCCGGACCCGTTGCCCATATCGCGCCGCAAGCTTGCCCGGGGGCACCCACCCCCAAACATCAAACAAACCGAGCAGAAGCCGGCGGCTCCCCGTCAGATCGCGCGCGCTCTCAGTGACCGCCGATGGACGCCCTCACCCGTCATAAAGGACGACAATCCACGATGGTTCGCGGTGGGTGGGAAGGGTGTCGCCCGAACTTCCCGCTCCATGCTCCGAACCGCTTCCATGAAGGCGCGGTGCTCCGTATCGGGACGGCACGCCGGGATCAGCGCCCGGAGTGCGCGCTACCATTCCCCGGCACATTCCCCGTAGACATGGGCGGGCAATCTGAAGTTGATGCCGTCCTTGTCGTAGGTCGAGCCCGCAAGCAGGTATCCGAACCTGTTGAAACTGCTTTTGTGGCGGTGTCCCGGCAGCACCTTGTCGAGCAGCTGGCCGAACCGCATCTGCAGCCTGAACCACGCGACGGCCCCGAAGGCGGACACGTCCGGATACCGCAGCGACTCTGCGGTCCGATCGCCGATGAGGCCGCGCGACATGCGATAGACATAGCGCGCCAGCTGGCGGCGCTCCCCCGAATTGGCCGCCCCGGCAATGACCGGGGCGGAGTTGACCAGGGCGTGAGCCATGCCGATCGATTCCAGGCCCGGTTCGGGCTCGCACACGAGACCGATATCGTAGAGCTGCAAGGCTTCCTCCGCATCGCGGAACAGGATGGTCTCGGGGATGCCCATCAGGTAGCCGGAGTAGCGCCAGATGTCCATGAAGCTCTTGTGCTCTTCCTCGTTGTAGTTGGCGCCCAACGTCTTCATGTGCTTCAGCAGCCTGGCGGAAAACGCGGCGATCGAAAAACCCAGATGGGCGGCGCTGATCGGCGTGCCCCAAGCCTCGGCGTCCCATTCCCCGGACCGGCTCAGAAGGTGCCTCAACCGCGCGTGGATCAACCGGATGCGGACCGACAGCTTCCAGCCGTCCGAATGCTGGTCCAGGCCGCCGGGAAAGAAGATCTCGGTCATGTGCCGGTTGTTCTGACCCAGGCGCCTGACGCCCTTGTCGCGCACCCGCCCGGTGAGCATGAAGGATTGCGCGATGTTGGTGGCGAACCCCTCGATCAGGACGCCCGCCACGAACGCCACCAGCACCACGTACGAGTTCCTGTGGAACATGCGGATGCCGGGGCGGAACGTCTTGTAGTCGAGCCATTCCGGCTGGACTTCCGCATTCTCGAAAAATGCCCGCAATGTCGCGGGCGCGGCGTCCAGCGCGCCGTCGGGGTCACCGCTCATCCCGGTCTCGATGAAACGTGCCGCCTCTTCCTGGCCGAGCGCCGCAAGGTCGTCTGCCGCCGCTTCGGCCAGGGGGTCTCCGATGACCGTGTGCTTGACGTAGAGAGCCGCCCGCTCCGGGTCGACGGCCCGCGCCTTCTCGTAGCCGGCCAGATAATCGGTGGGGATATCGTTCACTGTGGACCGTCCATCTCGGAAGTGACAAGCACATTCAGGATCAAACGGCAGCCGCCCCCTGGTGCCGGCACCGCCGTCATGGGCGACACACCTTGAAACTTGACCGGCTCAAATATTGGCAGTGCGAATATTGGCAGCGCGGGGTCGCCCGACCGCAACGACGCGATTCGCCGCCTCGTGGCGGCGGGCGCAGAACCGAAACTTGCCCAGGCCATCGCCTCCTTGCTGACGACGGCTGCGAACTCTGGAGCTACGTCCACCAATCGCGCCAGCACGGAAATACGGCCAGACGCCCGTCGGCCCATTGGCCATTGTGTGCAGGCGAAGCCGAGGCCGATGCCAAGCGTCGATTTGCAGGCCGTGTCGGAACGCCGGGACCGGAGGGCGGGGACGCCTCCGGAGCCGATATCGAGACCCCGCCTGAGCGTGCGGACGCCCCGTTCGACACTGCACGCATGGCATTCTCCCTCAATATTCCTGCCGGGAGCCACACTGCCGACACGCGGATGCCGGCTCCCGGCGGGGCCGCAATGTACCAGAAGCGCCGCCGAACAAAGCCCCTTTAAGACAAGATTAGATGTGATTACCGGATTTATCCGCTCTCGACAACATAAGATCCCGGATTAACGGATAAGCGACCGAGGGGCCGCCGCGTCCGCTCGGCGAGCACGCCCTCGTCCCCGGGGAGCGGCATGCAGGTGGCCTCGTGCTTGAGCCATGGCCCGTAGCGCCCGGTCCCACGGCGCGTACCGGTGCTTCACCGCCTGGGGCGCCACGGCGCGCGCGATCCGTTGCCTGCCGTGCGCAATCGCCGCTTGCGCCAAGACATGGATGCTCACCAAGTTCGGCAAGACCACGGTAAATCGTCGAGCGCGCAATCCCAGTCACCGTCGAGACCAAGGTCACACCTCCACGGCCAAGCGGCAGCGTCTCGGACGCAGCAAACAAACGGAGGCTCTTCTCATCAAGGTGCGGCGACAGCGCCTCGAAACGCCGCCGGAGGTGATCGATCGTGTCCATGCCGACAGTGAATCATAGTTCGATTCCAAGGGGAATCCCCCAATGACAAATCGATTCGCCTTGTTTCGCAACAAGCCCTTTGCCCGGTGGCGAGGCGGCCGGCCGTGTGCGGGCGGTGGCGGTGAGACCAGCCCGGAGATGGCCGTTCGCGTGCCCGGCACCAGCGGTGCATGCCGGTACGAGAGCATCCGCAGGTCCGTCAGGAGCCATCAACGCTCCGTACTGGCGGGCACGTCACGTGCGTGGAATCACTCGCGCGGTGCGCAGGCAGAGGCAATTGGCGGCGTGCGGTGCAGTAGCTGCGTGACGCGAACGCCGGAGCGCCGGGCGATTAAGCAGGCGGTTTCAAGAGCGACGCCCCGACGACCGGGGATGTTCGAATCGTCCAGATGGCGGGCCTACGCCGGCAGGATGAGCTTTCAGGAGCCCGAACACGATCGACGCGTTGACGACGACCACCCCGAGCGCAAGCCGGCAGCCGGCCGCTGTCAGGCGATGCTCGAGCGAGTCGATCCGTCCCTCGAGGGCTGCGAGGTCGGCCTTGGTGGCCGGTTGGGCATCAGCTCGGCTGACGGTCTTGACGATCGCCTCGGTGAGCTTCGGGTCGGCGCCGGCCGCCTTGAGGTCCTGGATTGCCGCGTGGGTGTCGATCATGATGATCCTGGGCGGGAGCTACCTGCTTCCGGCAGGAAACGCAGCGCGCCGAGCAGGATGCCGCTGACGATCGCTACGAAGGTCTCGATCCGGAGCGTCGGCCATTGCTTGAGCCGGGCCAGTTCCCCGGGCCAGCGGGTTCCGGTCATCGGGGCCCGGGCCGGCGCTCCTCAAGGTCGGTCTCTATCCGGGTCAGCCGCTCTGACACGCTGGTTTCCAGGCCGGACCGGCGGATGTGCTAGAGGTACTTGATCGCGGCCAGGACGATGACGACCGTCGCGACCAGGTAGCCGATTAGGCGCCGCTCGAGGCTGGCGATCGTCGCGTGCAGTTCGGCCTTGAGGTCGGCTTTCGTCACCAAGTCGGTGTCCGCGCGGCTGACGGTCTTGACGATGGCCTCGGGATGCTCCGGCTTGATGCCGGCCGCCTCGAGGTCCCGGATCGCGGCATGGGCATCGATCGTGATCGTCATGGGCGGAGTCTACCAGTTGCGGACCGGGCGTGATGAACGCGGCCCTGCAGCTCGCCGACGCCGCGCCGCGGCCAAGCCGGTTCGACCAGACGTTCATGCTCACGCTCGCCGGCACCGGCGCCCGGGTGAGCGAGGTTCTGGCGATCCGCGCGGTGCACGCCGACCCGGACGCAGCGCGGCAGCCGTGCTCAATCGGTGCAAATGCTGGCTTTACGCCGGCGCTAGTTCTCCGCGTTTCGGGTGCTGACGTGCGCACCGGGGCACGGACAGGCCGGCCGCCCCGCCGGGGCCGATCCCGTGGCGGCTACGGCGGGGTCATCGCCTCACTGAGCACATTGAAGATGCCCCACAGCAGCACCTCGCTGCCGTCTTCTTCCAGGAACTCGGCATCGCTGAAGCCGCTGACGAGTCGCGGGTGCCCGCTCGGATCGTCGACGTTCGAGAAGCTCCCGCCCCAGAAGCCCTCGGCCTCCGTAATCGTGCGCGTCGGGTGCGTCACGCGCGCCTCCGTGCTCTCGAACGAGCCGTCGGCGTTATATGCGGTGGGCGCAAACCGGATCTCGTACCCGGCCACCGGGGCCAGGCGGTCAGGCAGGTCGATCCCGAGAACGTCCTCGTAGACGCCCGCCAAATGCCTTCGTTCCGGCAGGATGTCGCCCACGCACCCCAGGCACCCGGTGATCGTCCCGCTGCCGAAATCGGCCACCGCCGTCATGGTGGCGGTGTACTCGCCGAGGGCGAATGCACCGGCCAGATCACCCCAGTCGGCGCCGTACACGTACTGGACGACTCCGCCGGCACTGCCGGTGTAGCGGGCCTGGCCCGTCACCGGCATCGTGGGCGGATGGGCCGGGTCGATCTCCGGTCCGTCGATGAAGATCGCGCGTTGAATGTTCGCCGGATCGGGGTCTTCCTGCAGAACGTGCACCCACCAGCCCGCGGCCAGGTAGTCGGTTGGATCGTCGTTGTCCCAGCTCACGAGGGCGTAGACGAGCGAAGTACTGTCGTGGGCGGCGTTGCGGAGCACCCAGGAGCGGCCTGAATGGTTGGGGATCGGGGGACGGTACTCCTCCGTGGCAATCGCATCGCGCAACGTGTTCAGTTTCAGGATGGCGTCGCCCGAACCCACGTCCACCGTCAGCACGTTGCCGTCAAACGATGTGTTCCGCGAGAAGTCGATGTGCTCGCCCTCTGTCGTGGCTGCCCCGCTGTCCATCGATGAGCTGCCGCAGCCCGCGAGCGCACCCAGAAGGACAACACCGAGCAGTGTCCGAATCGGGTTCATGGCACAGATCCCTCCGCCGCGGGTTCAGTATTTTAGGCGCCGTGCCGATGGGTGGAAACCGATGCACGGATCAATTCCATGACGGTCGCTCCGGCGGAAGGTGGAGGATCGTAGGTGAACGGCGGCAACCAGGGCAACTGCATGGGAGGCCGGTGTGCGCGTCGCGCGAACGGGCGGGCGCTGCGGTGATTCCCGCTGCAGGAGCGGCCCGCGGCGCCACGCCCGTGTCGGCGCTTCGCTGATTGGGTATTGGGTTACGAGAGTATGCGTCGGCACGGCTCGCACGTGTGGGTCACGACACAGGAAGGCGGTGAGCACCGTGAGGCGATCCCGCCGGACGATCCGTTCCGCGCGATGACGCTTTCGAGCACCCTGAGAAGCGTCGCCAGCCAGCACGCAGTCGGCGTCCCCGAGCTTTTGCGCAGGCTCGGCTTGCGGTAGTCGCGCGCCCGTCAAAAGGGACTTCGCCATCGCGGTGTGCGGCGATGCACCATCCATGGTTTGCGTCCGTTCGGGCGCAGTCGCAGTCCGAACCCCGGCGCGAGGCTGGCACACAGGACGGCCTCGCGGCCGTCGGCAGGCATGAAGGCGCGCGCGCGCCGTTGTGATTGTCGTTCTGTCGGCCATGTCCCGCCCCTTTCCGTTCGTTCCGGGCACGACCGGCGCGGCCCGGGCGTTCCGCCTATCGGGGAACGCTCAGGACACGCCGGGTAACGGATCAATTCTCGAGGACCGGAAGAAGCGGCACGGTCGCGCGCCGTCACCGCGCGGGCTGCAGCCCCCTGCAGCGAACGGGCTCCCGGAGCGTCATGGAGGCACCGGTGGTCAGGTCGGTGGCCACTCCCCTCGCCGGCGGCGGGTCACACCGCCGCACAGGCGAACACGGGGAGAAAGCCCTCATGACACTTTGGAGAAACCTGGTGGTTGCGCTTGTGGCCGCCTTCGCGCTTGCGGCGTGCAGTAGCAGCAGCGATACCCCCGAAATGACGCAGGAGCCGGATCCGGGGCCGTCGGCATACGAGATGGCGGTTGCGGCCATCGACACGGCCGCGACGGCGGCCGAGGCTGAGGCGGCGGTCGCGACTGCGGTGGCAGCCGGCATCACCGGCGCGGAGCTGCAGCGCCTGAACATGGCGGTCCAGGCGCGCATCGACGAGCTCGACGCCGCGGCGGCGGCGGAGCAGCGCCAGGCGCTGGTTACCGCCGCCGAGTGCGACGATGCGACAGCCGCTTGCCTAATGGCACATGAGGCATTGGTCACCGCACTCATGGAAGATTTGGCCGCACTGCAGGCGGACGACGACGCGACCAACGCCGAGGAGCAGGCCGCGCAGATGGCCATTGACGACGCGGAAGAAGCGCGTGACATGATCAGGATGGCGCTGAACGACGCCACGCGCGACACCGACATCGGCATGAAGGTCACGGACGCCGAGATGAAGGCGGCCGGTCTGGAAGACGAATTCTCCGCCGAGTTGATCGAGGCCGCCAAGGAGGCCATCGAGGCCGCCAAGGAGGCGATCGCGGGCGGGGACGATCCGGATGCCTTCAGCGAAGAGATTTCGACGGCGGAAAGGCATGTCGCTCGGGCCGAAGAGTCCTTGATGATCTACGAAGCAATCGATGCGGCCGAGATGGCGGCCGACGGACTGGCCGACGATTCGAGCGTCGAGGCGGTTGCTGCTGCGCAGAAGCTGATTGACGACGCACAGGCGCTGATTGACGGCAACGAGCACCTCACGGACGAGGAAGAAGCCGCGGACAACAGCTACCTCGCTGGCCTCCAGAGGACCGTCACGGTGGCGAAGAACAACAACGACGCCGCGGCCGAGGCGAAGCGTCTGGCCGACGAGAAGGCCGCAGCCGATAAGGACAAGGCGGATGCAGCCGCCATGGCCGCCACGGCCGCGAAGCTGTATGCGGGGATTGACGTTCCCAGCGATACCGCGGGTGCCAACGAGAGGGATGCCGAATACTCCAGCACTAATGACAGCCAGATCACCGTGACGATCGGCGAAGGCTCGGGCAACGAAGTGGCCCTGTCGGAAGACAAGAAGACGATGGTTCCCGCGAACCATGGTTGGGCCGGCAAGCGCTTCGCCGATCCGGTCGGTGGCGACGAATACGAGGCGATGGTCTATTCGAACGTCGAAGCGCCGACGCCAGGCAAGAAGTTCGGCAGCGCAGTAGCAGGATCAGGCGCGGCAGACAGTCCGTACCAATATCTGCTGGCTGCCACAGCTACCGGCACCACCGTCTTGGTTGGAGAGTTGGCGATCACAGGCGACGTTGCGACGGCGACGGTCCGCATCGACAGCCCGTCCTTTGACCATACGGCCGGGACGAAAGAGTTTGAGAAGGGGGACAATCTTGAACGCGTGGTCATAGCCGGCAGCTACCACGGCGTGTCCGGCACCTACTACTGCACGCCAGCGGCCGCCAGCACATGTGCGGCCGAGGCTGCCGCAAACGGGTTCACTCTTGGTGGCACCGCGAACGACGGCAATGCGTTCACGACGGGTGCCGGCACTTGGGCGTTCAAGCCCGGCAACCCGGAAGCCAGGGTGATGAGCGCGATGGACACCGCCTACTCGTCCTACGGGTGGTGGATCCGCACCGCCACGGACGGCAAGGTGACCGTCAGCGCGTTCCACGACCACAAGGATGGGGCTACTGCACCGCCCGCTGCCAACCTTCCCGAGGCCGGAACTGCCACGTATGTGGGCGGAGCGGCCGGCAAATACGCCCTCAGCAGCGCCACCGGCGGAACCAACGACTCTGGTCACTTCACTGCCAGGGCGACGCTGGAAGCTGAATTTGGTGTGAACGACGCCAACACCATTTCCGGCACCATCGACCAGTTCGTCGGCGCGGACGGTGAGTCGCGCGACTGGTCTGTCAAACTGAATGAGACGGACATCACCGATGCCGGCGTCATCGACGGCCTTGGCGGCCCCGACGACACACAGGTGGGCACCGTCTGGACCATCGGCGACAAGGCAGCGGCCAAGTCGGGCCTGTGGTCCGGCGCACTGCGCGAGCAGGGTGACGACAACGTGCCGCAGGCCGCGACCGGCGCGTTCTACAGCGAGTACGGCCCTGCCGGAAAGATGGTCGGCGCGTTCGGTGCCAACAAGCAGTAGCCGATACGGGACGGGGGCAGGCTCGTATGACAGCCTGATCCCGGTTCCCTGACACTGACGGGGCGGCGGTCGCGTGACTGCCGCCCCTTTTTCTTGTGTGCCGAGCATGACTGACAGCTTGGAGGCGCAAGTCCTGTATTGCCCAGTCTGATGGCGGCCATGGATTAGCGAAGCGCAAGGGCGTCGTTGGGAGGCGGGGTCTGAAGGAAGCGTGGAGCAAAGCCGCGACTTGATGGACAAGAACCGAATACGAGGCCTACCCGGGCGGACGAGCGGGCAAATGATCGCGAAGTCCATGGCCATCAAGGTCCGGGGTGGTAAATCCGGCAGGTGCGCGGTGAAGGCGGCTGGTCTTACCTCGGGAGGTCTGCGCGGTGTCCGGAAGCTTCCGGACCGAGCGTTTCCGCAAGGGCCGTCATCGCGGCGCAGAAGTCAGCAGAGGGCATAGTAGTCGGCGTGCCTGCCGACGAAGGCCCGAACGATGGACAAGGGTCGGTAGGGCGGCATGCTCATGTTGACCAGGCGGCAGAAGATCCAGTTGGAACTGGCCTTGGAGCCGGCGGCGAAGGGTGAAGCCCGGAGCGCCGGAGACCAAGGGACCGAAGCCTGTGTGGCGCGCGCCGTGCCCGAACGCCCGGCGACCGGGCCGGGGCCGTCGATGGAGGCGGTCGTCCAGCCCGGCAATCTGAAGAAGGCGCTGGCGCGTGTCCGGCGCGACAAGGGGGGGCCCGGCCTCGACGGCATGACGGTCGAGGAGCTGGGTGCTCACCTGAAGGACCACTGGCCCGAGATCCGGTCCCGGCTTCTGGGCGGCACCTACGAGCCGCAGCCGGTGCGGCGGGCGGAGATACTGAAGGCATCCGGCGGGGTTCGCCCGCTCGGCGTGCCGACGGCGCTCGACCGCTTCATCCAACAGGCGGTGATGCAGGTGTTGCAGAAGGACTGGGACCCCGGCCTCTCGGAGGCGAGCTACGGGTTCCGGCCTGGACGCTCGGCGCATCAGGTGGTGAGCTTCAGGAAGGCGACCAAGACACCTGCGACCAGCAGCTGGGCGAGGATGATCTGGACGAGGGAGTCATTGGCCTGCTCGTCCGCCCGGGTAGGCCTCGTATCCGGTTCTTGTCCATCAGGTCGCGGCCCCGCTGGTCCTTCGCCGCCATCAGGCTGGATAGAGGACTTGCGTGTTCCGGGCTGTCGATCATGCCCGGCACGCAAGAAAAAAGGGCGGCGGTCGCGTGACCGCCGCCCCATCAGTGTCAGGAAACTGGGATCAGGCCGTCATGCGAGCCTGACCCCGTCCCGTTTCGGCTACTGCTTGTTCACACCGAACGCGCCGATCATCTTACCGGCCGTGCCGTACTCGGTGTAGAACGTGCCGGTCCCGACCTTCGGAACGCCGTCGTCGCCGTTGTCGTAGAGCATGCCGCTCCACTCGCCGGAGGCGTCAGCGGCGTCTTCGCCGATGGTCCAGGCCGTGTCGTTATCGGTTTGATCAGTCCCTGTGCGGGTAATGCCACCCGTAGCGGCGATGGCAGCTTCCTTCAGTTCAACTGACCAGTCCCGGCTCATGCCATCGGCACCCATGAATGTGTCGATGGTGCCGGTGATCGAGTTGTCGCTGAAATCGGCGTTAAGCGTTGCCCTCGCGGTGAAGTGGCCGGCGTCGTTCGTGCCGCCCGTGGAACTGGAGAGCGCGTACTTGCCGGCCGCGCCGCCCGTGTAGGTCGCCGTGCCCTGCAAGGTGTCGAGAGCTGCGGCGGCCGGGACGTCACCCTTGACATCCGCGAACGCGCTCGCGGTGTAGGCGTTGCCGTCCTCGGACCTGTGGATCCACCAGCCGTAGGAGGCGTAGATGGCGTCCGGCATGCTCTCGACCTTGGCCGTCGCGGTGCCGGGCTTGAACGTCCAAGTGCCGCCGCCTGCCGTGAACGCATTGTCGGCATCGGCTGTCCCACCAAGAGTGAACCCGTCTGCGGCTACCTGAGCTGCGCATGTGCTGCTGGCTGCAGGCGTGCAATAGTAGGTGCCGGACACACCGTGATAGCTGCCGGAGAGCATCACCCGGACCGCATTGGTCGGCAATTTGAACTCTTTCGTTCCGGCACTCTGGTCGAAGCTCGAACTGGCGATTCTCGCCGTGGCTTTCGCCACGTCACCCGTGATGGGAAGCTCACCGGGATTGGCGGCATCCGCGGCGTTCAACGTGTACTTCTCATTGAACGGGTCGCCCTCGGTCGGCTCGCCGACATTGGAGTAGACCATCGCCTCGTACATGCCGTCATCGTCGGGCTCGGCCGTGTACCGCTTGCCTTCCCAGCCATGGAGTTTGGCGTCCGGCGCCTTCTTGTCTTCCGACAGGGCGACGGGATCAGCGGTGCCGACGCCCACCATGATGCGCGTGTCGATGGCTACGCCGCTTTCGGGGACGTCAACGTCGTTGTACGCGGCGGCCCGTTCACCGCCGGCGGCCAGAGCGTTATCGGCAGCCGTAGTTGTGGGGTTGCCATTCTGCGCAGCGATCCCCTTCCACAGCTTCGCAGCCGTTGCCATCATGGCCGCATTGTCGGCCTTCCGCTTGTTGTCGATCGCCGTCATGCGGTTGGTCTTGGCGCTGGCAAGCTGGGTTTCCAGCGTTTCCAACGTGCCCTGGGCCATGGCGACGTCGGCATCGCCTTCGGGAAGGTCGTCCGCACCGTCGATCGCCGCCTTGAGCGCGGCAACCGCGTTGTCGGCAGCCGTCACCTGAGCATCGGTCGAGTCGTTGTTGACGGCGTTAACCGCTGTCCGGGCCATCGTCACGGCATCCGTGATCGCCGTGCGCTGGGCCATCATGCGACCGTCGCGGTCCATGCCGGTCTGCGCCGTTCTCACGGTCTCCGTTGCCGTGTTCAGATCGGTCATGGCCGCGGCCTTCTCAGCATCGCTCAGATGGGTCGCCCCATCCAGCGCCGCCTGAAGCGCCGTGATGGCGGTGTTCGCCGCGGCGATCTTTTCCGCCGTGTCCAGATCGTCGAGGTCGATCATGCCGAGAGCCGCGACGGCTTTCATCAGCGCCGTTCTCTGACTGTCGACGTTGGCGGTGAGAGTTTCCTCCGCCCGGTCGACCTTCCGCTGAGCCACTGTCACGTCGACGGTGGCGTCAAGCTTCTCGGCGTCGGTCAGATTGGTCGCCGCCGCCAGAGCCAAATTAACCCCGGTGATGGCTGCCACGGCCGCATCGATCTGCTCTTGCGTCATCAGATTGTCGAGGTCGAGAGCAGCAAGGGTAGCAACGGCTTCGTCGAGCCCCGTCTTCTGGGCGGCGGTGTCGAAATTGCCCTGCGCGGCCATCACGGTCCGATCGGCTGTCGCCACCTCGGTCATGGCTGCGGTCTTCTCGGCAGCGCTCAACTCCGTCGCCGCGGCCAGCGCGTCGCGAACCGCCGCGATGGCGGCCTCGGCCGCATCGATCTTTGCCTGCGTCGACAGGTCGGTCAGGTCGATGGCTTGAAGGTCACCAACCGCGTCCGAAAGCGCCATCGTTTGGGAGGCGTGGTCGAGAGTGCTCTGCGCGTTCGACACGAGAGTCTCCGCCGCATCCACCCGCGCCTGATACATCGACGTGTCGTCGACGTCGACCGCGTCAGCGATCGCCGCCTTGAGGCCCTCGATGGCCGCCTCGGCCGCGTCAACCAACGCCTGGGTCGACAGGTCGGACGTGTCGATCATGCCAGCAGCCGTCATCAGCGCCGTTCTCTGCATGTCGGCACGGTCCATCGTCGCCAGCGCCGCCACGCGCATGTCGACCGCATCCTGCAGCATCGCGCCCTGCGCAGCGGTAACGTCGTCCTTCACCGCGTCGTAAGCCGCCTGGGCTGCCGCCGCCGTGGTGGCCGCCGCGATGGCCGCCTTCGCCGTCTCGTATGCCGAAGGCTCCGGGTCCGGGTCTGGCATCGCCGTAGGTGGATCCACCGGCGCATCGCTGCTGCCGCCGCAGGCCGTAAGCACGAAGGCGGCCACGAGCGCAACCACCAGGTTTCTCCAAAGTGTCATGAGGGCTTTCTCCCCGTGTTCGCCTGTGCGGCGGTGTGACCCGACGCCGGCGAGGGGAGTGGCAACCCGCATTACCGCCCGTGCAACCGTGACGTTCCGGGAGCCCATTGTTTGCAGCGGTTTGCAGCCCGGCGCGCCGATGGTGCGCGACCCTTCCTGTCCTTCCGAACTCCGATCCTCGTGCCGTTACCCGGCGTGGCCTGGGCGTTCCCCGATACGCGGAATGCCCGGGCCCGCCGGCCGTGACCGGGACCAACGGAAGGGGTCGGGACATGGCCGACTGAACGACAATCACAACGGCGCGCGCACGCGCCTTCATGCTTGCGGCGGCCGCGAGGCCGTCCTGTGGGACAGCCTCGCGCCGGGATTCGGACTGCGGGCCAGCGGGCTTGCCGCTGCAACACCGCGCCGAGGGACACAACTGGGCGGTTTCCGCCGGCTCAATGGTTGTCGGACGCTGAACACCAGCGCTCGGCCCGGCGGGAGCGGGTGAACTGATCAGCCCTGATTGATTGGTCCAGACGCAATGTCAGTGCCGAGCCCTGGCGGAAACCGTGACCTAGATGGCGGAGTTGATCATTGCCGTGCGGAGCTGGCTGCGACCGAAGCGGTCGTATCCGCAAACGATCGTTGGAGCCGCGCAACCAGTGGTGGAGAGCGGCGCACACTGCGGCGTAATCCAGCTGCCGCTATGCCGGAGGCTAGGCCATCCCCATCCCAAGATGACGACTCGTTAAGGAAACGACGCCGAACCGTAAAGGAAACGCCATCGTACGGCCGCCGGAATGACCTCCGACCGGGACTACCGGTAAGCCTCGTCGCGTCGCCGGACACGCAGCAGATGGATCTCCCGCAAGTCGCCGCGGAAGCGGAAGAACACCCGCCGGTCTCCCACTCGCAATCGCCACTCGGGCGGTCTGGCGTCCGTGAGCCTGGCGACGTCGCCGCGCCCGGCATCGGCCAACTGGATCACGGCGTCGCGAATCCGCGACGCTGATGCGCGGTCGAGCTTCCTCATGTCCCTCAGCGCCGGACGGGTCCAGACCAGCGTCCATGTCATATCCCGAGTTCGGCGCGCAGTGCGCTGTCGGAGACCGTGTCGCCCGCTTCCAGGGCGAGGCGGCCCTCGTCGAGCGCTTCCCGGTCTGCATCGCTCAGCGGCTCCGGGTCCCCGGGTGCGTCCATGAGCGCTCGGACGAACGGGTGTGCGTGTAGGGACAGGAACTCGAGATAGCGTTCGGCGGCCTGGAGTTCGCCCGCGGGAAGGGCGTCCACCAGAAGGTGCAGCCTCTCTTTGAGTCCGGTTTCCATGGCAGCGAGCCGGTTAGCGGATGTCATCGCGGAACCTCGTGAGATTATGGGGTTTCGGTTTCTTCGTCTACACGCGGGAGGCGGCGGTCGGGATCGGGCCGCGATCGTCGCGTCGACGTAGACTGTCGTCCCGAACCCCGTTACTTCCCGCGCCGGGCCGCCAGCCGAACGATCTGCCACCGTGCGTATGAGCACCGGATAAAGGCTCCCCAGCGTGCCGGCGCGATTTCTCACCGGCAACGGGTCGCGCCCTGCAGCGACCCCGAGGTTGCCGCGATCAACGACGAGATCGATATCCTCCGAAGCTCTTGCAAATTTCCTCTGCTTGACCGTGCGCGGCATGCGGGCGGCATCCGCCTCAGGGGATCAGCCGCACAACTGCATCTGGTCGCCGGCACGCCCGGAAACAAGCACGGCAAGCTACACCCGCCTATCCCTGCCCTCGTACTTCCGTAGACCTGATTCTTCAACAGTCCGACGATCCATGTCTTGCGTCCGTTCGGGCGCACCCGCAGTCCGAACCCCGGCGCGAAGCTGTCCCACAGGACCGCCTCGCGCCCGTCCGCAGGCATGAAGGCGCGCGCGCGCGCCGTTGTGATCTTCGTTTTGTCGGCCATGTCCCGACCCCTTCCGTTCGTCTCGGTCGCGACCGCCGCGGCCAGGGCATTCCGCGTGCCGGGGAACGCCCAGGACATGCCGGGTAGCGGATCGAGTCTCGGGGACCGGAAGCAGCGGCACGGCTGCGCGCCGTCGGCGCACGGGCTGCAAGCCCATGCAAACTACGGGCTCCCGGAACGTTCAGGAAGCGCGTAGGGCCGGCTTGGTCGCCACTCCCTTCGTCGGCGTCGGGTCACACCGCCGCACAGGCGAACACGGGGAGAAAGCCCTCATGACACTTTGGAGAAACCTGGTGGTTGCGCTCGTGGCCGCCTTCGTGCTTACGGCCTGCGGCGGCAGCAGCAGCACCGATACGGCGATGCCGACGCCTGATCCGGAACCCGAGCCCACGGAGCAAGAGACGTGCGAGGGTGACGGCGGTCGGTGGAATGCCGACATGACGTGCACCTCGGCCGGGGATCTCGTGATCGAGATGGCCCTCGCCAAGATTGCGGCGGCCACCACGGCGGCGGACGCCCAGGCGGCGTACGACGAGGTGAAGGCCGATGTCTCCGCGTCGGATGGCGACAGGCTGCAGGCAGCGGTCAACGCGCGGATCGCGGCGCTGGCGACGATGGGCCGTGCCGACACGCAGAGAACGGCGCTGATGACGGCTGCCGGCAATATCGACACGTCCGACCTGTCGACCCAGGCGTCGGTTGACGCGGCCGAGGCCGCCATCGCCGCGCTCAAGGCGGCGATCGCCGCCGCGGTCGACGTTGACGACACGTCGATGTATCAGGCGCAGGTGACTGCGGCGGAGACTCTCGTGGCGGCAGCGCAGAGCACGCTCGACCACGCGGCCCAGACGGCGGTGCTGACGAGCGCCCTTACGGATCTTCAGGCAATCAACCTGACCGACCTGTCGACGCAGGAAAACATCGACGCCGCCCAGGCCGCCATCGACGCACTTCAGGGGGCACTGGACGCAGCGACCGAGTTGAGCGCTGCCGAGAAGACCGCGGCCATGACCGAGCTGGCAACAGCCAATCGGACCGTGATGACCGCGCAGGGCAATTTCGACACCGACGCCCAGAAGACGGCGCTCGCCAGTGCCGTTGCCACCCTTGCTGGTCTCGACCTCGACAACCTGATGACGCAAGAGCAGATCGACGCGGCCGTGGCAGCCATCACCGGGGTTAATTCGGCTCTGGCGGCGGCGACCAATCTGACCGACGCCGAGAAGCTCGACGCCACCGTCGACGTGACAGTGGCTCAGCGGAAGGTGGACCGGGCGGAGACAACTCTCGCCGAGAATGTCGGTAATCAGCGCACGACGCTGATGACGGCCGGCACCGCCCTTGCCGCCATCGACCTCGACGATCTGGACACGGCAGAAAAGATCGCCGCGGCCCAGACCGCCGTTGACAACCTCAAGGCGGCGCTGGATGGCGCGACCCACCTGAGCGATTCCGAGAAGGCCACGTACCAGACCCAACTGAGCACGGCCACGGAAACCGTCAGGATGGCGGACACCGGTCTCAACCGCGCGCAGCGCATGATCGCGCAGCGCTCGGCGATCACGAGTGCCGTCACGATGGCCCGGACGGCGGTCGCGGGTGTGAACGACGACTCGACCGATTCCGAGGTGAGCGCCGCGGACAGTGCGATTGCCGCGCTTAAGGCGGCGATTGACGGCGCGGACGACCTTCCCGAAGGCGATGCCGACGTTGCCAGCGCCCAGGGAACGCTCACCACGCTTGAGGGCCAGCTTGCTTCCGCCAAGACCAGCCGCACGGCCGCGTTGGAAGACAAGGCCAAGGCGGACAGGACGGCCAACGCGAAACTGGGCAAGGCGCTGCGCGCGGCGCTGGGAGGGCCCGACACGGCTCCCCCCACGTACGCGCTGGCCAACATTGGCCAACCTACGTTGGACGCGGATGGCCTCGAGGTTGATGCCGCTACCGGCGCCGGCGCACTCGCGACTACCGCTGGAGATCCTCCCTCCGTGACACTTGAGGCTGGCGCTTCCGCCAGGTCGCTGGACGGTTGGGCAGGGACGGACTACGCCCTTACCACGGGTACCGGTGACACGATGGTCACCAACGAGGCCAGGGTGTACACGAACCAGGGGCCGAGGACGCAGGTTTCGTTCGCCGATGCGGGCATTACCGTTTTCACGGGGGATACCGCGGGTAATGACCGCAAGGGCTATGTGACCTTGGACGAGACTGACGCCACCACGCTCGGGCGCATCAGGGGCGCTGCCTTCGAGCACTCTGGAACCCAGACCTACGAACCGGCCTCGGAGGCGGATGCAGTTTACCTTTCCGGCACCTTCGCTGGCGCGCCCGGGCGGTACCGCTGCACGGGGACTTGCACCGTTCAAAATGACGGCGAGGATGGCCCGGGCGCTTTGGGCGGGGTATGGCACTTCAGGCCCGACGCCGGTGTCAATGCGATGACTCACCAGCCCGATGCCCACTACCTGTATTACGGCTGGTGGGTGAGGAAGGACAGTGACGACATGCCGACGGCGGCCAGCGCGTTCAGCGGTAGAGTTGGAAACGAGACTGACGTTAGCACTGATGGTCTCAATCCGGGCTGGACTGGTGCTTACACCGCCGGCACCACCCTCACCGGCTCGGCGACCTATGAAGGCAACGCCGCGGGCAAATACGCCATCGACAATGTGCTCGACGGCACGGGCCATGGCGGCCACTTCACGGCGGATGCCATGCTGGAAGCCACGTTCAGCGGCGACGCTGACGATGTGGGTATCACTGGCACGATCGACAACTTCCGGCTCAACGACAGATCCGAGGATGCGGGCTGGAGCGTGTCGCTGCACCAGGCCACTTTTGGGGAGGGCGGGGAGATCACAGCTCCTGCTGATGACACCGGTACCGCCGATGTTAACGAGGGGCTGGGCACGACGTGGTCCATCAACGGCAACAAGGCGCTGGCGACCGGCACCTGGAGCGGTGATATGTATGACGAGGCGGTAACCGGCGACGCGGACGATGGCAGCAACCTCCCGACCACGGTGACCGGCACGTTCTATTCCGAGTTCAGCACCATCGGTCGCATGGTCGGTGCCTTCGGAGCGGAAAAGGAGTAGCCGAAACGGGACGGAGTCGGGCGCGTATGGCAGCCTGATCCCGGTTCCGTGACACTGACGGGGGGCGGTCGCGTGACCGCCCCCCTTTTTCTTGGTGCCGTGCCGAGCATGAACAGCTTGGAGGTGCAAGTCCTCTGTCCAGCCTGATGGCGGCGAAGGATTAGCGGAGCGCAAGGGCGTCGTTGCGAGGCGGGGTCTGAAGGAGACGTGGCGCAAAGCCGCGACAGCTCGCGTCCGAAAAGCTACCGTTCCAATTCTCCTGCAACACCTGCATCACCGCCTGCTGGATGAAGCGGTCGAGCACCGTCGGCACACCGAGCAGGCGAACCCCGCCCGATGCCTTCGGTATCTCCACCCGCCGCACCGGCTGCGGGTCGTAGGTGCTGCTCAGGAGCCGGGACCGGATCTCGGGCCAGTGGTCTTTCAGGTGAACACCCAGCTCCTCGACCGTCATGCCGTCGAGGCCGGGCCCCCCTTTGTCGCGCCGGACACGCGCCAGCGCCTTCTTCAGATTGCCGGGCTGGACGACCGCCTCCATCGACGGCCCCGGCCCCGTTGCCGGGAGTTCGGGCACGGCGCGCGCCACGCGGGCTTCGGTCCCTTGGTCTCCGGCACTCCGGGCTTCACCCTTCACCGCCGGCTCCAAGGCCAGTTCCAACTGGATCTTCTGCCGCCTGGTCCGCATGAGCGAGCCGCCCTACTGACCCTTGTCCGTCCTTCGGGCCTTCGTCGGCAACCCGACTACGACGCCCTCTGCTGACCTCCGCGCCGCGCGCACGGCCCTTGCGGAACCGCTCGGTCCGGAAGCTTCCGGACACCGCGCAGACCTCCCGAGGTAAGACCAGCCGCCTTCGCCGCACACCTGCTGCCGAATCTCACGAAAGTAGCCACCGATTCTCATTCAAAGTAGCCACCGAATCTCACGAAAGTAGCCACCCCGTTCTCAGCTAAGTAGCCACCCCTGCCGGCGCTGGATGTTGATGCGGCGGACAGGATGCCGTTCTAC
>JAJDZX010000113.1 GCA_022824395.1 Alphaproteobacteria bacterium
GCTCAATCTCCACCAGGCACGCCTGATCGAACGCGTCCCCGGCGAGCCACGGAGCATCCGCGTTCTCGTCGATCCCGAACAGCTCCCCAAACTGAAATGAACGCGCCTCAAACTGTCAAAATCTCTGTGACACGACACTAGCCGCGGATGTGCACCTGCCAGAATCTGAGCCAGAAACGCCCCGACATCATGCGCGACCAGGGTGAACCGGCGGGTCCAGCGCGCCCCTTCGGGCCTGCGGCCCAGATGGTCCGCGAGCGCCAGCAAGTCTTCCGCGTAGGTCTTCGGCGCCGCCACGCGATCGGGTTTCGAGCTGCGGCCGAACCCCCGGAGATCGGGCGCGACGACGTCGTAGTGATCGGTCAGAGCGCAGCGCCGTTATTTGTGCCCCGTTCCAAGCTGCCGAACGGCCGCCGTCAGCGCATTCCGGATCGGCGGTTCCGTGCCGGCGTGTCCGGTGCCCGGCACGATGGTGAGTTGTGCATCGGGCCAGGCCCGTGCAATGGCGGAAGCGGCGGTGGGCGGGCACAGCAAGTCGTACCGGCCCTGCACGATTCGCCCGGGAATGCCCCGGAGACGGTCAGCATTCCGCAGCAGCTGCTCCGGTTCCAGAAAGAAATCATTCTTGATGTAGTGCCATTCGACGTACGGGGTATTTGGCCCCTTCCCGTCGTCCGACCGCGGCCCTCGGTCGAGCCGGGCCGGAAGTTTCGGTTCGGGCGGCGCGATCGTCGAGAGGGTTCCCTCGTACGTCGCCCAGGCCTCGGCGGCCGGCAGGTGAATCCTTGGGTCCGGATCCTCGAGCCGCCGCCCGTAGGCCGGGATGGGATCATCCCGCTCAGATTCGGGCAAGAGGTCGCGAAATGCTTCCCACAATTCGGGGCGGAACGTCTCGGCGGCACCGCGAAATGCCCACTCGCACTCCCTGCGGGTTCCCAGGAAGACGGCTCGGAGCACGATCCCGCGTACCTGCGCGGGATTGGCCTGCGCATAGGCGAGCGCCAGGGTGCTTCCCCACGAGCCCCCGACGACCAGCCATCGGTCGATGTCCAGATGCCTGCGAACCCGCTCCAGATCGGCGACCAGGTGTGCTGTGGTGTTCGCAGAGAGTCCACGTTTCGGGCGCGACCGGCCGGCACCGCGCTGGTCGAACAACACGATTCGAAAACGGGCGGCATCGAACAGGCGCGCGTGCGCGGGCTGGCACCCACTGCCGGGTCCCCCGTGCAGATACACCGCAGGGATGCCCCGTTCGTTCCCGTATGTCCGCACGTGCAGGACGTGCCCGTCACCGACCCCGAGGTCCGTCTGCTGGCTGTGATTGCTGTCCACGACCGCACCCTACGCCAAAACCCGCGACCGTGCGGGCGCCAGCTGCCACGCCCGCGTGCGGGTTGTCGGGGCGGCGCCGATCCGGTATGTAGGCCCAGATTCCCCTGTCCGCAGCCGCAACGGTCGAGACCATGAAGAAGGACATCCACCCCGAATATCACGAGATCACGGTGGTCATGACCGACGGGACCGAGTTCACGACGCGCTCGACGTGGGGCAAAGCCGGGGACACGCTCAAGCTCGACGTGGACCCCCTGACCCACCCCGCCTGGACCGGTGGCCCGGTGCAGCTCCGTGAGAGCGGAGGTCAGGTGGCGCGATTCAACCGGCGGTTTGCCGGCCTGAAACTGTAGGCCCGGCGCTCAGCCCTTACCCGACTCATCGACTCCGGCCATCATGCGCCGGACCGCGGCCAGGATGCCGGGGGGCACCGGCACCGTCTGCTGCTGACACGCCCTGGCCACGAACACGTGGACGAAATGACCGATCGCGGCGGGATCGGAATCGCCCTGTCGAAACAGGCCGATGTCGAAGACGAGGCTCTTCCGCCCGACGTGGGCCGCCCGGACACCGGCGTCAACGGGATCCGGGTAGCGGAGCTGCTTGAAATACCGGCACCGCGTCTCCGGCGTGATGCCGATCGCCTCCGACGTCGCGGGATCCCAGCCGGCATCCTCCGCGTAGAAGCGATTCACGACGGTATCAAACAGCTGATAATGAACCACATTGTTCATATGGCCGTAGATGTCGTTGTCCCCCCAGCGGGTCTGCAGTTGTCGCCAGTACGGATAGTGGGTCCGCAGCGCTTGCGGTTCCGGCACAGTCGCATTCATGGCTGGCTTGCGAAGGCGGCCCGGAGCGCCCGGAGGGTTTGCTCGGGCGCCTCGGTCATCATCATGTGTCCGCAATCCGGGATTTCCTCGAACACGGCGCCCGTGATGGCGTGGCTCAGCTTCCGCCCGGCCCGCGCCGGCGTCATGCGATCATCCGATCCGCTGACCACCCGAGTCGGCGCCGAAACGCCGGCAGCGGCAACCAACCCTTCAGCGTACGCATTGCAGAGTGCCAGCGCCGCGTGCAGCGTCCCGGCCGGGGCCCGGGCAAGCAGACGGTGCGCACCGCCCGTCATCCACATTCCCGGATTGCGGCCGCCGCCCAAGCGCGCGGCGGCGGCGTGTCCCCATTCTGTCATCATCGCGGCCGCCGCGGTTGGTTGCTCAGCCGCAGCCTGCAAGAGTCCGGGGTGCACAGGCATCTCCGGCGCCGCCCCGAACAGGGCCAGCGCGCCGACCCGCTCCGGCCACCGGCGGGCACATTCAAGTGCGACCAAGGCGCCCATGCTGTGGCCGGCAACGCGGGCGGGACCGGCACCAAGTTCCGACAGGACGGCCATCGACCATTCGGCAAGCTCTGCCACGGTCGCGGCCGGCGGTCCCTCGCTGCGACCGTGGCCCGGAAAGTCGGGCGCGCACACGGCATAACCGTGATGGGCCAGCCACCGCGCCGGCAGGCTCCACACGCTGTGATCCATCCCCGCGCCGTGCAGCAGGATGACGGCCGGTCGTTCGGGTTCGAACGGGCGGCCGCCGTCCGCGAGGTAGACCGCGCGCCCGGCCACCTGGATCTTCATGCGCGGGCCGCGGCTTCCAATCCGCGCTTGAGATCGGCCAGCAGGTCGTCGATGTGCTCGAGACCTACGGACAGCCGCACCAGCCCCTCATCCACGCCGGCCTCGCGCAGCCCTGCCTCGTCGAGCTGGGCGTGGGTGGTACTGGCCGGGTGAATGACCAGCGACTTGGCGTCGCCCACGTTCGCGAGGTGCGAAAAGACGGTCAGCTTGGCGATCAGCGCCCGCCCGCCGTCACGGCCCCCGGGGGCGCCGAACGAAATGATCGCACCGGGTCCGCGCGGCAACAGCCGCTCCGCCAACGCGTGGTCGGGATGTGATTCGAGACCCGGCCACGCAACCCACGGCACATCCTCGCGGTCTTCCAACATCTCCGCCACGGCTCGGGCGTTGGCGACATGGCGGTCCATGCGTGGCCCCAGCGTCTCGACTCCCAGCATGATGTAGAAGGCATGCTGCGGACTCATGCAGGCTCCGAAGTCGCGGAGCCCTTCAGCGCGGGCGCGGGCCGCAAAAGCAGCGGGCCCGAACTCCTCGGCGAAGCGGATGCCATGGTATCCGGCGTAGGGCTCGGTGATCGTCGGAAACCGGCCGCTGGCGGCCCAATCGAACGTTCCGCCGTCGATCAGCGCACCGCCAATGGCCACGCCGTGCCCGCCAAGGAACTTGGTCGCCGAATGCATGACGAGATCCGCGCCATGCTCGATCGGACGCAGCAAGTGCGGAGTGGCAAACGTGTTATCGACCAGCAACGGTATTCCCGCGCCGTGGGCGATCGCGGCCACCGCCTCCAGGTCCAGCACTTCCAGGCCCGGGTTGCCGAGCGTCTCGGCGAAGAGAAGGCGGGTCTCGGGCCGGATCGCCTTCTGCATCGCAGCGTGATCCCGCGGATCGACGAAGGTGGTGGTGATCCCGAAGCGCGGAAGGGTCAGGTCCAGCAGGTTGCGGCTGCCGCCGTAGAGGGCACCAGACGAGACCACGTGATCGCCGGCGGACAGCAGCGTCGCGATGGCGAGGTGCAGGGCCGCTTGGCCGCTCGCAGTGCAGATGCCGGCCACGCCGCCTTCGAGGGCCGCGAGGCGTTCTTCCAGAGCCGCGACCGTCGGGTTGGAAATCCGGCTGTAGACATGGCCGGCGCGTTCCAGATTGAACAGCGAAGCCGCATGGTCGGCGTCCTCGAAGACGTAGCTGGTCGTCTGGTAGACCGGCTGGGCGCGGGCCCCGTGCTGCGGGTCCGGGCGCTGGCCCGCATGGACGGCGAGCGTGTCCAGGTGGTAGTCACCGGTTCGGGACATCGAAAACTCGGGTCAGCAGTAGAAGCAGGGCATGCCGAGGCGGCGGCCGTCAGGACCGGAACACCTGCTCGGCGGCGGCGGTGGCCTGCTGTTTTCGCTCCAGCTCCTGCTGCGTGCGCGCACGTTCCCGGTCGAGTTCGACCAAGTACTGCTGCAGTGCGTCGACTGATAGCGGTTCCAGGTTGCGCGGGAAATTGGCCGCGGGCTTGGGAACCAGGACGTCGTCTTCCATCGCCATGGGCGCACTTTACCCCCAGCTGCGGATCGCCGCCAGAACGCCGGCAACAGGATGGGGGCGTCTGGCATACTGCCCGTTCCGTCAGCCGTTTCGGACGAATTGAATGCCGCTGCCCGCCCAGATGCATGCCGTTGAGATCGCCACCGCCGGAGGCCCGGAGGTACTGGTCCCGTGCCAGCGGCCCGTCCCTGAACCCGGTCACGACGAGATCCTGATCCAGGTCCGGGCAGCCGGGATCAACCGCCCGGATGTCATGCAACGCCAGGGCCTGTATCCGCCGCCTCCCGGGACCAGCGACCTGCCCGGCCTCGAGGTCGCCGGCGAGATCGTCAAGGTCGGATCCGGTGTCGACCGGTTCGTCGAAGGGGAGGCGGTCACAGCGCTGGTCGCGGGCGGCGGCTACGCCGAATATTGCGTGGCCCCCGACGCACAGGTCCTGCCCATCCCGGAAGGCGTGTCGGTCGTGGATGCAGCCGGACTGCCCGAGACCTTCTTCACCGTCTGGACCAATGTGTTCGAGCGCGGCCGCCTGCGGGCCGGCGAGACGCTGTTGGTGCACGGCGGCGCCTCGGGGATCGGCACCACCGCCATCCAGCTCGCCACGGCACGCGGCGCGCGGGTGTTCGCGACAGCCGGCAGCGACGACCGGGCGCGGGCCTGCGAGCAGCTGGGCGCCGAACGCGGGATCAACTACCGGATGGAGGAGTTCGTCGCGGTCGTGCGGGACGGGACGGACGGCGCCGGCGTCGATCTGATCCTGGACATGGTGGGCGGCGCATACTTCGCCAGGAATCTGGATGCGCTCAAAGTCGAGGGGCGGCTGGCGATCATCGCCTTTCTCGGCGGCGCCAAGGTGGAGGCGAACCTGCTCCCGCTCCTGCAGAAGCGCCTCACCGTGACCGCCTCAACCCTTCGTCCCCGCAGTGTCGCCGAAAAGGGACGCCTCCGGGACGCCCTGCTTGAGCAGGTCTGGCCGTTGTTCGCCACGCAGCGTGTCCGGCCGGTGACCGCCTGCACCTTCCCGCTCGAGCAAGCGGCAGCCGCCCACCGGGAAATGGAGGCCGGGAGCAGCGTCGGGAAAATCCTGCTGACGACCGGATAAGGACGGGCCCCTGCCCGCCGCGCTGGAGACCCGCGCGGCCCGGCGGCAGACCGGGCCTGCCGCCGTCCGCCGCCGTTCAGCCGGATCGGGCCTCCGTGATGGCGCTCCGAAGCGCCTCCTCGTCGAGCCAGCCCGGATAGGCTTTCTGGTTGACCAGGAAGAACGGCGTCCCCTGAACGCCAACGGCCTCGCCGACCGCGGCATTGCGTTCAAGCGCGGCCACGACTTCGGCGTCCTCCATGTCCTGCGCCAGCCGTGCCATGTCCAGGGCGATTTCCTGGGCGATCTCCATGACCCGGGTGTCCGTCAGCGCGCCGCGATGCTGCATCAGCGCACGGTGGAATGCGAAATAGGCACCCTGCCGGTCCGCCGCCAGGGCCGCCAGCGCCGCGGTTCGGGAACTCGGGGCCAGGATCGGAAACTCCACGAAGACGAAGCGCACATCGGCCTCGCTTTCCAGGACCTGGACGATGGCATCCAACGAGCGCTTGCAGTAGCCGCAGTTGTAGTCGAAGAACTCCACCACGGTGATGGCGCCCGCCGCCGTGGCGCCGACCGCCGGCGCTCCCTCCACGAGCGCGGCGTAATTGGCCGCGAGCGCGGCATCCTGCTGGCGCTTGGCCTCTTCCGCCAGCTGCCTCTGGTGCTTCTCGACAGCCTCGTAGATGACGTTGGGATTCTCGTTCAGGTACTCGCGGATGATGGTCTCCACGTCTGACCGGTCCAGCTCGGCGGCCATGACGGGGCCCGCCAGGAACGCTGCCAGCGCGAGCGCGCCGAGCGTCGCAAATGTTCTCACCATGAATGTTTCTCCGAACAGTTCCAGGACGACAATCTAGCGCCGGGCACCACCCGAAGTTTCCCGCAGCAGCTGGCCGATGTCCTCGGCGCGCTGGAAGGCAGGGGACCCTGGTGGCAGATTCTTGAGTGCCCGCTCAGCAAACCGCCGGGCATCGGCAGCACGGCCGCGCAGGAGAGCGAGTTCCGCCGTCGCGAGCATGGCCAGTCCGTCCTTCCCGGCGCGGCCGTGGGCGACGGCGAGCAGCCGCCAAGCCTTCGCATTCGCCGGTTCCAAGTCAAGCACGCGCTCGAGTACGGCTGTCACCTCCGCGAGGCTGGAGTCATTCCCGGTCTCTAGCTCGGCCTGCGCGAAGCCCACGAGGATCAGAGCCGCCTCCGGAGCCAGGGCGGCAGCCCGCCGATAGCTCTCGGAAGCCTCGGCGACGCGACCGTTCTCGAGCAGGATCTGGCCGCGCAGCTCGTGGAAGTAGTGATCGTCGGGGCTCTGGGCGAGGAGGCTGTCAAGCCCCGCCAGCGCCGCCGGCAGGTCGGACTTGCGGTATTGCGCGATGGCGCGCGCGTACCGTCCGGCGATGCTGTCATCGGCCCGGTAGCGCCGCAGCGTCTGTTCGGGCGGGTCAGTAAAGGCAACGATCTTGGCAACGATGCGATCGTAGGTGGCTTGCTCGGCGGCGCGGGCTGCCGAAGCCGGCACCGCCTCGCCACGCGTCCAGTCCAGGATCTGCTGGATTCGCTCCTGGGTCAGCGGATGGGTCCGGGCGTACGGATCCAGATTTTCCAGCGTCTGCTCCTTCGCCTGCAGCGCCATCAGCAGTTCGACCAACGGGCGGGCGGGGCGCCCCACCGCCGCCAAGTACTGCAGGGACGCGATATCCGCCGCGTACTCGGCGGTCCGCGAATGCTGCAGGTACACCCTGGTGGCAATGTTCTCGCCCAGCGAGATGCCGGCGGCCCCCAGCGACAGCGCGTCGTCGCCACCGCCAAGGGCGCCTGCGCCAATCGCGATCAATGTGGTAGCCAGACCGGTGATCATCGCCTTTTCCGCCGCCTCGCGGGTCCGGACGAGATGTCCGGCGGCGATGTGCCCGGCCTCGTGGGCAATGACGCCAATCAGTGCGTCCGGGCTGCCCGCCCGGACGATCAGGCCCGTGTGAATGAAGATGTTCTGGCCGGCGGCCACGAACGCGTTGATGGTCGGCTCGTTCACGAGGTACAGCTCGACCGAGCGTGCGTCCAGGCCGGCTGCCGCAAACACGGGGTCTGACCAGGCACGGACGTGGAATTCGATTTCCGCATCCCGCACCAGCGGTATCCCCTGTGCAGATGCCCGGGTGGTGGTCGTGGCGAGCGCGCAAGCGACCAGGAGAGCCGCGCCCAGGCACCATGCGCGGTGGAGGGCCGGTTCTGCCGCCCGGCGACCGCTGGATATCAGGAACAGCATGCGGTCCGCCGGGTGCGGCCGCTGCCGCCCCGGCGCAGCCGGCAACTCCAAACCCGCGAATACCCCGTCGGACCTGTGGCCGCGGGCGCTCGACGGGGACGACCGCACACCCGGCACGACGTCACTCCGGTGCTCCGGTCAGGCTTCTTCCATCGCGCACCATGTCAAGCAGCGTGATGGCTGCCGCCGCGGGTGCCATTCGGCCCGCGCGAACTTCGGACTCCCAGCCGGCCGCGGGCGACTGCGGTTCCGCGCGCACCTCCTGGAGGGATTCCCGCAGCGCCAGATTCACGTAGCCCCAGACGGCGTCCGCGGCTTGCCGGGCACGGGTGCTGTCTCGGGTCCCGTCCTTCGTCGTGGCGGCATCGAACGCCGCGATGCGGGCCCACGCGTGGTCGATCCCCGTTCCTTCGACGGCTGAGCATGCGAACACCTCGGGCCGCCAGCTCTCCGAGGGCGGCGACATCAGCCGCAGGGCCCGCTTGTACTCGCCGACCGTGAGCTCTGCCGGCCGTTTCAGATCGCCGTCCGCCTTGTTGACCAGGACGAAGTCCGCAATCTCCACGATGCCTCGCTTGATGCCCTGCAGGTTGTCACCGGCACCGGGTTGCACCAAGAGGGCAACCAGGTCGACGACCTCGCGGACGGCGAGTTCTGCCTGGCCGACCCCCATGGTCTCGATCAGTACAACGTCGAAGCCGGCTGCCTCGCAAAGCGTAACCGATTCGCGCACGCCCCGCGCAATCCCGCCGTGCAGCCCGCCCGAAGGGCTTGGCCGGATGTAGGCGCTGTCGGAGCGGCCAAGGCGCTCCATCCGCGTCTTGTCGCCAAGAATGGAGCCGCCGGAAATCGTGCTGGAAGGATCCACCGCGAGCACTGCGACCCGTTTCCCCTGCGCGATGGCGTGGAGCCCGATCGCCTCGGCAAAGGTCGACTTCCCAACCCCCGGCGGCCCGGAAATACCGATCCGGATGGCTCCGCCGGCGTCGGCAAAGACAGCCTGCACCAACTCGGCCGCCGCCGCCCGGTCCCGCGGATGACCGGATTCAACCAGGGTGATCCCGCGGGACAGCGCGCGTCGCTGGCCGCTGAGAATGGCGTCCGCGAGCTCCCGAACCGGTGATGCGGCGGCGGCCGGCAAGGAGGCATTGGCTTCGCACCCGGCCGCCGCGCCGTTCGCAGCAGGCTTTGCCGCCGGGGCAGTGGCGGGGGCAGCGCCTCGGGCGGCCAGCCGGCGCCCGTAGATGATCCACCCGATCGCGCACGCCAGCGCGAGCGGTACGAAGATGGCGATTACCACCTGCAGGTCGTGCGCCACCTCCGCCCGCCTCTCAGCTGTCGTTGCGGGCTTCGATCAACGTGAGCACCCGGGCGGCCGCTTCAGGGACGGGCGTCCCCGGTCCAAAGATGGCGCCCACCCCGGCCTTGCGCAGGGCAGCGTGGTCCCCGGCCGGGATCACGCCCCCGCAGATCACGTGAATTTCATCAGCCTGTTCCTGCTGCAGCGCGGCAACCAGCTCGGGAACCAGGGTCAGGTGGCCCGCGGCCAGGGTCGATACGCCCACCACGTGGACGTCGTTCTCGACCGCCTGCCGCGCAACCTCCGCCGGCGTTCCGAACAGCCCGCCGATGTCGACGTCGAACCCCACGTCGGCAAACGAGGTCGCGATCACCTTGGCGCCCCGATCGTGCCCGTCCTGGCCGAGTTTCGCCACGAGGATGCGGGGGCGGCGGCCATGGCGTTCCGCGAACTGCGACGTCCGCTCCCGCAGCGCAGCGAGTTCGTCGTCGCTCGTCCTGGCCCGGGAGTACGCCCCACCGGCTACCTGTACCAGCGCCGTATGCCGGCCGAACACGTCCTCAAGCGCCAGAGAGATTTCTCCCACGGTCGCGCGCGCGCGCGCCGCATCAACGCTGAGCGCCAGCAAGTTGGCGTCGTCTGTGGCGGCGCCCGCACGCAGCGCGTCCAGCGCCTGCCGGCAGGCTTCCGCATCCCGCTTGGCACGCACCCGCTGCAACCGCTCCACCTGGCGAATGCGCACCGCTTCCGTATCGATCGCACGTACTTCCACGGCGGCCTGCTGGTCGGTCTGGTAACGGTTCACGCCGACGAGGACATCGCGCCCCTCGTCGAGACGCGCCTGGCGGCTGGCGGCAGACGTTTCGATGCGGAGTTTCGGCATCCCGCTCTCCACTGCCCGTGTCATGCCGCCCAGTTCCTCGACCTCGTCGATCAGCGCGCCCGCCGAACTGATCAGGTGATCCGTCAGATGCTCGACGTAGTACGAACCGGCAAGCGGATCGATCGTCTGGATGACGCCGGCTTCGGCCTGGAGGATCAGTTGCGTGTTTCGCGCAATTCTGGCGGAGGTGTCGGTGGGCAGAGCAATCGCCTCGTCGAACGCATTCGTGTGCAGGGACTGGGTGCCGCCCAAGACGGCCGCCAGCGCCTCGACCGTCGTGCGCACCACGTTGTTCAGGGGGTCCTGCTCGGCGAGCGACACGCCCGAGGTCTGGCAGTGCATGCGGAGCATCAGCGACCGGGGGTCGCGCGGCGAAAACATCTGGGCCATGCGTTCCGCCCACAGCACCCGGGCAGCGCGCAGCTTGGCCGCCTCCATGAAGAAGTTCATGCCGATGCCGAAGAAAAACGACAGGCGCGGCGCGAACTGGTCGACTTCAAGGCCCCGCCCGAGCGCCGTGCGCACGTATTCGAGTCCATCCGCCAACGTGAACGCCAGCTCCTGCACGGCGGTCGCGCCGGCCTCGTGCATGTGGTAGCCGGAGATGGAGATGGAGTTGAACCGGGGCATGTGGGCGGCGGTGTAGGCGATGACATCGGCCACGATTCGCATCGAGGGCCCGGGCGGATAGATGTACGTATTCCGGACCATGAACTCTTTGAGGATGTCGTTCTGGATCGTGCCGGTCAGCGCAGCGGGAGCAACCCCCTGTTCCTCGGCGGCGACGATGTATGCCGCCATCACCGGCAGCACCGCTCCGTTCATAGTCATCGACACGCTCATTTCGTCGAGCGGAATGCCGTCGAACAGGATCTTCATGTCCTCGACCGAATCGATCGCCACGCCGGCCTTCCCGACATCGCCCTGCACGCGCGGATGGTCGGAGTCGTACCCACGGTGGGTGGCCAGATCGAATGCCACGGACAGACCTTTCTGGCCGGCGGCCAGATTCCGCCGGTAGAACGCGTTCGACTCCTCGGCCGTGGAGAACCCCGCGTACTGGCGGATCGTCCAGGGCCGGCCGGTGAACATGGTGGCCCGAGGGCCGCGCAAGAACGGAGCGAAGCCGGGCAGGCCCTGCAGGCGTTCGGAATTCTCAACGTCCGCGCTCGTGTACAGCGGCTTGACGGCAAGGCCTTCCGGGGTAGCGTGCACGCGCTCGTCGGGGTCGCCACCGTACTCCCGGCGTGCGCGTTCGGCCCAGTCGGAAAGGTCAGGAACCGGGAACGGATCGGTCATGGCATAGGTCGGGGTACGGGTGGACAGGAACGGAGATAGCACTCGGGGCCGGTTCCACGCGCCAGCCCCGCGCGTAGGTCAGTGATCGGCCCGGTCGATCCAAGGAAGCGGGCAAACCGGCACACCCTCTTCACGCAGTTCCCGGGCCTCCTCGGAGGTGGCCTCGCCGTAAATGCTGTTCTCTTTGCATTCACCCGCATGCATCGCCCGCGCCTCAGCCGGAAACCGGTCCCCGACGTAGGTGCTGTTCTTCTCGACGGCTTGGCGAAGCTTCCGCAGGGCCCGAAGCATCGCCGCCTGCTCGTGCTTGGGGCGCCGCTCCGCCGGTTGCCCGCGAGTCGCCCGCGGCGCCATCGGCGCCTTCTTCACGTTCGCCGTTTCGCACACCGGACAGAGGATTTGGCCCTTGGTCGCCTGCTGGTCGTAGTCCGCACCGCTCGGAAACCAGCCTTCGAACACGTGCCCGCTCTCGCACTCGAGGTCGAAAAGGATCACTGGAAGCGTTCGCCAAGTTGCCGGAGTCTGGCATTCTAGACCAATTGGCAGGGACAGGGCCATGCAGGCGTCGGACCCCAATCGCAGCGCGCAATCCGATCCGCCGGCCGCCGCGCCGTCAGCGTGGATCGTTCGCCACGGACGAGGCCTCGGTGACGGCTGTACCGTCCTCGACGTCGCCTGCGGCAGCGGTCGCCATGTGCGGCATTTCCTGAAACTGGGCTGTCGTGTTACCGGAGTTGACCGGGACCCCGGCGCCGGGGCCGTCATCGGCAGCGACCGGTTCGAATTCATCGCGCAGGATCTGGAGGACGGCAGCCCCTGGCCGCTTGCGCAGCGCACGTTCGATGCAGTCATCGTGACCAACTACCTGCACCGGCCGCTGCTCCCGCGCGTCGTGTCCGCCGTCGCTCCCGGCGGCCGTCTGCTCTACGAGACCTTTGCCGTGGGCAACGAGCGGTTCGGCCGGCCGCGCAACCCCCGGTTCCTGCTGCGGCGCTGCGAACTGCTGGCCGCGGTCGCGGGCTCGCTGCACGTCCTGGAGTATGAAGATCTGGAGACGCCGAGGCCCGCCCGCGTCCAGCGCCTCGCCGCAACTCGGGACCCGGCCAGCAAGGTTCCCGTCCTGCCGCCCTGAGACGGCCCCCGCCGCCGGCCCGCGGTTAGCGGGCGGCCGGTTCGCACCACTGGCGCCGCGCCGCCAGGCTGGGAACCATGTCCCGGGCCTCGGTGACGGCGTTGGGGGCCAGATCGGCGAACAACAGTTCAGGCCCGTCTCCGGCCTCTGCCACCACTCGGCCCCAGGGGCTCACGACCATCGAGTGTCCCCACGTCAGCCGGCGCCCGTAGTGGACGCCGCACTGCGCCGGCGCGAAGACCCAGCACCCCGTCTCAATCGCCCGGGCGCGCAGCAACGTCTCCCAGTGGGCCTGCCCGGTCGGGCGCGTGAATGCCGACGGGACGGCGAGAAACCACGCGCCGGCTTTCGCCAGCGACCGATAGAGTTCCGGGAACCGGAGGTCGTAGCAGACCGTCATGCCGAGCAGCCCCCAGGGAGTCCGGGCAGTAACGGCCTGAGCGCCGGGACGGTAGCGTTCCGACTCCCGGTAGCTCTCGCCGGAGCCCGGGTCGGCATCAAACATGTGAATCTTGTCGTACCGGCAGGTCACCGTCCCGGCGGCGTCAATCAACAGCGACCGGTTGGCCAGCCTGCCATCCGGGGTGTCGGGCTTGACCGCGAGTGAACCCAGCAGCACCCAGATCCCCGCCTCCCGTGCGGTCGCGCACACTGCCTGCGTCGCAGCATGGATTTCCTCTGGTGCCGCGGCTGCCTGCATCGCGCTTGCCGGCGCGAGCAACGGTGCGTTCTCGGGGAAAGCCACCAAGTCCGCGCCGCCAGCCTGGGCTGCGCGGACCTGCTGTTCGATGATGCGCAGGTTCGCGTCGAGATCCGGCGTGCTGGTGAGCTGCGCGCACGCCAGTCGGAGACACTTGGCGTCCTCAGTCATCCCCGAGCAGCTGGTCAAGCTCCCCCGAGGTGGCCGCGGCAGCCAGGTCGTCGGAACCACCGACATGGATCCCGTCGATGAAGATTTGGGGAACCGTTCCCGCGCCGCCAGCCGCCGCTGCCATTTCCGCCCGGAGGCCCGGATTACCAGTGACGTCGATTTCCCGGTAGACGACACCGCGGCCGTCGAGCAGCCGCTTCGCCTGGTAACAGAACCCGCAGAGCATCTGCGTGTACACAACGACGTCGGGAGCCGTGCCCATGGTACCTCCTACGTGCCGATCGCCGCCCCGTCCTTGCGAGGATCGGATCCAGCCGACAGCACCCCGCTGGCGGGATCGATCGCAATGGCCTGACCGCCGCCGAGCGGCAGGTCGGGCACCACAACCTCGTGCCCGAGCCGCTCCAAGGCGTCTCGCGTGGGTTGGGGCACGCCCCGCTCGCAGTTCAACACGCCGTCGAAATGGAAGGCCCGGGGGCAGTCGAGTGCCTCCTGCACATCCATGCCAAAGTCCACGACGTTGGTCAAAAAGTGTACCTGCCCGACCGGCTGGAAATGGCCGCCCATCACGCCGAACGGCATCCAGGCTCGGCCGTCACGCACGGCCATCGCGGGAATAATGGTATGCATCGGGCGCTTACCCGGCATGAGCTCGTTCGGATGGCCCGGGTCCAGCACGAAGCCTGCTCCGCGATTGTGAAGCATGACGCCGGATTCGGGCGCCAGGATCCCGCTTCCGAACGAATGGAACAGAGAATTGATAAACGACACCGCGTTGCCGGCGCCGTCCACCACGGCCAGGTAGACCGTGTCCCGGTGTTCGGGCAGGGCGGACGGCGCGAGGCCCGGCGTCATCCGCTGCCGGTCGATCCGTGCACGAAGCGCCTCGGCGTGCGCCTCGCCGAGCAGTGCCGCCACGGGGACCTCGACGTGCTCCGGGTCCGCCAAGCGGGCTGCCCGCTCAGCGTACGCGAGACGGGTCGCTTCGGCTTCGAGATGGAAGCGGTCCGGGCCCAGGGGATCCAGTTCCGCGAGATCGAACCCGGCCAGCAGGTTCAGCATCAGGAGGGCAATGATGCCCTGACCGTTGGGCGGGCACTCGTACACGTCCACGCCGCGATACCGGGCCCGGATGGGCGTCACGTAGTCGACAGCGGCGGCGGCAAAATCGTCCTCCGAGTGCACGCCGCCCACCCGGCGCAACTTGGCAACGATGTCCCGCGCCACGGGTCCTTCATAGAAGGCGGCAGCCCCCTGAGCCGCAATGGCCTGCATCGTCTCGCCGAGACGCGGTTGGCGATGCACGTGCCCCGCACGAGGCGGACGTCCCTGCGGGAGAAACACGGCCGCGGCATCCCGGTCCGCCTGCAACTTGTCGTGCTCGCGGCGCCAGGCGTCCGCGACCACGTCGGCAACCGGGTACCCGTCGGTGGCATAGGCGATCGCCGGCGCGAGCGCGCGCGCGAGGTCCAGACGGCCATGATCCGCCAGCAGGCGCTCCCAAGCGCGCACGGCGCCGGGAACGCTCACGGCGTGCGGGCTGGTGAACGGAATTGCGGCCATGCCGGCATCACGCAATGCGGCCGCCGACGCCGACGCCGGTGCCCGACCCGAACCGTTGAGGGCGATGACTTCGGAGCCACCGGCCGGTGCATACAGGCAGAACACGTCGCCGCCGATTCCCGTCGATTGGGGCTCCACCACGGCCAGCACCGCCGCCGCGGTCACCGCTGCGTCGACCGCATTGCCGCCTTCGCGCAGCGCGTCGACAGCAGCCAGGGTGGCCAATGGATGGGACGTCGCCGCGGCGGCGCGGGTTCCGCGTACCGGAGAACGGCCGGGCAGGTGAATGTCACGCATGGGAGTCTCGGTCCAGGTCCAGTCGAGAGACAGGTCGGGCACGTACGCCGGGAACGGCCCCGTCGCATTCTATTGGCAACGCGCGTGAACGGGCACACAGCGCCGTCGCGGACCGGTGCCGCCGAACCTGCACCACGCGGCCGAAGACCCGCTGGCAGACAGGGCCCGACCGGCGGTTCGCGCCTTGACCGGCTAAATCCCCGTCTCTACAGTCGTCACTGCATCCTGAGGGGTTGACGCACCCCACCAACCTGCAGCCCGTGCAAGGTGGTTTCCCGGCAGGGAGATGTGGCCAGACGGCAATCACGGGCGTCAGCCTCCTCAGCGTGCGCCGAAGGAGGTTGTCATGCTGCACGGCTCCGGGTCCACTTCTCCGGGTGAGTGTTCGGCCGCGCCACGGCGCGGCTTGCCCACAGCAGGACCGTCGATCCCCGACCGGTGCGTCGGTGACCACCCGCCAGGTGCCGCCGCCCGGCTCCCCACGGACGCCGCCGTGGCTGCCGTCGCGGCCGGGTCGTCATGACACAACCGACCGTCAGCTTCGAGTTCTTCCCACCCGCGGATGACGCGGCCGTGCAGCGCCTCCAGCGGGTCATGCGTCGACTGGTCCGGCTCGGGCCCGCGTTCTTCTCCGTCACGTACGGCGCCGACGGCTCCACGCGCTCGCGAACCGAAGGGCTTGTGTGCTGGATTCGCCAGGACCTCCCCGTGCCGCCGGCGGCCCACCTCACCTGCGTCGGGTCGACCCGAGCCCAGACGGATGCCCTCGCCCTACGCTGGTGGGCCCTGGGAATCCGTCACATCGTGGCCCTCCGCGGCGACCCGCCGAAGGGCGCCGACCGGTATCGCCCCGAACCCGGCGGCTACGGCCATGCCGCCGATCTGGTGCGCGGGATCCGGGCCGCCGCGGCGTTCGAGATTTCGGTCGCAGGCTATCCGGAACCGCATCCGGAATCACCCTCACCGGCGGCCGACATCGACAACCTGAAAGCCAAGGTGGACGCCGGCGCCGACCGGGTTCTCACGCAGTACTTCTTCGACAACGCGTGTTTCCTGCGCTTCCGCGACCGGTGCCGCGCCGCCGGCATTACGGCACCGATCGTGCCGGGGATCCTGCCGGTCACCGACTTTCGGCGGGTCGCAGAATTCAGCCGACGCTGCGGCGTCACGATCCCGCCGCGGATAACCGCGATCTTCGAACCCCTGGACGCCGACGCCCGCACCCGCGAAATGATTGCCGCGGGCGCTGCGGTGTCGCAGTGCGAGGATCTCCGGCGCGAGGGCGTGAACGCCTTCCACTTCTACACCCTGAACCGCGCTCGCCTCAGTTACGCCATCTGCTGGTGGCTGGGACTCCGGGGGGCCGCTGACCCGGGAACAGCGCGGGCGGCTGCGGAGCCCGGCACGTGAGTACGCTGGCCGCCGAGGCGGCCATCCGACGGCGAGCACTCGAACAACGTCTCCGGGAACGGATTCTGGTGCTCGACGGCGCGTTCGGCACCATGCTGCAGGCGCACGACCTGGAGGAGCGCGATTTCCGGGGGGATCGCCTTCGGGAACATCCGTGCGACCTGGCCGGCAATTTCGACATTCTCTGCCTCACCCGCCCGGACGTGGTGGCGAACGTGCACGAGGCCTACCTCCGGGTCGGCGCCGACATCATCGAAACCTGCACGTTCAGCGCGACGTCGATCGCCCAGGCGGACTACGGGACCAGTGGCCTGGCCCGGGAGATTAACTATGCAGCGGCCCGTATCGCGCGCGAGGCGGCCGCCCGTTACGAGGCCGACGGCGGACCGCGCTTCGTGGCCGGTGCCATTGGTCCGACCAATCGGACGGCCTCGGTGTCTCCGGTGGTGGAAGATCCCGCCGCCCGCAATGTCACCTACGACGAACTTTGCCTTGCATACCGGACGGCGGCGCTCGGCCTGATCGAGGGTGGCGCAGACATACTCCTGGTCGAGACGATCTTCGACACCCTGAACGGCAAGGCCGCGCTGCACGCCATCGCTGAGGTCTTCGACCAGACGGGGATCCGTCTTCCCGTCATGATCTCGGGCACGATTACCGACGCGTCAGGCCGGACCCTCACCGGCCAGACACCAGCGGCGTTCTGGGCGTCCATGCGCCATGCCCGGCCCTTCTCGATCGGCTTCAACTGCGCGCTGGGCGCGCGGGAACTTCGTCCGCACCTCGAGGAGATCGCCCACCTCGCCGACCGGCCGGTCTGCCTGTATCCCAACGCCGGCCTCCCCAATGCCTTCGGAGGCTACGACGAGACTCCGGAGAGCATGGCCGCCGACCTTGGCGCCTTTGCCCAGAGCGGGTGGCTCAATATCGCAGGCGGTTGCTGCGGGACCACGCCGGACCACATCGCTGCCATCCGCGACGCCGTCACGAAGGAGGTGCCGCGGACCGCGGCGGCGCCGACGTCGTACTGCTTCCTGTCCGGCCTCGAGCCACTCACGATCAGCCCGGACACCGGCTTCGTGAATATCGGGGAACGCACCAACGTCACAGGATCTGCCCGCTTTCGGAGACTGGTCCTGGACGGGGATTTCGACGCCGCCCTCGAGGTGGCCCGCGACCAGGTTCGAAACGGCGCTCAGATCATCGACGTCAACCTCGACGAGGCCATGCTCGATGTAGAAGCCGCGATGACCAGGTTCCTCCGTCTCGTCGCCGCGGAGCCGGAGATCAGCCGGGTGCCCCTGATGCTGGATTCCTCGAGCTGGTCCGTGCTCGAGGCCGGACTCAAGAACGTCCAGGGCAAGCCCATCGTGAATTCGATCAGTCTCAAGGAGGGCGAAGCGGAATTCCGGCAGCAGGCGGAAACCGTACTTCGGCACGGGGCAGCGGTCGTGGTGATGGCCTTCGACGAGCAGGGGCAGGCGGACACGGCCCAACGGAAGGTCGAGATCTGCTCCCGCGCCTACCGGATCCTAGTGAACGAGGTCGGCTTCCCTCCCGAGGACATCATCTTCGACCCCAACATCTTCGCCGTGGCGACCGGCATCGAGGAGCACGATGACTATGCGGTCGCCTTTCTCGAAGCCTGTCGCCTGATCAAGGCGACGCTCCCCGGGGCCCTGGTGTCGGGCGGCCTCTCGAACCTGTCCTTTTCGTTCCGCGGTAACGAGACCATCCGCAAAGCAATGCACTCGGTGTTCCTGTACCACGCCGTATCGGCCGGCCTCGACATGGCGATCGTCAACGCCGGCCAGCTGGCCGTTTACGCCGACCTGCCGCAGGCCCTGCGGGACACGGTGGAGGACGTCGTCCTCAACCGGAAGCCCGATGCCGCCCAGCGCCTGCTCGAGATGGCCGGACCCGCGCGGGACCTCGAGACCGACGGCGCCCAGGACCCGGAATGGCGCCAGAAACCGGTCGCGGATCGCCTGATGCACGCCCTGGTCGAAGGGATGACCGAATACATCGTCGAAGATGTCGAAACGGCCCGCCAGCAGGTGGAAGACCCGCTCGAGGTCATCGAGGGGCCCCTGATGGACGGGATGAGCCGGGTAGGCGATCTGTTCGGGTCGGGGCAGATGTTCCTGCCCCAGGTGGTCAAGAGCGCTCGCGTCATGAAACAGGCTGTCGCCCACTTGCAGCCGTTCATCGAAGCGGGCAAGCGGGGGCGCGGACGTTCCCGGGGACGCATCGTGCTCGCCACCGTGAAGGGCGACGTCCACGACATCGGCAAGAACATCGTCGGCGTCGTGCTGGGCTGCAACCACTTCGAGGTGATCGACCTGGGCGTCATGGTGCCGTCGGCGGCGATCCTGGAAGCGGCCCGGGACCATGACGCCGACATGATCGGCCTGTCCGGCCTGATCACGCCATCCCTCCGAGAGATGTGCCTGGTCGCCGCCGAAATGGAGCGTGCTTCGCTCCGCACCCCGCTCCTGATCGGCGGCGCGACCACTTCGAAAGCGCACACCGCGGTGAAGATCTCGGAGGAGTACTCGGGCCCGGTCATCCACGTGCCCGACGCGTCGCGCGCCGTGACCGTCGCCTCCAGCCTCGCCAACAGCGCGCGGGCGCCGACACTGCTCGCCGAGGTCCAGGAGGATTACGCGAGGATCCGCGAACGGCACGGCGACCGCGGGGAACGGTCGAACCGCTTGCCGCTCGAAGAGGCGAGGAATCGACGCACGCGCATCGATTGGAGCAGAGGCATCCCCCCACCCCCGCAAGAAACGGACCTGCTCCACTTTGCTGCCTACGATCTCGAAGAGCTCGCGGCGAGAATCGACTGGACGCCGTTCTTCCACACCTGGGAGCTGGCCGGCACGTGGCCCCAGATCCTGGATGACCCGGTGGTCGGGGAAGCGGCGCGAAATCTCTTCCAGGACGCCGAGGCCATGTTGCGGCGGATCGTGGACGAGCGCATGCTGGAAGCTCGGGGCGTCACCCGGATGTTTCCGGCCAACGCCGTCGATGACGACGTCGAGCTGTACGCGGATTCCAGCCGCTCAAGCGTGCGCGCACGGTTCGTCTTCCTGCGCCAGCAGATGGACAAGTCCGCCGGCCGGCCGAACCACTGCCTGGCCGACTTCGTCGCCCCCAAGGCCACCGGTCTCGCCGATCACATCGGCGCCTTCGCGGTCACTGCCGGCATTGGCCTCGAGACCGCGCGGGAAGCCCAGGACACGTACGCGGAAATCCTGCTCCAGTCGCTGTCCGACCGTCTCGCCGAAGCTTTCGCCGAGCGCCTGCATGAGCGGGTTCGCAAGGAATTCTGGGGGTATGCGCCGGACGAGAACCTGGACAACAAGGCCTTGATCGACGAGGCCTATCAGGGCATCCGCCCGGCTCCGGGCTACCCGGCCTGTCCCGACCACAGCGAAAAGCGCACCCTGTTTCAGCTTCTGGAGGCCGACACCTGTGCCGGCATCACCCTCACCAACAGCTTCGCGATGATGCCGGCCGCCTCGGTTTCCGGCTTCTACTTCGCCCATCAAGAGGCGAGGTACTTCGGGGTCGGGCGGGTCGGGCGGGACCAGGTGGAGGACTACGCCCGGCGCAAGGGCTTTACGCTGACAGAAGCCGAGGAGACCCTTGCCGCCAACCTGGGTTATGCGCCGGACGACCGCTAGGCGCGAGAACCCCCAACTGACCGGCGCGTTCGGTGCGGCCATCAAGGCCGGTGCGGGCACTGCATCCCGGGCCCACGCCGACCCGGGGAGCCGCTGCGAACAACGGCCAAGCGTGGCCGCGTGCCGGCTTGACGATTCCCCGAGGGGCAGTTAGCGTCAGAAACGCCCGTTCCCACGGGCGTTGGCGCGGGAATCAGCAGATCGTGGCGGACGACACGCCCAACGACCGCGAGGTTCCGCCGGATATTTCTCGTCTCGCGGATCGCTTGGCCGATGACAGGTCGTCTTCGCCCGGCAGGGTTCGGTCGCGCCGAGGCGCTCACGGTAAGGCTCTCGGCGGAGCGCTTAAGGTATCTTCCGAAATGATTGCGGGTATTGCCGTGGGTGGAGGGGCCGGCTGGCTGCTCGACGAGTGGCTGGACACGTCGCCAGCGTTGTTGATCGTCTGCGTCGGCCTCGGGTTCGCCGCCGGTCTTCGCAACGTGTTTCGCACCGCCCAGGGTTTCGGCCGACGCCCGCCAAACCCCGAATCCGATTCACGACCACAAGATCCGCCCTCCGGGACCTGACGCTCGATGGCAACCGACAACAGTGCGAATGGTGACGCGGCCCACGGGCCACTCGAGCAGTTCGAGATCGTCACCCTCGAATCCATTCAGATCGGGGGGCTCGACCTCTCATTCACGAACTCGGCCCTGTGGATGCTGATCGCAGTCGCGACCATCGCGGTGGTCTTCGGCGGCGGCATGCGCCGTCGCGCCATCATCCCGGGGCGCTGGCAGGCAGCCGTCGAACTGACCTACCAGTTCGTGGCCAACATGCTGCAGGACAACGTCGGGCCGCAGGGCGCCCGCTACTTTCCTTTCATTTTCACGTTGTTCCTGTTCATCCTGTTCGGCAACCTGCTCGGGATGATCCCCTACAGCTTCACCTACACCAGCCATATCGCCGTGACGTTCGCCATGGCGGCCGTGGTCTTCGTCGGTGTCACCGTCATCGGACTGGCACGGCACGGGGTCCGGTTCCTGTCGCTCTTTGTCCCGTCCGGCGTGCCGGTCGTACTCATCCCCCTAATGGTGCCAATCGAAATCATCAGCTATTTCGTCCGGCCGGTCAGTCTGTCTTTGCGGCTGTTCGCCAACATGATGGCCGGGCACACGATGCTCAAGGTGTTCGGAGGCTTTGCCGGCCTCTTGCTGTCTGCCGGCCTCGGTTTCCTGGCGCCCGTCTCCGTCATCCTGATCGTGGCTCTCACCGGCTTCGAACTTCTGGTGGCGGCCATTCAGGCGTATGTCTTCGCGGTTCTGAGCTGCCTGTACCTGAGTGACGCGCTGGACCTGCACCACTAGGTTCCTCGCCTCGTTCCACTTTCACCCTCACCTCCGAAAGGATCTTCCCGTGGAAACAGAAGCTGCCAGGCTGATCGGCGCCGGTCTCGCTACCATCGCACTCGCCGGAGCCGGTATCGGCATCGGCAATATTTTCGGAAACTACGTTTCTGCCGCTATCCGGAATCCCTCCGCCGCGCCCAAGGTCTTCGGCAACGTGCTGCTGGGTTTCGCATTGACGGAGGCGATCGCGCTGTTTGCGCTTCTGATTGCGTTCCTGATTCTATTCGCGGTCTAAGTCCGAATTGCTGCACATGGCTCGCCATTTCGCCATTGCCTGCGGCCTCGCGGGCGCCGCGCTGATTCCTGCGGCGGCGTTCGCAGAGAGCAACATGCCGCAGCTGCGCGTGGAGACGTTTGCCTCCCAGGTGTTCTGGTTGGTGGTGACGTTCTCGGCTCTCTACGTCGTGATCAGCCAAGTCGTGCTGCCGCAGGTGCGGACCACCCTGCGGGCCCGCGAAACGCGCATCGGGGTCGACCGGGAACAGGCGGACGAGCTTCGAAAGGAAGCGGAGGCCGCCCATCTCCGAGCCAGCGAGGCGCTGGCTGCGGCCCGGGCCGACAATGACCGGCTGCTCCGGGAGGCGCACGAACGGGCGGCGGCCGCATTCCGGGCCGAAACCCAGCGCCTGCAAGCGGCACTGGACAACGAACGGGTGGAGGCGGAGGCGCGCATCCAGGCGAGTCGCATGGCGGCACTGCAGAACGCCGAAGCCGCGGCAGCGGAGCTGGTGCGGTCGCTCACCACCACCTTGACATCCGTGCAAATTGACGACGCCGCACTGTCCGGCGCAGTGGCACAGGCCGCTCGGGAGAACGCGACATGACGTGGTCCGAGCTGTCGCAGGATCCGTCATTTTGGGTCGCGGTCTCCTTCGTCGTGTTCGTGGGTGGCTTCGGTCGCCTGCTGCTGCGAAGGCTGGCCGGCGTGCTGGACGCCCATCGGACCGCAGTCCGTGACGAATTGGACAGCGCTGCCGCGCTTCACGCCGAGGCACAATCCCTTCGCGACCGCTACACCGACGAGGCTGCAGTCGCCGAGAAGACAGCCGGCGAGATCCGGGCTCGGGCGCAAGAAGCTGCCGGGCAAATTGCTGCCGATTCAGATGTGCGCCTGCAGGCACATTTGTCGCGGATGCGCGCGCGTGCCGCGGAAGAAATCGCCCGTTCGGAGGAAGCCGCAAGGCAGATGTACCGCGAGCGCGTGGCCGATCTCGTGCTGGCAGCGTCGACTCGCCTCCTGCGCGAGCGCATCGACCCCCAAATGCAGGTCGTGTTGATCCAACAGACCGTGGACGGCCTCGGGCAATCACTGCGGCAGCGGCAAGCATGACGCCATGGCGATGGTGACGATGCCCGTTCCCCGCCCCAAATGATGCCCATGCCCAGGACACCAGACGACAGGCCGCCCTGGCACGGCACGACGGTGCTGTCGGTCCGGCGGGCCGGGGCCGTGGTGATCGCCGGGGACGGGCAGGTCACGCAGGGTGACACGGTCATCAAGGCCAATGCCCGCAAGGTGCGACGTCTCGCGGGCGGGACCGTGCTGGCCGGATTTGCCGGCGCAACCGCCGACGCGTTCACCCTCTTCGACCGGCTGGACGCGAAGCTTGAGCGGCATCCAAGCCAGTTGATGCGGGCATGCGTCGAACTGGCACGCGACTGGCGAACCGATCGGTACCTTCGCCGTCTCGAAGCCGTCATGGCGGTTGCGGACCGGGAAGTGTCTTTGCTCGTCTCCGGCGTGGGTGACGTCGTGGAACCCTCGGACGGTCTGATCGGGATCGGGTCGGGGGGAGGCTTTGCCTTGGCCGCGGCGCGCGCGCTGAGCGAGGTCGACGGGCTGTCCGCCGAGGACATTGCCCGCCGGTCACTGGCGGTCGCCGCCGATCTCTGCATCTACACGAACGCCCAGATTTCCGTTGAAGTCATTCGCCAATGACCGCTTTCACACCACGCGAGATTGTCGCCGAGCTGGACCGTTTCATCATCGGGCAGCGCGCGGCCAAACGGTCCGTGGCCATCGCGTTGCGGAACCGCTGGCGCCGGCAGCAGCTTGAATCACCGCTACGCGACGAAATCCTGCCCAAGAACATCCTGATGATGGGGCCGACCGGTGTCGGCAAGACCGAAATCGCGCGGCGCCTTGCGAAGCTGGCGCAGGCTCCGTTCATCAAGGTGGAAGCGACGAAGTTCACGGAGGTGGGATACGTCGGCCGTGATGTCGAGTCGATCATCCGTGACCTGGTTGAAAGCGCGATCATGATCACGCGGACACGGCTGCAGCATGAGGTCGCGACACGGGCCGAAGCGGCGGCCGAAAAGCGCGTCCTCGATGTGCTTGCCGGATCGTCGGCTTCCCGCGACACCCGCCAGAAGATGCGCGAGAAGCTTCGGTCCGGTCAGCTTGATGAGCAGGAAATTGAAATCGAAGTCAGCGAGAGCCCCGGCGGCCTGCCATCGTTCGAACTGCCCGGCGTGCCGGGAACCCACGTTGGCATGGTCAACCTCGGCGAGCTCCTCGGCAAGTCGTTCGGCAATGTCAAGCAGAAGCGTCGCATGAGCGTGGCCGAGAGCCATCACGTCCTGGTCGAGGAAGAAAGCAACCGCCTCATCGATGACGATGAATTGCACCGCACGGCGATCGAGGCGGTCGAACAGAACGGCATCGTGTTCCTGGACGAAATCGACAAGATTACGCGCGCCGAGGACCGGGCCGGGGCCGACGTGAGCCGCGAGGGCGTGCAACGCGATCTCCTGCCCCTGATCGAGGGCACGGTGGTGCCGACCAAGCACGGTCAGGTGCGAACCGGCCACATCCTGTTCATCGCCTCCGGGGCCTTTCACCTTGCCAAGCCGTCGGACCTGCTGCCCGAACTGCAGGGCCGCCTTCCCATCAGGGTGAGCCTCGACGCTTTAACTGAAGCTGATCTGGTCCGCATTCTGACCGAGCCGGAGAACAGCTTGACGCGGCAGTACGAGGCGCTGCTCGCGACCGACGGCGTCAAACTGGAGTTCCGGGAAGACGGCATCAAGGCCTTGGCAAAACTGGCGGCGGAAGCCAATCACACCGTGGAAAATATTGGTGCGCGCCGGCTCCATACCATCTGCGAGCGGCTGCTGGAAGACGTGAGTTTCTCGGCGACCGATCGGTCAGATGAGGTGGTCACCATCGACGAGCCGTTCGTGCTCGAGACCCTGAGCGACGAAATCGACCAGAGTGATTTGAACCGGTTCATCCTGTAACCGGTTGATCCTTGCACGCCGCAAGTTCCGTGTCGGGGGCAACCTCCGTCACGGCAGCATCCGCGGCACCTGTCAGGTCGCCTCCACCGGCTTGATGTTCAAGTTCCGTCCGAAGGCCCGGACAATATAGTGTTTCCTGACGCAGAAGAAGGGCACGCCGGATGACGGAAGCGAGGCTGGAAGACCACCCGCAGCGCTACGCGCTGTCAAACGAGTTGCACGCCCGTCCTTTCCCCGAATTGCACGCCCCGTGCCACGCTGTCGTGCTGGCCATCAAACAGCCTGACCAGGCCGAAAATCGGGACCCGGAAGCAGACCGCGCGCATCTTCACGATCTGCTTGATCGTCACGGCGCGGCCCATCCTCCCCCCGGCGGCAGTCATTTCTCGGGGCGACTGGGTCGCAGCCTGCTGAAGTGGGAACGACACACCGAGTTTGTGAGCTACACCATTTACGCCGAGGGCGTAGCCGGCGTGCCGTTTACCGGCTCCGTCGCAACGACATTTCCGGCTGACTGGCTCAACCAGGCTCCCGGAAAGGTGCTCACATCGGTGCTGGTCAGGGTCGAGCGGGGCAAAACGGTGCCGACATTGGCGGAAGCGGACTATGCGCGCATGCGGGACTGGTTCGTGCCCGAAAGCCTCGCCATGTCCAGCGTCATTGACGGCCAGGCCATCGCCGCAAGCGACTTCCGCATCGATCCGGCAGGGCATGTTCGATTCGCACTGCTTGTGCGATCGGATATTGGTCCGCGACGCTTGGGACGCATCGTCCAGCGTGTGGTGGAAATCGAGACCTACAAGTCGATCGCGATGCTGACCTTGCCGGTGGCACGTCAGGTGGCCGCCCGCGTGGCCGAACTCGATGGAGAAATGTCCTCACTGATCCAGACCATGGTGACGTCTGGAGGAGGGGAGTCGCAAACACTCGATCGGCTGCTCGAAATGTCCGCAGAAATCGAGGCCCTGTCTTCCTCCTCGGCATTTCGTTTCGGCGCCGCCGAGGCCTATGCGGCCATCGTCCACGAGAGGATCAGTGCGCTGCGCGAAGAACGAGTCATGGGGCGGCAAACTCTCGCGGAGTTCATGTTGCGGCGCTTCGACCCGGCGATGCGAACCTGCCGCTCCGCAAAGGGTCGGTTGGACGAACTCTCCCAGCGGGCGACCCGGGCAGCCACCCTGCTGCGCACACGCGTCGAGGTGAATATCGCAGCACAAAATCGTGGGCTTCTCGAAAGCATGAATCGACGAGCTGCCCTGCAACTTCGGCTGCAACAAATGGTTGAGGGGCTGTCGGTCGTTGCGATCAGCTACTACGCCGTCAGTCTTCTGGGGTACATCCTGGCTCCGATTTCCCGGCAACTGAACGCCGACGAGGCACTAATTCAGGCCGTAGTTGCGGTCCCGGTCATTGGCGTTGTCTGGTGGATGGTCCGGCGACTACGAATGCGGGTCTCGGAACGCAGGTGACCCAATATGGCTGCAAACGCAATGATCCAGAGATAGACCCTATTAGTTCATGTCATGATCACTCCAACAGGCTGAGAAGCGCCTTCATCGCGCTCGCCCGTCCGAGCAGTCCACGGCCAGCTGCAATCAAGCACGAACCACCGGAAGAAAACGCATGACATCGAGCCAGATCCCCTGTTCCCTCTTCGATTTCCTGCGTGAGCTCAAGGCCAACAACGATCGCTCATGGTTTGAGGCAAACAAGGAACGCTACCACTCCGAAGTGCGTGACCCGATGCTCGCCTTCATCGGTGCATTTGCAGGTCCGCTCTCCGAAATCAGCGAGCATTTCCGCGCCGATCCGCGCCCACATGGCGGGTCGCTGTTCCGGATCTACCGGGACACGCGTTTCTCCAAAGACAAGACGCCCTACAAGACCAATGTTGGTGCGCACTTTCGTCACGTCGCCGGCAAGGATGCCCACGCACCCGGCTTCTACCTCCATCTGGAGCCCGGGGTGTGCTTCGCCGGCGGCGGCCTTTGGCGTCCCGACAGTCGCACCCTTGGTAGCGTTCGGGATGCAATCGTCGACCGGACCGACGATTGGAAGTCCGTCAAGGCAGACCCCTCCTTCCAGGAAACCTTTGAACTCTCGGGCCAATCGCTCAAACGACCGCCGCGAGGCTACGACCCTGAACATCCATTGATCGACGACATCAAGCGCAAGGACTTCGTGGCCATTGCCAGCTTCACCGAGAGCTTCGCTGTTCAGCCCGAGTTCTTCCAGCGCTTTGTCGCTATCGTGCAAACGGGCTCCGACTTCGTTCGATTTCTGTCGCGGGCCGTCGGCGTCCCGTACTAGGGCCGTCGCAGCCGAACTTTCGGGAACATTGACCATGGGCGACATCTGGGAAGTCACCGCGATCCGGTACGGAACACATGCACAACGGAAACGCCACGAGAACTTCATCGGGGCGGATCCTCACGATGGAGACATGCCGCTCGATTATTTCGTCTGGCTCATACGGAACGAGGAACGCTCAATTGTGGTGGACGTCGGCTTTGACGAGGCCGAAGGCAGGCGACGCCACCGGACCGTGGACAGGGCGCCCCGGGACGGACTGGCAATGCTCGGGGTCGACAGTGCCAAGGTTCGCGACGTCATCATCACACACCTTCATTACGACCATGCCGGCACGATCGAACATTTCGGCGAGGCCGACTTCCACCTGCAGGAGCGCGAGATGCGCTTTGCAACGGGCCCGCACATGGCACGTCCGACGTTCGCTACGCCATACACTCCAGACCACGTGTGCAACCTCGTCCGAAAGGCATTCCAAGGAAGAGTTGTGTTTCATGACGGCGATCGGGAAATCGCCCCTGGTGTCTCCGTGCACCTGCTCGGCGGCCACACGATGGGACTTCAATGCGTTCGTGTACGAACGCGGAGAGGATGGATCGTACTCGCGTCCGACGCCGCGCATTTCTTTGAAAACATGGAACGTTCGGCGCCTTTCCCGATCGTTTTTTCCGTCGCTGACATGCTGGCGGGACACGATCGGATTGCGAGTCTCGCCGACAGCTCCGATCACATTATTCCAGGCCATGATCCTCTGGTGACAAAGATCTATCCGGCCTACAACGACACCCTGAACGGCATCGTTTCCCGGCTAGACGCCGATCCCAGCCCGCGGTAGGCCGCTGTGCGGGCCGGATGTTTCACGTGAAACATCCGGCGGCTCAGGGGGGCCGCCGCTCAGGCGCGGGCGGATATTTTCTTCAAGTGTGCCACAACCGCTGTCAAGGCTGCCGGCGTCACTCCGGGCAGGCGGGCGGCTGATGCCAGCGTCGACGGACGGCTCGCTTCCAACGCCTCGGTCGCTTCAGCGGAGAGTCCCCCTACCGAACCGTAGTCAATGATAGCCGGCAATCGCACCGCGGCGTCGCGGCGGTAGGCGCGAATATCTTCGTCCTGGCGGGCCTTGTAGGGAGCGTACAGAGCATCGGCTTCCAGAATGCCGTGCAGTGACGCGTCAATGGCATCAAGTCGCGGGCAGATTTCCGAGAGCTTGGCGAGGGTGACATTGGCGTACCCCAGGAACTGCATGGCAGATCGACGCCCCCCATCGTCGGAAGCGGCAATGCCGTGTCGCCGCGCCGACGACGCACTCACCGGCGTTTCCTCCAGCAACCGGCGCGCTGCCGCCAGTTTTGCCGACTTTTCGGCGAACGCGCAGGCTCGCTGGGTTCCGACCACGCCGGCCACCTCCCCCTTCGGCGTCAAGCGCCCATCGGCGTTGTCGGCCCGCAAATGCAAGCGGTATTCCGAACGGGATGTCAGCATGCGGTACGGCTCGGGCGCTCCTCTAGTGGTGAGATCGTCGATCAAGACACCGATGTAGGCCTCGGCACGATCAAGCGTGAACGCCGGTTTGCCGCCTACCTGACCCGCCGCATTGATGCCCGCGACCACACCCTGGGCGGCCGCCTCTTCGTACCCCGTCGTGCCATTGATCTGGCCGGCAAAGAACAATCCTCGGAGTCGCTTGGTCTCCAATGTCGGCAGGAGTTCTCGGGGATCGACGTAGTCGTATTCGATTGCATACCCCGGGCGAACCATCCGCACGGTTTCAAGCCCCTTGATCAGAGAGAGCATGTCTTCCTGGACCGAGGCCGGCAACGATGTGGAGATTCCGTTCGGGTAAACAGTGGAATCATCGTAGCCTTCCGGCTCGAGGAAGACTTGGTGCCGCGGACGCGAGGCAAAGCGGACAACCTTGTCCTCGATGGAAGGGCAGTACCTTGGCCCGCTTCCCTCAATCCGGCCAGCGTGCATCGGGGTCCGATGCAAGTTGGAGCGGACCAATCGGTGCATGGCCTCGTTGGTCCAGGTGATATGGCACGGCACCTGCGGTCGCTCGATCCGCTCCGTGAGGAGCGACAGCGGTTCCGGAACAGCGTCTCCCTCCTGTATCTCGAGTTCGCCCCAGCGTATTGTCGCGCCGTCCAAGCGCGGCGGCGTACCGGTTTTCAGTCGGCCCAATCGAAATCCAGACAGGGCCAACCGTTCTGCCAGCCGGGTGGCCGGTGCCTCGCCAGCACGGCCCGCCGGCGTCTGCGATTCCCCAACGTGGATCATGCCTCGCAGAAAGGTCCCGGTCGCAATGACCACGGAGCCCGCCCGGAGCTCACGGCCATCACCTAATACAATCCCGCTCACCCGCCGGTCCTGATCCTCCAGCAGGTCTTCCACGGATCCTTCCACAATCGCAAGATTCGGCTGTTTCCGAAGCAGTTCCTGCATGGCGGCTCGATAAAGCTTCCGGTCCGCTTGGCACCTAGGTCCATGCACGGCCGGCCCGCGACTGCGATTGAGAACGCGGAATTGCATGCCGGCCTGATCCGCTGCACGAGCAATCAATCCATCCAATGCGTCCACTTCCCGCATGAGATGCCCTTTTCCGACACCGCCGAATGCCGGGTTACAGGACATCGCGCCAACAGTGGAAAATGTGTGAGTCACCAAGCCCGTTCGGGCTCCCATGCGCGCAGCCGCCGCGGCTGCTTCGCAGCCGGCGTGCCCGCCACCGACAACCAAGACGTCGTATCCCCGTGAGCGCATCGCCTTCCTACCTGTTGATCAGTCGCCTACCAAAGCGACCGTTCTCGCATTCCGTACACGGGTCAAGTCGTTCCAATGTTTCACGTGAAACATCTTCACGGCTGGCCGACCGGCCACCCTTCCCGAACTGTGGCAGCAGTTTGGACAAGCACAATGCACTTCGAGGATATCCGGGAGCATCTCCCAAGCTGTCGCGGGCTTGCCGGGCGGCTCCTACGCCGCAGCGACCTGTTCCCACACACCGGTCCGCGAGGATCTAAACAGGGCATCCAAGACCCTCATGTTGGCCACGGCGGTTTCAATCGGATACGGCACTGGGTGACCGTTGAGTAGACAACGGGAAACGGCGTCGCCCTGGCAAGTGTACTGGTCGACCGGAGGAATTTCGATGACTTCATCAGGGATCGGTCCTGGATAGTCACCGCCGCCAATGAAGAGCCGACAGACCCGGCCCGGCTCCATGACAAATGGAAATTCTGCTCGTAGCCATGCGTCCGTGCCAAGAATCGCGAGGCTCTGATGGCGCGCAACCTGAGTGGAGCAAATAAAGCTGGCTTGGCCGTCGGGAAATTCCAGAATGGCGGTCGCCAGTCGATCCGTGCCAAAAGTAGGATCATGTTCCATCAGAGCATTGACGCGGGTCGGCTCTGAATCAAAGACAAACCTTGAAATAACAGTAGGGTAGCAGCCAATGTCATAGACGCCGCCGCCACCGATGTCTCGCTGGTTACGAATGTCCAAGGGATTGTGATTGGAATACGCGAAGATACCTTGAACAGCGCGCACCCGACCCAGACGCCCGGACGCGACGAGTTCTCGAACCCTGAGCCACTGCGGATGATGGCGCACCATAAAGGCTTCCTGGACCTGCATGCCGCTACGGTCTCGGACCTGGATTAGTGTCGCCACCTCGGCAGCCGTCAACGCAATCGGTTTTTCACAAAGAACGTGCTTGCCAGCCTCAAGCGTCCGGATGGTCCATGGCACGTGCAAATGATTGGGCAAAGGAATGTACACCGCATCAATTGCTCGATCATCGAGTAGCTCCTGGTAACTGCCGTAACTCCGAGGAATACCCAGAGAGACGGCCGCTGCCTGCGCCCGGGCGGGATCGCGCGAGGCAATGGCCTCGACCGAGCAATGCTCGCCCGCCTGCATGGCCGGGATCACCTTCTCCGTCGCGATTCGCGCAACGCCCAGAACTCCCCAGCGAATCGATGCCATGGTCAAATCCCGCCGAACCTGTCGCATTCAGCGTGGCAGAGTTACAGTCCGGTTTCCAGCTGGAAGCGCCTCCGTTGGATCTTGCGAGCAGGCTTATGAGAATCAACAAGATTTCCGCTGACTGGCTGCACGTGCCGATCGCCAAGGAACGCCAGCATCGCTCAGACTTTGGAGTCGTGAATTCGTTCGATTCCGCCCTCGTCAGGGTCGAAACCGAGGACGGCGTGACAGGTTTTGGAGAAGCCAAGGCTGAAGTGGGTAGCGTTGCCAATTGCCAGGCTCTGTGCTCGCTCGTCGAGGCGGAGCTCGGCCCCCTGCTCGTCGGCGAAGATGCCCGCGACATCTCCCGCCTGTGGGACGTTATGTACAACGGTTCACGGGCCCACTACGCCATCGAGCGAGGGCATGTGTTTCCGATCATGGGCCGCAGAGGCCTCACCATGGCGGCGCTCAGCGGCATTGATCTCGCATTGTGGGACATTCTCGGAAAGTCCCTTGGCGTGCCTGTCTGGCGCTTACTGGGCGGGCGACGCCAGAAGCGGATGCCAGCCTATGCTTCCGGGGGCTGGGCCCCTGTGGATCAGATTGCGGGCGAACTTCAAAGGTTTATCGACCGGGGCAACTTCCCGGCAGTAAAGATGCGAGTCGGCGCCGGAGACGGCACCCTCACCCACTCAATTGCCCGTGTACATGCCGCCCGCGAAGGCCTCGGTCCTTCGGTCGGCATCATGTGCGACGCGCATGGCACGTGGACGTCAGCCGAAGCAAAACGCTTCTGCCGCGCCGTGGCAGAATGCCACATCGACTGGCTCGAAGAACCGGTAACAGCGGATGACAAAGCCGGGCTCGCAGAAGTCAAAGCGACCACTGACATACCGATCGCGACAGGAGAGTCAGAATTCACCCGGTTCGCCTTTCGCGACCTGGCCCTGCTTCGAGCGGCCGATGTTTTCCAGCCCGACCCATCCATCGCTGGGGGCATCACTGAATTGCTGCGCATCGAAGCTTTGGCGAGCGCGCACCAGATCCGGTTTGCGCCTCACATGTGGGGCGGGGCACTGACGTTTGCGGCGGGCATGCATGTCGCGGCTGCGGCGAGCAGCGGGTTCATTCTGGAGTACTCGCTTGGCACCAATCCGCTCCTGCATGAGCTAGCGGTCGAGGACTTTACTGTTGTGGATGGAATGATCGAAATCCCGGAACGACCAGGACTGGGAGTCACGATCGATGAGGAATTTGTCGCCCGCTATCGCGTGAACTGACAGCCTCCGGCCCCACGTTCAATCCAGCCCGGCGCTCCCGAAGCACTCGACTACAGATGCCACCCAGGACACTCCGCCCATGCGCTATCTCGAGGACTTTGTTCCAGGTCAGGAGTTTGATCTTGGATGGTCCCGGATCACTAAAGAGGAAATCGTCGCGTTCGCAAGGGAATTCGATCCGCAGCCATTTCACGTCGATGAGCACGCTGCGGCGGACTCGATCTACGGTGGGATCATCGCCAGCGGATGGCACACCATCTCGCTGTTTATGCGCCTGTTTGTGGATGGGCTGTTGCGCGACGCAGCCAGCCTTGGCTCGCCCGGCGTGGACAAAGTCCGTTGGCGACATCCGGTTCGCCCTGGCGACATCCTGCAAGCCCTGGCCGCCGTGCAGGAGGTCGTGCCTTCTCGCAGCAAGCCTGATCGCGGGATCGTCCGGTGGGCCTACGAGATGCGCAACCAAGACGGGGTTGTCGTCATGACGATGGAGGGCGTGGGCATGTTCAGTCGGCAACCCTGACCAGCCTAGCATCGCCTTGATCTGCGAGGTAACAGGCGGGCAATCAAACTTCAAGCCACTCCTTGCGAACCTGGGTGTTCGATCGAAATTCGCTGACCGTGCCTTCAAACACGATCCTTCCGTGCCCCATGACGTGAACTCGATGAGAAATATCGAGCGCGATGTCAAGTTTCTGTTCAACCAGCAAGATGGCAACGCCCCGTTTCGCAATCTCTGCGAGCAGACCCGACACCTGCTCGACGAGTTTCGGCGCCAGGCCTTCCGTCGGTTCGTCGATCATGATGAGATCGGGATCGCCCATGAGAGTGCGGCAAATCGTCAGCATCTGCTGTTCACCGCCTGAAATCACCGAACCCAGCGCATCGGCACGTTCCGCCAAATTGGGAAACATTTCGAACATATCGCCAATCGACCAGCGCCCCTGATCCCGCATGTTCTTGATTCCCAGGATCAGGTTCTGGCGAACCGTCAACGTTGGGAAAATATTCCGGTTCTCGGGCACGTATCCGATTCCCCGGCGGGCGATTTCGTGCATCTTCCTGCCCGCGATGGGCTCGCCCTTGAAGTTGATGGTGCCAACAGGCTCTACCTCACCTGTGATGGCCTTCAGCGTTGTCGACCTCCCCACGCCGTTGCGTCCCAACAAACTGACGATTTCACCGGCACCCACGTCGAAATTAACGCCTTGTATGATATGGCTTTTTCCATAGTAGGCGTGCAAGTCCCGGACTTCCAGCACTAGCTAGCTCCCGTGCCGAGGTAGGCTTCCTGCACGGCCGTGGAGGCGCGAATCTCGCCGGGCGTGCCGGTCGCAATGATCTCCCCATACACCAGAACGGAGATCCGGTCCGCCAAATCGAACACCACCCCCATATCGTGCTCCACGATCACGAGAGTCTTGCCTTCCGAAATGCGGCGAATCAGTGACACCGCTTGCTCGACCTCCGAGTGGCTCATGCCCGCCGTTGGCTCGTCCAGGAGGATCACGTTGGCGCCGCCAGCGATGGCGATTCCGAGCTCGAGGGCGCGCTGATCAGCGTACGATAGCAGCCCCGCCGGAAGTTCCCGCTTCTCCCAGAGCCCGATATCCCGAAGGATCGAGGCCGTCTGCTCGTTCACGTCCTGCAGGCGCCCCACGAGTTTCCACCACGCGTAACGGTGGCCCAGGGCGTACAGGCAGCCGCAACGGACATTGTCCAGCACGCTCAGCCGCGCAAAGATGTTCGTGACCTGAAATGATCGGGTCAATCCCAGCCGGTTGATGTCAAAAGCTTTTTTTCCGGTGATATCAGTGTCATACAAGTGGATGCGGCCGGCCGAGGGAGGGAACCGCCCGCTGATCAGGTTGTAGAGTGTCGACTTGCCTGCCCCGTTGGGCCCGATGATCGCGTGCCGTTCTCCGTCCTCGACCGCAAGATCGACCCCGCGAATGATCTCCGCCGCCCCAAAGCTCTTCCGAAGGCCAGCGAGTGTAAGCGCGCTGCTCATCCGAGAGGCCTTGCGCGGGCGTCGGCGATGGCGGTGTTCCAGGCTGACACTGCACCGGGGTAGGTCTTGCGAATCGCGAAGGCTCCAAGCCCAGCGGCGGCAGCGAAGATGAGCCAAGGCCCGGCAGAAAACGGATCACTTTCAACGCCGTAAATGACCAACTCCGTTTCCGTACTGAGCCGCGAGCTACGGAAATAGAGCATCTCGATCAAGCCGATACATCCCAGAACACAAACGATCAGGGCGGCGAGAAACCGCGAATACGGAACCAGCAGGGGAGCCAGAAGTCGCGCGCGCGCGCGCCAAATGGGTTGATGCATGGAGATCAACCCCGCGAGGCCGCCGGGGAAGAACATGATCACGCCGACGAACAGGACCCCGAGATACAGGACCCACGCTTCGGTGACGCCGGTGAGTGTGCTTTGCAGGAAGTAGAGCAGGGTGGCACCGATAATCGGGCCCACAAAAGTGGCGGCGCCGCCGATGTACACCATGAACAGCACCAAGCCCGACTGAATGACGCTTACCTGCTCGAAACCGACATGCTCAATATTCACAGCGTGCAGGGCACCGGCGATACCCGCAAAAAATGAAGACAGCGAGAATGCCAGCCAGCGAATGCGCTGGCTGGAGTACCCAATGAACTCCACACGCTCCGGATTGTCCCGGACCGCATTCGAGATGCGCCCAAACGGGGTTCGTGTCAGCAGGAACATGGCCAGCGTGCAGACCAGGCACCATCCTGCAATCAGGTAGTAGACCTCGATGTTGGGCCCATAAGTAATCCCGAACAGCTCTTCTCCGAGCACCCGGTCGGTCTGGATCCCGTCCTCGCCGTTGAAAATGGCTACCAGCACCAAGGTGAGGGCGGTCACCATTTCGCCAAACCCAAGCGAAATCATCGCGAACGTGGTCCCGGCCCGACGGGTGGAGACGTAACCGATGAGGATTCCGAAGAACAGGCCGACGAGGCCGCCGAGGAGCGGGATCAGCGTGACCGGGATGTAGGGAACCTGCTCCTCGTAAATGAAGTTCAGATAGTGAATCGTGAAGTAGCCCGCGAGCCCGAAATACACCGCGTGGCCGAACGACAGCATGCCTCCCTGGCCCAGCAGCATGTTGTAGGCCAGCGCAAAAACGATCAGCAAGCCGATCTGGCTCATCAGGGTGAGCGCGAAGCCAGACGTAAAGACGTGCGGCAGGGCGATCAATGCCGCCGCGCCGGCAATCCACGGAGTCAACCTGCCGAGCAACGTGCTCATACGTCTCGGGTGCCGAACAGACCGCGTGGTTTGAAGATCAGCATCAGTACGAGCATCAGATAGGGAAGCACAGGGGCAACTTGCGCGGTCGTGATCCGTGTGAAGTCCCTAAGTAGCCCCGCGGTGTCGATCTCGAGCCCCAGCGAGAGAAACAGGCTCCCCAGCCCATAGTCGTAGAAGATCGCAAGCCTGGTGACGACTCCGATGATCAGCGCGGCCACCAGCGCGCCACCGAGTGATCCCAGGCCGCCGATGACGATGACCACGAAGACAATCGGCCCAAGCTGAATCGCCATCGCCGGCTCAGTGCCCAACACGTTCCCGCCAACCACGCCGGCCACGCCGGCCAGGGCGCAGCCAAAACCGAACGTCCACATGAAGATGCGGGGAATGTCGTGCCCGAGCGTCGCGACGTGGACCGGATCAGACACTGCCGCACGGATGATCAGGCCGATGCGGGTGTAAGTCAGCAGCGCGAACAGAGCAACGAAAATGACCACCGACACGACCAGCATGAAGACACGGTAGATCGAGTAGTCAAATCCCTGCCACGTAAACAGGGCGCCCGACATCAATTCAGGAATTTCGTAAGGGACCGGCACGCGTCCCCATATCATCTGCACCAGTTCTTCGATCACATACGCCACGCCGAACGTAAAGAGGAGTTCAGCGACGTGGCCGTATCGATGTACGGGTCGTAAGCCCCAGCGCTCGACTCCCGCTCCCACCAGACCGACGATCACGGGCGCGACAAACAGTGCCGCCCAGAAGTTCAGCCCCTCACTGATCTGGTAGGCAAAGTACGCACCCAGCATGAAGAAGCTGGCATGGGCAAAATTCAGCACCCCCATCATGCTGAAGATCAGCGTGAGCCCGCTCGCGAGGAGGAACAGCAGCATGCCGTACAGCACGCCGTTGAACATCGCGAATATGATGCTTTCCACGTGAAACCGTCCCGCGCGCGCTACCTGGCACCCGGCCAGCCGCCCGGACGCGTGTCAATCGGTCACGGACGCTTCATCTCGCACGTGGTCGGAAGCTCGATTGCGTCCGACATGATCCAGCCGTCCGTGGCAAACGCCACCCCATAATCTTCGCCATCGTAGATGAACGGCCGTCCGGCATCCTCGGTCATTGTGCTGATGACCATTGGGAAGATGATCTGATGATCAGCGGCGCGCATGGCCATGGGGCCAGCCGGGCCTTCCATCGCCATGCCTTCCATCGCCGCCGCGACCAGCGCGGGGTCGTCACTCCCGGCCTTGTCCAGCGCCGCGGCGAAGTACTCGATCGTCCAGCGCATGCGCTCGGAATAGACACTCTTGCCGGTCTGTTGACGCCACCGTTCGTACGTATCCAGGAGATCCGCAGGCTGCTGGTCGTACAACGGATCATTCTCATGCATTTCCGTAACCTGCTTCAGCCGCGTCGCGATACCGTCCTTGGCACCGATGCCTGCAACCGAACTCGGTATGCCCGCGTAGATCGTGTAGAAGGCGACGTTCAGGTTGGCCTCGGCCGCCGCCTTGACAAATCGCACCAGGTCGGGGCCCCAGTTACCGGTCAACACCGTGTCGGCGCCGGAAGCCTTGATCTTCGCGATGTACGGGGTGAAATCGAGCACCTTGCCGAACGGGACAATGAGTTCGTCGCCCACCAGTTCAGCGTCGGGCGCGCGCTCGGCCAGCAGGCGCTGTGCCGCCGCCTGAAATGCCTGGCCGTACGCATAGTTCTGGTTGAGCATGTAGAGCTTGCGGGCAGAAGGGTCGCGACCGATCTGCGTTACCAGTGCCGCTACTTTCATGTCCACGTTCGCGTCGAACCGAAAATGCCAAAACGAGCAGAGCTCGTTCGTGAACGACGTCGTCACCGCGGAATGATTGAGATACAGGATCGCCTGATCCGGATTCCGGCGGTTATGTCGCGTCAGGAACTTGATGATGTTGAGGGCGTGGTTCGAACCGACGCCCTGGCTCACGAAGCGAATGTCGTCGTCGATGACCTTGCGGAGCTGCTGGGTGGTCTTTTCCGCGTTCATCGCATTGTCGAGCGGCACGATCTCGATGTGCCGGCCGCCCAGCACGCCGCCCCTCTGATTCACCTCGTGCGCGAAGAATTCAAAGATTTCCAGCGTGTCACGGCCCACGGCGGCGATCGGGCCGGAGAACGGCTCGATCAACCCGAGCTTGACCGTGTCCGCCCCACGGGCCGAGAACGCAGCGAGGACAATCGGCAACGTGATCCCGAGCGTGCGGAGCCACTTCAATACGGCCATGGTCGTTCTCCCGATCCGTCCAAGCTGTCTTCCCAGCATCAGAGCAGACCATACCCAGACAGGGCTTTCAACGCACCCGATCGATTGGCGGGCTGGAGCCGTGCTGCAGGCCACGTTGCTCCGAAATGCGGCCAGCGCTGGCTGAACCATGGCCGGGTTGGCGGTCGCCCGCACCGCCACGACGGCCGGGGAGCGCTTCCTTATTTGCCGATGCAGAAGCTGGAAAATACCTGGTCCAGCACGTCCTCCACGTCGACGCGGCCCGTGATCCGGCCCAGCGCATGGACCGCGGCCCGCAACTCCTCAGCAGCCAGCTCCGTCGATTCGGCCTCCGCGGCGCTTCGTAGCGCCTCCGCGGCGCGTTTCAGCGCCTGCCGATGCCGTACCCGCGTCAAGACCAAACCAATCTCCGGGTGACCGCCAACCGCTGCGATTGCGGACCGCAGGGCTTCGAGTAGCTCGTCGATGCCTTGGCCGGTCCGGCAGGAAATCACGACATCATCGTTCACGACGCGCGGGTCCCGTGCCGGCGAGCGCAGATCCGACTTGTTCCAGGCCCGCAGCGACCGCGCGGGCATCGATGTGACAGACGCCTCCTCGTCCGTGGAAAGATCGCCCAGGAACACCGTTACATCCGCCTGCTTGGCCCAATTCAGTGCTCGACGGATGCCTTCGCGCTCGATCGAGTCCCCGGCTTCCCGGATGCCCGCGGTGTCGGCGAGCGTGACCGGCCACCCCCCCAGGTTCAGATGCACCTCGATGATGTCCCGGGTCGTGCCGGCGGTGGACGAGACGATCGCTGCTTCCCGTCGTGCCAGCAGGTTCACCAGGCTGGATTTCCCTGAGTTGGGGGGACCCAGCACGGCAACCCGAAACCCTTCACGCAACCGCTCGCCGCGCTGGTCGTCGTCGAGATGTGCCGCGATGTCTCGGGCCAGCAACCGAGGTTTCGCCGGATCCAGCGCGACTGAGCCCACGTCGGCTTCGTCGATGAAGTCAAGCGAAGCTTCGGCCTCGGCCAAACATGCGACGGCTCGGGAACGCCATGTGTCGTAGAGCTCACTGAGCCCGCCCTGCAGCTGCCGGATGGCCTGAATGCGCTGGAGACGTGTCTCCGCCGCCACAAGATCAGCAATGCCCTCGGCCTGGACGAGATCAAGTTTTCCGTTGGCAAAGGCCCGCCGGGAAAACTCGCCCGGGTCGGACGGACGGACATCGGGAAGCCGGCAAAGCTCATCGATCACGCCGTCGATGACAGCCCGGCTCCCGTGCACATGCAGTTCGCCGACATCCTCGCCGGTAAAGCTGTCAGGGCCCGGAAAATACACCGCCAGCCCCTCATCGAGAGGAACGGCCCGTTCCATTTCACGCAGCGTGACACGGACCAGGCGGCGCGGGCGGAGCTGCGTTCCGCATAGTCGACCAAGTGCTTCCCTGGTCGCTGGCCCCGAAATCCGGATGACGCAGATGGCGCTTGGCGGCGGTCCGCTCGCCGGGGCGACAATCGTGTCTCCGGCCAAGGGTCCGTTGGTCCGCGCTTAGCTTTGACTGTCTGCCGGGGGCAATTTGAGGCGTTGTACTTCCTTGCCTCCGCGCAGATGGGTTTCGATGACCTCGTCCACATCGCTTCGCGTCTTGCACGAATACCACACGCCTTCCGGGTAGATCACCATGACCGGTCCATGCTCGCATCGGTCGAGGCAGCCCGATGCATTGATCCGCACCCGTTCAAGCTTGAGTTGGCGCACCTTGGCCTTCATGTAGGTCCGCAGGTCCGTGCCGTCCCGGTCGTGACAACATCCCTTCGTATGCCCCGGGGCGCGCACATTCGTGCAACAGAACACGTGCGAACGGTAGTACAGCGGAACCGCGCTATCCTGACCTGTCATCCTCTTGCTCCGGCGGCAACCGTCTTTGACGCGTACAGGTTAGCCGAAATACAGGCCAGGTACCGCCGTTCGAATGCAGCCGGGAGTCGGCGGCACCGAGCGGTCGTGCACCGTGGTCCATAATGCCGGCACGGCGCCACCGGCCTGGAGGCACTTCCGATGAATCGCCTGGGCAGTGAAACCAGTCCTTACCTCCTCCAGCACCGCGACAATCCTGTCCACTGGTGGCCCTGGTGCGACGCCGCGTTCGAAGAGGCCCGGGTCTCCTCGAGACCCGTACTGCTGTCGATCGGTTATGCCGCCTGTCACTGGTGCCACGTGATGGCGCACGAATCGTTCGAGGATGCAGCCATTGCGTCCGTCATGAACGACCGATTCGTCAGTATCAAGGTAGACCGCGAAGAACGGCCGGACATCGACCACCTCTACATGTCGGCGCTGCATGCCCTGGGGCAGCGCGGTGGCTGGCCGCTGACCATGTTTCTGACACCTGAACGTCTCCCGTTCTGGGGCGGAACCTACTTCCCGCCGGTCCCCCGGTACGGGCAGCCGGGATTTCCGGACCTGCTGGCGACGGTGGCTGACACCTACGCCCGCGACCCCGACCGCGTGACCACGAATACCCGGGCCCTCCACGCCAGCCTGGAAGGCCTCGCCACCGCGCATGCCGGTGACGTGCCCACGCCTTCGGACCTGGATGGCGCTGCGCGACAGGTGGCCGGTCAGCTGGACGCGAAGCTTGGCGGATTTGCCGGCGCACCGAAGTTCCCCAATTTTCCCGTTCTCGAGTTCGTCTGGCGCCGGGCCCGCAAGGACGACGTTGCCCGCCAACGCGTGGTCACGACACTGGAGCGCATGTCGGCGGGCGGCATCTTCGACCACCTGGCCGGAGGGCTTGCCCGGTACTCGGTCGACGAGCGGTGGCTCGTTCCGCACTTCGAGAAGATGCTCTACGACAATGCCAGCTATGTGCGGCTCCTGACCGCGGTCTGGAGATCGACCCGCCACCCGACCTTCGCCCGGCGGGTTCGCGAGACCGTCCGCTGGATGCTCACCGACATGCGGGTGCCCGGAGGGGCGTTCGCAAGTTCGCTGGACGCCGACAGCGAGGGGGAGGAAGGCCGCTACTACGTCTGGACGGCGTCGGAGATCGACGAGGTGCTCGGATCGGACGGACCGCGGTTCCGGAGCGCCTACGGCGTGCGGGAGGAAGGGAACTGGGAAGGCAAGAACATCCTCCACCGATTGGATTCGCCCGCGGACGATGATGCGGACCTGGCCCCCCTGCGCCGGGCGCTGCTGGCCCGGCGGGCGGCCCGGGTGCCCCCTGCCTTCGACGACAAGGTACTGGCCGACTGGAACGGCCTCGTGATCGCGGCGCTTGCGGAGGCGGGGGCGGTTTTCGGGGAGCCGGCCTGGATCGCGGCCGCCCGCGAAGCTCTCGCCTTCATAGACAGGGAGATGACTGAAGCCAACGGGCGGCTCCTGCACAGCTGGCGGGCCGATCGCGCCCAGCACATGGGCATGCTGGACGACTATGCGTTCCTGGCTGACGGAGCCTTGGCCCTGTGGACGGCCGACGGCGATGACCGCTGGCGAATTCGCGCCGAGCAACTGATGGAAACCGTCCTTGTCCATTTCCGGGCGCAGGACGGCGGCCTGTGGCGGACGGCCGACGACGGCGAACAGCTGATCGCCCGCCCACGGTCGGGACACGACGATGCGACCCCCTCCGGTGCAGGCGTGGCTGCCGACGTCATGGCAAGACTGTGGCATCTGACGCTTGATGATCGCTGGAGAACCGCCGCGGAGCAGGCGCTTGCAGCCATGTCCGGAGCGGCCGTCAGGGCGCCCGCTGCCTACCCGTCGTTACTCGCCGCCGCGGATACGCTGATCGACAACGTGGATATTGTCGTCGAGGCTCCCGATGTCGATGCGCCGCGCGCCCAGGAGCTCCTGCGCGCTGCCTGGCGGGCGCCGCAGCCGGCACGAACGGTTCGATTCGTCACCCGCGGGGCCGAACTTCCGGCGGGCCACGCGGGCTCCGCCATCGAGGACGATGACGGACATCCGCGGGCCTACGCCTGTCATCGGCACACCTGCTCGCTGCCGGTGGATGGTGGACCCGCGCTCACGCAGCTGCTGGAGCAACTGCAGGCAGACGCCTTTCCCCGAAGCTGAGACTGACCGCACCGGCTGCCCGCTTCGCAAGATGCGGGCCCCGCGAATCTGCGGTAGGTTGCGCGCCCTTCTGGCTTCCCGATCAGGAAACCGTTCATGCCTTCCCGCTACGTGCAAATTCCCTCCCGCGACGGCGAGGAATTCTCCGTTTACTTCACCGCGCCGCCCGGCAAAGTCTCGCCGGGAATCGTCGTCATCCAGGAAATCTTCGGCATCAATCCGGTCATGCGGGCGGTCGCCGAGCAGTACGCCGCGCTCGGGTTCGCGGTGGCGGTGCCCGACCTCTTCTGGCGGCAGGAGCCGGGCATCGAGATCACGGATCAATCAGACGAGGAATGGACGCGCGCGTTCGAACTCTTCAAGGGATTCGACGAGGCCAAGGGATTCGAGGACATCGCCATGACCCTCCGGTGGCTCCGGCACCAGGACGAGTGCACCGGGGCGACGGCGACCCTGGGCTTCTGTCTCGGCGGCAAGCTCTCCTATCTCGCGGCCTGCGGACTGGATATCGAAGCTGCGGTCGGCTACTACGGCGTCGGCATTGAAACGGCACTGGATCAGGCGCGCATGATCCGTGGCCCGCTGCTGCTCCACGTCGCCACCGAGGACGAGTACTGCCCGCCCGCCGCCCAGAAGCAGATTCACGAGGCGCTCGACGGACATCCGAAGGTAACGATTGCAACCTACGCCGGCTGCAACCATGCATTCGCGCGTCCGGGTGGCGACCACTACAACCGTGAGGCGGCCATTCTGGCGGACGAGCGCACCCTGGCGCACCTGAATGCACATCTTCGACCCAAGCCGCGAATCTTTCCTAAACCGGAGAACTCCGCATGACCAACATGGCCGTTTGCATTCATCAACCGGGAGGACCGGAAGTTCTCCGATGGGAGGAGTACCCGGTCGGTGACCTGCAGGAGGGCGATATCCGGGTGCGGCACACTGCCGTAGGCCTCAACTTCATCGACACCTACATGCGCTCCGGCATCTACACGGTGCCGGACTTGCCGAGACCGATCGGACTCGAGGCCGCCGGCGTGGTCGAAGAGCTCGGTCCCGACGTATCGGGACTGAACGTGGGCGACCGGGTTGCCTACGCCTCGCCACCCCCCGGAGCCTACAGCCAGGCCCGCCGGATGCCGGCTGACCGCGTGGTCAAGGTACCGCAATCAGTCACCGACGAGCAGGCCGCCGCCATCATGCTGAAGGGGATGACCGCTGAGTACCTGCTTCGACGGACATTTCGCGTGGAACCCGGCATGACGGTGCTGTTTCATTCTGCTGCCGGCGGCGTTGGCCTGATCGCCTGCCAGTGGCTGAAGGCGCTCGGCGCGACCGTGATCGGCACAGTCGGAACCGAGGAAAAGGCGGAGCTTGCGCGGGCCCACGGGTGCGACTACCCGATCTTGTTTGACCAAGTGGACTGGGTTGAGCAAGTCAAGGACATCACGAACGGCGAAGGAGTTCCGGTCGTCTATGACAGCGTTGGCAAGACGACGTTCGCCAAGTCCGTCCAGTGTCTCGCCATGCATGGCATGGTTGTGCTGTTCGGGCAGTCCTCGGGCCCAATTGATCCGGTCGATCCGGCCGTTCTGGCCGCCGGATCCTATTATCTGACCCGTCCGACGTTGATGACCTATACGGCACAGCGAGAAGATCTGGAGGCCAGCGCCGCCGCGCTGTTCGATGTCGTGGGCAACGGTCAGGTTCGCATTGAAATCAACCAGCGTTATGCCCTGGCAGAGGCCGAGCAGGCCCATCGGGATCTCGAGGGAAGGAAGACGACAGGATCAACCCTGCTGATCCCGTAGATTTCGCAGCTCAGTGGCGCCGGGACGGGGACGACATCTGGACCGGCGCCACGATTTCGTGTCGGGCTACTGATTCATCGTATCGAAGAACTCGGCGTTGTTCTTGGTCGGCCGAAGGCGTTCCAGCAGGAATTCCATCGCGTCGGATGTTCCCATCGGCGACAGGATCCGCCGCAATACCCACATCTTCGTAAGGTCTTCCGCTTCCACGAGGAGTTCTTCTTTCCGCGTTCCGGACTTGGCGATGTCGATCGCCGGGAACACGCGCTTGTCCGCCAGCTTTCGGTCGAGCACGATTTCCGAGTTGCCCGTGCCCTTGAACTCCTCGAAAATCACTTCGTCCATCCGCGATCCGGTCTCGATCAGTGCGGTCGCAATGATGGTCAGGGAGCCCCCGCCTTCGATGTTCCGGGCAGCCCCGAAGAATCGTTTCGGACGCTGCAGTGCGTTCGAATCGACCCCGCCGGTCAGGACCTTGCCCGAACTCGGGACCACCGTGTTGTAGGCACGCGCTAGGCGGGTGATCGAATCCAGCAGGATCACCACGTCGTAACCATTCTCAACCAGCCGCTTCGCCTTCCGGTTCACCATCTCGGTTACCTGTACGTGTCGCGTGGCCGGCTCGTCGAAAGTGGAGCTCACGACCTCCCCCCGAACCGAACGGCGCATGTCGGTGACTTCCTCCGGGCGTTCATCGATCAGCAGGACGATCAGATAGATTTCCGGGTGGTTCTCCTCGATCGCGTGGGCAATATTCTGAAGCACCACCGTCTTTCCGGTCCTGGGCGGCGCGACAATCAGGCCGCGCTGTCCTTTGCCCAAGGGTGCGACCAACTCAATCACCCGGCATGTGTTGTCCCCCGCCGGCAAGCCCGTTTCCACTTCCAGCTTGATCGCACTGTCCGGGTACAAAGGCGTGAGGTTGTCAAAATTGACGCGGCTCCGAACTTCTTCAGGCAGTCGAAAATTTATCTTCGTAGCTTTAAGCAGCGAGAAGTAACGCTCACCCTCGCCTGGCTGACTGATCTCTCCTTCGACGGTATCTCCAGTTCGAAGTCCGAGACGTTTAATTTGCGTCGGTGAGACATAGATGTCGTCCGATCCGGATAGGTAATTGGATTCTGGCGAGCGCAGAAATCCAAAGCCGTCCTGCATCACCTCGATCACACCCTCGCCGTAGATCGGCTCTTCCCGATCTGCCCTCGCCCGCAAGATCGCATACATGATGTCCTGCTTTCGCAGGTTGCCGGCGTTCTCGACGCCCTCTGTTTCGGCAAAGGCAAGAAGGTCGGCAGGCGATTTGCGTTTCAACTCCTGGAGATGCATAAGAAAAATCCGTTGAGTAGCGATTTAACAGCGGAAGAGTGTTGCTGGCTGCAGGGGCAGAACATTCAACCCTGGAGCAGATAACCGGCCAGGCCGCCCTAAAATTCGGACGCGTCAATAGGGCCGATGTGCCGCGAGCCGGACCTAATCCGCGTTGCGGGATCCGGTCGAACAGCCGGTAACGCTACCAACGCACGGGTACGAGTCAACCTGTGCTGCCGAGTGCCAACGCAGATCACAATCCGAGAAGCTATACCAGTGAATGGGCCTAACGGTTCGTCCCCGCCCGCAAGAGGCAGGCATGCCGAACTCACGATATACGCATTCTCGATCCTGTCTGCAACTTAAAACATACATCTATTTATGTAAGTAGCTGATAGCTGTTGACGTGTTGGTTATCGGAATTAGAAGCTTTTGCCGAACTTTTGCAAAGAACACGACTATGGCCATCAATGCCGATAAATGCGTTGAGAGGACTTGGAGAACATCATCAATATATTGTCTGATCAGGGGTTGATGCTGCAGTGATCAACTGTAGAGAGTTGTGGAAAATCGATCTGCGAGCCGTTTTCGTCGTTCTGGGGGTCGGCCGTCATTGTTTCGTATAACCTGTGCGCGGCCTCAGCGAGTTCGGGGCAGTAGCCAGCGGCAGGTTGACGCGAGGCCCGCGTCGGAATTTTTCCACACATGGATCAGGCGTTTTCCAGCAGGCCTTTCCACATTCATCTCGTTTCGGATTCAACCGGCGAGACAGTAAGTACGGTTGCCCGCGCTGCGGTCGCCTACTTCCGCGACGTCGAGACGGTTGAACACACTGCAATTCTGGTCCGTACGCGATCTCAGATGAACCGCGTCCTGAAGCAGATCGACCGGTATCGGGGAATCGCACTTTACACGCTGGCGGATGAGGAACTCCGCACCGTCTTCGAGACAGAGTGCCGCCGTCTGCGGGTGCCGACACTTGCGATTCTGGATCCCGTGGTGGCCGCCCTGTCCACGATTCTGGGGGTCGAACCTGCAGCGAGCCGGCCAGGTGCACAGCACCGGATCGATCGAGAGTATTTTCAGCGGATCCAGGCGATGGAATTTGCGCTGACCCATGACGATGGGCAGCTTGCCGCCGAAGCGGAGGACGCAGACGTGGTATTGGTGGGCGTTTCCAGGACCTCGAAGACGCCTACTGCAATGTATCTGGCCAATCGGGGTGTTCGGGTGGCGAACATACCGGTGGTTCCTGGCATCGAGCTTCCGCGCTGGATCGAGGAGGGCGCCGGGAGTGCGCTCATCGTGGCTCTGACCACATCGCCGGACCGCCTGTCGGTGCTACGGCGTGCGCGATTGTCATCGATCGGTGTAGGAGCCGATGCAGACTATTCGGACCGCGTCCGGATTCGTGATGAAGTCGTCGATGCGAACCGGATGTACGCGCGCATGGGTTGGCCAACTATCGATGTGACCGGACGATCCATCGAGGAAACGTCGGCGTCGGTCCTGGAACTGATGCGCAAGCGTCAGGACGCCAAGTGAGGGAGGATGCGTCGACGAGGGCCTCGTCCGGAGTGACGCAGGTTGCCGGGATCGTTGGCTGGCCCGTCGGGCACTCGCTGTCGCCATGGATTCACTCGTTCTGGATTCGCAAGTACCGGCTGGATGCAGCGTACGTGCCGTTGCCGGTGCAACCCGGACATCTTGCGACAGCGCTCCGAGCACTGCCTGCCTTGGGATTTCGTGGCTGCAATGTGACGGTTCCGCACAAGGTGGAAGCGCGGACACTCGTCGATGAGGAAAGCACGCTGGCCAGCGTAGTGGGAGCAGTCAACACGATCTTTATCGAGGACGGTCGGTTACTGGGAAGGAACACCGATGTGGACGGTTTCCTTGAGGGGCTGCGCGAGCAGGCACCGGGATGGGGCCGGTCGGATCGGCGCGCGGTCGTAGTCGGCGCAGGCGGTGCCGCACGCGCCGTGGTAGCGGGACTTCGCGCCGAACTTGCTGGTGAAATCGTGATCGCCAACCGCACGCTGGCGAAGGCCGAAGCTATCGTCCAGCGGTTTGACAATGCGCGCGCGGTTGGCCTGCGCGAGCTCGAAGCAGAGCTTCAAGGGGCAGGCTTGCTGGTCAATGCGTCGACCCTCGGGATGACGGAGGGCCCGACGTTGGACCCCGACCTTGCAGGTCTGGCCGCTGATGCAGTCGTGGCGGATATCGTCTATGCGCCCCTCGAAACCGCATTGCTGCGGACGGCTTCGCGTCGCGGACTGGCCACGGTGGACGGTCTCGGAATGCTTCTGCATCAGGCGGTCCCGGGATTCGAAGGCTGGTTCGGCGTGCGGCCAAAAGTGGATCAAGAGCTTCGAAAGCACGTACTCGCAACGCTGGGCCGGTAGTGGTTGTTCTCGGGCTGACCGGTAGCGTTGCGATGGGCAAGAGCCGGACAGCCGAGCTATGTGCACGGCTCGGCGTGCCGGTGTTCGATTCCGACGCCGTCGCCCGACGCGTCACCGGTCCGGGCGGGGCGGCCACGGCGGCCGTGGTTGCCGCCTTTCCCGAGGCAGCGACCGGCGACGTCATCGACCGGGCAGCACTCGCGCGAACAGTGTTTTCGAACCGCGCCGCACTGCACCGGCTGGAAGCCATTGTGCATCCGTACGTGGCCCTGGCGCGGGACGCCTGGCTGCGCCGGCAGTCGCTGGCCCGGGCAGCTGTTGTGGTGCTCGACGTTCCGCTGCTCTTCGAGACCCGTGGTGATGCCCACTGTGACGCTGTGCTGGTAGTTTCGGCTCCTCGTTTCCTGCAGCGCCAGCGGGTCCTGCAGCGGCCGAACATGGATGAGCACCGGCTGCGCGGGATCCTGGCCCGGCAGATGCCGGCGGCGGAACAGCGGCGCCGAGCCGATGTCGTCATCCCGACCGGACAGGGGCTCCGCGTCGCGTTGCGAATCCTCCGGCGGGCGCTCCGGCGGTACGGCCCGCGCCGGAGGGGTCGGCCCAGGCCACTCCGATAGGATCGCGCTCGGGCGGCGGGCTCGCTTCGGGAGACGTTGAGGATGACGATCCGACTTGTGGCCGTGGATACCGAAACCACGGGCCTCCGTCCGGACGAAGGGCACCGGATCGTGGAAATCGGGTGTGTGGAACTCCGCAATAACGTGCCAAGCGGACGCACCTGGCACGCGTTCGTGAACCCAAGACGCGACATTCCCGAGAAAGCCCGGCAGGTTCACGGTCTTTCGGAAGAATTCCTGGCTGACAAGCCGACCTTCCCGGAGGTTGCCGACCGATTCCTGGAGTTCCTGGGGGAATCGCCCCTGCTCTTCCACAATGCCCCGTTCGATCTCGGGTTTCTCGACGCCGAACTGTCAAGGATGGGTCGCGACGGCGTATCGGCAGGCCGGGAAATCCTCGACACCATGGAGCTGGCTGGCGGGTTCGTGGCCCTGAACAATCTTTGCCGTCGGCATGGGATCGACCTCGCGGTGCGTCGGCATCGTCACGGGGCCTTGATCGACGCGCAGTTGCTTGCGGAGGTCTACATCGAAATGACGGGCGGGCGCCAAGGGTCGTTCCTGCTCGATACGGCGCCGGCCGCCGCGCGGCCGACGGCGGCCACCACCCCGTCGCACTGGCCCGAGCGGCGGTATGCACCCGACGAACATGAGGCGAAGGCCCATCGAGAGATGCTTCAGGGCTTATCGAACCCTATCTGGAAAAGGTACCTCGACTGAATTCGTTGCTGAACTCTCGGGGAGCCGGGACTCCGCTGTTCGCATGCGTGGCGGGAGCCTTGTGTTACATTGATGCCCGTTGGCGGGGACTAACGCTGGACAGCTGGCCTCGAGGAATAACCGCGTTCCCATGCAGTATTTCGACATCCTTCTGTTCGCGGTGATCACGGGCTTCCTGCTGATCCGCTTGCACCGGGTGCTGGGTCGACGCACTGGTCACGAAAGCCCGCCCCCGGAAGCAACGCCCAATTCCGAGTCCCAGAGCCAGGCTGATCCGCCCGTGGCGGCAGAGATCGAGGCCGAATCGGACCTGCCGGAGGCGTCGGATGACGGGCGCGCTCGCGCCGGCGGCCCCGCGACGGGCCTGGCGGCCGTCCAGGCTGCCGACCCGTCGTTCAGCCCGGAGCAATTCCTGGGCGGTGCCAGCCAGGCGTTCGCGATGATCGTTGGCGCCTTTGCTGCAGGCGAGCGCGAGCCTCTGCAACGGCTGCTCTCCGAATCGGTGTACCGCAGTTTCGAGGCATCCATTGCGGAGCGCGAGCGGGACGGCAAGGTCATGGAGGTGCGGGATATCAAGGTGGCCCACGCATCGATCGAGAGCGCATGGATGGAGGGCACGCACGCCGTGGTCCGCGTTGAATTCGAGAGCGAGAAAATCGAGGCGATCCGTGACTCCGCGGGCGTGGTCGTGGACGGAGACCCGGACATTCCAGCCCGTGCCAATGACCTGTGGACCTTCTCCAGGGACGTCAGCCAGGCGGACCCGAACTGGACGCTCATTCGCACAGGCGAATGAAGCTCCCCGCCGGACGAGGCCTCGGCCGATCACTGGCCGGCTGGGGCTGGTTCGCCGTAACCGTCCTGGCTGCCGGTTGTGCACCTGAATCGAAACTGTCGGCGACCGGCTTGCCGGCCCCGTCCGAACCGGCGGCAGTTGCTGCCTTCGCCGACCTACCCGGGTGGTCAGACGATGATCAGGCCGAAGCACTGCCGGCTTTGGCCGGCAGTTGCACGAAGTTGGCGACGCTGCCGCCCGAGCACGATCTGGGCGGCGGTGGTACCGCGGGTCCGGCTCGCCACATGCAGCGCATTTGTGCAGCACTGGAACGGACGCCGATCACCGGTGCACAGGATGCGAGGGCGTTCCTCGAACGCTGGTTTGTCCCCGTGTCCGGCTCCGGGAGGCCGGCGGCGGACGGGCTGTTCACGGGTTATTTCGAACCGGAGGTGGCCGGTCGGCGGACGTCGGTTCCGGGTGCAGAGCCCCTGTATGTGCGGCCACCCGAACTGGTGGAAGTCGATCTCGGCAGCTTTCGCCCAGCACTCGACGGTATTCGGCTGGCGGGACGCGTCCAGGACGGAAAGCTGGTACCCATGCCTGATCGAGCCTCGATCCAGCAAGGCGCGCTCGCCGGCCGGAACCTCGAATTGGTCTGGATTCTCGATCCGGTGGAAGCGTTCTTCCTGCACATTCAGGGATCTGGGCGCGTTCGCCTGGCCGATGGCTCGGTCATGCATGTGGGCTACGCGGGCTTCAACGGCCATCCCTACTATGCGATTGGCCGGACATTGCTACGGCGCGGCGCCATCGGCTTGCACGACATGTCCCTCCAGTCGATCGCTGCCTGGCTGCGGGCCCACCCGCAGGAGATGCGGGCGCTGATGGCGGAGAATGCCTCCTTCGTGTTCTTCGAGGAGCGCGAGGCATCCGCGCCGGTGGGCACGGCCGGCGTGCCCCTCACGCCGCGCCGTTCGATCGCCGTGGATCGGGAGTACATTCCCCTGCACCTGCCGGTCTGGGTCGAGACCCGAGTACCGGTTCCCGGCGGTGGCGGTGCTCCGCATGCCCGGCTCATGCTGGCACAGGACACCGGGGCCGCCATTCGCGGACCCGCCCGCGGCGATCTGTTCTTCGGGCATGGTGCCTTGGCGCGGGAGCAGGCAGGACGGATGCGCGCGCCGGGCCGGATCTGGGTTCTCGTGCCACGGTCCCACGCCCACGAAGCACGGACGCCGGACTGACCTGTTTGAAGAGCCGGGCTGCTACCCGGGCGCGCGGTGTCCCTTGGCGAGGACCTGCACTCTGAGCACCGCGCGGTGGCTGACGTCCACAGGCACGAGTTCAAGGCTGTTGTGTTCCAGCCGTTGGCCTTCCGCCGGAAACTCGCCGGCAATCGCGATCACCAGCCCGCCGATGCTCTCCACATCCTCGAACCGTCCGGTTCGCAAGTGGATCCCGACCTGCTCTTCGAACTCCTTGAGAGGGTACCGCCCGTCGACTTCGTAGACCCCTTTGGTGATTTCCACGAGATCGGGTGGCGGGGTCTGGTCATGTTCGTCCTCGATCTCGCCGACGATTTCCTCCAGCAGGTCCTCAATCGTGACCAGCCCGTCGGTGCCGCCGTGTTCGTCGGCAACGATCGCGATGTGGCATCGCTCGCTCTGCATCTGGCCAAGCAACTCCGTGACCGGGGTCGATGGCGCGACCGTGAGAATGGGGCGCGTGAACTCGGACAGCTGGAAGCCGTCGCTCTTGCCCCACCACGACAGCAAGTCCTTCATGTGAATCATGCCAATGATGTCATCGAGGTCGCGGCCGAACACCGGCAGGCGGGAGTGCCCGGCCTGGCTGCCAGTGTCGATCAGCTGCTGGATCGACGCCGTGGCAGGAACCGCCACGATCTCGCTGCGCGTCACCATGACTTCTTCAACGTCAATGGTGTCGAGGCGGAGCAGCTGACGCAGAATCCCGGCCTGCTTCGGGGTCAGGTCGTGGGACTGACCAACCGTTTCGACGGTATGCCGGATGCGTCCATCCCGGCCGCTCGGCCGCCGGAGCTTTTTCCAGTACCGATCGGCCAGCGACGTCCAGAACGGCGCCCTGGATTGCATATGGGCGGGCTCACTCACTGCGAGGCAGCACCCCGGTGGCGATACGGATCGCCGACCCCGAAGTCAGCGAGCATCGAGCGTTCAAGATCTTCCATGCACTGTGCGGATGGATCGGTGTCGTGTCGGAATCCTACCAAGTGGAGCATGCCATGGACTGCGAGATGCGCAAGGTGATGGCTCAGGGGCAGACCCCGTTCCCGCGCTTCGCGCTCCGTGGTTTCGAAGCCGATGGCAACATCCCCGAGTTCCGGGTCCGCCTCGTCCGGCGAAACGGTGTCCTCCTGCGGAAAGGAGAGAACATTGGTGGGCTGGTCGATGCTGCGCCAGCTCCGGTTTAGCGACCGCATTTCGGCGTCGCTGGTGAGGCGCAGGTTGGCACGTTCCGAACCATGGCCCTGAATGGCGCGGGCAGCGCAGGCGTGCGCCAGTTTCGTCAGTGCCGGGTCGTCCCAGCGCGGGTCGGCGATTTGCAGTACGACCCGGCTCATGCGTTGGACGTCCTGGGCATGACCTTGCCGCGCATGGCGGCCCGCTCGTACGCACGGACGATCTCGGACACCAGGGGCGGGCGAATCACATCCCGGTCGCTGAAGTGTACCTGCGCCACGTCCTTGAGGTCCGAGGTGATCTGCAGCGCCTCGGCCAGGCCTGAGCGACTGCCGGGCGGGAGGTCGATCTGGGACAGGTCGCCGGTCACCGCCATTCTCGCGCCCTCGCCCAATCGCGTGAGAAACATCTTCATCTGGATGGTCGTGGCGTTCTGGGCCTCGTCAAGAATGATGAAGGCGTTGGTGAGCGTGCGACCGCGCATGAACCCGAGCGGCGCGATTTCGATGACGCCCTTTTCCATGCGCCGCGCCAGCCAGTCGCGGTGCAGCATGTCGCCCAGGGCGTCATGCAGGGGCCGTAGATACGGGTCGATTTTCTCGCGCAGGTCGCCGGGCAGGAAGCCCAGGCGCTCGCCGGCTTCGACGGCGGGGCGCGACAGCACGATCCGTTCGATCGCACCGCTCCGGAGCTCGGCGGCGGCGACCGCCACTGCTAGGTAGGTCTTGCCGGTGCCCGCGGCGCCGACGCCGAAGGTCAGCGGCTTGGTGCGGAGGGCCCGGATGTACTCCGTCTGGTGGACGGTGCGCGGATAGACGCTGCGCTTGGCGGTCTTGATCGTGTCTCCGGCGCGGGACTGCTGACCGGCCATGCGGAATGCGGCTTCGATTTCCGGCCGCCCCACCCGCTGGCCCATCTCCAGCAGGCGGTAGAGATCGGCAAGCATGTCCCGGGCGCGCGTCGCCTCAGCTCCCGTGATCGACAGGGTGTTGCCGCGGCTCGACACCGTCACGTCGAACATCCGCTCGACCTGATGGAGGTTGTCATCCTGCTCGCCGAAGAGCTCGGCGAGCAGGGCGTTGTCCTGGAACGAGACCTGGACGGCGTCGCTAGGCTTGCTCATCCTGCGGTGACTTCGGAATGGTTGGCCAAGACCCCGGTGAGCCCGTGCGGCCCCGCGCGGGTGACCCGCACGGGCTGGAGGGTGCCCAGGAAGGAGTCGTCTGCATCCGCATGTACTGCGTGCATCCACGGGCTTCGTCCCGTGAGCTGTCCGGGGCGCCGGCCGCGGCGTTCGAACAGAACGGGCACGGCGACGTTCAGGAAACCGCGATTGAAGCTCTGTTGCTGGTCCGCGAGCAGCGCCTGCAGGATGGAGAGGCGACGGGCCTTTTCCGGTTCGGGCACCTGGTGCGCCAGGACCGCTGCCGGCGTGCCGGGCCGGCGGCTGTAACGGAACGAATAGGCGGCGGCGAACCCGGTTTCTTCGACCAGCTGCAAGGTCGCTTCGAAATCGCGTTCCTTCTCGCCGGGAAAGCCCACGATGAAGTCGGACGACAGCGCGAGATCGGGCCTGGCCCCCCGCAATGCGCGCACGGTGGCCTTGAAGGACTCGGCTGTATGGGCCCGGTTCATCGCCCGCAGCACGCGATCGGACCCGGACTGGACGGGCAGATGCAGATACGGCATCAGGGCTTCGAGATCGCCGTGGGCGCGGATCAGTTCCTTCGTCATGTTGGCAGGGTGCGAAGTGGTGTACCGCAGTCGCGCCACACCGTCGATGCGCGCGAGCTCCCGCAGCAGGCCCGCCAGCGAGATTTCCCTGCCGCTCCGATCCAGGCCATGGTAGGCGTTGACGTTCTGCCCGAGCAGGCACAGTTCGCGGGCGCCTTGCCCCACGAGCGCTTCCGCTTCCCGGACCACGTCGGCAACGGGCCTGGAGTACTCCGCCCCCCGCGTGTACGGGACCACGCAGAACGTGCAGAACCGGTCGCACCCTTCCTGAACCGAGAGAAACGCGGCTGGACCTGGACGGCTGCGGGACGGCAGCTCATCAAATTTGCGCTCCGCCGGAAAGTCCGTGCAAACGGTTGCGGTCGCGTTGGCCCGGTCGGCACGGGCCAGGAGCTCCGGCAGCCGGTGGTAGGTCTGGGGCCCCACCACGATGTCCACTTCGGGACGCCGGCGCCGGATCTCGGCCCCTTCCGCCTGTGCCACGCAGCCGGCCACGACGAGGCGCACCCGGCGCCCGTCGCGTCGCGCGGAGGTTCGGAGCGGCACCAGCCGTCCGAGGTCCGAGTACACCTTTTCCGCAGCCTTCTCGCGGATGTGGCAGGTATTCAGAACGATCAGGTCCGCTGCCTCGGGAACTTCGGTTCGGGCGTATCCGAGCGGCGCCAGCAGCTCCGCCATGCGCTCCGAATCGTAGACGTTCATCTGGCACCCGTACGTCCTGATATAGACGCGGCGGGCAGCGGGAGATCCGGTCACCGGCCGGCCGGTCGAGACCGCCGTCATCGGGTGGACGGGCGACTCCCGGCCGCGCTCCCCCGGGCGCGGCCGGCCAGCGCCAGCGCTAGTCCGTTGGCAACGCTCCGCTCGGCCAGCCGGGCTAGCTGCTTCCGGTCCGAAATCTCGGGCAGGGGAGGGTGGAAGCTCACCGTGACCTCCATGTGCCCCAGGCCCAGCAGCCGCCAGACGTGCGGCAACAGGTCCATGCCGCCGTACCAAGTGATGAGCGGGCGATTTCGGCGGTCCATCGGCAGCCCGTTGAGCCCGCTGTAGCAGATCGACACCGGCTGCACGGTCAGGCCCCGAAGGGTATCCCGTTCGGCGAAATTGAAGAGTGCGGAACGGAAGCGATGGACGCGATTGCCGTCGCCGCTGGTGCCTTCGGGGAACAGGACGATGTTGTCGCTGCCGGCCAGTCGGCGCGCCAGTTCGCTCCCGTGCGCGACGGCCTGGCTCCGACGGCGGTCAATGAAGATGCTCCGCTGCAGCTTGGCCAGCCATCCGAAGAAGAACCAGCCCGCGATCTCCGCCTTCGCGACGAAGGAGACGGGCGCGAGCGAGGAAAGTACGACGATGTCCAACCAGGAGGCGTGGTTGCTGGCAAAGAGGGTGGGATGCTTCTGGCTCGGGCGGCCGACGCGACGAACCCGGATCCCGAACAGGGAGAGGAGCCCGCGATGGAACACGACCGGTATCCGTCGCGACCAGCGGGATCCGCTAACGAGTGCCGCCACGTGCACGGGCAGGAGTAGCAGAAACCAGATCAAGAAAGCGACACTCCGAAACGTCGCGCGCGCATGCGATGGCGCGAGGTCGTCTGCCATCGCCTAGTTGTACTCGCTTACCCCGGCTTCCCGCTCGTAGTGCTGGCGGTACCGTTTGCTGACCAGTTCGGTCTTGACCACCATGCAGACGTCGACCGTCCCGAACTGGCGGTCGATGACCGCGCCGTCGCCCACGAACCCGCCGAGCCGGATGTAGCCCTTGACCAGCCCAGGCAGGGCCTTGAGGCCGTCGCGTGACGTGAAGGCGTCGGGCGCCATGCGGTCCATCGGTACCCGGAGATTCTCGAGCGCCCTGGGCCGCAAATCCGGGGGCGCCAGATGGGCGTGGTACAGGTAGCTGAGCGGCAGCGCAAGCGCGTCCGGGTCGGTTCCGTTCAGGCTGGCGCACCCGAACATCAGCTGCACGTCGTGGTGGAACACATAGTGAGCGATGCCGCGCCAGAGCAACTGGGCGGTCGCCCCGGTCCGGTAGTTGGGGTGGATGCACATCCGGCCGAGCTCGACGAGCACCCCGGTTTGCTCGAGGATCGGCGCCACGTCGTACTCTGTATTGGTGTACAGCTCGCTTGACGGGGTCTCGGCACCGCATCGGTGCAGCCGGTAGGTGCCGATAACGGCGCCTCCCGTGCCATGGTCGAGTACGAGCAGGTGCTCCCACAGCGGGTCGTAGCGGTCAAAGTCACGCTGGCGCTTCCGCATCTCAGGCGATGGCGTGGCCGACATTTCCTCGTAGAAGATCCGGTAGCGCAGCGCCTGGGCGGCGTCCACCTCATGGGCCTGAGTGGCCAGGCGCACCTCGAGGTTGCCGGCGCGCGCGATCGGCACCGCGCTGTGGCGGGGAGCGCCAGCCGGCATTTCTCAGTCTTGCTCCGGCTTGCGGATCCGGGTTCCGTACAACTCATGGCGATGGCCGGTCAGTTGGTACCCGAGCTCGCGGGCGACGGCCTCTTGCAGCGCCTCGATTTCCTCATTGACAAACTCGATGACTTCGCCGGTGTCGACATCGATGAGGTGGTCGTGGTGGGTGCGCTGGATCTCTTCGTAGCGGGCCCGCCCGTCGCCGAAGTCGTGCTTCTCCAGAATCCCCGCCTCCTCGAGCAGGCGGATGGTTCGGTATACGGTCGCGAGGCTGATGCGCCCCTCGATCCGCGACGCGCGGCGGTAGACATCTTCTGCCGCCGGATGGTCGTCCGAATCGGCCAGCACCTGCACGATGACCCGGCGCTGCGAGGTCATCTTGAGTCCCTTCTCGGTGCAGAGCTTTTCCAGGTCTGAAGCGGTGGAGGGCAAGGTTCCTCTGGCGGTCCCGTTAGCGTCCCGGACCCGCAGTATAGATGGGACCGGACCCGGAGCAGAAAAACCTGGCGATATACTCGGGCGTTGTGCCTCTTTCTTCAGCCGCGCTGCCGGCGACCGTCTCGGTCGTGACCCTCGACATCACCGACGAAGTGTGCCCGATGACATTCGTCCGGACCCGGATCGCGCTTGACCGGCTGCCCGCCGAGAGCGTGCTCGAAGTGCTGCTGAGCGGGGGCGAGCCTCTCGAAAACGTGCCGCGTTCGGCTGCGGAGCTTGGTTTCGAGGTTGACCCGCCCGAGCCTCATCCGTCGGCACCCGGAATCTGGCGGATCACCATCCGGCATCCGGGTCAGGCATTCTCCGGCGGCTGACGCCACTCGGCAGGGGGCGTGGCGTCGGCGGGCCGGAGGTACAGCGGCTTTGGCCCGCTGACGTAACCCTGTCCCCGGCGCCCGCGCAGGGCCCGGTTGAGGGTCACCGCCAGGGCTCGGGGACTAGGTGCGCGGATGTCGGTGCGCGGAACGCCGCAGCCGAGGACGTCGCGGAGGATGCCCGCGCCGCTGCCGACCAGAAGACGGGTCCCCGGTGGGCAATGCGACTTGGCGGATACCGCCGGCGCGCGCAACGGCGCCCCCACGGGCGTGCCGTCCGGCCGGAAATGGCGGAAGTAGAGTTCGCCGCGGCGCGCGTCGATCACGGCCGTGACGGGAACCTTGGCGGGCTCTCCGCTGATCAGCGTGTGCGCGAGGGCATCGAGCGTGGTGACCCCGGTCGCGGGCAGGTTGGCGGCAAGTCCTAGCGCCCGCGCGGCTGCAATTCCGGAACGGATTCCGGTGAAGGTGCCGGGTCCGCGGGTGCAGCCGATGCCGTCGAGATCTCCGAACCCCAGGCCGGCAGCGGCCATGAGGTCGCGCAGCAAGGGGGCCAGTCGATCGGCATGCCCGCGCCGGCAATCCTCGCTGTGCTCGGCAATGATCTGTTCCTCGCGCGCCAGGCCCGCGGTCAGGCGATCCAGCGACGTGTCGAAGAACAGGAAGCGCACGGGCCCGGTTCAGGCGACTTCGCGAACCTCCTGCACGGCCGGAATGTAGTGGCGCAGCATGTTCTCGACGCCCATCTTCAGGGTCGTCATGGAGCTGGGGCAGCCGGAGCAGGCGCCGTGCAGCTCCAGCATCACGACCCCGTCGCGATACCCGTGAAAGACGATGTCGCCGCCGTGACCCGCCACCGCCGGACGAACCCGCGTGTCGATCAGGTCGCGGATTTCCGCGACCACTTCCGCATCCTCCGGCCGCACGTCGGCTGCGGCCCCGGGCTCAACCGGCGCTGACACGGCAGGCTCGCCGGAAGCGTAGTGCTGCATGATGGCCGCGAGGAGCAATGGCTTGAGGGGCTGCCAATCGGTGTCGGGCGCGCGGGTGACCGTGATGAAGTCCCGTCCGAGAAACACACCCGCGACCCCCTCGACGGCGAAGATCCGGCCGGCCAGGGGGGACCGATCGGCTTCGTCCGGATGACTGAAGGAAGCGGTGCCTCGATCCAGCACGGCCTGGTCAGGCAGGAACTTGAGGGTTTCCGGATTCGGCGTGCTTTCGGTCTGGATGAACATGGCGTCTTCCTCCTGGCGTGAACCGGGCGAGTGGTGGGCCCCAGACCGTGGCGTCTGCCACGTGCCGCCGCGGGCGGGCTCCGTAGGCTCAACAGAGCATAGGGGATTGGCCGCGGAGCCGGCGCTGGCCGTATCGAGAACGGCGCGAGCGGGGGTAATTCGTGCTCCAGCGATTTAGGGCAGCATCGCGCATGGTCCCGCAGGCCGCCGCCGGCTACAACCGGGGCCGCGCCACCTATATTCGTAGCGACGTATGGCAGAATGCCCCGTGCACAAACAGTCGGGAGGCCACAGTTTCGTGATCATCCGCGTTGTCGCTGCCATCGGCGCCACGATGGTCCTGGGAACGGGCGGGCCTGCGGGCGCGACGGAGGATCGCCTGCTGCCGGCGTCGCCGTACGGCGCTTATCTCGCGGCCCAGCAGGCAGCGAAGTCCGGGGACTATGCAACCGCTTCCGCCTACTTCCATGCGCTGATCCGGAGCGACCAAAAGGCCGCAGTGGTCGCCGATGCCGTCAAGACCTTCGTCGCCAATGGCGAGGTCGGTACGGCCATTCAGCTTGTTCGAGACCTGATCCCGGCCGGAACCCGCATCTGGGGATTGGCGATTTTCCTGCAGCTGGCCGACGCGATCCTCCGGGACGATCTGGCCGCGGCGGAATCGCTGCTGGACCAGATGGGCGCCGTGGGCGGCCTCGACGGATACTTGGTCCCGGTGCTGCGGGCCTGGACCACCGGGGCCCAGGAGCCGCCGGACGCGGCCTTCCAGCAGATCGATCGCATGGTCGAGCGCGGCGTGCTCGTCTCGTTCTTCAATTACCACGCAGGCCGCATTCTCGATCACCGTGGCGAGCATGAAGCCGCCGGCCGGCGCTACCGCGCTGCAATCCGGGAAGAAGCCGTGCCGGACCGGACGGCGCTCGCGGCGCTGGCCCACTTCATGGCGACCGGACAGATCGATGACTCCCTTCAGGTACGGGCCCGGCTGGAACGGCGCCGGCCCCTGAGCGGCACGGTACTGGCGCTCCGGGAAGGGGTGGAACTCCGGCTTCCGAGCGGCCTGGTCACCTTTGCCGGCGCGCCGGCATCGGGTGCTCAGGGCGTACCCCCCGCCTCCCGGCCGGCTGAGCGCCTGAGTCGTGAAGCCGTGGCCTTTGGCGTCGCCGAAACGTTCTTTGACGGTGCCCGCTTTCTGTTCTCTCAACAGTTCTACCCAGGCGCCCTTGCGTACGTGCAGATCGCGCTGTTCCTGCAGCCGGACTTCTTCACGGCGCGTCTTCTCGCCGGGCAGGTTCAGGAGAAATTGGCCGCGAACCAGGCGGCGCTCGCGTCCTACCGGAGCATTCCCTCGGATGTTCCCGAATCGTGGGATGCTGGCCTGGCACTGGGCGCATTGCTCGGCCGCCTCGAACGGATCGACGAGGCGCGTGACGAGTTCCGCCAATTGGGCGACCGCTTTCCCGGTCGGGTGGGAGCTCTCAGCGCACTGGGTCAGTTGCTGGCCACCGCAAAGCGGTACGATGAGTCCGTCGCGGTCTATTCCGAGGCGCTCGGCCGCCTGGACCGGCTTGAAACCCACCACTGGCCCCTGCTCTACGGTCGCGGCGCAGCCCTCGAGCGGTCCGGCCAATGGGAGCAGGCGGAGGACGACCTGCAACGGGCGCTGCAGCTGTCGCCGGACCAGCCCTTCATCCTGAACTACCTGGCGTACTCGTGGATCGAGCAGGGGCAGCGGCTGGAAGAGGCCCGCGCGATGGCGGCCCTGGCGGTCGAGCTCCGTCCCGACAACGGGTTCATCATCGACAGTCTCGGGTGGGCACATTACCGGTTGGGCGACTACAAGACCGCTGTCGAGACGCTGGAACGCGCCATGGCGGCCCAGCCCGGCGACCCCGTGATTACCAGCCATTACGGGGATGCACTGTGGCGTACCGGGCGCAAACCGGAAGCCCGCATGCAATGGCGCAACGCCCTGCGGGCGGATCCCGACCCGGAACTTGCGGCCGAGATCGAACGGAAGCTTGAATACGGGTTCGACGAGGCCCCGCCAGCCGGCAAGGAGCACGAGATCTGATCGCTCCGCGCCCCGTTTCCGAAATCGAGTGTGCCCCGGCCAAGATCAACCTCCATCTTCACGTGCTCGGACGGACCGCATCCGGGCTGCATCGGATCGATTCGGCGCTGGCCTTCGTGAACCTCTGCGATGTCGTGCGGGCCACGCCCGCCCGCAGCCTGTCGCTGACCGTCTCGGGTCCGCTGGCCGGTGCGGTGCGTTCCCTGGGCCCAGCCAACTACGTGTTGCGGGCGGCGTCGGAACTGCGGGAACGCGCCGGCGTCACCGCCGGCGCGGCCCTGCATCTGGAGAAACACATTCCGCCTGGGGCGGGGCTGGCTGGCGGTACCGCCGACGGCGCCGCGGCCTTGCGGGCGCTGGGCCGGCTCTGGGGGATCAGCCCCCGGGCTGCGCCGATGCGGACCGCAGCCTCGGCGCTTGGCGCGGATGGGCCCGCGTGCCTGGAATCGCGATCCTGCTGGGCCGGCGGGTTCGGCGCTGACCTGACGCCGATGCCTGCGCCAGCGGGGCATGTGGTCCTCGTCTGGCCCGCGATCGAATTGGCGACGGCGCGCGTCTATGCCGGCTGGCGCGGGCCGGGTTCCCGCCCGGCGCCCAGGCGCGGCGCGTCGGTGCAGCAACACGTCGCCCGCACGACGAACGATCTAGAGCGCCCGGCCGCGGAGCTGGCGCCGGTGGTCCGCAGTGTTCTGCAGACCTTGGCCGCGGTGCCCGGCGCCCGGGCAGTGCGGATGACGGGCAGCGGAACCGCGGTGTTCGCAGCCTTCGCTCGCCAACGCGATGCCGAAGCGGCAGTTCGGCTGCTTCGCCGACGGCGACCCCGGTGGTGGGTCCGTGCGACTTCGTTCCTGCCGGCGGCGGGGGTCGCGGGCGCGATCAGGTGCGGAGGAGGCAAATCCGGGTCGCGCCGTACGTGCGTTCGTCGATGAGGCTAAAGCCGTCGGGAATCGTAAAGGCCTCGCGACGGCCGAGTTCTACGGCAGCGACCCCGGCCCCGGCCACCCATCCCGCCGCACGTGCCGCATCCAGAGCAGAACCTGCAAGCCCTTCCCCATAGGGAGCGTCCACGAACACGAAATCGGCGGCGAACCCCGAGGTCGGCAGGCGTAGCGAGTCGGCGCGCAGGATCCGGGCTCGATGCTGCTCGCCCAGCGCCGCGACGTTCCGGGCCAGTGCTGCGGCCGCGGCCGGATCCCGCTCGACGAACGTGGCCGCCGCCGCGCCTCGCGACAGCGCCTCCAGCCCGAGCGCTCCAGTACCTGCAAACAGGTCGAGGACCGAGGCGCCGGAGAGTATTTGATCCACGCGTGGCGAATACTCGAGCAAGTCGAACAGGGACTTGCGGACCCGCGCCTGGGTGGGCCGCACGTGCGCGCCGGGCGGCACTTCGAGACGCCGTCCGCGGTGGCGGCCGGCAAGCACCGTGAGCCCGCTCACAGCGCCTTGCCGAAGTGCTTGCGCAACGTTGCCGGCGGCACTTCAGCAAGGTCGCCGCGCGGCAGCGATCCGAGGTGGACCGGTCCGTAGGCCGTCCGGATCAGGCGGTTGACCTGCAGCCCGACGTGCTCCAGCACGCGCCGAACCTCGCGGTTCTTGCCCTCGCGCACGGTCACTTCCAGCCACCCGTTGGTCTTGCCGACACGCGTCACCTTGACCACGACCGGTCCATACAGCACGCCGAGGATGCGCGTGCCGCTGGCCAGCGTCGCCAGGCGCGCCGGATCAATGCGGCCGTGCACGCGAACCCGATAGTGCCGCGGAAGGCCGGTCCGCGGCAACTCGAGCCATCGTTTCAGGGAGCCGTCGGTGGTCAGGAGCAGGAGGCCTTCCGAGGCGATGTCGAGGCGACCGACGGGATGGAGATACGGGAGATGGCCCGGCAAGAGATCAAACACTGTCGGCCGGTTCGCCGGGTCGGCGCGTGCCGTCACCACCCCGGGTGGCTTGTGCAGCCGGAACAGACGGGCCGGGCCCGGGACGGGCAGGAGGTCGCCGTCCACCGTCACCCGGTCTCCCGTGGCCACGGTGCGGCCTGGCTGCGTTACGCGTTCCCCGTTGACGTGGACGCGACCGGCTGCGACCCAGGCCTCGGCCATGCGACGGGAACAGAGCCCCGACCGCGCGATACGTCGTCCGATGCGCTCCCCGGTCAAGGGCGCCCGGCCGCCGCCACGAAGGCTCGGCCCAGACGGCGATCACCTTCCTGCAAGGTGAATTCGGGGTGCCACTGCACCCCGATGCAGAAGCGGTAACCCGGATGTTCGATCCCCTCGATCACCCCGTCGGGCGCCACGGCGTTGACCATGACGCCGGTACCCAGGTCGTCGACGGCCTGATGATGTGCGCTGTTCACCTCCAGCCGAGCAGATCCCACGATGGTCGCCAGCCGGGTGCCGTGCACGAGGTCGACCGCGTGGCCAGGCTCGTCGCGCGGATTGGGCTGCTCGTGTTCCAGCGCCGCGGCCACCGCGCTCGGAATGTGCTGCAGCAGGGTGCCGCCCAGCACGACGTTGAGCAGTTGCTCACCCCCGCAGATTCCTAGGACCGGAAGATCCTGCGCGAGGGCCTGGCGCGTGATCGCGGCCTCAAATGCCGTCCGGCGGTCCTTCGTTGTCACGCTCGCATGGCGTTGGCGCGCGCCGAACAACGCCGGATCCACGTCGAAGGCGCCGCCAGTCACGACCAGCCCATCCAGATGCCGCATCAGGTCCGCGACGAGGTCTGGCTCGTGCGGGAGTGCGACCGGGACGGCCCCGGACGCGGTCATCCAGTCCACGTAGTTCTGTCGCAGCGCGTACCACGGGAATTTCGAGTACGTCTCGGCCGTTTCGTGGTCGAGGGTCAGGCCAATGAGCGGTCGGTCGGTCGGCACCGGGTGGATCTCCGCGCTGCGGAACGTCGCCGTCAGCGCAATGGCCGAGCGGGTTCGCTACTGAGTGACAGCCGGCACCGGCAGCATGATCGAGACGGTCTCGGAGGTAAAGCCGTCCAGGCCCGGAGGTCCCGAAACGGGGGCAGGATCGCCCGGTCACGTTCGGGGTTGCCTCGTATGTTACCTTATATCTGGATATCTGGCGCTCGGAATGTCTGGCGCTCGGAGGCGCCACGAGTATCTTCGGTAGGCCTGCCGACGGAGAGAGCAAGCGATGCCGCTCACCAAGAACAATCCTGCGGTCCGGGCTGAAGCCAGCCGCAACCGCCGCGAGAAGACGCATGACGGGAAGCCCGTCAAACCGGTTCTCTACGTCGGCAAGTGGGTCGGGCACGGTCGCTACGTGGCCGCCCAGGACGAGGCTGGGACTCTGATCCGCGATTCCAACGGTCGGCCCGTTCCGTTTGCTTCGCTCTAGCCCGCAGATCCGGATGTCGACCGGCGACCGTGCGGCGGCGGCGCTGCTGAGTTGGTACGTGGACATGGGCGCGGACGAGGCGTTGGCCGCGGCCCCGCTCAATCGGTTTCAGGGCGGCTCGCCGCCACCTGAACCGGCCGGAGACGACGGTGGCCCGGCAGTGTCAGCGGCGACACTGGACGAACTCCGCTCGGCGGTCGAGAACTTTCATGGCTGCCCGTTGCGGACGGACGCCAACCGGACCGTGTTCGCGGACGGCAACCCCGAGGCAGGGCTGATGCTGATCGGCGAGGCCCCTGGCCGTGAGGAGGACCGGGTCGGCCTCCCGTTCGTCGGCGCCGCCGGGAAGCTTCTGGACCAGATGCTGGCGGCAATCGGCCGCGATCGGACCAGCGCATACATCACGAACGTGGTGTTCTGGCGCCCGCTCAACAACCGGACTCCCACCGACGAGGAGATGGCCGCCTGCCTGCCGTTCGTGCGGACCCACGTCTCCCTGGTCCGGCCGCGGGCGATCCTGCTGCTCGGGGCGGCCGCGGCCCGCGTCCTGCTGGGAACCCGGCTTGGGATCAGCAAGCTGCGTGGCCAATGGCACGAGATCTCGGTGGGAAACTTGCCGCCGGTGCCGGCGCTGCCGACGTTTCACCCCGCGTTCCTGCTGCGCCAGCCGGCGCGGAAGGCGGACGCATGGCAAGACCTCCGACGCCTGAGACGGCGTCTCGACACTGCGTGAGCCCGGCGTATGACTGACGACTCACAAGCGCCACACCAACCCGAGACGGCCCCCCTGCCGGGGGAAGTCCCGGCGATCGAGCTGGTTGCCACCACGGTCGGCTACGGCGGCCCACCGGTCCTGGAAGCGCTGGATTGGCGGGTCGAGCGCGGCGAGCACTGGCTGGTGATCGGTCCCAGCGGTTCCGGCAAGTCCACGCTCCTGCATCTTCTGGCCGGCTTCCTGACCCCGGCCAAGGGAACTGCCAGGGTCCTGGGCACGGAGTTGGCGACGCTGGCCCCACCGGCGCGGGACCGCTTCCGGGGCGGTAGCATGGCCATCGTGTTTCAGCGGCAGCACCTGGTGCAGGCGCTCAACGTCACGCAGAACCTCGGTCTGGCCCGGCGCCTGGCGGGGTTGGACCCGGGCCCGGAAGTCATCCGGGCCACGCTCCGGCGGCTCGGTGTCGATGCGTTCGCCCGCACCCGGCCGGCAGCGCTGAGCGTCGGGGAGGCACAGCGCGTTGCGCTGGCGCGGGCGCTGGTGGTCGAACCGAAGATCTTGCTGGCGGACGAGCCGACCGCGAGCCTGGACGATCGTAACGCTGACACTGTGGCGGAACTGCTGACGCAGGAAGCAGAGCGTCTCGGATCGACTCTCGTGATGACCACCCACGACGCCCGTGTGCGCGAGCGGTTTGCGCGGCGTCTGGTCCTAGGCGAACGGGGGCGCTCATGAACATCTGGAGCTTGGCCTGGGCCTGGATTCGCTTCCGGCCATTGGGTGCCTCACTGAATGTGGCGCTGCTCGCGCTCGGTACAGCGACCATCGCCCTGCTGATGATGGCGTCCCAGCAGTTCGAGCAGCGGCTGAGCGCGGACGCGGATGCCGTCGACATGGTGGTGGGTGCCAAGGGCAGCCCCATGCAGTTGGTGCTTTCGACGGTGTTCCACGTCGACGCGCCGGTGGGCAACGTCCCTGCAAAAGAAGCCCGGTTTCTCGAGGAGCACGCGATGATCGAAGAGGTCATCCCGATGGCGCTGGGGGACGGTTTCCGAGGCTACCGGATTGTCGGGACGGACACGAGTTACTTGGACCTGTACGGGGCGGAGGTGGCCGAAGGCCGACTGTGGGACGAGCCGCTGGAGGCCGTCTTCGGGGCCGTCGCGGCCGCCCAGACCGGCTTGGGGCTGGGCGACCGCTTCGTCGGTGAACACGGGCTCGGTGGGGCCGGCGGCCCCACCCACGACGAATTTCCCTACGACGTGGTGGGTCTGCTGGCTCCGACCGGGAGCGTGGTGGACCGTCTCGTGTTCACGTCGGTTGCGACGGTGCAGATCGTGCACGAAATGGATCCCGACCACGACCATGACGAGGATCACGCCGACCATGCGGATGACGAGGACCACGCCGACCATGCGGATGACGAGGACCACGCCGATCTCCGGCCGCCCGAGGTCACGGCCTTCCTAGTCGATTTTTCCACGCCGATGGCGGCCGTTGCGCTACCTCGCGAAATCAACCAGTCGACGGTGATGCAGGCTGCGCGCCCAGCGTACGAGATCCGGCGCCTGTTCCGGCTGGTGGGATATGGTGCCGACATCGTGCGCGCGTTCGCGGTGATCCTAGTCATCGGGGCGGTGCTCGGCCTGTTTACTGCCCTCTTCCAGGCCCTCGAGGAACGCCGTGCGGACCTCGCGGTGATGCGGGTGTTGGGCGCCACGCAGCTCCGGCTGTTCTGGCAGATCGTGGCCGAGAGCCTTATATTGACCGTTGCTGGCACAGTTCTGGGGTTGGTCCTCGCCCACGGCGTGGCTTGGGGCGCAAGCCTGTGGTTGTGGGAGCACAACCAGATCCTGGTGTCGTTCGCTTGGGCTGACGGCGAGGTTGTGCTGGTCTTGGCGGTGCTCGGGCTTGGCATTCTGGCAGCGCTGCCGTCCGCCGTTCGTGCCGCCCGGATCGATATTCCTCGGGTGCTGTCGGGCGGCTGAGGAAGTTGGCATGGAGACCTAGCATGCGAAGTTCTCGGGCTCTCCTAACGGCAGGGATGGCAGCGGCGGTTGTCGGCTGGGCGATGTGGGCCGTTGCTCAGGACTACGCGCGGGACTACCAGCAGGACCCGGCGGCGGTGCCGGCAGAGGGCGCGGATGCGGCGACGGGCGAGGAGCCGCACGAGCGGATGGACTACCGGGAGGCGCTGGAGCTCGGCATTACGCCGGCATTGCCCGAGATGGAGGGCACCGTGTCGTGGGACCTGTTGACCACGAGCACGCTGGGCTACGACGAGCGCTTTGACGAGTTGCGGCCGATGTTTCCGCCGGACGTGCAGGCGCTCGCCGGGACCCAGGTCAGAATCGTGGGCTTCAACATTCCGCTCGACAGTTCGGGGCGCAGAATCCTGCTGAGCCTGATTTCGCCTTCGTGTCCATTTTGCCTGCCTGGCGGACCAGAGACAGTGGTCGAGGTCGAGGCGGTGGAGGCGATCGCGGTGGCATTGGAGCCGATCGTGCTGGAGGGGACATTCGAATTGATCGGCGACGGGGTCTGGACGGGGCGTTATTTCTACCGTCTGACCGGAGCCCGCAAGGTTTCCTGATCGGCTGATCCTCGACATGTCGGTCCCTGGTAGCGAGTCCGGTCGCGGACGCGTTGGCCTGTTCGTGACCTGCCTCGCCGATCTGTTCAGGCCGTCAGTGGCTTGGGCATCGGTTCGACTGCTGGAACAGGCCGGGTTCGAGGTGACGGTGCCGGATCGCCAGACCTGCTGCGGCCAGCCCGCCTACAACGCCGGCGACTTGCCGACGGCGCGACGCGTTGCGCGTGGCATCCTGGACGCCTTCGAACCCTTCGACTACGTCGTGGCGCCGTCGGGGAGCTGCGCCGGCATGCTGCGGCTGCACCTCGGCCGGCTGTTCGAGTCCGAGCCGGACACGGCCACCCGGGCGGAGCAGCTGGCCCGGCGGACCCATGAACTGACCGAATTCCTCGTGGACGTCGCCGGCTGGACCGGGGTTGCGGCATCATTCCCGCACCGCGTGACCTACCACGATTCGTGTTCGTCGCTGCGGGAGATGGCGGTGCGCGATCAGCCGCGTGCACTGATGGCGCAGGTGCAGGGGCTCGAGCTGGTGGAACTTGGGGATCGGGATGTGTGCTGCGGTTTTGGTGGCACCTTCTGCGTGAAGTATCCCGACATCTCCACGAAGATGGTCTCCGACAAGACCGCTGCCATTGCCGCGACCGGTGCGGAGACCGTGCTGGCGGGGGATCTCGGCTGTCTCCTCAATATCGCCGGGAGGCTGGCCCGCGAAGGGCGGCCGGTCGCCTGCCGGCACGTGGCCGAAGTGCTCGCCGGCACGAACGGCACTGACCCCATCGTTCCGGTCGGGCCATGATGGACGGCGCTGCAGCCGCACGGTTCCCCGAGGCCAGTGCCCGCGCGCTCGGGGACGAGAACTTGCAGGCCGCGTTGCGTTTGCTCGGGGAGGGCTTCCAGGCCCGCCGCACCGATGCGGTGGAGCGGTTCGCCGCGTTCGAGGATGCGCGCGACGCGGCCGTGGCCGCGAAGACCCGCACGCTGCGTCACCTGGACCGCCATCTGGAGACCTTCGAAGCGCGCTGCCGGGAACACGGCGGAGTCGTGCACTGGGCGGAGACGCCGGCGGACGCCCGCCAGATCGTGCTGGAACTGCTGACCGACCGGGGCGTGCGGGTGCTGAGCAAGGGCAAGACGATGGTGGCCGAGGAAATCGGTCTCAACGGCTTCCTAGAGGCAAACGGGATCGAGGTGATCGAGACCGATCTGGGCGAATACATCATCCAGCTCGCCGAAGAAGCGCCCAGCCACATCATCGTTCCGGCCATCCACAAGACGATGCCGCAGGTAGCCGATTTGTTCCGGCAGCACCACGACCAGACCGGGGCGGAGCTGTTCCCTCGCCGCACGCCCGCCGACCTTGTCGCCGAGGCGCGCGCCGTGCTGCGCGGGCGTTTCCTTGAGGCGGACGCCGGCCTCACCGGCGCGAACTTCCTGGTCGCCGAGACGGGGAGCTCGGTCATCGTGACGAACGAGGGAAACGGCGATCTCACCCAGACGCTGCCACAACTGCATATCGTGCTCGCCACGATCGAGAAAGTGGTGCCGACGCTGGCTGACGGCGCGGCCATTCTGAGAGTCCTGGCCCGCTCCGCGACTGGGCAGGACATGTCTGCCTACACGACGGTCTCGACGGGCCCCCGGCGACCGTCCGATGTCGACGGTCCCGCCGAGTACCACGTGGTCTTGGTGGACAACGGTCGTTCTCGGCTGCTGGGTACCCCAGCCGAGGAGGTGCTGCGCTGCATCCGCTGCGGGGCCTGCATGAACCACTGCCCGGTGTACGGCGCCGTGGGCGGTCATGCGTACGGCTGGGTGTATCCCGGCCCGATCGGCGCAGCGCTGACGCCGGCCCTGCTGGGCGTCGAGACTGCCCGTCATCTCCCCAACGCCTCCAGCCTGTGCGGCCGCTGTGAAGAGGTGTGCCCCATGCGCATCCCGCTGCCGAAGATCTTCCGGTACTGGCGCGAACAAGAACATGCGGCGCGCCTGAACTCGGGGCGGATGCGGCTGGGCCTGGCCATTTGGGGCTGGCTTGCCGCCCGACCGCGGCTGTATCGGCTGGCTACGGGTGCGGCGATGCGGGTTTTGTCTCGGCTCGCGGGGCGATCGCGCCGTTTCCGGAGCCTGTTCCTGGCGAGCGGGTGGACCCAATCACGCGATTTTCCGGCGCCCGCCGGCCGAACATTCCTCAACAGCTGGAAGCAGCGGTCATGAGTGGGGCCCGCGAGCGGATCCTCACTCGAGTGCGCGAACGCCTCGGATCGGCACCCGAGGAGCCCGCACCCTCGCGGGAGCCTCGGGAGGTGCGCTCCGGCGACGTGGGCGAATTCTGCCGGCGGCTTCAGGCCGCCGGGGCGAGCGTCGAGCGGATTGCGGAAGATGCAGTGCCGCAGGCCGTCGCCCGGTACCTGGCGGAGCGCAATCTGGCGGCTCGGGTCAAGGTGTCGCCGGCGCTCGCGAACCTCGGCTGGGCGGAGGAACCGCTGCTGGAGACCGCAGTCGGCGTCGCCGACCTCGCCGATTCGGCGGCCGTCATGCCGGCGGCCCTGGGAGTTGCCGAGACGGGGAGCCTCGTCCACGCCTCGGCCGAAGACAACCCCACGACGAATCATTTCCTGCCCGACCACGCGATCGCGGTCGTGGCTGAGGAGACGGTGTGCGCTGACCTCGAGGCGGCGTTCTCGGCCGCGTCCGGCCCAGTGATGCCGCGGACGATCTGCCTGATTACCGGACCGTCTCGCACCGGCGACATCGAGCAGCGCATCGAGCTTGGCGCGCATGGTCCGCGTACTCTTCACGTACTGGTCACCGCGCCGGTGCCTGAGCGTGGCCCGACCTCCGCGACATGACCCGCCGTCGCACCTCCTCCACTGCAACCTCGCAGGAGATCGCCGAGTTTGAGGCCAGCCTGCGGCGGCCGCGGGTACTCCCGCCGCGGGACGGGCCCGCCGTCGATCCTGCTCCATCCCCGACGGACACCAGCCCGGGCCGGCGCCCCGTACCGTCGACGCGGCCGCACAACGGGATCGACCGGTCGACCCGGCAGAAGCTTCGCCGGGGCCGGATTGCGCCAACCCGGACGCTCGACCTGCATGGCTTTCGCGTGTCGGAGGCCTGGGTGGCGGTGCGGGAGTTCGTGCTGGACGCCCAGGCCGGCGGCCACCGTTGCGTGCGGGTGGTCACCGGGCGGAAGCTTGGCGAGGCCGGACCTACGGGCGCGCTTCGGGAGGCCCTGCCCGAAATCATCCGTTCCCCGGCCCTGCGCGCGGTCGTGCTGGGCTGCGAACCGGCACCGAAACGCCATGGCGGCGACGGGGCGTTTCACCTGCTGATCCGCATCCGATCCACCCGGTGAGCCGCGCGCCGGGCCGGCCCCCTGGCCACGGACGGGTGGTCGCCATCGCGAACCAGAAGGGCGGGGTGGGCAAGACCACCACGGCCGTCAGCCTGGCCACGGCGTTCGCGGCGGCGGGACGCAAGTCGCTGCTGGTCGACATGGATCCCCAGGGCAATGCGTCGACCAGCCTCGGGGTTGCGCTGGGCGATCGGCGGCCGGGCATGACCGAACTCCTGGAGGGCCGGACGCCGCCCGCCGCCGCGATCCGGACCACTGTGGTCGAGGGTCTCGACCTGGTGCCTGCCACATCGGCGCTGGCCCGGATCGACGAAAGCAACCCGCAGGTGGACGCGCGGCATCTAGCTGCTGCGGTGGCCGCCTTTCGCACCACGTACACGGACCTCTTCTTCGACTGCCCGCCATCGTTCGGTTGGCTGACGTTGGGCGCGCTTGCGGTAGCCGACGGGGTCATCATTCCGCTCCAGTGCGAGTTCCTGCCGATGGAGGGGCTCGCCCAGGTGATGGAGACCATCGAGATGACGCGGGCCGGCCCCAATCGAAATCTCGCGCTCGACGGCGTGTTACTGACCATGGTCGACGCGCGCACCAATCTTGCGCGCGACGTGGAACGCGACGTGCGCGAGCATTTCCGGTCCAAGGTGTTCAAGACCGAGATCCCGAGGAGCGTCAGGGTGGCCGAAGCCCCGTCGGCCGGGGAGCCGGTACTCCTGTACGATCGGAACTCACCCGCGTCGCAGGCCTACGTGGCGCTCGCCCGAGAGCTGCTGACGCACGAGGCGTATCGGATGCCGTCGTGACCCAGAAACCCGGCAAGATGCGAACGCGCCGAGGCCTCTCGCGCGGACTCGAGTCCCTGGTCAGGGAGCGGGCCGCCACGGGCGTGGCGTTCGAGACCCCGGCTCCCGGCGGCGCGGCGCCACCACCGGCCGGGCCCGAGGGCACGCTGGACATCACCTACCTGAGCCCGAACCCGTTCCAGCCGCGCGCCGACTTCGATCCCGATGATCTTGTCTCCCTGGCGGATTCGATCCGGCAGTCGGGCATGCTGCAGCCGATCCTGGCCCGGCCCGACCCTGGCCGGGCCGGCCGCTACCAGATCCTGGCCGGGGAGCGACGGTGGCGGGCGGCCCAGCAGGCAGGCCTGCACCGGGTCCCGGTGCGGGTCCGGCCGGCCAGTGACGAGGAAGCCGCCGGTCTGGCCCTGATCGAGAACATGGAGCGGGCCGACCTCAACGCGATCGAGGAGGCCGGCGGTCTACGCCGCCTGATGAACGAATTTGGCTTCACGCAGGCGCAGGCGGCCGAGACGGTGAGCCGCAGCCGGAGTTACGTGGCCAATGCCGTCCGGCTGCTGTCGTTGCCCGAGGCGGTCCAGCAGATGGTCCGTACCGGTGAACTGAGTGCCGGGTCGGCCCGGCCGCTGATCGGATGCACCGACGCGCTGCAACTGGCCCGCGTAATCGTGCGCCGCGGCCTGAATGCCCGGTCCGCAGAACGGCTCGTGCGCCGCCGCCGCCACGGCCGGACAACGCCCGAGCGGGATCCGAATCTTGCGGAACTCGAGCGCGAACTCCAGGAAACGCTGGGGATGGAGGTGGCAGTCCGCGCCAAGGGAGGTCGCGGAGAGGTCCGTATCCGCTACCAGCGCAGCGCTCAACTGGAGGAAATTCTTCGGCGCCTGCGCAGCCGGTAGGCCCGAGGGAGTGTCAGGTACCGGCGATCCGCGCGATCCGCAGTACCGTTTCCTGCACGACAGCCCGCCCCGGGATCCCGGTTCGCTTGCACAGCTGCTCGGCCCGCCCGAGCAGGCGCAGAACTCGCTCAACACGCGGCGGTGACCACTGCTTGGCCTGCCTTTCCACCGCGGCTTTCCGCTTGAAATGGATTTGGGGCTGCAGTTTCTGCACGGCCAGCAGGGGATCCGGTGCCGCGGTCACCGCGTGCAAACTCTGAAAGTGGCGGAGGAGCCGCCTGAGCACCGCGATCTCGTTGAGCCCTTCCTCGTACAGCCGCCTGAGGGCGCGGAACGCGTCTGCTGCCTGGCCCAGTCCGACGGCGTCGGCAAGCGCATCCGCACCGAGCTGCGCGTTGTCACCGGCCAACGCCGCGGCGGACTCGTAGTCGAGGGTGCCGCCGTCCCCCGCGAACAGGACCAGCTTCTCGAGCTCGCTGCGGGTCACGCCACGGTCGCGCCCGAGCCGGGCGACTAGGTAGGCGTAGGCATCCGAATCAATCTCGATGCCGTGCGACTTCTGGACATCGCGGAGCAACCGCTCCACCGCCCGGCCGTCGTCCGTGTAGCAGGGTGCAGCGGCTGCAGCTTCTGCACGTTCGAACAACCGACGGAGGCCTGAGCGGGGGCCAAGGTCGCCGCCCTGAACCAGGACGACCGCATCGTCCCCCTCGGACTTGAGGAATGCGTCGATCGCCGCGGTCACGGCTTCGCCGGCATGGCGGATTCGAAGCACGCGTCGCCTGCCGTCGAGTGAGATCTGCGCGGCTTCGTCGAGAAATCGCGCCATATCCTCGGCGATCTCAGCGCCGTCAATACCCACAACCTGGAACGGGTCGTTCAGGTCGGGTGCCAGCGCCCCCGAGATCTGCTCGAACCGCTCCGCAACAAGCCCCTGGTCCGGTCCGTACAGCAGCACGGCCCGCATGTCCGGCGACGGACTGGCGCAAAATCCCTCGACCTGGTGGGCGGAGAGCTTCATCCGCGCAGATCGGCCCGAATCAGGAGCGCGGCGTCGGTCGCAATGACGCCAGCGAGCACGTTCGCGGCTCGCTGCAAGGCGGCCTGCGAGCCCACCAGGGTGCCGTAGATCTCGTTGGGAATGACGCCGTGATTGGCGTGTGCATCCCGCTCCGCGCCTCCGATCTCCCGGCCGGTGGCAACTTCGATCAACTGAAAGTGCGCCTGTAGATGGACGTCGTATCGGCGAACGAACGTCGACTGGTCGATGATCAGCGGTGAGTTCGTCTGCCGGAGTGTCACGTCGAGCCGGTAGGCCGGGGTGCCTGCCCGCCCGCCGGGATGCAGCCGGTCCACCAGCGCCCGGTACAGCAGTTCGCCCGCCCGGCCCGGGATCGGGGTGACGTCAATCCCGTCGAGCGCGGCATTGACGGCGGGCCCGTGCAGCGGCTCGAACCCGCACCCTGCGGCTGCCGCGGCCAGCACGGCGACCGGCACCAGCCGCCTGGTCAGCCTACCGCGCAACGACGTTGACGACCTTGTCCGGCACGACGATCACCTTGCGCACCTCGGCGCCTTCGATGGCGCGCATGACGTTCGGCAACTGCAGCGCCGCCTCCCGGGTGTCGGCCTCGCCGGTCCCGGGGGCCACCTCGATCGTCCCCCGCAGCTTGCCGTTGACCTGGACCGCGACGGTTGCACGCGTCTCGGTAATCAGTTCCGGGTCGGCTTCCGGCCACGCGCTCTGGCAGACGAAGCCGACGTGTCCGAGGCGTTGCCAAAGTTCCTCCGCGAGATGCGGAGTCAGCGGGGCTGACAGCCGCACAAACGTCTCGAGCGCTTCCCGGAGCGCCCATGCACCCCCGGTTCCGGCAGATGCTATGTCGAAACGCAGAAACGCGTTCGACAGGGTACGCAGGTGGGCAACGGCACGGTTGTGACGAAACGCCTCGATATCCGCCTCGACGGCGCGGATCGTGCGGTGGGTTGCCTGCCGCAGTGCCTGCGCGGCCGGCGCGAAGCTGGTCGGTTGGGCAGCGTCGATCGGCCCCGGTTCGAGCTCGTCGAAAGCCCGCCAGATCCGCTGCAGATAGCGGGCAGCCCCCTCCACGCCGGCGGTGGTCCATTCCAGATCGCGTTCGGGCGGGCTGTCCGACAGCATGAAGAGGCGCGCAACGTCGGCGCCGTAGGTTGCGATGATGTCAACGGGATCGACGACGTTGCGCCGCGACTTCGACATCTTCTCGACGCGCCCGGCCACCACCGGCACCCCGTCCGAGCGGCGCCGGAAGCCGCCATTGCGCGTCGCCTCGACCTCCTCTGGATAGAGCCAGGTGCCGGCGGCCGGTTCGCGGTAGGTCCGATGGCACACCATGCCCTGGCAGTAGAGGCCGTCGAACGGCTCGTCGAACGGGAGTTCGCCGATGTCGCGCAGCGCCCTCGTGAAGAAGCGCGCGTAAAGGAGGTGGAGAATCGCATGTTCGATCCCGCCCACGTACTGGAACGTCGGACACCATCGGGTAACCGCCGCGCGCTCCAGCGGCTGCTCGGCGCGGGCGGACGTGTAGCGGTAGTAGTACCAAGCGGAATCCACGAAGGTGTCGAGCGTCTGGGTTTCGCGCTCGGCGGCTGCGCCGCACTCCGGACAGGGGACGGTCTTCCAGACGGCGTGCCGCTCCAGCGGATTGCCCGGCCGGTCGAACCGGACGTCGTCCGGCAGCGTGACGGGAAGGTCGGAGTCGGGCACCGGCACGACACCGCAGTCCGGACAGAAGATGACCGGCACCGGACAGCCCCAGTAGCGCTGGCGAGACGCGCACCAGTCATGCAGGCGATACTGGACGCTGCGCTTGCCGTTCGTGCCCAGACGGTCGATCACCGCCTGTTTGGCTGCGGCCACGTCCAGCCCGTCGAGGAAGCCGGAATTCACGAGCGTGCCGTCACCGACATACGCCTCGTCGGGCCCCGGGGGCTCGACGCCGGGCGACGGTTCGACGACCGGCGCCACGTCAAGCTCGTGGGCGCGGGCAAAGTCGAGATCGCGCTGGTCATGCGCGGGTACGGCGAAGATGGCCCCGGTGCCGTACTCCATCAGCACGTAGTCGGCGACGAAGACACGGAGGGACCGCTCGAGGAAGGGGTGCTGTACGCGCAGCCCGGTATCGACACCGGTTTTGCCGGCGGGTCCGGCGGCATCGTGATTCCGCCGGCCGGGGTCGCGCGTGCATTCCTGGATGAACGCGTCGACCGCAGGATTCGTGTCCGCGCAGGTCCGGCTGAGCGGATGATCCGGGGACAGCGCAATGAACGTGGCACCGAAGATCGTGTCGGGCCGCGTCGTGAAGACCTCGATCTCCTGGTCGTTTCCCACGACCCGGAAACGCATCAGGGCGCCTTCCGACCGGCCGATCCAGTTACGTTGCATGGTCTTGACGCGCTCCGGCCAGCGCGGCAGGCGATCAAGGGCTTCAAGGAGCTCGCCCGCGTAGCGCGTGATGCGGAAGAACCACTGCGGCAGCAGGCGCCGCTCGACCAGTGCGCCGGAGCGCCAGCCACGGCCGTCGATCACCTGTTCGTTGGCGAGGACGGTGTGTTCAACGGGATCCCAGTTGGCCCACGCCTCGGCCCGGTAGACCAGACCGGCATCCAGCATCTTGAGGAACAGGCGCTGCTGCTCGCGCATGTAATCGGGGCTGCAGGTCGCGACCTCGCAGTCCCAGTCGTAGCTGAGGCCCATGGACCGAAGTTGGGCGCGCATCGTGTCGATGTTGGACCAGGTCCACTTTGCCGGGTGAATGCCGTGCTCCATGGCTGCGTTCTCGGCCGGCAGCCCAAAGCCGTCCCAGCCCATCGGGTGGAGCACGTTGTAGCCGCGCGCCCGCGAGTAACGCGCGAGCACGTCGCCCAGCGTGTAGACCCTGACGTGGCCCATGTGAATGCGTCCCGACGGATACGGGAGCATCTCCAGGACATATCGGTCAGGGGCGTCCGACGACGGGGGCGTCCGATAGACCTCCGCCTCGTCCCATGCCTGTTGCCACTTGGCTTCAAGTTCAGCGGGTTTGTAACCGGGCATGCGTTGGGAACCGTCGTGCGGCGCGCGAATTTGGGGCGCGGACCTGAGGTCGCGTGGAGGGCGGCCCACACCATACACGGAGCCTGCTCAATTCTCCGGCCACGCCGGGCGTTGCAAACAGACTGCTTCCGCAAATGGCGTACACGTGAAGCCCCTTCAGGCGGCGCGCCGTTGTCGGCGTGATGCCGCCGAGCGCGGCGACCGGTCCTGGCAGACTGCGTGCGAGCAGGCCCAGGCGCAATGGCCCGAGGGGAGTCGCCTCCGGATGCGCGCCGGTCCGGAACACCGGCGCAACTACGAACAGGTCGGCCTGGCTGGTCCTGGCCCGGCGCAGGTCGCTGGCACGGTGCACCGACAGCGTGCAGATACCTCCGGCGCCGCGCGGGCGCCGGCCCCACCGGGGGACATGCACGCCGCCCGCCGGCGGCAGCAGCGCGGGGAAGCGCGAACTCCCCGTCAGCAGCAGCAGACCGTGCTGACGGCAGGAGCGGGCGAGTTCCCGCGCCCGTTTCCGGCGGCGAGGATTGCGGTAGTCCCGGTAGATCACGCCGACCCCACGAGGCAGCGTCGGCACGATCGCACGAGCGTCGATGCCGCGCTCCTCGGCGCTGAGAAACCACAGCCGGGGAAGGCGGAGCCGTTTGCTAGAATCGACCGTCATGGCAATTTCAATCTAGGCGATGCCTGCGCAGCCTGCCGCCACCTCCTGGCTTGCCGCACGCTGGCAATCGGTGTTGACAACCATTCGGGCCGCGGAGCGCGAGGCCGGACGGGATCCCGGGAGGGTTTCCTTGGTCGCCGTGTCGAAAGGCGTGGCCCCTCAATCCATTGAGACCCTGCTGGTTGCGGGTCACCGGGTGTTTGCAGAGAACCGCGTCCAGGAAATGCAGGCCAAGTGGCCGACGCTGCTCGGGCGCTACCCAGAGGCGGAACTCCGGTTCGTGGGACGGCTGCAGTCCAACAAGGCCGCGGATGTGGCGCGGCTGGCGCACGTGATTGAGAGCGTCGACCGGGAATCCTTGGCCCGTGCCCTGGCGCGCAGCATCGAGATTCGCAACCGGTCCGTGCGGCTGCTGGTGCAGGTCAACGTCGGCGAGGAGCCCCAAAAGGGCGGCTGTCCGCCGACTGACGCCGACCGGTTCATCGCTTGGTGCCGTGATGACCTGGGGTTGGCGGTGGGCGGGGTCATGGGCATTCCGCCGCGGGACGCCGATCCGGTGCCGTATTTCGGGCTTCTGCGGGCGCTCCGTGACCGACAGGGCTTGGCCGAACTGAGCATGGGGATGAGCGCCGATTACGAAGCCGCGATTCATCTGGGTGCCACGCATGTTCGGGTCGGCACGGCCGTGTTCGGCCCCCGTTCCCGCACGTAGGCATTCAGCCCCGTTCATCATGCGCACGAGAAGACAGGGGATGCGGCCTCCACCAGGTCCGGGCGCCGTTTGCACCGCCGCCCTTCTGCATAAGATATATCCGATATAGGACTCTACATGATCACATATTAGTCATATAGACGGTTTCCGGATGCCCGTGCAGGGCGTCACGGGTTGGCATGATTCTTGTTTGTTTCCGTGGTGGGGAGTTGCCCCCACCCACCCGTGCCCTCTGCCGCGATGCCGCGGACGACGGATACGGGCCGAATTGCGGTCCGGCCGCTGCTAGGCCCCGTCCGGATGCTGGGCGCTGTCACAGACACTTGTACATCCAAGCCGGAATCGGAACCGAAGCCGCGGTTCGCGCGGCGGGGCTCGACCTGTTGCCGAGAACGGAATTCCGGGGATGCGTCGGAGAATCGCATGAAAACTTTCCTCGTTTCCGGGGCGGCGGTAGCAGCCGTCCTGCTGGGGCCAGCCGTGGCGTCCGCGGCCGCATCGCCGGAAGACGCGGCGTTCATCTTCAACACGTTGTCGTTCCTGGCGAACGGGGTCCTGGTGTTCGCAATGGCGATCGGGTTCTGCATGCTGGAAGCGGGCATGGTGCGAACCAAGTCGACGAGCGCGATCTGCGTGAAGAACATCGGCCTGTTCTCGATCGCCGGGGTCACCTACGCGATCGTCGGCTACAACCTGATGAACAGCGGGGTCGACGGCGGGTTTGTCGGTTCCCTCGGGCTGTTTGACACGCCCGATCCGGCCTCCGAGGCTGCCGACGGCGGTTACGCTGCAGCCTCCGATTGGTTCTTCCAGGTCGTGTTCGTGGCCACGACCGCCTCGATCGTGTCCGGGGCCGTCGCCGAACGGGTGCGGGTAATCCCGTTCCTGCTGGTGATCGCGGTGCTGGTTGCCGTCATCTATCCGATCCAGGGCGCATGGTCATGGGGCGGCGGCTGGCTGAGTGAACTCGGATTCTCCGACTTCGCCGGTTCCACGATCGTCCACTCCGTCGGCGGCTGGTGCGCACTGGCCGGCATCATCCTGCTGGGCGCGCGCAACGGAAAGTTCAGCGCCGATGGCAAGGTCAACCCGGTGCAGGCATCGGCGGTGCCGCTGGTAGCGCTTGGCGCGTTCGTGCTGTGGATTGGCTGGCTTGGCTTCAACGGCGGCTCACAGCTCGCCCTGGGGTCGGTGGCCGATGCGAGCGCGATGGCACGGATTTACGCGAACACCTACCTGGCCGGATGCGGCGGAGCGCTCGCGGCAGCGGCCACCTACTTCGCCGTATACCGGAAGCTCGACATCACGCTGATTCTCAACGGTGTGCTCGGCGGGCTGGTCAGCATCACCGCGGAGCCTCTGGCTCCGTCCTTCGTCCAGGCCATCCTGGTCGGCGGCGTCGGCGGCGTCATCGTCGCACTCGGCGTGCCGTTCCTCGACCGCCTCAAGCTTGACGACGTGGTCGGGGCGGTTCCGGTCCACCTGTTCGCCGGTGTCTGGGGCACCATCGCGGTCTGTCTCACCAACCCCGACGCGAGCCTCGTTTCCCAGCTGATCGGGATCGTCGCGATCGGCCTGTTCGCGTTCGCCGGCAGTCTGCTCGTGTGGTACGTGGTCAAGCTCATCTTGGGGATCCGCCTCGACGAGGAAGCGGAAATGCACGGTTCCGACCTCATGGAGGTTGGGGTGGTGTCCTATCCCGAATTCGTGGCCGGTCGCTCCGGCTAACCACGGTGCCCGGATCCGCTCATCGGGCGGAACGGGCGGTTCGACAGCTCCGGCGCCGGGTAGACGTGCGTTCGCCCGGCGCCGGCCTGCAGCGCGGGGCGCGGGCATGGACGCACGGCCCTGCCGCCGGGGCGGGCCCCCGGCGGCGCAATGGCCCGGGTCTCGGACGGACAGGGCTGGTGGAGCGGCACCCGGCGATGTGCTAGACCGGTTGGGGGCCTGGAGCCGGCGCACCGCGTCCTCCGGATGCCAGCGAACAGCGGAACCGGGGAAAGCAGCAATCGTGGGCCATGCAACCGCGCCGGACGGCGTCAAGCTCTACTACGAGGAAACCGGCACCGGCGTGCCGATCCTGTTCATCCACGAGTTCGCGGGCGACTATCGCGCCTGGGAGCCGCAATTGGCGCATTTCGGCCGCCGCCGCCGCTGCATCGTCTATTCGGCGCGCGGCTATCCCGGCTCGGACATTCCCGGGGACGCGGCGAGCTACTCGCAGGATCTGGCCCGCGACGACGCGCTTGCCGTCCTCGACCATCTGGGCATCGAGCGGGCGCATATCGTGGGCCTGTCAATGGGCGGGTTCGCAACGCTCCATTTCGGGATGGCCTATCCGGCCCGTGCGCTGTCGCTCGCGGTCTGCGGGTGCGGCTACGGCGCCGAGCCCGACACACGCGAGGAGTTCCGGGCACTGTCGCTGGAGGTAGCGAAGAACTTCGAGACGCGCGGGGCAGCGGCGTTCGCCGAGGAATACGGCTCGGGGCCCGGGCGCGAGAATTTCATGCGGAAAGACCCGCGCGGCTGGCGAGCCTTCGTGACCCGGCTCGCCGAACACTCGGACCAGGGATCCGCGCTGACGCAGCGCGGCGTCCAGGCGGGGCGTCCCGGTCTATGGGACCTCGAGGAGGCGATTCGCGCGATCCCGGTGCCGACCATGATCGTTTCGGGCGATGACGACCAGCGCTGCCTGGTTCCGGGCCTGTTCCTGAAACAGCGTATCGACCGGGCGCGCCTGTTCATCATGCCGAATACCGGACACGTGCTGAATCTCGAGGACCCCGCGCTGTTCAATGCCGTCCTCGAAGAGTTTCTGGCAGACGTGGAGGCTGGCCGGGCGTAGAGCCCGTCGACCGGTCCCGCCGCCCGGGGCGGTGGCGGCATCAGGCTTCGACGGGCGGCCGGGGCCGGCGGGTTCCCCAAGGCCCAGCTGAGCCCGACCGGTGTGGCGCGATCCTCTCCCGTTGGCGGCATGCAGATGCCGCAACGGTTGGACCGGGATGGCAAATCCGAACTAGAGTAGGCTCCTCTGGGCGCTGGCTTCGGCTAACCGTCGTGACGCGATGGCGATGGTTGTGCACTGGCCCGATCCTTCAGTTCGTCAACAACACCTTCCATCGGAGTATCGCGTGAAAACATTTCGTGTGTCAGGAACGGCTGCACTTGCCGTTCTGCTCGGGCCGACTGCCGCCCTCGCCGCACCCTCACCGGACGAGATGGCATTCATTTTCAACACGATGTCGTTCCTCGTGAACGGGGCGCTGGTGTGCGCGATGGCCATCGGTTTCTGCATGCTGGAAGTCGGCATGGTGCGAACCAAGTCAGCCGGCGCCATCTGCATGAAGAAGATCGGGCTTTACTCGCTGGCCGCTGTGACCTACGCGCTGCTGGGATACAACCTGATGTACGACGGAGTCGACGGCGGCTACATCGGGTCCCTGAGCCTTTTCGAAGTGGCGGATCCCGCGTCGGAAACGGCGGAGAGCTCCTATTCGGTGGCTTCTGACTGGTTCTTCCAGATGGTGTTTGTGGGCACGGTCGCCTCCATTGTGTCCGGGGCAGTAGCGGAACGCGTTCGGGTGTCTGCATTCCTCTGGGTGGCGTTCGTGATCGTTGCGATCATCTATCCGATCCAGGGTGCGTGGTCATGGGGCGGCGGCTGGCTAAGTGAACTCGGATTCTCCGACTTCGCCGGCTCCACGATCGTGCACTCGGTCGGCGGCTGGTGCGCGCTGTCCGGCGTGATCCTGCTGGGGGCGCGGCGTGGCAAGTACTCGGCGGACGGCACCGTGAACCCGATGCAGGCGTCGGCCGTGCCACTGGTGGCGCTGGGCACCTTCGTGCTGTGGCTGGGCTGGCTGGGGTTCAACGGCGGTTCGCAGCTGGCATTGGCGTCGGTCGAGGACGCCAGCGCCATGTCGCGCGTCTACGCGAACACCTATCTCGCCGGCTGCGGCGGAGCACTGGCTGCGACCGCGGTCTACTTCACCTTCTATCGCCGCCTCGATGTCACGCTCATTCTGAACGGTGCGCTGGGCGGCCTGGTCAGCATTACGGCAGAACCGCTCACGCCCACGTTTGTGCACGCGATTCTCATCGGCGGCGTCGGCGGCGTCATTGTCGCGGTCGGCGTGCCGTTCCTCGACCGGCTTCGGCTGGACGATGTCGTCGGCGCCATTCCTGTGCACCTGTTCTGCGGGATCTGGGGGACCATCGCGGTTTGTCTCACCAATCCCGACGCCAGCTTCGGTGCCCAGCTGACCGGGATCATCGCGGTCGGGCTCTTCGCGTTTCTTGTCAGCATGCTGGCCTGGTACGTGGTGAAGCTCGTCATGGGCATCCGCCTCGACGAGGAGGACGAGATGCAGGGCTCCGATGCCGTCGAGATCGGGCTCGTGTCGTACCCCGAGTTCGTCCCGGGTCGCGCCTCGTGACCGGCTAGGTCCGCCCGGGACCGGTTCTCCGGACCAGAAGGGTTGCAACTGCACCCAGACGCCGGCCGGGCTCCGCCCGGCCGGCGTTTTGCCCGGCGAGCACGCAGAACCCCATGACGAGATCCGCATGCTGCCCTGCTGATGCCTGCACCCATCAACCCCCGTCTCGCCCGTCTGGACGACTATCCGTTCCGGCGCCTCGACCGTCTGCTGGACGGATTGTCGCCGGTGCTTGACCGCCCGATCGTGATGTCGATCGGCGAGCCCCGCCATCGGCCGCCGCCGATCGTCGCCGAGACCCTGCAGCGTCATGCCAGCGAGTGGGGCCGTTACCCCCCGACCCGGGGCACCGACGCCCTGCGGACGGCCTGCGCCGAATGGCTGACACGGCGCTATCGGCTGCCGGAAGCCATGATCGACCCCGGCCGGCACGTGCTGCCCGTGGGCGGAACGCGCGAGGGCCTGTTTGCCGTCGCGCTGGCTGCCATGCCGGAAGCCAAGGGCGGGCGAGCGCCGCTGGTCCTGATGCCGGACCCGTTCTACCAGGTGTACCGCGGAGCCGCGGTGGTGGCCGGCGCGGAACCCATGTTTCTGCCCTGTACGCGCGCCGGTGGTTTCTTGCCCGACCTCGATGCGATTCCGGACGGAGTCTGGGAGCGCACGGCGCTCTTTTACCTCTGTTCACCCGCTAATCCGCAGGGCGCGGTCGCGGACCGGCAGTATCTCGCCCGATTGATCGCCCACGTCCGGTCGGCCAATGCTCTCCTGGTCATGGACGAGTGCTACGCCGAGATCTACTCGGACGTGCCGCCGGTCGGAGTCTTGGAGGCCGTACGGGATCTGGGTGGCGACCTCGCGAACGTGGTCAGCTTCCACTCGTTGTCGAAGCGCTCGAACGTACCCGGGCTGCGCTCCGGGTTCGTCGCCGGCGACGCCGTGTTTCTCGAGGCATTTTTGCGCATGCGCACCTACGGCGGCGGCCAGCAGCCGCTTCCGGTGCAGGCCGCCGCCACCGCGCTCTGGCGGGATGATGCGCACGTCGAGGAAAACCGGGCGCTTTACCGGAGGAAGTTCGAGGCGGCGGCGGACATCTTGCGCGGCCGCTTTGGATTCTTCCTGCCGGCGGGCGGGTTCTTTCTGTGGTTGGACGTCGGTGACGGCGAGCAGGCCGCCCGGAGCCTGTGGGCCACGGTCGGCGTGAAGGTCATGCCCGGGAGCTATCTGGCGAGCGAGGCGGATGAAGCCGCCCGGCATATTCGAGTTGCCCTGGTGCCCTCGATCGACGTGGTTCGGACCGGCCTCGAACGGCTGGCCGAAGCGTTGGGGTAAGGGGCGTCCGTGGCCGCCGTCGAGCGTATCGCCGCCGCCGCACTTGACGGAACCGCTTTGCGGGCGCAACTTGCGATGACGACCATGCAAGGGTTTCCAGAACACCGCGATGGCGGCTCGTCGGAGCCTTCGCCGGCCGCTCGTTCGGCGAGCCGCGTTCGTCGGTAGGTCACGTTGACAGATACCGCGGCGAAGAAGGCAGGCCGGAACGGATTGCGGCACCACTGGCTGGGCTCCATCTGGGGGCTGGCACGCCGACTCCTCGGCATCTGCCTCCTAGCGGTCGGCGGGGTGCTTCTGCTCGCGCTCCTCTCGTCGCACCCGGACGATCCGTCTCGGCTGGTTCATGTCGACCGGGCTCCTGCGAACTGGCTCGGGACGACGGGCGCCATGGTCAGTGCCGAGTTGCGGGCCTCGATCGGCATGCCTGCCGCGTTGGCGTTGACGCTGGCGGTGCTTGCCTGGGGCTGGCGACTGGTGCGTTCGGCGTCGGTCAGTCGGTTCGGGTGGCGGCTGCTGGCGTTGGTACTGGCCCTCGCGCTGGCGACGCTGACGGCCGCCGGGTTCCGGTCCGGCGAGGGGCCGGGTGTCGCGGTTGCGGGCGCCATGAAGTTGTGGGCAGCGTTCATGGAGCTGGTCGGGCCCGAGCTGGCCGAGGCATCCTGGTTCCGGGCGATCATGGTGACCGCCTGCATGGCACTGACCGTCTCGGCCTGGCTTTACGCTTCGGCCTTGCGGAGGTCGGATTGGGCGGGCTGGGCCAGGAGTATCCGGGAGCTCTACACGCGTGCCCGGCGGCTGTCCGCGGGCGTGTCCGGCGCCGCTCCCGAGGTCCCGACCCAGCGAGTGGCTCCGACCCTGGGGACCCCGGCAGGGTCGTCCCCGGAACGACCTGCCAAGAAGAAACGCCGCCGGGTACAGACGGCCGGCCCGACCCGGGTAGGCCAGCGCGAGGATGACGAACGGCAGGCCACATTGGGGATGGAGGAAGATGGTTTCCGGCTCCCGCCGCTCAGCCTGCTGCGCAAGCCGCCCCGGCCGGTCCGCGGCAGCGAAGAGGGCCAGGAGGCGAATGCCCGGATGCTCGAGACGGTGCTGGCCGAATTTGGGATTGCAGGCGTGATCGAACGGATCCTGTCAGGGCCCGTGGTCACCCGGTACGACTTCGAGCCGGAGCCCGGAATCCGGTCGCGCCGGGTTATCTCGCTGGCGCCGGATATCGCACGGTCGATGTCGGCACAGGCCGCCAGGGTGTCGGTGGTAACCGACCGCAATGCGATGGGGATCGAGCTCCCGAATGCGAAGCGCGAGACTGTCTATCTGCGGGAAATCCTGGGATCCGAGTTGTTTGAGCAGGAGCGCGGCAGCCTGATCATCGCCCTCGGCAAGGACATCAACGGCGAACCCGTGACCGCTGACCTCGCCGGCATGCCGCACCTGCTGATCGCTGGCACGACCGGGTCGGGCAAGTCAGTCGGCGTGAACGGCATGGTCCTCTCGCTCCTTTACCGGATGCCGCCTGATCGGCTGCGATTGATCATGGTCGACCCGAAGATGCTCGAGTTCTCCGTCTACGAGGGCATTCCGCATCTGCTGCACCCTGTAGTGACAGACCCGAAGAAGTCGGTGGCCGCCCTGCGTTGGGCGGTGCGCGAGATGAATTCGCGTTATCAGACGATGTCCCTGTTGCAGGTGCGCAACGTGGAGGCGTACAATCGCAAGGTCGAGGAAGCGGTGGCGCGTGGCCGCAAGCTGACCCGCGAGGTGCAGACCGGCTTCGATGCCGAGACCGGCAAGCCCGTCTATGAAAAGCAGATCATTGAACCCCAGCCGTTTCCGTACCTCGTCATCGTCGTGGACGAAATGGCCGACCTGATGCTGAGCGCCGGCAAGGAATTCGAGTTAGCGATCCAGGCACTCGCACAGAAGGCGCGTGCCGCCGGCATCCACCTGATCGTCGCCACCCAGCGACCGTCAGTGGACGTGGTGACCGGCACGATCAAGGCGAACCTTCCGTGCCGGATCAGCTTTCAGGTGTCGTCCGCCACCGACAGCCGGACCGTTCTCGGAGACCAGGGGGCGGAGCAGTTGCTCGGGAAGGGCGACATGCTGTATCTCCGCACCGGCGGCAAGATGCAGCGGGTCCACGGGCCGTTCGTGAGCGATGAAGAGGTCGAGCGGGTGGCAGATTTCCTTCGAAACCTGGGAATTGCTACGGAGTACAACCTGGAGGTGACCGAAGATCTCGGTGAGACGCTGACTCCCGACGCTTCCGATGAGAACGGACGCGACGCCCTGTACGACGATGCGGTGGTCCTGTTGCGGCAAAAGGGCAAGGCATCCACCAGCTTCCTGCAGCGGCATCTCCAGATCGGGTACAACCGTGCCGCACGCATGATCGACCAACTCGAGAACGACGGAATCGTGAGTCCGGCCGACCACACCGGCAAGCGCGAGGTGATCGGTTGACGGGATTCCCGGCGTGAGGCCTGCCCTCGGCGCCCTTCTGCTCTACGCGTTGCTGGGCGGCGGCCAGATCGCTGCCGCGGAGGATGCGCGCCTGGACCAAGTGTGGTCCTACCTGGAGATGCTTCCGCCCGTGACTGCCCGGTTCGTCCAGCAGGACCCGGACGGAAAGCTCAAGAAGGGCTGGCTTGCGGTGTCCCCGCCGGGGAGAGCCCGCATCGAGTATGCACCGCCCGACAACGCGGTCCTGGTGGCCGACGGCACGTTCCTCGTCTACCACAATCCCGACGCCGGCCAGACCGCGCACTTCTCGCTGGACAAGCTGCCGTTGCGGGTGTTGTTCGAGGGCCGACGGCCGACGGCGGATGACAACCTGGGAGTCCTGCAGGTCGCCGAACGCAACGGGTACCTCGCCGTCCGGGTCGCCGCCCTGGACGACGACGGCGTCCAAATCCCGGGCTGGGTGGAACTGGCGTTCCTGCAGGAACCGTTCGGCTTGGCGGGCTGGAAACTTGTCGACGTCCAGCAGCGCGCGACCGTCGTGATTCTGGAAGACCTGATGGCGGCAGAATTTACCCGGCACGATATCTTCCGGCTGTCGGATCACATGATCCAGCGGGGCGATCTCTGGCGTGGTCCATGGGAGAACCGGCGGGCACGACCGCAAAGCGGGCGCGGCGTCCGTTAGGGCAGCGTGGTCGCGCGCGCTCGTTTGTGCGGGGGAGTTGCCTTCGACGACGCCGTACGCTCGTCCAGGGACCCTCACACCGGCAGGTCCGGCCGTCAGGGTGTGCAGTCAGGGGGCGGCGCTCCCGGTCGCCGCGCCGGCTGACTTGCCACGGCGCGCTCTTGAAGTAAATCGTCGCAGGCTCCGCTTCTTCGCCCATGCTGCCGCCATCGCTGCGCTCTGGCCCTTGTTCTCGTCCGCGAAGTTCCTCGGGCCCCAGGTCCGGCCCGTCTACGGCAACATGGGCCTCGCAGCGACAGCTGTTCGGGCTGCGGCCTATGTCTACTTCGGCTTCAACCGGAAGTAGTTCCGACATCCCGGACCCGGCGGCGAACAGCCGCTCGCGTTTGCCCTGGCTCGCTGGAAGGCGTTGTGCGCGGGCCACGGCGCGTCAGCCGCGGCCCGCATCGCTGCCCCGAGCGAAGACGGCAAGACTGACATCCCGCCGCGCTGACCGTCGGTCGGCGCAGGTGCCTGAAGCCGGCCCTGACAATGGACCGCTTGGCTGTGCCTATTTCTCCAGATGCCAGGCCTTCCGGTCGGTGCTGCGCGATCGAACCCGACTCAGTGCCTGAGAATCTGGCTGAGGAACAGTTTCGTGCGGTCGGATTGCGGATTGTTGAAGAATGCGTCCGGAGTGTTTTCCTCCACGATCTGACCGTCATCCATGAAAATCATCCGATCAGCAACCTGTGCCGCAAACCCCATTTCATGCGACACGATGAGCATCGTCATCCCGCTTTCCGCCAGGCCCGTCATGACGTCGAGGACCTCCTTGATCATTTCGGGATCGAGCGCGGATGTGGGCTCGTCGAACAGCATGACGCGCGGCTCCATGCAGAGAGCCCTGGCAATAGCGGCGCGTTGCTGCTGGCCTCCGGACAGCTGACCAGGATATTTTGCGGACTGGTCGAGAATTTGCACGCGCTCCAGAAATTTCAACGCGATCTCCTCCGCTGCCTGCCGCGGCATCTTCCGCACCCAGATTGGACCAAGCGTGCAGTTTTGGAGAATCGTGAGATGCGGGAAGAGATTGAATTGCTGGAAGACCATCCCGATGTCGCGACGAACCAGATCGATGTTCTTGATATTTCGCGTGAGGGGTGTCCCGTCCACGACAATCGAGCCCTCCTGATGGTCTTCGAGCCGGTTGATGCACCGAATCAAAGTTGACTTGCCGGAGCCCGACGGGCCGCAGATGACGACACGTTCCTGGGCAGCGACCGACAGGCTGATGTCGCGAAGGACGTGAAACGCCCCGAACCATTTGTTCAGATTCGAGATCTCGATGATCGGAACGTCGGACGCGCCGGCGGCCTCGGGAGTTGCGGTCGACATGGCGGGGCCCTCCTAGTGACGATCCTTGCTCAACTGCTTTTCCAGTGAAACCGAGTAGCGCGACATCAGGAAGCAAACGAGGAAAAATACGGCGGCCGAGAACAGGTAGGCTTCGTGGTCAACATCGCCGATCCAGTCCGGGTTGGTCTGCAACAGGCGGGCATGACCCAGCAGATCGAATAAGCCAATAATGATCACCAGCGTGGTGTCCTTGAACAGCCCGATGAACGTGTTGACGATCCCCGGAATCGAAATCCGGAGCGCCTGCGGTAGCACGATGAGCCGCATCGTCTGCCAGTAACCCAGCCCGACCGCCTGCGCCCCCTCGATCTGCCCCTTCGGAATGGCCTGCAGGCCGCCGCGCACGACTTCCGCCATGTAGGCCGAGGCAAAGAGTGTCACCATGATGATCACGCGCAGCAGCTGGTCGAGCGACACTTGCGGGGGGAGGAACAGCTGCAAGAGGACGATGGCGACGAACAGGAGCGTGATCAGCGGCACGCCCCGGACAGCTTCGATGAAGGCGATGCAAAGCAGGCGAATCACGGGTAACCGCGACTGCCGGCCGAGCGCCAGCAGGACCCCGATCGGCAGCGACAGCACGATTCCGGTCAGCCCGACGACCATGTTGAGCATGAAGCCGCCGAACTTGTCGGTCTGGATGACCTCGAGGCCGAAGCCCCCAACGAGGAGGTAGGCGGCAAGCAGCGGATAGACGTAGGAGTACCAGCGGCCGAACTTGGCTCCCGGCAGGTTGTCGACCAGCACGTACAGAATCGCCGGGACCAGCAGGATCGCGGTGACATTGACCCGCCAGTGTGCCTCGGCCGGGTAGAAGCCGTAGAAGAACTGCCCGAGGCGCTGGTCAACCCATGCCCAGCATGCGCCAATCCCCGAGCAGGCTTCCCCGCTGTCCCCCGAGAACTGCGCCTTGATCAGCACCCAGTCGATGAACGGCGGGACCACCAGCAGGAGGAGTGTCAGCGAGACCAGCGTCAGTGCGGCGTTGGCATAGCTCGAGAACAGGTTGATCCGCAGCCAGCCGACGAGCCCGACTTCGGTGATCGGCGCCGCGCGCGGGGGAAGCATTTCGCTCTGGTCCCGGAAGAACATCTGCCCGCTCACCGCTCGCGCACCAGGGCGGTGCGCTTGTTGTACCAATTCATGAGGAGCGACGTTAAGAGGCTGAGAGTCAGGTAGAAGGCCATGTAGATCGAGATGACTTCAAGTGCCTGCCCGCTCTGGTTCAGCACGGTCTCGCCGATGGACACGATGTCCTGATAGCCGATGACCACCGCCAGCGAGGAATTCTTGGTCAGGTTCAAGTACTGATTGGTGAGCGGGGGAATGATGACGCGCAACGCCTGCGGGAGAATGATCTTGCGGGTTCTCAATCCCGGCGGGAGTCCCACCGCCCGAGCCGCTTCGATCTGTCCCTTGTCGACCGCAAGGATTCCGGAACGAACGACTTCCGAGATGAATGCGCCGGTATAGAGCGAGAGCGCCAGCCACAGGGCGATCAGTTCGGGCGTGACATTGAACCCGCCTTCGAAGTTGAATTTTCCCTGCAACGGGATCTCGAGGCTGACGGGCAGTCCGAGAAAGAGCATTGACAGGCCGGGGAGCCCGAAGATCAGCCCGATCGAACTCCAGCCAACCGGGAAGGTGCGCCCTGTCAGCTCGTGCCGTTTCCGCGCCCATCGCGCAAGGAAGAACGTGCCGATACTGCCGGCAATGATGAGCGCCAGGACGAACTGGAACGCGTCTTCGAAGATCGGCTGCGGCATCCGGACGCCGCGATTGTTGAGGAAAAGGACGTCGCCCACGGAAATACTGTCGCGCACGCGCGGCAGCGCCAGAATGATGACCCACCAGAAGATGATCTGTAGAAGCAGCGGGATGTTGCGTGTGAGTTCGACGTAGACCGCGGCGATGCGGCTGACCAGGAAATTGCTTGAGAGCCGCATCAGGCCGACAAGGAAACCGATGAAGGTCGCCGCGGCGATCCCGAGCACGGCCACGAGGACGGTATTGAGCCCGCCGACAAGAAATGCCCGTCCGTAGCTCGAGGTCGAATCGTAATCGATCAGCCGCTGATTGATGTCAAATGAAGCGGCGTCCTGGAGAAACCCGTATCCGGAAGCCAAGCCCGCATGCTTGAGGTTCGTGGCGGTGTTCCAGATGATGAAGGCAAAAAATAGGGCGAGGCTGGCGGTAACGAGGAGCTGGAAGGCGATTCCGCGCAGCCGCTCGTCGGTCCAGAGGTAGCTGATCTGCTGAATTCGGGTTCTGGACGGGGCGGCCATTACCTGCGTCGATCCGGCTGACACGCCTGTGGCTGCCGAGGGTCGCTTGGACCCCCGGCAGCCACGGCAGTGCTAGGCCGTTGAATATAGGGTCAACGGAATGGAGGAGAGTAAAGAATTCCGCCGTTCGTGTACAAGGCGTTCAGGCCGCGCTCCAGCCCGAGCCGAGTGTCCGGCCCGAGGTGACGCGCGAATATCTCGCCGTAGTTCCCGACAGCCTTGATGGCCTTGGCCGCCCAGTCGGCGTCCAGTCCCAGCATCGCGCCCATGCTTCCTTCGCTGCCTAGCATGCGCTGGATTTCGGGATTGTCCGAGCCGCCGTCTTTCTGGGCCAGCGCCTCGACATTGCCCTGGGTAACGCCGAGCTCCTCCGCCGATATCAGGGCGTTGAGAACCCAACGGGCGATGTCCGCCCACTGGTCGTCGCCGTGGCGGACCAAGGGCCCGAGCGGTTCCTTCGAGATGATCTCGGGCAGGATCATGTGGTCATTCGGGTTGTCGAAGGTCGCGCGCGTGGCGGCTAGTCCCGAGGCGTCCGAGGTGTAGACGTCGCACCGTTCGGCCTCGTACGCGGCCCGAGCCTCCGCATTGGTCTCGATGGGAACGGGCTCGTAGGAGATGTTGTTGGTTCGGAAAAAGTCTGCGAGGTTCAGCTCGGTCGTCGTGCCGGTCTGGATGCAGACCGATGCGCCATCGAGTTCCCCGGCGCTCGAAATACCCAGGCTCTTCGGCCCGATGAAGCCTTGTCCGTCGTAGTAGTTGACGCCGACAAACGTCAGGCCCAGATCGACGTCACGGGAAAACGTCCAGGTGGTGTTGCGCGCGAGCACCTCGATCTCGCCCGCCTGCAACGCCGGGAAACGGTTCTTCCCGGTGAGACTGACGTACTGAACCTTGTCGGCGTCTCCCAGCACGGCGGCAGCTAGCGCCTTGCAGTAGTCGACGTCGAACCCGACCCAGTTGCCGGCATCGTCGGTGTTCGCGAATCCGGCAAGGCCGGTATTGATTCCGCATTTCAGTTCATCGGCAGCGCGGACGTCGTCCAATGTGGCCGCCTGTGCGGTGCCGACCATTGCCGGCAGCACAAACGCGGCGAACACTGCGTAAGATAGCCCCGGCCGTGTCAGTGCGATCATCTTCGGTTCTCCATGTCGCTGATACTTGCTTGCCGCTGACGAGCTTCTGCGATTAACGCTTTCATGCGACTTGACAGAAACCGTCCAAGACGGGGTGACCTTAGGCAAATCCGGGCATCTTGTCAACGAATACGTATCTATTGCTTCTGCTGCAATGTCAAACGCAATTACTTGCCTATAAAATGCCTATAAAATGCCTGTAAACTGTTCTTAAAGTCATTGTCACAGAAGTTGAGCGGGATTGACAAATGTTCTATCGTTGCTGTCCCGGTCCCGTTTGACGATGCCGGTGCGCGATACCCTGTAATGAATGAGCAGGTGACAATGCTGCCGAACTGGTGCTTCTGGCTGGCAGCCGTCGCGGTGATCCTTGCAGCCGGTCGCCTGCCCGATGCATTTGCGCATGCCGCGGTCGAGGCATGCCCGGCAGGAACCGGGCAGTTCACCGAGTACCGCTTGTACTTCGGCCGCAATCGGGCCGACGCGGAAGTTGTCAGCGACACGGCTTGGGATGCTTTCCTGGCGAACGAGATCACACCGCTGTTTCCGGCCGGCCTGAGCGTCCTTGACGCCGCAGGGCAGTGGCGCGACCCGAGCGGGGCAATTGTCCGCGAAAGGTCCAAGCTCGTCGTGATCCTGACCGGGGTTGATGATGCGGGACTGCTGCGCACCGACCAGGTGGTTCAAGCGTACAAGGAGACGTTTGCCCAGGAGGCCGTGCTGCGGACGGTTGCCACGGTCTGCGCGTCGTTTTGATCCCCGCGGGAACGGGAGAGGGAGCACTCGAGCGTTCGCTCTCGACGGCCGCGCCCGCCCGCCCGGGATGCGGGGAGACCCGTCGGGGTTTCCTGGATCGGTCGCGGCGGCACGCCACGAAGACGCCGCGAGACGGATTCCGGGGCGTCGGCGGGCAGCGGACGTCGAGGCCTCAGGCCGGCAGGTCCAGGGCGCGACGAAGGGCCACCTGTTCGGGTCCGGCGACGTCCTCGGCGCCGAGCAGTTCCTGCGCGTCGGCAAACCGGAGGGGAAGGTATTCGGGCGGCTGCGGGACCGGTGCCCCGTCCCCTGCAACCGCATAGTACAAGGGCGTATACGGTGCGTCCGTCCATGGTGAGAGGAGTGTTCCCGGCGTGTGCAGCAGGCGGAGCACCTGCACCTCGAGGCCGGTTTCTTCCTGAAATTCCCGCACGAGGGCCGCTTCGGGCGTTTCGCCGTCCTCGACGCCGCCGCCCGGGAATTTCCGGGCCAGCACCCGACCGACGGTCTCGCGGGCGATCAGGACCTGCCGTTCGCGGACCAGCAGGCCGTAGGAGCGGAGGTTCGCCGGTCCCCGCATGGACGCCTATTCGCGCGGCAGGCCGACCGCTCCCAATGCGGACTGGATGCCATCGAGGACCGATGGATCCTCGATCGTCGGCGGAACCTTCGGCGTCCGCCCGTCGGCGATGGCCGCAATGACGTTTCGCAGGATCTTTCCCGAACGAGTCTTCGGAAGCTGCTGCACGACCGCGGCGGTCCGGAACGACGCCACGGCGCCGATCGCCTCCCGTACCATTTGCACCGTCTCGCCGGCAATCGCCCCCGGATCACGGTTCACGCCGGCGTTGAGGACGAGCAATCCGATCGGTACTTGTCCCTTGAGACGGTCCTGCACGCCGACGACGGCGCATTCCGCGACATCGGCATGCTGAGTCAACACTTCTTCCATGGCGCCCGTGGACAATCGGTGGCCTGCACAGTTGATGATGTCGTCGGTGCGCGCCATGACCCACACGTACCCGTCCGCGTCGACCATCCCGGCGTCGGCGGTGCTGTAGTAGCCGGGGAACGCGTCCAGATAGGCCGTGCGGAAGCGCTCCCGGTTGCCCCACAACGTCGGACTGAACCCGGGCGGCATCGGCAGCCGCACGGCGAGGGCTCCGATGTCGCCGGCCGGGACCGCGTGTCCGTCGTCGTCAAGCACCTCCAGGGCGTATCCGGGCGCCGGCTTGCCGGCCGAGCCCGGGCGTACCGGAAATCCCTCGGTGCCGGCAAAGTACCCCGTGATGGACCAGCCCGTTTCCGTCTGCCACCAGTGGTCAAGGACCGGGACATCCAGAACCTGCTCGGCCCAGCGGACGGTGTCGGGATCGGCCCGCTCCCCGGCCAGGAACAGCGTACGAAAGCCGTCGAGGTCGTATTCCTGCAGCAGCTTGGCATCCGGGTCCGCCTGCCGGATCGCTCTGAACGCGGTGGGGGCCGTGAACAACACTGCCACGTTGTGCTGGGAAATCACGCGCCAGAATGCCCCCGCGTCGGGGGTACCCACCGGCTTGCCCTCGTACAGGACCGTGGCACAGCCATGAAGGAGCGGGGCATACACGATGTAGGAATGCCCGACCACCCAACCGACGTCGGAAGCGGCCCAGAACACTTCGCCTGGCTCGAGGCCATAGGTCATGGCCATGCTGTTCGCCAGCGCAACGGCGTGGCCGCCGTGGTCCCGGACAATTCCCTTGGGATCCCCGGTGGTGCCCGATGTGTAGAGGATGTACAGCGGATCAAGGGCGGAAACCGTGACACAGTCTGCGGCCGCCGACGCCGCGAGCGCCTGGTCCCAGTCCAGGTCGCGGCCCTCGATCAGGTCCGCTCGGGCAGCGTCGCGTTGCTTGATCAGGCAGCTAGCGGGAGCGTGGTCGGCAAGTTCCAGCGCCTGATCCAGCATGGGCTTGTAGGCCACGACGCGGTTCGGCTCGATGCCGCAGCTGCCCGCGACGACGAGCTTGGGCGTGGCGGCATCGATCCGGGAGGCGAGTTCGGGCGCAGCGAACCCGCCGAACACGACGGAGTGCACCGCGCCGATGCGGGCGCAGGCCAGCATGGCGATGACCGCTTCCGGAATCATCGGCATGTAGATCAGGACGCGATCCCCGCGATCGACGCCGAGCGCCCGGAACGCGCCCGCCGCGCGGGCGGTGGAGTCCAGGAGCTCGCTGTAGGTGAAGGTTTGCTGGGTTTCGGTGACCGGACTGTCGTAGATCAGTGCCGGTTGATCGCCCCGACCCGCCGCGACGTGGCGATCCAGACAATTGTGGCACGTGTTCAGTTCGCCGTCCGGGAACCAGCGATAGAAGGGCGGATCGTTGGCAGCAAGGACTTGCTGCGGGGTCCGGCTCCAGTCCAGCAGGCGCGCGCGGTCCGCCCAGAACGCTTCCATGTCGGAGGTCCAGGCCTGGTAGAGCGCGTCATACGAACCGGACATTCCAGTCCTCCTTGGCAGGGGCCCGCGGTGGCTGGCAGGGCCCGGCCGACCTCAGGTCCCGACGGGACCGTCGATCAGCCGTGTGCGCCCGCTCGCGGTCAGATCACAGATCGCCGTGCGTGACCTATTCCCGGTTTCCGAGGAGTTGCAGCAGGAACACGAAGATCATCAGGAAGTCGAGATAGAGGCTCAGCGCCCCCATGACCGCCTGCTTGACGACCAGTTCACCGGACTGTCCGGCGACGTACATCTCCTTGAGCTTCTGCGTGTCGTAGGCGGTAAGTCCGGCGAAGATCAGGACGCCGAGTACGGAGATCGTGAACTGGAGCGCGGTGGACGCCAGGAACAGGTTCACCAGCATCGCGATGAAGATGCCGATCATCCCCATGAAGAGGAACGACCCCATCCCCGACAGCGATCGCTTGGTGGTGTAGCCCCAAACGGACATGGCAAGGAACATGGATGCGGCAATGAAGAAGACGCGCACGATGCTCTCGCCGGTGTAGACCAGAAAGATCGAGGACAGCGAAATGCCGTAGCAGGCGGCGAGGACCCAAAACAGCGTCTGCACGGTAGTGGCCTGCATCCGGTGGACACGGAAACTCATCAGCAGGATCACACCCAGTGGCGCGAACATCACGACCCACGCCAGTGGTGGGGTGTAAAGAGCCACGCCGACCGACGTCAGCTGCCCGTTGCTAACGGCCAAGGAGGAAACCGCCAGTGCGACGACGCCCGTGATGCCGAGTCCCGCTGTCATGTATCCGTAGATCCGCAGCATGTAGGACCGTAGACCGGCGTCGACGGCTGACAGCTGGGACGCCTGCTGGCGAACGAAAGAATTGTTGGTGTAGTGGCCTAAGGCCATGGGTACGCTCCCAAGAAATTTGACAGGGCTGTGCGGACGCGCAGTTCTGGCCGCGACCGCGAGCGGTTACGCTCGGAAGTATATGGTAGCGGCCGTCGGAACGGACAACCGCCCGCTCTCACGCAGGCGGCAGGACCGTCCGCAGGTGGACTTCCCGGAGTTGCTCGTCGGAGACCGGCCCCGGCGCCCCCATCAGCAGGTCTTCTGCCTGCTGGTTCAGCGGGAACGGAATCACTTCGCGGATGTTGGGTTCGTCGGCCAGCAGCATGACGATCCGGTCGATGCCGGGAGCGATGCCGCCGTGCGGCGGGGCCCCGTAGCGGAAAGCCTGCAGCAGGGCGGGAAACTGCGTTTCGAGTTCGTCGAGGCTGTAGCCCGCGATGGCGAACGCCCTGACCATGATGTCCGGCCGGTGGTTCCGGATGGCGCCCGACGAGAGCTCGACACCGTTACACACGATGTCGTACTGCCAGGCCAGGATGTCCTCGGGGTCGGTCGCCGTCTCCAGCGCCTCGAGGCCGCCCTGCGGCATCGAGAACGGATTGTGGCTGAACACGATCTTGCCGGTTTCCGCGTCTCGCTCGTACATGGGGAAATCCACGGTCCAGCAAAACCGGAACACGCTGTCGTCGATCAGCCCGAGTTCCTCGCCCAATTTGGTACGCGCCGTCCCCGCAAACGCGGCCGCGGGGACCGGCTGGTCACACACGAAGAACACCGCATCCCCGGGCCCGATCCCGACCGCGTCGCGGATCGCCGTTTCGGCCTCGGGCACCAGGAACTTGGCAATCGGCCCCTTGCCGCCTTCCTCGTCGAAGATCACGTAGCCAAGCCCGGCCGCTCCCTCGTCGCGGGCCCATCGGTTAAGCCCGTCGAAAAAGCTTCTGGGACGGGCGGCGGCGTTCGGCGCGGGAATGGCCCTGACGACCGCACCCTTCTCGATCTGGCTGCGGAACGCGCGAAACGTGACCCCCTCGAGTTCGAACGCGGCGGTGACGTCGGCAATTTCCAGCGGGTTTCGAAGGTCGGGCTTGTCGGTCCCGTAGCGCAGCATCGCGTCACGCCAGGCAATTCGCGGGAACGGTCCGTCCGCGACCGGCCGGCTGCCAAATTCGGCAAACACGTCGCGCAGGAGCGGCTCGACGGCATCGAACACATCCTCCTGCGTCGCGAACGCGAGCTCGACGTCCAGCTGATAGAACTCGCCGGGACTTCGGTCAGCCCGGGCATCCTCATCGCGAAAGCACGGCGCAATCTGGAAATAGCGGTCGACGCCGGACGTCATGAGCAACTGCTTGAACTGCTGGGGCGCCTGCGGCAGCGCGTAGAATCGGCCCGGGTGCAGGCGGCTCGGGACCAGGAAATCCCGCGCTCCTTCCGGTGAGGATGCGGTGAGGATCGGGGTCTGGATTTCGAGAAATCCCTGTTCCGTCATGCGCCGGCGGATCATGGCGATGACATCGGCCCGGAGCCGCAGATTGCGCTGCATCTTCTCGCGTCGGAGGTCGAGAAAGCGATACGACAGACGAACCGATTCACCGGCTTCCTGCCCGCCCGCCACCTGCAACGGCAACGTCGCCGCGGGGGATTCGAGGTCGAACGTCCCGATCCGGACTTCGACTTCCCCCGTGGCCAGCGCAGCGTTCACCGTGTCCTCCGAACGGGCGACCACCGGACCGGTGACGGTCACCACGCTTTCGACCCGGACCGCTTCCACCGCGCTGAACAAGGGCGCGTCGCCGGCCACCACGACCTGCGTCAGGCCGTAGTGGTCCCGCAGGTCCAGGAACAGGAGGCCGCCATGGTCACGTTTCGAGTGCACCCACCCTGACAGCCGCACGGTGGTGCCGACGTGTCCGGCGCGGAGCTCGCCGCAATTGTGTGTCCGGTACGGATGCATGGCGAGGCTCCCGGTGGGCAGTCCGCGGCTCGGGCGGGCCGATGATAGGGCGATGGGCGCGGCCGGTGGCGGCGGCGCCCGCGGGGCGGGTGTGGGGCCGGGACTAGTTCATCCGGTGCCGTTCGGAACCGGAGCGGGGCGGGTGCGCGCGAACAGCTTCCTCGTTCACTTCCGTTCCCCAGCCGGGTTCGTCGGGAAGCACGAGCTTGCCGTCACGGATCTCCGGCACGGTGGTCACCAGGTCGTCCTTCCAGGGAATCTCGTCGATGTCGATTTCCATGATGCGGAAATTCGGGACGGTGGCCGAGAAGTGGGCACTGTGCAGTGTCGAGAGATGCCCGTAAAAGTTGTGCGGGGCAACGTTGATTTCGTACGCGTCTGCCATGGCCGCAATCTTGAGGCTCTCGGCGAGACCGTTCCAGACCACGTCGATGATGCTGACATCGACGGCGCGATGTTCGAAGAACGGCTTGAATTCCCGCCGGCCGTAGAGCGACTCGCACGAGGCGATCGGCGTGCTCACCGCCTCGCGGATGCCGGCCAGCGCCGGGCCATCGAAGAGGTCGATTTCGGCCCACATCAGATCCAGGTCGTCGAGCGCCCGGACGACTCGCCGGTAGCCTTCGGGCCGGTAGTTGAAGTTGAGGTCCACGAGGATTTCGACGTCCGGTCCCGCGCCTGAACGGAAGGCCTCGACCTGGGCCCGGAGCGCGCGCTCGACCGCCAGGTCCGGGGAGAGCTCGGGGCTGTTCGCGCCCACGCCGAAGCCCGGCATGTACAAGCGCGGCCGCTCGCCGTCGAACAGGAAGATGTTCGTCTTGAGGGCGGTGAAACCCTCGGCGCGCACCCGGGCACCCAAGGCCTCGACATCGGCGAGATCGGTCAGGGGCGGCTGTCCGATCAGGTCCGCGTGCGCCATGAGATACGTGCCGCAGTGAGACCAGTAGAGGCGAAGCTCCTCGCGCACCGGGCCGCCGAATAGCTCGCAGACCCGGACTCCGAGGGCCCGCGCCTTGATATCGAGCAGGGCATTCTCGATGGCCGCGATGGCCTGCTGGTTGACGCCGCCGGGTGCTTGGCGGGTACGCGCGTACAGCATCGCGCTGTGCCGCTCGACCGGGCGCGGGTCCTGGCCCACCAGATGTTCGCCAAGCGCCCTGATGACCGCGCTGAGGCCGGCACTGCCGTAACTCTCGTTGAATTCCGACCAGCCGGTGATGCCCTCGTCGGTCGTGGCCTTCAGGAACGACATCACGCGCCACCCGCCGTCCGCGTGAAGAATCTCGAAACCGGTGAGCTTCATGGCATTCAATCCGTCCAAAATGGGGGTTTCCTGCGGCCGTCCGCGGGCCTGCGTCCCGCACCGTCCGCCGGAATCATCCTACGTCATGGGTGGTGGCCTGACAGGCGGGGGACCGTCCCGGGGAACCGTCTCCGCATTCCATCAACGCCGGAGCGCGCGGGCGTACGCGGCCGCGATCGCACCAAGCCCCGGCCCGATCCGGTCAGAGACCCGGGATGATGCCGGCGTAGACCAGCATGGTGAAGATCACGCAGATGCCGCCCACGACGCCGAGCACATCGCCGGCCCGCAGCATGACCATGCCGCGTTTCAGGATCCGATCCGCCTGCTCGAAGCCGGCCGCATCGTCCTCCCGCTCGGGGATCCGGAGACGTTGCAGCGTCGTTCTGCCGTAGAAGATCAGGATGAGCCCGACCGCGAGCGTCACACCACTGACGATGGCGAGAATGTGCGGCTGGAGGATAGCTGTCATGGCGTGTTTCCGGACGACCCGTCGCGCGCAACTGCGCAACCGTAATCTTAGGGAGTTATCGCACGGCGGCGGGGGCGCGCCAAGCGACGCGAACGCGTCCGCGGGCCGTGCGGTGCAGCGCCGTCCGGGCCGCCGCGCGCTCCGGGACGATGGCGAACCGGCAGCGCAGCAGACGGGCCCATCGTCTACCCTGCGCGACGCACGGAAGACTGCTCGGGAGGAACTGGCATGGACCGGATCGGATTCGTGGGACTGGGGCGGATGGGCCGCCCAATGGCCTCCAACCTGCAACGCAAGGGTTTCGACCTCGTCGTCTATGACATCAATCGCGCCCCCTGCGACGCGCTTGCGGAGCTGGGCGCCACGGTTGCCGACTCTGTCGCCGGAGTGGCGAGGGAGGCGCCGACCATCTTCACCTGCCTGCCATCACACGTTGAGGTGGAAGCCGTGCTTCTCGGGGCAGAAGGTCTGATCGCACACGCCAAGCCCGGTACCACCGTCGTCGAAATGAGCACCATCGATCCGGAAGTGACGGACCGGTGCGCGCAAGGACTGGCCGCGGCCGGCATGCACTGCGTCGACGCTCCGATCGGCCGTCTCGCGAGTCACGCGGATGCCGGCGAGAGTCTCTTCATGGTCGGTGCCGAGGAGGCGGAGTTCCGCGCCATCCGACCCATGCTCGAAGCCATGGGTACGTCGATCCATCACTGCGGTCCGGTCGGTACCGGCATCCGTACCAAGCTGGTCAACAATTATCTGGCCATCACCCTCTGCCAGGCTAATGCCGAGGCGCTGGCGCTCACCCGCCGCTTCGGGCTGGATCTGGAACGCACCCTTGAGGTCCTCCACGGCACCACCGCCACCAACGGCCAGCTCAAGATCAACTACGCCACCAAGGTGCTCACGGGCGATATCGCGCCGGGGTTCCAGATCGATCTCGCCCACAAGGATCTGTCGCTTGTCACGCAGGCTGCCAATGCCAGCCGGGTGCCGATGCCGGTTGCCGCGGCCGCGCGCGAATGCCTCAGCCTGGCCCGGGCGCGCGGCTGGGGCGGTTACGATTTTTCGGCGCTGCTCGATGCGCTCTGCGAGAGCGCCGGTATCGAACAGGTTCGCTTCTCCGCCGCCGACGGCGCAGACTGAGCCGGCGGCTCGTCCTCAACCGCGCGATGTCGCGCATCGTCCCGGGCACGATCGGGGCCTGACGGCGCGGTTGGCAACTTGCGGCGGGCATGGCCGCTCGCGGGCGGGTCCGGCGGACACTCCACCTCCCGTGGCCATCGGGTAGCACCAACGGTCGTTGCGAGACCGGTGCCCCTGGCCGGCGCGTGAGGTGCGGCCGGCTCAGCGACGACCCGGCGGGCCCGGCTCCCGGCTGCGGAGTGTCCGGAACGGATGCGAGACCGCGCTTGCATCGGTCCCTGACGGCGGCCTATGTTGAGTTGTGCGGCAAATCCAGATTCCTGACCGCTCCGATTCGCGCCGGGTGGCGGTCGCGCCGGAGGCGGGTGACGGACACCGGCTTCGTGACGGGGCGTGCCGACCAATGCGGATTGGGCCGGGCGGGCGGGCACCGCACTGCCGTGCGGAACCTGCTGCGGCTCGCCGGGCCCGGGCGATCGCTCGCAGGTCTCCCGGCAGGCGGGAACCCGCTGCGGATGGGGGTCGGGCTACGGTGCGGACGCCTTGAGGGCACGGGGCGGCCAGCCGCGCGCCGCAGTCCCGGAATCGCTGATCACCGAGACGGCCGCCCTCAAGCGTCTCTGCGATCGCCTCGCCGATGAGCCGTTCGTCTGCATCGACACCGAATTCCTGAGCGGCCAGACGTTCTGGCCGAAACTTTGCCTGGTTCAGATTGCCGGCCCGGATGGCCAAGGGCACGCGGTGGATACCCTGGCCGAACTGGACCTTGACCCGCTCTATCGCCTCCTCAACGAGGCGCCGCCGATCAAGGTGTTTCATGCCTGCCGGCAGGACGTGGGGATCTTCTTTCTGGCCAGTGGCCTCGTGCCGACCCCGTTGTTCGATACCCAGGTGGCCGCGATGGCATGCGGCTACGGAGAAGCGGTCAGCTACGCGAATCTGGTGCACGCCATTGCGGACGCGACGATCAGCAAGGCAGACCGCTATACGGATTGGTCGCGCCGGCCGCTCTCGCCGGCCCAGCTCGCCTACGCGCTCGCGGACGTGACCCACCTCCCGGCCATTTACCGCAAGCTTTCCGGTCAGCTTGATGCCACGGACCGCTGGGAGTGGCTGGACGAGGAGATGGAGACGCTGACAGATCCAGACTCGTACCGACTGCAGCCCGAAGAGGCCTGGCGGCGGACCAAGCTCCCGCCGCTCCCGCCACGGCAACAACTCATCGCCCAGTTTCTGGCCGCCGCCCGGGAAGAGATGGCCAGAAAGGCCGACCGGCCGCGCCGCTGGATCTTGTCGGACGAGGCACTGGTCCAGATTGCCCGGGCCGCTCCCGCCAGCGCGGGGGAATTGGCCGAGATCCGGGGAGTTTCCGACACGGTTGCCCGCGGCAGGACCGGGAGTCGGATGCTGGCAGCGGTGCGGGAAGGAGTCGCAGCACCGCTCCCGAAGGCCGAAAGCCGTCCCAAGTCCCGGCACAAGTCGCCGGCTGCCGCCGTGCTCCTCCGGGCGCTCCTTCGCCAGGTGGCGGCCGAGCACGGCATCGCGTCGAAACTGCTGGCAAGCACGGAGGAGCTTGACCGCATGGCCGCCGGCGATCGGGATATGCCGGCGTTTCGGGGCTGGCGCAACCGGGTCTTCGGGCAGCGGGCGGCCGCCCTCTGCGAAGGGCGGATCGCGCTGGGCGTGGATGGCGGCAAGTTGCGCGAGATCCCGGTTGACGATCCCGGCTAGGGCGAGGCGAAAACGACGCGGGGCTTGCCCCCGAGTGCCTCGGCAAGCGTCTTGAGGCGCGCCCGGACGACCAGGGCATCGAGGCACCTTGGCATGGTGAGGATCAGGACGCCGTCGTGCAGTTCGAGGCGGCAGCTCTCCAGCGTGTGCGCCGTTCCCCCGCCGATCGTCATGGCAAGCCGCAGGGCCAGACCCACGATTCGTGACGAGCGCGCCTGAGCATCGGAAATCAGCCCGGCGATCGACCGCATCCGCCCGGTGACGCCTGCGCCGGTGTAGCGTGCGTAGAGCGCCAGTGCCATCCGGATTCGGACCGTCTGGCTGACCGGCAGCAGCGGGCGGAGTGCAACGCGATCGAAGGCATACCGGGCCCGGTGGTCCGGGTGTTCGTTCCAGGCGAGATCGACGAGGCGGGCGCAGGCGCGCAGGAACTCTCGGTTCCGGTTCCGGAAGCCGGCGTTCCGGAGGGCCGGCCGAAGCCAGTCGGCAATGATGTCGGTGTCGCCGACGAAGGGCCGGTTTGCGGGCTCAAGCGAGGCACTCGCTTCCTGTACCGGCGACATCGGCCGACCCGCCGGCGTCTCCAGCAGGTCGAGCAGGATCCCTTCCCGCAGGCCGAAGCCGGAAAAGACGACCTTCGAAGGTTGAATGGTCCGCATCACCGCCAGCATCGCGGCCGCGGCGAAGGGCAACCCGCGCCGGCGGTGGCTGGGGACCGAATGCGGCAGCTTGCGGGCCGGCAAATGAGTCAGGTCGGCGAGATGGCCGAGCAGTTCATCCCGGTTCAGCCGGTACCCATGAATGATCGGAAGGGGGTGCTGGGTACGGCTTTGCAGGGCGCGCGCCAAGGCGCGCCAGGATCCGCCGATCGCGTAGAACGGCCGCCGCCGGCCGCCGCGGAGCCAGTCGAGCGCCTCCAGTTCGCGCGTCAGCGCGGGCTCGGCTTCGGCGGCTACGTGCCGGCTCAGGTCCATGAGGCGTAGCATGCCCGCCGGCAGCGAGTCGTTGGCCAGCACCTTCCCCTTGCGGACGCGCGCGAATTCGATGCTGCCGCCCCCCATGTCCCCGAGGATTCCGTCGGCCTCGGGGATCCCGGCCATCAGCCCGTGGGCGGCCAGCCGGGCCTCCCGGTGCGCCCCCATCACCTCGACCTCCACACCGGTCCGCTGCCGGATCGCCTCGACGAGCGGCCCGCCGTCGGCGGCATCCCGAATCGCCGCGGTCGCCACCATGTGGATGTGCTGCGCACCCATTGCCTCGGCGATCCGGTGGAAGCGCAGCACCGTTGCGAGCGCGACCTCGCGGCCGCGCCGCTGCAGCTTGCCGGAGCGGCCGAGCGTGCGGGCAAGGCCCACGATGACCCGTTCGTTGTACAGAACGACCGGGGCGCGGGCCGGCGGCTGGTACACCACCAGCCGGAACGAGTTGGAACCCAGGTCGGCCACGGCGACCGGGCGATCGCGCCCGTTCGCGGACCCCGGCACCCGCCGGTTCGTCATCCCGCGCGCGACCTGGCCTAGGTGGAGGACTTACCGAGCGGCACGGACCGCGGGGCGCCGGTGCGAAGCGCCTTGCCGCGCCCAGAGAGCGAAGGGTTGTCCATGAAGTACTGGTGCGCCGATTCCGACTTGGCGTCGCCGTGCATCGGCCGATAAGTGCCGTCGCCCAGCATTTCCCAACTCTGCGTCCGGTCGTTCAGGTTGGCCACCATGATCTGGTCGAGGACCTGCTGGTGCACGGTGGGGTTCAGGATGGGCACCATCGTCTCGCAGCGACGGTCCAGGTTGCGCGGCATCAGGTCGGCCGAGGCGATGAACACCTTGGCGCGGCGCGATGGCATCTTGCGCCCGCCCCCGAAGCAGTAGATCCGGGCATGCTCCAGAAAGCGTCCGACGATGCTCTTCACGCGAATGTTCTCGGACAGGCGGGGTACGCCGGGGCGCAGGCAGCATACGCCGCGGACCACGAGCTCGACGGCGACGCCGGCCTGTCCGGCCGCGTACAGCGCATCGATCACCTCCGGATCGACCACGGCGTTGGCCTTGATCCAGATCGAGGCGGGACGCCCTGCCCGGGCATGGGCGACCTCCTGCCCGATCAGGTCCAGCAGCGTGCCGCGCAGGTGCGCCGGCGCCACCGTGATGGCCTGCCAGGTTTCGGGCTCGGCGTAGCCGGTCAGCAGGTTGAACAGGGCGCCCGCGTCGCGGCCGATGACCGGGTCACAGGTGAACAGCGACAGGTCGGTGTAGATCTTCGCGGTGGCGGGATGGTAGTTCCCGGTCCCGAAATGGACGTAGCTGATCGGACCGTTTGGTTCCTGGCGGACGACGAGCGAGGCCTTCGCGTGCGTCTTGAGCCCCATGAAGCCGTACACGACATGCACCCCGGCCCGTTCCATGTCGCGGGACAGCTTGATGTTCGCCTCTTCGTTGAACCGGGCCTTGAGTTCAACCAGCGCGGTGACGGACTTCCCGGCCTCGGCGGCCTCGATCAGGGCGTCGACGACCGGAGAATCCTCGCGCGGTGTCCGGTAGAGGGTCTGCTTGATCGCAAGCACCTGCGGGTCGCGCGCGGCCTGGCGCAGGAACTGGACGACGACGTCGAAACTTTCGTAGGGATGGTGGACGATCAGGTCCTTCTTGCGGATGGCCGCGAAGCAGTCGTCGCCCGTGCTCCGGATGCGCTCGGGGAAGCGCGGCTCGAAGGACTCGAACCGCAGGTCGTCCCGGCCGCACCGCACGATCTCCGCCAGCGCCGCGACCCCGATGATGCCGTCGGCCTCCACCACGTTGGCGGGGTCGACGCGCAATTCCTGGAGCACGGTTTCCCGCAGGTCCGACGGCATCTGGGCATTGATCTTGAGGCGCACGACGTTGCCCCGGCGGCGCTTTCGCAGCAGGGTCTGGAACGACCGGACGAGGTCCTCGGCTTCCTCCTGCAGTTCGAGATCGCTGTCGCGGATGATCCGGAACGTCCCGTGGCCCAGCAGTTCGCAGTTGTTGTAGATCCGGTCGACGAACGTCCGGATGACGTCTTCGATCATCACGTACCGCAAGGGGGATCCCGGCAGCCGGATGAAGCGCGGGAGCACGGCCGGAATCGGGATCAGGGCGTGCAGGCTGCGCGCGGCACCGGCACGCGGCCGCAGGCTCATCACCAGTGCGAACCCGAGATTGGCGATGAACGGGAACGGATGGGCCGGGTCGATCGCGAGCGGGGTCAGCATCGGGAAGATGTCGCTGCCGAAGTGATCCGACAGCCAGTCATGCTCGTTCGCGGTGAGATCGCCGGGATTGATCACGCGGACGTCGGCCGCCGCCAGCTCGGTGCGCAGCTGCCGCCAGCACGCCTGCTGCTCGGCCATCAGCTGCGCGGCGGCATCGTTGACGGCGACCAGCGTTTCGGCGGGCGTGCGCCCGTCGGGCGAGCGCCGGTTGACGCCGGCCGAGATCTGCCCCATCAGGGCGGCCACCCGGACCATGTAGAACTCGTCCAGGTTGGCGCCCGAGATCGACAGGAAGTTCACCCGCTCCAGCAGCGGATGGTGCGGCTTGCTGGCTTCACTCAGGACGCGCCGGTTGAAGGCGATCCACGACAGTTCACGGTTGACGAAGCGGTCGGGGCCGAGGGCTGCCGGCGGCCGGCGGTCGATCTTCGGCCGGCGGGTCCGCGGCACGGCAGCCGGCCGCACGGCAACCGCAGTTTCGGCCTGCATGGGCATCTCGAGACCTGAACCCGGCCGCCCGGTCAGAACGTCCCCGGGTAGCCGCCGCCGTCCAGCAGGAGGTTCTGGCCGGTGATGTAGCCCGCGTGGGCGCTGCACAGGAACGCGCAGGCCGCCCCGAATTCCTCAGGGGTCCCGAACCGGCCCGACGGGTTGCCGGCGGCCCGTTCGGCCGCGACCTCCTCCACGCCGAGCTGCCGCTTCTCGGCCTCGAACTCGATCGTGCCCCGCAGCCGGTCGGTGTCGAACGGGCCGGGGAGCAGATTGTTGATGGTCACGTTGTAGGCGACGGTCTTGCGGGCGACGCCGGCGACGAATCCGGTGAGGCCGCTCCGGGCCCCGTTCGAAAGCCCGAGAATGTCGATCGGCGCCTTCACCGCGCTCGAGGTGATGTTGACGATTCGTCCGAAACGCCGGGCGATCATGCCGTCGACGGTGGCCCTGATCAGCTCGATCGGCGTGAACATGTTGGCGGTGCAGGCAGCGGTCCAGTCCGCGCGCGTCCAGTCCCGGAAGTCGCCGGGCGGCGGCCCTCCGGCGTTGTTGACCAGAATGTCGGGGTCCGGGCAGGCCTGGAGCAAGGCGGCCTGGCCCTCGGTGGTCGTGACGTCGGCGGCGACCGTCTTCACCGTGGCGCCGTGCGTGGCGACCTTGCTCACTTCGGCGGCCGTGCGTTCGAGGGTCTCGGGGTCGCGCCCGTTCAGGACGACGTGCACGCCCTCTTCGGCGAGCGCCAATGCACAGCCGCGCCCCAGCCCGCGGCTGGAAGCACACACGATCGCGGTGCGCCCGGCAATTTGAAGATCCATGCAAGCCTCCCAGCAGTCTGACGCCCCGTCAGGCGGACGGGTTCGCGGTGTCTGCGAACCATGCCCGCACGAACGGGATCGTGAGTTTGCGCCGACGCGCAAGAGCGGCAGCGTCGAGTTCCGCGACCAGCCGCCGGGCTGCAACGAAGGACCGCTGCATGCGCCGCAGGAGAAAGAGTATCACTTCGTTGTCGACCCGCACCCCGCGATCGCCGAACTGCTTCCGGATGACGCGGCCGAGCAGCTCGTCGTCGGGCTGACCGAGGAAGACCGACTGCATGGCGCGGAGCCGCGACAGCAGGTCCGGCACACGCAGGCCGAGCTGGGCCGGAGGGTGCTGACAGGTGAGCAGCAGGTGTCCGTGCGTGTCGGTCATCGTGTTGACGAGGTGAAACAGGCGGTCCTCGTCGGCCCGGGCGTCGACATCCTCGATCAGCAATGCCCGCCTGCCCTGGCGGGCCGCCTCCAGGGCTGAAGCCAACTGGGCCGCCTCGTGCCGCGTCGCGCCCGCGCGATGGCACCACACGGCCCCGAGATGCGATTTCCCGGCCCCCGGCGGGCCGATCAGGACAAGGCCGGGCGGATGCCAGTCCGGCCACCGGTCCATCCATGTGACGGCCGCGGCATTGGCCGAGCCCACGACCAGGTCGTCCTGCCCCAGCGCCTCGCGAACGTCGAAATCGAACGTGTACTGGGTCACGGGTGTCACGATTCCCGGTAGAACGTACTGTCGCGGTACCACGCCACCGCCGACCGGAGCAGGACCACGATGACGGCGGCCGCCGGCACGGCGACCAGGATCCCGACAAAGCCCAGGAGTGCGCCGCCGGCGAACAGGGCGAAGATGGTGCCGACCGGGTGCAGACCCAGGCGCTCGCCGACCAGCCGGGGGCGCAGCACGTAGTCGTCGAGCAGCTGGCCGGCCGCAAAGACTCCCGCGGCGGCCAGCGTCTGCCAGGCCGCCCCGAACTCGAGTGCGGCCAGCCCGACCGAGAGCAGCAGGCCGAGGATCGTTCCGACGTAGGGGACGAACGAGATCAGGCCGGCGAACAGGCCAATCAGCACCCCGTTCGGGATGCCGATCAGGCCGAGCCCGAGGGCATAGGCGCCCGCCAGGATGGCGCACGTCGTTGACTGGCCGCGGACGAAGCTGGCCAGGACCCGATCGATTTCGGCGAACCGGGCCCGGGCCGCGGCCAGGGTGCGGCGCGGCAGCAGCGCGTCGATGCGGGCCACCAGATCGTCCCAGTCGCGCAGCAGGTACCAGGCCACCAGCGGGGTCACCAGCAGCAGTCCGCCGACGTTGATGGCCGCTGCCCCGGATCGAAACAGGTTTTGCAGCGCCTTGAGCGCCCAGGCGCCGATCTCGCCGGTGAAGAGCGGAACCAGGTCCTGCGCGCTGCCCCCAAGCTCCCATCCGAAGCGCTCCGTCACTTGCTGTCGAATCTCGTCCAGCCAGGCCAGGACCCGGCCGATCCGGTCGGGCGCCTTTTCCGCGAACGTGTGAGCTTGGTCGATCACCACCGGGAACAGAAGGCCGGTGACGGCGACGGCCGCCAGGGTGGCGACGACCAGGACCAGCGTGGTCGCGAGGCTCCGGCCCAGCCCCAGCTGTTCGCACCGGTCGACGAGGGGGTGCAGCAGGTAGGCGATCGCCACGCCAAGGACGAACGGCAGCAGGATCGAGGAGAAGAGCCACAGGATCGCGGCGGCGGCTGCGAAGAACGCCAGCCAGATCACGAGAACTGCGCGGGGGCCGGAGAAGAGGGGCACGGGCCTCAATCGACGATGGGCGCGACGGGCGGCGGCGCTTCGACCGGCGCTTCGGGAGCGGGTTCGGTGGGCGGCGGGGGCTCGCGCGCGGCCGGGAACCGCACGCGCCACGGGGCATCGACGGTCTCGACGTCCAGTCCGATGGCGGCGAGCGCCGCACGTACCGCCTCGGGCGTGCCGCTGTAGGCGAGCGCGAGGTCTGCCTGCCGCGTCGTCAGGCGCCGGACGGTCACGTCCGCCAGCCGGCTGGAGCGCCGGAGTTCGCCGAGCAGGCGGCGCCACTCGGCGTGGCTTCCGAAGTCCGCGCGAACCGCCAAGACGCCGTCGGCCTGGCGCCGGTCCCGCACCGACTGGATCCAGAGATCCGCCGCTGCCCGCGCGGTGGTTGAGGCGGCACGCTGCAGCAATTCCGCGTCCGTTTCGTCGACGGCGCGGTTCAGCCGCAGTTGCAGCGGTTCGGCGATCGGCTGGCCCCGGTCCACCAGCCGGACGGAGACCAGCACATGCCCGTCATCCGCCGCCTGGTCGGCGCGGACCAGCAGGGCCCGGGTCACGCCGTAGCGGCGGGCGAGCCCCGCGATCCGGTCCGCCTGGCCGGCGGCGGCATCGGCCGCGGACAGTGCGGAGACGTCACCGATCTCGCCGTGCGGCACCAACAGCGGGATGAAATCGCCGGCGTCCCGCCGGCGCGCCCAGACGTCCAGCCACGGATTGTGGTCCCAGAGGTCCAGGCGGCCATCCCGGCCGAACAGTGGGATCAGCAGATGGGTGGGTGGGCGTCGTTCTTCGAAGGGGAGTTCCAGCTCGTTCATCAGGCCGCGCACCCGGTTGGGATCGAACTGCACCTCGATCGTCGCACGGTAGCGGTTGGCCGCGATGCGTTCGCTCTGCACCGAATAGCCCGTCACGAAGCGGGACGGATCCGCGCGAACATCGCCAGGAATCTGGGCCACGTCCCGGTCCAGCAGCAGCCAACGCAGCAACCGGTCGAAGGCGACGCGCTCGCCAGCGCGGAGCGCCGCTGTCCGCGCCGCGCTCCCGTCTGCCCCGGTCTCGTCGACCGCGATTCCGCCGACCGAGTAGATATCGCCGGGAGCCTGGGCCACGGCGGGTCCCCCGGGGAGCCCCGCGGTCCAGACGAGTCCGGCGACGGCCAGCGCCGGAAGGGTCCGATTCCACGACCATCCTTGCATGGCAGCGACTATAAATAGATGGTGCTCCGCTGGCGTCGGCACCCGCCGGCCGGTGCCGATCGGGACGGCGACGGGGTGAAGACGAGCGTCGATGACGGGTTCCAGGCACTACACCTACGCCGGAGCCGGCGTCGACACCGATGCCGCGGCGGCGCTGGTGGATCGGCTCGCGCCGCTGGCCCGCACCACCGCCCGGGCCGGCACGGCGGGCGGTCTGGGCGGCTTCGGGGCGGTCTACGACCTCGAGCGGGAGGGCTTCCGCGACCCGTTGCTCGTGGCGGCGACCGACGGGGTCGGAACCAAGCTCCTGCTGGCAGAAGCGGTCGGCCGGCACGACGGGATCGGCATCGACCTGGTCGCGATGTCGGTCAATGATCTCCTGGTCCAGGGGGCACAGCCGCTCTTCTTCCTCGATTACTTCGCCACCGGCCGGCTCGACCCCGAGCGCGCGTTTCAGGTTCTGGAGGGTGTGGTCGAGGGGTGCCGCCAGGCGGACTGTGCGCTGGCCGGCGGCGAGACGGCGGAACTCCCCGGCCTGTATGCCGGCCGGACCTACGACCTGGCCGGCTTCGCGGTGGGCGCGGTCGAACGCGACCGGGTGCTCCCCCGGAGCGATCTCGAGCCGGGCGATTGCGTGCTGGCGCTCGAGAGCAGCGGACTGCACGCGAACGGATATTCCCTGGTGCGGGCGATCGTGACCGGGGAGGACATCGATCTGGCCGGCGCGGCGCCGTTTGCACCCGACCAGGCGCTCGGGGACGTGCTGCTTTGTCCCACCCGGATCTATGCGCGCGCGCTACGCCCGGCGCTGGCGGCCGGCGACGTGAAGGCACTGGCGCATATCACGGGCGGCGGCCTGGCCGCCAACCTGGCCCGCGTCCTCCCGGCCGGCACGCAGGTCACGCTCGATGGCGCGGCCCTCCGCCTGCCCCCGCTCTTCGACTGGCTGCGCGTGGCCGGCGGATTGAACGCCGATACCCTGTTCGGCACGTTCAACTGCGGCGCGGGCATGCTCCTGATCGCGGCCGCCGGAACGGCCGAGCGGATTCGGCAAGGCCTCGACGGTCAGGGAGTGCGCGCCTGGCCGGTGGGGACGGTGACCGCGGGCCGGGGGCCCGCCGTGGTGATCGAGAGCCCGGAGGCCGCGTGGCGGTCTTGAACGTGGCCGTGCTGGTCTCCGGGCGCGGCTCCAACCTGCAGGCGCTGCTGGACCGGGCTGCCTCCCAGGCCGGCTTCCGGGTGGCCGTCGTGGTGTCCGATCAGCCGGATGCGCCGGCCCTCGAGCGGGCGGCGGCGGCCGGAGTCCCGGTGGCGGTGGTCGCGCCCGCCGCCGGCGAGCGGCGGGCCGCGTTCGACGCCCGGCTGGACACCGCGCTGGTCAGCCGGGGCGTGGAGCTGGTGTGCCTGGCGGGCTTCATGCGGATCCTCGGACCGGGCTTCGTCGGGCGCTGGCGCGGCCGGCTGGTTAACATCCACCCGTCGCTGCTGCCGGCGTATCCCGGGCTCGATACGCACGCCCGTGCGCTCCGCGACGGCGCCACCCGCCACGGGTGCACGGTGCACTGGGTCCGCCCGGCGGTGGATGCGGGCCCGGTCATCGCCCAGGCGGCCGTGCCGGTGTGGCGGACCGATGACCCGGCGACGCTCGCGGCCCGCGTGCTGTCAGCCGAGCACCGGCTCTACCCGGAGGTGGTGGCCGGCATCGCGGCCGGCCGGCTCCAGGATCCGGGGGCCTGATCGGGCCCGGATCAGCCCACGATGTCGAGCGCGGAGAAGAAGTAAGCGATTTCGCGGGCGGCGGACGCCGGACTGTCCGATCCGTGAACCGCGTTCTGTTCGATCGAGGACCCGAAGTCCTTCCGCAGGGTTCCGGCGTCGGCGTCGGCGGGGTTGGTGGCGCCCATGACCTCGCGGTTGCGAACGATCGCGTCCTCGCCTTCCAGCACCTGCACCACCACGGGCCCCGACGTCATGAACTCGCAGAGCGACGCAAAGAACGGGCGCTCGCGGTGTTCGGCGTAGAAGCCCTCGGCGTCCGGGCGGGTCAGGCGGAGGCGGCGCTGCGCGACGATCCGCAGGTCCGCCTCTTCCAGCCGGGCCACGATGCGGCCGGTCACGTTGGCCCCCGTCGCATCGGGCTTGATGATCGACAACGTGCGCTCCACCGGTGCCGGGTCGTGACGGGGCGCCGGATCGTCGCCCGGCTCCTCGGCCTGGACCTGGTCGCCGCCCGCGGCGCCGTCGTCCGGCGCGTCCGGCGCGTCCGCCGGCGCCGCGGGGGAAGCGTCGCCGGGCGGTGTAGGCGCCTGCTCCCACCCACCCGTCGCGGTTTGGACCGACCACTGCACGCGGTCGGCGCCGGATCGGGCCCGCCCGAAGGCCTCGGCCGCGCGCGCCGCCTCCGGATCCGCCGTGTCGTAGAGCATGCAAATCCGCTGGAACGCGTCGGCGTCCGAGGCATCGGCGCCGTCCAGCAACACCAAGAGCTGCGCCTGGTTCGGCACCGCCGTGGTGGTCGTGAGGAACACCGGGAGTTCCTCGGGATGCTCGTCGCCGTCGGCGCCGTGCGGCAGAAATGCGGTACCGCCCTCCCAGAGGCTGGTATTGAGGGCCTCGATCCGCCCGGCATCGGGGGAGCGGACGACGGCCCGGAGATCCTGCCGCAGCGCCGCGTGCAGCAGTTTCGGGACGACCGAACCAACCGGCTGCGTGCATCCGTAGAGGTGAATCTGCGGTGCGCTCATTCAAGGTTGTCCGCGACGTAGCGGTCGAGCAGGCGCACCCCGAACGCGGTTCCGCCGGGCGGCACCAGGGGCCGTCCACGGGTCCGCCAGGTCACGCCCGCGATGTCCAGATGCGCCCAGGGGATGCCGTCGATGAACCGCTCCAGCAGCTTGGCGCCGGCGATACTCCCGGCGAAGCGGCCGGAGCCCACGTTCTTCATGTCGGCGATGCGCGACTCGATGTGCCGGTCGTAGTCGCTGTCGAGCGGGAAACGCCAGATCTTCTCCTGCACGGCGTCGCCGGCCGCGCTCAGGCGCTCGGCCAGCTGGTCGTCGTTGCAGAAGAGCCCGGCGCGCTCCTGGCCCAGTGCCACCAGGATGGCGCCCGTCAGCGTGGCGAGGTCGATCACCGACTTGGGCTTGAACTTCTGCTGGGTGAACCAGAGCGCGTCGGCGAGCACCAGCCGGCCTTCGGCATCGGTGTTGATCACCTCGATCGTCTGGCCGTTCATGGTGGTCACCACGTCGCCGGGCCGCTGGGCCGTGCCCGAGGGCATGTTCTCGACCAGCCCGACCACCCCGACGACGTGGGCCTTCGCCTTCCGGCCCGCGAGCGCCTTCATGGTCCCGAGCACCACGCCGGCGCCGCCCATGTCCCATTTCATGTCTTCCATCGACGCCGACGGCTTGATGGAGATCCCGCCGGTGTCGAACGTGACCCCCTTGCCCACCAGCGCGAGCTCGGGGCGGGTCGTCCGGCGCCCGCGCCAGCGGAGCGTCACCACCCTGGGTTCGTTGGCGCTGCCCTGGGCCACGCCGAGCAGCGCCCCCATGCCCAACGCCTTGAGTCGCGCCGGCGCCAGCACGTCGACCTCGACCCCGAGCGGGCGCAGGCTGCGGGCCGCCGCGGCCAGCTGGACCGGGGTCAGGATGTTGGCCGGCTCGGAGACCAGGTCGCGCGTGAAGAACACCCCGTCCGCAACCCGGTCGAGCGCCGCGAACCGCTTGGCCGCCGCATCCGCCGGGGCGGCGGTCACCTCCACGGTGCTGGTGACGGGCTTTTGCTCGTCCTTGAGCCGCGTGTGATACCGGTCGAACCGGTAGCTCTGGAGACGAATCCCGTAGGCAATCTGGGCGGCGGCCTCCGTTGCGTCCACCGTCACGCCGTCCGGAAGCTCCGAGAGCACCGTCGCGCGCACCACCCGGTGGCGGTCGAGCGCCTGGGCGATCGCGGCCCCCACCCGGGCCACCGCTTCGGCATCGACCTTCGCAACGTCGTCCAGCCCGACCAGAATGACGCTGTCGGCTGCGATGCCGGTCGGGGCCGGAAACAGCATGGTCTTGCCGAAGCCGGCCTGGAACCGGTGCGCCTTGGCCCCTTTCAGCAGCGCGCCCTTGAGGCGCCGGTCAAGGTCCCGGCCGCTGGCGGAAAGCTTGCCGCCCTTGCCGACGGCAACGACGACGGCGCCGCTACGGGGGAGCGACGGCTTGATGAAACTTAAGTCAATGGACATGGGCGAAGTTCCGATGGTGGGCCGGCTGGCCGCCGGCGCGTTTCGAAATCAGTAGTTGAGAACCTGAACCAGAACGTAGATCGCGACTGCGGCGAACAGGATCGTGCCGATCGTGACCCACACCAGGCTCCGGTCGTTGGAAGGAGAATTAGCCATGAGAAATCCCTGTCGTCGGCGTTGCTGCACGGTACGGCTTGCCCGCGACACGGGGCCAGCTGCGCGCAGGATGGAAGCCGGACCCGGAAGTTTCAAGGCGCGCAACCCGCGGCCCGAACCCGGCGCGCTTGGGTTCGGGGCGTTCGCGTCCGTGACCGCCGGCGCGAGCCCGGCGAAACACGATCCGGCGGCAGGGCAGGGTAGACCAACCTGCGCCGACCGGCACCGACGCGGAGATTTCGCTACGATGCGCGATGCAATGAGGCGCTTGGGCCGGATCTGGTTGCCTGCCTGCCCACAGGGCAGAGGTGCGACCCACCTCCGTGTCTTGTACCCGGACGCCCTGGATTTCCCAAAGGCAGGACAGGGCGCGTGGCCGGCCAGCTCGGCCTGACGAAGCCCGAATCGCACATGATCGATCAGACGCCGCTGCACAGCTACACCACCGAAGAAGCTCTCGAGTTTCATCGCCGTGGCAAGCCGGGCAAGCTGGAAATCGCTCCCACCAAGCCGCTGGTCACGGCCCGGGACCTCTCCCTCGCGTACTCGCCCGGTGTCGCCATCCCCTGTCTGGAGATCGAGCGCGACCCCGCGACGGCATTCGACCTGACGTCCAAGGGCAACACCGTGGCGGTGATCTCGAACGGCAGTGCCGTACTGGGTCTCGGCAACCTCGGCGCCCTGGCCTCCAAACCCGTGATGGAGGGCAAGGCGGTCCTGTTCAAGCGCTTTGCGGACATCGATGCCATCGACATCGAAGTCGATACGGAAGACGTGGACGAATTCGTCCAGACGGTTCGCATAGTTGCCCACAGCTGGGGCGGCATCAACCTCGAGGACATCAAGGCGCCCGAGTGTTTCATCATCGAGCAGCAGCTGTCGGCCGCACTGGACATCCCGGTCTTTCATGACGATCAGCACGGAACGGCGATCATCGCGGTGGCCGGGCTGCTGAATGCGCTCGATCTGACCGGGCGAACGCTCGAGGACACACGCATCGTGATCAACGGCGCCGGCGCGGCGGGGATCGCCTGCGCCGAACTGCTCCAGGCCATGGGCTGCCAGCCAGGCAGCATCATTATGTGCGACCGCACCGGGGTCATCTATCAGGGGCGGGACGGGCTCAACCAATGGAAGTCGGGCCATGCCGTTCGGACCAGCGCGCGGACGCTGGCGGACGCCCTGAAGGGCGCGGACGTGGCGTTCGGGCTGTCGGCCAAGGGGGCCTTCACCGCGGACATGATGCGGTCGATGGCCGCCAAGCCGGTCGTGTTTGCGATGGCCAACCCGGACCCCGAGATCCGACCCGAGGATCTGGCCGAGGTGCGCGAGGACGCCATTGTCGCGACCGGGCGTTCCGATTACCCAAACCAGGTCAACAACGTCCTGGGGTTCCCGTACATATTCCGGGGCGCCCTGGACGTGCGAGCTTCCACGATCAACATGGAGATGAAGATTGCTGCCACCGAGGCTCTGGCCGCGCTCGCGCGCGAGGATGTCCCCGACGAAGTGGCGGCTGCCTATGCCGACCGGGCGCTCCGGTACGGCCCGGAACACATCATTCCCAAACCGTTCGATCCGCGCCTGATCACGCAGATTCCGCCGGCGGTGGCCGAGGCCGCGATCGCCTCGGGCGTGGCCAATCGACCGATCCGCGAGTCCGGGGAGTACCGGCGCAAGCTGGCGACGCGGTTGGACCGAACCGCCTCGTTCATGCAGGTACTGGGTGACCGCGTGCGGGCCACCCCGCGCCGCATGGTGTTTGCCGAAGGCGACGAGAGCCGGATGATCCGCGCGGCGGCGCGCTGGCGGGACGAAGGGTACGGCACGCCGGTTCTCGTGGGCAACGAAGAACGCGTGCTGGCCAGCATGGACCAGCTGGGCATCCGCTCGGCCACCGGGCTCGAAATCCTCAACGCAGCCGTCAGCCAGCGGACCGACGTCTACACGGATTTCCTTTACGGGCGCCTCGCCCGCCGGGGGTACTTGCGGCGCGATTGCCAGCGCCTGGTTAACCGCAACCGCAATGTGTTCTCGGCCTGCGCGGTCGCGCTCGGCGACGCGGATGCGCTGGTGACCGGTACGACCCGGAATCACTATTCGGCGCTCGCCGACATCCGTCGGGTCATCGATCCGCCGGCCAACGGCGAACTCTTCGGCCTCTCGATCGCGGTCACCGGGGGGCGGACCCTGTTCATCGCCGACAGCACGATCCACGAGACCCCGTCGCCGTCGCAGCTGGCGGATATCGCGGTCGGGGCGGCGTCGGCGGCGCGCCGTTTCGGCCATGAGCCAAAGGTAGCCTTGCTGTCCTTTGCGAATTTCGGCCAGCCGATGAGCCCGGAAACCGGGCGGGTACGCCGGGCCGTCGAAATCCTCGACGAGCGCGAAGCCGATTTCGCCTACGACGGCGAGATGGCTCCGGATATCGCGCTGCGGACTGACCTGCAGGAGCATTACCCGATCTGCCGGCTGAACGGGCCGGCCAACGTGCTGGTGATGCCGGGTCTGCACGCAGCCAGCATCGCCGTCCACCTCCTGTGCGAGACGGGCGGATGCCAGATCCTGGGCCCCATGTTGACGGGCCTCACGCACTCGGCGCAGATCACCCGGATGGGCGCGCGCGTGTCGGAAATCGTGACGGCCGCCATCCTCGCGGCGCAAAGGGTGGAAGACGGGAACTAAGTCGGGAGGCGCATCTCCGTGCCGATGGCCGAACTGTTCCGTGCGGTGCTGCGCACTGCCGCCCCGGCGACCGCCGTGTTGCTGGTCGTCGCAGCCACCGGGCAGTTGGACTGGCAGGTTGCCGCCGGCATCTGGGCGGCCCTGCTCCTGCTCGGTGCCGGCGCTGCCTTCGTGCAGGTCCGCGATACGGCGCGGCTGGTCCGGTGGATCCGGGCGATGCGCGACGGCGAATCCGGAGCGCATGCCGATGTCCTTGCCGGCGGCCTGCGGGAACTTTCCCGGCATCTCGCCCAGCTGGAGTCCGAAGTGGGCCGGGTCCGCGCCGGGGTCGCGGAGCGCGACCGGTTCATCCACGCGCTCCTGGAGGCGTTGCCCATGCCGGCGCTGACGCTGGCCGCCGATGGTCGCGTGACCCACGCCAATGCCGCCGCGACCAAATTGTTCGAGAAATCCCCGTCAGGTCATGCGCTGCCGGAACTCACTCGGGTACCTGCCTGCCTGCAGGCATTCGATGCGGCTGGAGACAGCGGCGCGGCGCAGACGGTCCAGTGTCGCCTTCCGGCGGAGGACGGGGCCCTGCACCAGGTGTCGGTGCACCCGTTCGACCGGGATGCCGGGGCGCCGCGGCGCGTGATGATCTGTCAGGCGCTCGCCGACAGTACGCCGCGCGAAACGGCCAGGACCACGTTCCTGGCCAACGCGAGCCACGAATTCCGCACCCCGCTGACGGCGATTCTCGGCATGGTGGAGACGCTGCAGGGGCCCGGGCGCGATGACCCCGAGGTGCAGGAGCTCTATCTGGACCGGCTCGGCAAGCAGGCGAGCCGGATGGTGACGCTGGTGGACGACATGATCCATCTGTCGGCGGTGGAGATGAGCGAGGCCTTGCCGCCCGAAGGCCGGGTGGACCTGGTGCCGCTGGCCCGCGAGGTCTCGGAAGATCTGGCGTGGCAGGCGGCGGTGCGGTCGATGCACGTCAATGTCGAGGTGCCGGGCGAGCCCGTGACGGTCACCGGGGACGCTGAGCAACTGCGCCAGCTGCTGACCAACCTGCTGAGCAACGCGATCAAGCATGGCAACGAACACGGGCGCATCGGCGTCGAGGTGGGCGCGCACCCGCCCCGAATCACCGTGACCGACGACGGAGAAGGCATTCCGCCCGGAGAAACGGACCGCGTGTTCGAGCGCTTTTACCGGTCGGCCCAGGCCCGCAATCGACGGATCCCGGGCCATGGCCTGGGGCTCGCGATCGTGAAGCACGTCGCCCGTCGACACGGCGCCGCCCTGGACGTGCGCAGCGAGCCCGGCGTCGGTTGTGCCATCAGCGTGAAGTTCGAAGGCCCGGCAACGGCGACGCAACCGACGTGACTGTCACATAATTTTCGTATTCCATACACAATTGGATATGACTGGGTCCCGTACCAATGTCGGCAACGGGCCGGATCGGCCCCATACCGTCATTGGGAGCATTCCGCACCATGCACAATCGTCTCGTCGCTGCGGTCTTCGTCGCCGGCGCTGTAGTCGCCGCGGCCGGTGCCGCTCAGGCACGCGACCAGATCAACATCGTTGGGTCCTCGACCGTGTACCCCTTTGCGACCGTGGTCGCAGAGACCTTCGGCCGGGGTTCCGACTTCAAGACCCCCAAGATTGAATCCACCGGGTCCGGCGGAGGCATGAAGCTCTTCTGTGCCGGCCTCGGAACGGATCATCCGGACATCACCAATGCCTCTCGCCGCATGAAGAGCAGCGAGCTTGAGAAGTGTCGCGAGAATGGCGTCATGGACGTCGTCGAGATCAAGATCGGCTACGACGGCATCGTCGTCGCCAATGCCAATGCCGCCCCCGAGGTGCAGCTCACGCTGCGCCACCTGTTCCTCGCCCTGGCCAAGCAGGTGCCCGAAGGTAATCAGGAAGGCGGACAGCTGGTCGACAACCCGAACCAGATGTGGTCCGACGTCGACCCCTCGCTTCCCAACGTTGCCATCGAGGTGCTCGGCCCGCCGCCGACCTCCGGCACCCGGGACGCCTTCAACGAGCTCGCGATCGAAGGCGGCTGCAAGACGTTCCCGGGGCTGAAGGCCATCAAGAAGGAAGACAAGAATCGCTACAAGGCGATCTGCCGCGGCATTCGCGAAGACGGGGCCTACATCGAGGCCGGTGAGAACGACAACCTGATCGTTCAGAAGCTGGCCGAGAACCCCAACGCCTTCGGCGTCTTCGGGTTCTCGTTCCTCGACCAGAACCGCGACGCCGTGAAGGGTGCTTCGATCGACGGGGTGGCGCCGGAGTTCGAGAACATCGCGACCCGGGCCTACCCGGTGTCCCGCCCCCTCTACTTCTATGTGAAGAAGGCGCACGTGGACGTGATCCCCGGGATTCGCGAATACATCGGCGCGTTCACCAGCGACGACGCGTGGGGTGACGAGGGCTACCTGACGGACCGGGGATTGATCCCCCTGCCGACCGACGAGCGGGCGCAGTTTGGCGACAATGCCGTTAATCTCACCCCGCTAGAGAGCCTCTAGCCGCCACTTACCGAGGGGGACGGTCGAAGCCTTCGCGCCGTCCCCCTTTTCGCCCCATGCTTTCGTACCTGCCTCTCCTGATCATCGTCCTGTTCGGTGTCGGCGCGTTCTATGCCTCGCGCGCGCGAATCGGCGCGGCGGCGGAACAGCCGTTACCGGGGCTGCCGGGGCACTACGGCTGGTACGGGACGCTTTGGACCGTGGTGCCGGCCACGCTCGTCTATGCGGTGTGGGCCGTCATCGACGGACAAATCATCCGCGGCATCGTCCTCTCCGACTATCCGGGCCTGTCAGATGCGGAAGCCACGCTTCTGTTCGTTTCGATCGAGAATGCCGCTGCCGGCGTGATGACCGAGGACGTCCCCATGGCGTCGGTGGAACTGCTTCGGAAGCTCGAGCATCTCAGCACGGCGGCCCGCTTCGCCGTGGTGACCGCGGTGTCCGTTCTGGGTTTTTTCTGGGGCTGGCGGCGGATTCGGCCGGAACTGACGGCGCGTGACCGGGTCGAGACGGCCTTGCTCGTTGCCCTGTTCATCGCGTCCATCATCGCGATCCTGACGACCGTGGGGATCGTGCTGTCCCTGGTGGTCGAGACGTTCCGGTTCTTCCAGCTGGTCTCCCCGTTCGAGTTTTTCTTCGGCCTCGAATGGTCGCCGCAGATCGCGCTGCGCGAAGATCAGGTGGCGGCATCCGGCGCATTCGGGGCGGTGCCGGTGTTTGCCGGCACCCTGCTGATCACGGTCATCGCCATGCTGGTGGCGGGCCCGATCGGCCTGATGTCGGCCATCTACCTCGCGGAATACGCCCATCCCAGGGTCCGCGCCGTGATCAAGCCGCTACTCGAGATCCTCGCCGGGATCCCGACGGTTGTCTACGGGTTCTTCGCGGCTCTCGTGCTGGCGCCGAGCATGCGCAACCTGGGTGTGGACCTGGGTCTCACCATCTCGTCGGAGAGCGCGCTGGCCGCAGGGCTGATCATGGGAATCATGATCATTCCGTTCGTGTCGTCCCTCTCCGACGACATCATGACGTCGGTCCCGATGTCCCTCCGCGAGGGCTCGTACGGCCTCGGTGCCACGGCCTCCGAGACGATCAAGCGCGTGGTCCTGCCGGCGGCCACGCCGGGAATCGTCGGCGCATTCATGCTGGCGATCTCGCGTGCGATCGGCGAGACGATGATTGTCGTCATGGCGGCGGGTTTGGCCGCCAACCTGACGGCCAATCCGTTTGAGGCGGTGACGACGGTCACGGTGCAGATCGCCACGCTGCTGGTCGGCGACCACGAGTTTGATTCCGAGAAGACCATGGCGGCGTTCGCCCTGGGGCTCACGCTGTTCTTCGTGACCCTGGCCCTCAACGTGGTCGCCCTTCGGGTCGTACAGAAGTACAGCGAGCGCTATGACTAGCACCGCCCTCTCGACCATCAGCTCCCAGGCCGCGGCCAACCGGTTGCTGCTGCGGCGCAAGCGGGCGGAACGCAGGTTCCAGCTGTACGGGATCCTCGCCATCTCGGCGGCGGTCGGCTTCCTGATCGTGTTTCTCGCAAGCATTGTCAGCCGGGGCTACATGGGCTTCGTGCAGACCGAAGTGCAGCTGACGGTCAATTTCGACGCGGAGCTGATCGAGGCCGGAAGCTACCGGACGATCCTGCGCACGAGTCTGGCGGAACTCTTTCCCGATGCCGGCAGCTCGCGGGCCGAACGGCGGGCGCTGGCGGGCATGGTAAGCGCCGGCACGGTCTTCGTCCTGCGGGAAACGGTCGAGGCGGATCCGGCCATCGCCGGCACCGTGCAGGACGTGTGGGTGCTGGCGTCGGATCCGGTCGACCAGTTCTACAAGGGACGCATCGACGCGGCGCTGCCGGAGGGGGAGCGCCCGATTTCGGACGCCTCGCTGGCCCGTATTGCCGCGCTCGAGGAAGCCGGCCGCATCGCGCTGCGTTTCAATCGCAGCTTCTTCTCCCGCGGCGACAGCCGCAACCCGGAGGAAGCCGGGATCCTGGGCGCCATCGTGGGGTCGGCGCTGGCGCTGCTGGTGACCCTGGTGGTGTCGTTCCCGATCGGCGTGATGACGGCCGTGTATCTCGAGGCGTTTGCGCCGCGGAACCGGATTACCCGGCTGATCGAGATCAACATCAACAATTTGGCCGCCGTGCCCTCGATCGTCTTCGGGCTGCTCGGCCTTGCGGTGTTCCTCAACGTGTTCGGGCTGCCGCGCTCGGCGCCGGTGTCCGGCGGGCTCGTGCTTAGCCTGATGACGCTGCCAACGATCATCATCTCCTCGCGCGCCGCCATCCGGGCCGTGCCGCCGTCGTTTGCCGAGGCGGCGATGGGGCTGGGGGCGAGCCGGGTGCAGGCCATCTTTCACCACGTGCTGCCGGTGGCGGCGCCGGGGACGCTGACAGGCGCGATCATCGGCATGGCCCAGGCGCTTGGGGAAACGGCGCCACTGCTGATGATGGGGATGGTGGCCTTCGTCGTGGAGGTTCCGGGCGGGTTCACCGACCCGTCCACAGTGCTGCCGGCGCAGGTCTACCTGTGGGCCGACAGTCCGGAACGCGGCTTCGCCGAAAAGACGGCGGCCGCGATCATCGTGCTTCTGGGATTCCTGCTCGTGATGAACGGGCTCGCCGTCTATCTTCGCCGAAAGTTCGAGAAGCAATGGTGACCACAAGCGTGTCTTCCAACCCGCAGCCGACACTGGTGGCGCGCGAGTTGTCGGTGTTCTACGGCGAGAAGCAGGCGGTGTTCGACGTCGACCTGGACATCATGCCGCGCGAAGTCACCGCGTTCATCGGCCCGTCCGGGTGCGGCAAGTCGACCTTGCTTCGCTGTTTCAACCGCATGAACGACCTGATCGAGATTTGCCGGACGACGGGAAGCATGCTGCTCGACGGCCACGACATCGCCGGACCCGACGTCGATGTCGTCCAGTTGCGCTCGCGGATCGGCATGGTGTTCCAGAAACCGAATCCATTTCCCAAGTCGGTGTACGACAACGTGGCCTACGGTCCGCGGCTCCACGGCCTCGCGCCGTCCCGTAGCGACCTCGACGAGCTCGTTGAGACCAGTCTCCGGCGGGCCGGGATCTGGGAGGAGGTCAAGGACCGGGTCGACCAGCCGGGAACGAGCCTGTCGGGCGGGCAGCAGCAGCGTCTGTGCATCGCCCGGGCGATCGCCGTCCGGCCGGACGTGCTGCTCATGGATGAACCGTGTTCGGCGCTTGATCCGATCGCCACGGCGACCATTGAGGAGTTGATCGACGAACTTCGGTCGGAGTACACGATCATCATCGTGACTCACAACATGCAACAGGCGGCCCGAGTTTCGCAGAAGACCGCCTTCCTGAATCTGGGCCGGCTGATCGAGTTCGACGAGACGAAGAAGATTTTCACCAATCCATCTGAACAGTCGACCCAGGACTACATCACCGGTCGCTTCGGATAGCCTCGGGAGCCGCGCATGCCTGCCGAACATACGGTCAAAGCCTTCACCGAAGATCTTGCCAAGATCGAGCGCAGCCTGCTCGAGATGGGCGGGCTTGTGGAGGCCCAGATTGCCCGCGCCGTCACGGCGGTCACGCAGCGCGACAGCGAGCTGGCCCCGCGGATTATCGAGCAGGATTCGGAGATCGACCGCTACGAGCAGGACGTGCAGGACCAGGTCGAGCGGTTGTTTGCGCTGCGCCAGCCGGTGGCGCAGGATCTGCGGATGACGATTTCGGCGATCCAGATCGCGGGCTATCTGGAACGCGCCGGGGACCTGGCCGCCAGCATGGCGCGGCGTGCCATCGTCCTGTGCGAAACGCGTGAGGTGCCTGGGCTCTACGCGCTGCCCAAGCTGGGCGACGCGTCGCATACGATGCTCAAGGACTCGCTCGACGCCTACCGCGACCGGAACGTCGAACAGGCCAAGTCGATCCGCCACCGTGACCGGGAACTTGACGACATGTACGTCGTGCTCTGCCGGGAACTCCTGACCCACATGCTGGAGGACCCGCACCGCATCACCCCGGGGGTGCATCTCCTGTTCGTGGCCAAGAATCTGGAACGCATCGCGGACCACGCGACCAACATCGCCGAGCTTGTGGACTACGTGACGACCGGAACCCGGGCGTCCGATGACCGCCTGCGGGGCCGCGGCTTCCTGATGGAGGGCGCGCCCACACCTGATGATCCGCTATGACGGACCGCGTTCTGGTCGTCGAAGACGACGACGAGATCCGTGACCTGATCCGCTACAACCTCGTGGCCGGCGGTCTCGAGGTCGAGGAAGCCGACGACGGCGCCCAGGCGCTCGACATGCTCCGCCGGAAACTGCCGGACCTCGCGGTCGTCGACTGGATGCTCCCCACCGTGTCCGGCGTGGACATCTGCCGCGCGGTACGGCGCGAGCCCGCGACCAGCAAGCTTCCGATCCTGATCCTCACCGCCCGCAAGACGGAGAAGGACATGCTGCAGGGGTTTTCCGGCGGCGCCGACGACTACATGGTGAAGCCGTTCTCCACCGCGGAACTGCTGGCGCGGGTTCGGGCGCTCCTGCGGCGCAGCCGGCAGGCATCGGACGATCGCGAGACATCGTACTTCTACCATGACCTCGAACTGAGCCCGGTGACCCATCGGGTAAGCCGGTCGGGGCGGCGGGTGCACCTGGGACCGACCGAGTTCCGGCTGCTGCGCAAGCTGATCGAGGCGCCGGAACGGGTGTTCACGCGCCAGCAGTTGCTGGATTCGGTCTGGGGCGAGAACATCTATGTGGAGGAGCGCACGGTGGACGTGCATATCCGCCGGCTGCGCAAGGCGCTCAACGAGGGCGGCGGCCCTGACCTGATCCGCACCGTGTGGGCCACCGGGTACGCGCTGGACGCCGACAGCACGTAGCCTGGGCCCGGACCCGCCGCACCGCGGTTGCAATTCAGGCGACCAACTGGAATGGTGCGGTCTGCCCGGCAGCATGGTCCGGCGCCCTCCCACATTGAGCTTCAGGAGATCCGCACATGCGGAATGCAGTCCTTTATGGCCTGGCTGGAATCGTCATCGGCGCGCTGGTCACGTATCTCGCCAGCGGCGACGGCGAACCCGCCGGCGAACCAGGCTCGCACACGAAGTCGGCCGCGCCTTCCCCGGCGGTCGAGGAGAACGTCCGCTGGAAGATGGCGAGCACATTCGCCGGCTCGCTTACGCAACTGGGATCGCTCGGGATCCGGGTTCAGGACCAGGTCGAAGCGGTTTCGGGCGGCGCGATCCAGATCAAGTTCTTCGATCCCGGCGCGCTGGTGCCCGCGCTCGAGATCTTCGACGCCGTGTCCAGCGGCGGCCTCGACGCCGGCTGGTCCACGCCGGGGTACTGGGCCGGAAAGGTGCCCGCGCTGCAACTCTTCGCGGCCGTGCCGTTCGGGCCGCCGGCCAACGAGTATATGGCGTGGTTCTACTTCGGCGGTGGCAAGGCAATGTTCGAGGAGATCTACGCCCAGCACAACATTCACGGGATCCTGTGCGGGGTGATCCCGCCGGAGGCGTCTGGCTGGTTCCGGCAACCGATCGAGAGCGTCGACGACCTACAGGGCCTGAAAATGCGGTTCTTCGGGCTGGGGGCCAAGGTGATGGACCGGGTCGGCGCCTCCACGCAGCTGCTGGCCGGCGGCGACATCTTCCCGGCGCTCGAGCTGGGGACGATCGACGCGACCGAATTCTCCATGCCGGCGATCGATCTGAACCTCGGGTTCTACCAGGTGGCCAAGCACTACTACTTCCCGGGCTGGCACCAGCAGTCCACGAACTTCGAGCTGATGATCAACCAGGAACGCTGGAACAGCCTTTCGCCGCTCCAGCAGGTGCAGATCGAAACCGTGTGCGGGGACAATTTCCGGCACTCGATCGCAGAGGGGGAAACCATCCAGATCGCTGCGCTCGAGGAACTCCAGCGCAAGGGCGTGACGATCCACACGTGGCCGGACGCGATGCTGGCCACGTTCCGCACGGCCTGGGAGGAGGTCGTGGCCGAGGAGGTTGCGGCGAATGCGGACTTCGCGCGCGTATGGGAGTCGCTGAGTACGTTCCGGGAGCGCTACCAGCTCTGGCGCGACCTCGGCTACCTCTAGCGTCAGCGGTCGGTCGCGACGCTGTTCTGCCCGGACACGTCGCGACCGCGCACCAGATACAGATCCCGCTTGGCGAACTCGATGACACCGGAGCGTTTCTCCAGGTTCGCGCCGAGTTCGCGATCCCACACCGACGTGGTCGGCATGTAACGACAGACGAATCCGGCCCGCCGCCGGCCTGAGCGGTTGGGCGCGCTGCCGTGCGCCAGGAAGACGTCGTGAAAGGAGATCTGCCCGGCTTCGAGGACCACATCACGGGCCGTCTGGTAGTCGACGGCGGGGTCGCACAGTTCCTCGTTCAACGTGATGTCGTCGCCTTCGCGCCGATGGTGCTGGAGGATCCGGCGTTGGCGATGGGTGCCCGGGAGCACGCGGAGACAGCCGTTGTCCGGAGTTGCGTCGTCGATCGCGATCCAGGCCGAGCAGCTCGCAAGCGGACGAATCGGCCAATACTCGCCGTCTTGATGCCAGGGAGTCTCCTTGCCGTCGCGCGCCGGCTTCCCGAACACTGTCGTGCCCCAGAGCAGGAAATCGGGCCCGATCAGCTGCTCCACCATGTCGAGCACCTCGGGAATGCGGGCGAATTCCAGCCAGGCGTCGTCGCCTTCGAGCCCCTGCGAGCCCGCCTGCCGGAGGTGCGGGCAGAACATGTTGTCGCTGGTCATGTGGCTGTTGGCGTCGACAAGCTCGTCGAGCGCCCGACGCATCGCTTCGATGGTCTTGGCGGGCAGACGCCAATCGGCGGTGACGTGGCCATCGCGCTGGTAGGCTTCGACCTGCGCATCTGAAAGTCCTGCCACGGCACCCTCCCGCCAGCGCCAGCGCCGATTCCGCCGCGGCCTGGGCCGTCCGGGCGCTGATGTGGGAAGGTAGGTCAGATGTGCCGGCGGGCGCAAGTTCGGAAGTCCCGGAAGCGCCCAGACGGCGTCTTCGAGGGGAATCGAGCAGCGGGCGGATCCGGCTCGCCGCATCGGTGGCGGGGTGGGGCGCAGTCCTTGGCGGCTGCCGGACGTCTCGACTAGAGCACGAGCTGGCCCGCCAGTGCGAACGCGAAACCCAGCACGGCACCGAGTGGCGGTGCCCAGTGCCGCTCGAGCCTCGATTGCGGGGCGATGTCCTGGAACGTCGCGTACAGGATCCCGCCGGCAGCAAACAGCATGACGGCGCCGAGGACGACCGCGTGATCGGCAAGCCAGAACCAGCCAGCCAAGCCGCAGACCGGGCCAAGCAGCGCAACGCCAAGCATCAGGGTGAACGCCCGTCGTCGGTCGCCGCGGGCGGGTGCAAGCTCCCGCCAGGCATTGAAGCCCTCGGGAAGATTCTGCAGACCAATGAGCAGCGCCAGCAGCATGGCGCCCTCGGCATCGGCGACGAACATGCCGCCGAGCGCAAGCGATTCAGGCAGGAAATCGGCCGCCATGGCGGCAAACTGCGGCGTGGCATGCTGACGTTTGGCCTGGCTCCGGTCGAGCAGCATGAACGCCGCTCCCCCCAACAGGAGCAGCACGGTGGTGGTCACAGGGTTGGGGAGATGCCGGGCGCCCTCGGGAATCAGCACCAGCGCCACGGCGCCGAGCAGCACGCCGCCGCCAAAGGCGATCACGAAGTGGCGGAACTCGTCTTCGAGCCAGCCGGGGCCAATGCGTTCGATGCGGGCGAGCGTCGCCCCCGCCGGGATGCAGGCACCGGCGAGCGTGGTCCACAGCAGGAGTTCCAGCAGCTGGTTCAGGTGCCCCATCGCGGCCCGCTCGCAGGATGGCAGTCGGCGACCGGAGTTTCCCGCAAGGGCGCGGTCGGCTTCAGTCCTTGATGGCCGCCACCGCCGGTGTGGCGCCGGCCGTCACGTCCGGCGCGACCTGTCGACGCCGCGCCCGGACCAGTGGCGGGCACACGTGCTCGTCGTGGTAGATCACCTGGCAGTCGAGGCAGTAGAAGCACTCGTCCATGCGGATCGAGCCGTTGGGCGCGATCGCATTGATCGGGCACCGTCGCGCGCACAGCTGGCACGGGGAGCCGCATTCGTCGCGGCGCTTCAGGGGATTCCGGATCCGCAACTTGCCGCCGATGGCCAATGCCGCACCGAGCGGGCAGAGAAACCGGCAGAAGAAGCGCTCGATGAACACCCCGGCCACCAGCAGGCCGCCGGCATAGACGACGAACGGCCATGCCCGGTCAAACCGCAGTGAAATGGCGGTCTTGAACGGTTCGACTTCCGAGGCGGTGCCCGCCAGGCCCATGTCGTGGAATGACAGCGCGACTAGGACGGCCAGGACCACGTACTTCACCGGCCAGAGCCACTGATGTGCCCGATAGCTCGGCACGAACTGTCGGATTTGCAGCGCCTGTGCCGCCTTGCCGAGCAGTTCCTGCAGCGCGCCGAATGGACACAGCCAGCCGCAGTAGATTCCGCGGCCAAACAGGAAGAACGTGACCAGGACAAACACCGCGAGCAGCACGATCAGGGGATCCGACAGCAGGACGGCGAGCCCGGTCTGGGAAACCGCCGACTGCAGCCATGTCAGGATGTTCAGAATGGTGACCTGGGCACCCGCGTACCAGCCCATCCAGACCAGCACGAAACCCAGGAACCCGAGCCTGACCCACTGCAGCAGGACCGGCCTCCGGGACAACCTGCCATGCACTGCCAGGATGCCGCTCAGGACCACCAGTGACGTCACGAGAATGGCGATGTTGACGCGCTGGGCATCCCATGCGGCTACCCAGACCGGCGCGTCGTGATCAGCCGCGAGCACTTCGGTATTGGTCGGCAGCAGCACAAACTGGTCGTCCAGCATGTAATCCAGCCCGAACCAGGCCCCGTTGGCTCCCTCCTGATCCTCCACCAGCACTTCCAGGGTCCAGGGTTTGACCGGGTCGATACCGGTCTCGGCCGGAATCCAGTAGAGACCGATCTCGCCGAAGTCCGGCTTGTCCGTTCCGTGGAGGAACCCGAGATAGCGATAGCGGTCCTTGCTGAGCTCGAAGGTCTGGCCCGCCTGCAACAGGCGCAGACGACGGAACGGACCGCTCGACAGATGTCGTTCGCCATCGGTGGAGTACGGACCGATCGTCATGATGCAAAGCATGAGATCGTTCGGGTTGCGCCCGCTGACGAACAGGTCATGCCACGTGTTCCCGAGCAGGTTCCGGCCGACGGTCGGCGTCATGGCCGGGCCGGCGTAGATGTCCAGCAGCAGGTCCTCCGGGAACGGCGGGGCGGCGGCGCGGCTCTCGCGTTCGTTGGCGTAGACGTAGAGATCGGCCGCACCCATGCCGCTTGTGGACAGGTCGGGCTCCGCGACACCTGCCGCTGCCGCCGCGTCCTTCGAAATCCGCAGCCGCCCGATCGCGTCCTGGTCAACCAACGCGTCGAAACGCATCGGGTTGAAAGTCACGATGTCGAGAACCGGCTGATCGTGCAGACGGATGCCCTTGGCCCGGGCAACGATCCGGGCGGCCCGGAGGATCGCCTCGTTGAACAGTACGGCGCTGATCGTGGCCGAAGAGATACCGTCGATGGAGCCGGGCTCACTGGACTGGGTCAGCTGGACCCGCAGCGGCGCCCGGATGTCGACGTCGACGTACTGGCGCGCAAACCGGGGCACCAAGTCCTGCAGCATGATGAGGTCGATGATCGGTTCGCGATGTGCGACCACCCGGGCCCCGGCGAGTGTGCCGTCGAGCCGCAGGCCAACGGCGATCAGGAACTCGAGCGACGAAAACCCGAGTGATTCCGTGATATCCCGGGTTACGAACACGTACCCCTGCAGGACGCCGCCGGCGAATACGGGAGCCACGGGCGGCTCGCCTTCCAGCGGCTCGACGGCATCGGCGTCCGTGAAGAGCTCCTGCGCCAGCTCAACCGACAGCCAGTCCGCGCCCAGCCCCGGGGTAAAGGCCTCCAAGGGCACGGGATAAGCCTCGCCCTCAGCGTATCCCTCGAGATTCGTAGGTGCGGAATCGTCGGCGCGAACACCGGCCGGCATCGTGCTCAGGGCCGAGACTGCGAGCAGGGCTGCGTAGACGAATAGAAGTGCCCGCATGGACATGACTCCCGGTGCAGTCACGGTCGCCGACCTGAAACCCGCGAGGGTGTGGCACGCAGGAGCGCGTCAACGGTCCGCTGCCGTCTCGAACCATAGTCGTTCATCGGCTCGCTTGGGATGCCTTGTTCATTCGGTACTGTGACTGCAGGATCGGCCACGCCTTGGTCTCGGTGCCAGTATGCTGGGACCCGATACCCGGCACCTGCCGCCCCACGACGGACCTGCAGGTGGCGAACGGGGAGGGTCAGGTCATGGCAACGGACCTGCTGTTCGGCATCCAGACCAACGGAATCAAGCATGCGCACGCAGATCCCATGCCGGACATCGACACCCGGTTCCGGATGGTTCGAGATGCCGGCGTGTTCGACTACGTCGACAAGACCCCGGCGCCGGGCGAGGTGAAGGAATTCCTCGCGGCCAGAGACAAGTACGGAATCCCGGTGCGGGCGGGTGGCTGGTTCTACACGCTGGGGCGTGACGAGGACCTCCTCGTCCACAATCTCGAGGTTGGCAGGGAACTCGGGTCGGTCGTGCACAACGTGCAGTTCATGGCGAACCATGCGGACGGCCACGCGGTGACGGACGACGAAGTGGTCGGCGCGTGCCTGCAGGCTGCCGAGGCAGGAGACCGGATTGGCGTCACGCCCTGTTTCGAGGTGCACGTCAACATGTGGTCGGAGGACTTTCGGCGCGTGGAATCCGTCGGGCGGTCGGTCGAGTCGCACGGCGTACGGTTTGCGATGACCCTCGACCACAGCCACGTGATCTTCAAAATGGACAATCCCGAGGAGCAGGACATCAGCGGGATCCGCGACGCCGTGGCGAGCGGCGAGGTCGTGCTCGATCCGGGCGTGCCGGGCAACGTCTGCCAGCGTTGGATCGATGCCGGCTGGGTGCGGCACTGTCACGCGCGTGCCGCCGTTCCCAACAATCCGAAGAACACCGCCGTGGTGGATGAAGAGGGCAATCCGGGCCGCGGCATCCAGTACCCGTTCACGCAGCCGGCGCCCGGCGAATACCACGCCGAGTGGGACGCGGCCGCCCTGGAGCCCTGGAAGGAAGTCATCCGGGCGCTGATGCGGCACCATGCGGCGGACGACGCGTCGACGCTGGGCCAGATCTCGACGGAGTTCATCCCCAACTTCGACTACGGCGAGGGGTGCCAGTACTCGCTGTTCGAGCAGGCCGTCGCCTGCGTGGAATGGATGCGCGCCACCTGGGTGGAACTTGCGCCCAGGCACTGACTGAACGGTCGCCGCGGCTGGAGGACCCATGAAGATCACCGACGTTACCGTCACGCTGTTCCGGTGGGACGGCATTCCCTCCACGTCCTACAACCGCCACACCGGCACGTTCGGCGGCACCAGTGAAATGGGGCTGGTGACGATCCAGACCGACGAGGGCCTCGAGGGCCACGCGTTCCTCGGATCGGCCTTGGACGGTGCGCACGCCGACGGCCCGGATTTCATCCGCCATCTGAAGCCGCTCCTCATGGACCGGAACCCGCTCGACCGGGAGCGGCTCTACGATGATCTGTGTCACCGCAACCGGGCCGTGGCCTGGCGCGCCATCGGCGCCGCGGATATTGCGCTGTGGGATCTTGCCGGGAAGGCCGCGGGGCTCCCCGTGCACCAGCTCATCGGCACGTACCGGCACAGCGTGCCGGCGTATGCGTCGTCCGCGGTGCTGGCCTCGAAAGAGGCCTATGCGGAGGAGGCCGTCAAGATCAAGGAGGCCGGTTGGGCGGCCTACAAGATCCACCCGCCGACCCGGTGGGCGGAGGACATCGAGGTATGCCGCGCCGTCCGCCAGGCAGTCGGCGACGACTATCGCGTCATGCTGGATTCCACCTGGAGCTACTCGTTCCAGCACGCGATCCGTGTGGGCCGCGCGATCGAGGAACTCGGGTTCTACTGGTACGAGGACCCGCTCGCCGATGACGACATCTACAACTGCGTCAAGCTGCGCGAGCAGCTGGACATCCCGCTCATGGCGACCGAATACTCGCCGGGCGGATTCACCGCCTACGTCCCGTGGATCATGATGCGGGCCACGGATTACCTGCGTGGCGATGTCGCCGTCAAGGGTGGCATCACCGGCATTCTGAAGACCGCCCACCTCGCCGAGGCGTTCGGGATGAACTACGAGGTTCACCACGGCGGCAACTCGCACAACAACTGGGCCAACCTGCACGTGATCGCCGCGATTCCCAACACGGAGTTTTTCGAGGTGCTGCTCCCGGCCGATGCGCAGAAGTACGGCCTGGTCGAGGACCTGAGCCCGGACCGCGACGGCCTCGTCTATCCCCCGGACCGGCCGGGCATCGGCGCCGAGATCGACTTCGACCTGATCGAACGCCAGACGACTGCCGTGCTGGGCTGAGCCGCGGACGGGCTGCCGGGGCATCGCCATGGAAGGGTTCATCCATACCGGCCTGCCTGGCCGGGTCGTCTACGGCCCCGGCGCCGTCGGTTCCCTGGGGGACGAGATCGGCCGGCTGGGCGCCGGCCGGGCCCTGATCTGCAGCACGCCGGGGAGGCGCGACGCGGCGGAAGCCCTGGCCGCGCGATTTCCCGGCCGGATCGGCGGTGTCTGCGCCGAGGCCCGCACGCACGTTCCCACCGACGTCGTTGCGGTCGGGAGGGCGGCCGCCCAGCGTGCCGAAGCGGACAGCCTGGTCGCGTACGGCGGCGGATCTGCCATCGGGCTCGCGAAGATGATCGCCCACACGGCGGCGATCCCCATCGTCGCCGTCCCGACCACGTTTTCGGGATCCGAGTCGACCGACATCGAGGGCATGCTGGAGGACGGCGTCAAGCGGCTTCATCAGTCGGCGCGCATGCTGCCCGCGACCGTCATCTACGATCCGGAACTCGTGCGGGCCCTGCCGTCGGCGGTGGCCGTTGCCAGCGGATTCAACGCGATGGCGCATGCCGTCGAGGCGTTCTACAGCCCCGGTGCCAACCCCTTCGCCTCACTTCTGGCGGAGGCGGGACTGCGCACGATGGCCCGAGCGCTCGAACGCCTGGCGGCCGAGCCCCGTGACCTGGACGGATGGGGGCTCGGGCTGCGTGCCGCCTGGCTGTGCGGCCAGCCGATCGTGTCCGCCGGCATTGCGCTCCATCACAAGGCGGCGCACGTGGTCGGCGGGAGCTGGGGACTACCGCACGCCGAGACGCACACGGCCCTCCTGCCCCATTCGATCGCGTACAACGCGGCCGCGGCGCCGGCGGCGATGGACCGCATCGGCCGGGCGCTCGGCGCCGCCGGCCCGGATGCAGCCGGCGCCATGTACGACCTCATGCGCCGGGTCGAGGCGCCCCTGGCGCTGCGGGATGTCGGCTTCCCGGAAGCGGGCATCGAGGAGGCGGTCACCATGATCCTGGCCGCCCCGTGCGCGAATCCGCGCCCGCTCTCGGCGGCGCCCCTCCGGGTCATGCTGACCAATGCCTGGCGCGGCTCGGCTCCCGTGTGAACGCGGGCGGGGCGCCGCCGCGCGGCGGCGCTTCAGGCAGCCGGCTGCTGCTGATCGAAGACGATCTCGATCTTCACGCCGTCGGGGTCCCTGACGAACAGCTGCCGGAAGCGCCCGTCCGGGGTTTCGCGCTCGTCGAAGGCAATGTTCCTGGCCGTCAGCTCGGCCTTGGCGGTTTCCGGGGAGCCCGCGCCGGCAATTGCGAAATGGTCGACGGCGCTCTCGGTGCCGGCCACGGCCCGCCCGGCGACCAAGTGCACGACGGCGTGCCCGGCCAGCGCCAACCAGGCCCCGTCGAAGCTGAACGGCGGTCGCCAGTCGGCAATTTCCAGGCCGAGGACCTCACGATAGAACGCCAGCGATGCGTCGAGATCGCGGGTGCGAAGCGTCACATGGTCGAGAGCGCGTAGTTGGACCGCCATTCCGGCCTCCCCATCCTAACTCGGCGTGGGGCAAGCATAGTGCACCCGGCGTCAGGCAGTGGCAGCGGACGGAGTGCTCGGCTATACGGGTCCAAGTCGTTTCCGGCAGTTCCCACTCGAGTGTGTTCCATGCGCATCATCGCCGCCTTGCTGCTGCTCGCCCCAACCCCGGCTCTGGCTGCCGAGGCGACCGGCGGAATGAATCTAGGTCTCACGTCAGCTCCCATCGGGTTGTTTGCGGTGGTGATCTTCGTCGTCGCCTACCTCGTGGTGATGACGGAGGAGTTCACCCACATCCGGAAATCCAAGCCGGTGCTGATCGGCGGTGCCGCGATCTGGGTCCTGCTGGCGGTTGCGGCCGGGGAAGTCGGGGCCGAGCGGCACGCGCTGCAGGATGCCTTCCGGCACACCTTCCTGGAATTCGCCGAGCTCTTCTTCTTCCTCCTCGTGGCGATCACGTACATCAATGCGATGACCGAGCGGAACGTCTTCGAGTGGCTCCGTGCGTGGCTGGTGTCGCGCGGCTTCGGCCTCCGGAAGGTGTTCTGGATCACCGGCATCATCGCCTTCTTCCTGTCGCCCATCGCGGACAACCTGACCACCGCCCTCGTCATGTGTGCCGTGGTGATGGCCGTCGGCAAGGGAAAGCCGCGGTTTGTCGCCCTCGCGGCCACCAACATCGTGGTGGCGGCCAATGCCGGCGGCGCGTTCAGCCCGTTCGGCGACATTACGACGCTGATGGTGTGGCAGAAGGGGGTGCTGTCGTTCTGGGACTTCTTCGCGATCTTCGTGCCGTCGGCCGTCAGCTTCCTCATCCCGGCGGCGGTCATGCACTTCGCGGTGCCGAACGAGCAGCCCACGGTCGCCTCGGACACCGTGCAGCTTCGCACGGGCGCCCTGATGATCGTCGCCCTGTTCCTCGCGACCATCTGCTTCACGGTGTCGTCCCACCAGCTGTTCCACGTGCCGCCGGCCTTCGGCATGCTGGCGGGCTTCGGCGTGCTCTGCTGGTTCAGCCTGCTCCTGCGGCGCCACGACGTCCGCCAGGAACGCGACGCCGACGACATCTTCGACATCTTCCAGACGGTCGGACGCGGCGAGTGGGACACGCTGTTCTTCTTCTACGGGGTGCTCATGTGCGTGGGCGGCCTGGCCAACTTCGGCTATCTCGCCCTGTCCACCGAGGTGGTCTACGGCGGGCTCGGCAACACGTGGGCCAACTCGCTGGTCGGGGTCCTGTCCGCCATCGTCGACAACATTCCGGTGATGTTCGCGGTGCTTACCGCGTTCCCCCCCATGGACGAGGGACAGTGGCTGCTCGTGACGTACGCCGCCGGGGTGGGCGGCAGCATGATCTCGATCGGCTCGGCCGCGGGCGTGGCCCTGATGGGACAGGCGCGCGGGGTCTACACCTTCTTCTCGCACCTGCGCTGGACGCCCGTGATCGCCGTGGGCTACGCGGTCGGCATCTGGGTCCACTTGCTGTGGAACGAAACGCTGTTTGACAACGTGCCGATCGTATTGCCGTAGTCTGACGGGTGCAGGGCTGGCGCTGCGTTCAGTCCACGGGAGCCCCTACACATGGAGGCATACAGCCTGAGTCCGTTCCTTGTCTTCGTCCTAGCGGTCGTGGCCGTCATGGCGGTCGTGGTCCTGGCCGGGGTGAAGCAGGTGCCGCAAGCCGAGCAGTGGACGGTTGAACGGTTCGGCCGCTACGTGCGCACCCTGCCGCCGGGCCTGCGTTTGATCGTGCCGATCATCGATCGCGTCGGCCAACGGCTGTCGATGCGCGAAACCGTCCTCGACATCCCGTCGCAGGACGTGATTTCCCAGGACAACGCCACCATCACCGCGGACGGCGTGGCCTTCTTCCAGGTGGTCGACGCCCCCCGCGCCGCCTACGAGGTGCAGAACCTCAAAGGCGCCATGATCAACCTCGCCATGACCAACATCCGGAGTGTCCTGGGTGCGATGTCCCTGGACGACATCCTGTCGAAGCGGGACGACATCAATGCCCGGCTGCTGCGGGTGATCGACGCCGCCACCAATCCCTGGGGGGTCAAGGTGACGCGCGTGGAGATCAAGGATCTCCGGCCGCCGGCGGACCTGGTCGAAGCCATGGGCCGGCAGATGAAGGCGGAGCGGGACAAACGCGCCGAGGTGCTCCAGGCAGAGGGTGAGAAGCAATCGGCCATCCTGCGGGCCGAGGGACTCAAGCAGGCCGCGATCCTCGAGGCCGAGGGCCGGCGGGAGGCGGCATTCCGCGATGCGGAGGCAAGGGAGCGCGAAGCACAGGCCGAAGCCCACGCCACGGCCTCGGTGTCGGCCGCGATCGCCGCCGGGGACACCAATGCGATCAACTATTTCGTGGCGCAGAAGTACGTGGAGGCGATCGGCGGCCTGGCCACCGCACCGAACCAGCGAGTGGTGCTGTTTCCGGTCGAGGCGTCCAGCCTGATCGGGAGCCTCGGGGGCATTGCCGAAATCGCGAAATCGGTGTTCGGGCCGGACGGAGATCGGCCCTCGCCTGCCCCGGCAGCGGCTCCCGCCGCCAGTGCTCCCGCCGGTGTCGTCGCCGACCGGCCGACGGAGCCAGCGCCACCGGCGCGGGGATCGGTTCCGAACGCGGGCGACTAGGAGCAGGGCACGGTGGATGTCCTGATTGGATGGCTCTGGGCCATCGAATTCTGGCACTGGTGGGCGTTCGGGCTCGCGCTCCTGGCGTTGGAGGCGTTCGTCACGACGACCGTCCTCGTGTGGCCGGCCGCGGGATGTTTCGTGGCGGGGGCGGTCGTCGCCCTCGTGCCCGAACTCGATTGGCGCTATCAGGTTCTGATCCTGGCGCTGGCTTCCGGTGCCGCCGCCTTCGCCTGGGAGCACGTGATGGGGCGGCGACGGCGGGCCGGGAGCGACCGTCCCGACCTGAACGTGCGAACCGCCCAGTACCTTGGCAGGCGCGCCGTGCTTGCTGACGGGCTGCGTGGCGGGAGGGGCCGCGTGACATTTGACGACAGCGTCTGGCAGGTGCGAAACGAAACGGGCGAGACACTTGCGCCCGGCACGGAAGTCGAGGTCATCGGCGCGGACGGCGTGACGCTTCTGGTCCGCCGCGTTCGCGATTGACGAAGAAGCCGTGGAGCCCCCGCGCTTGACGGCAGGCCGTGATCGCCAGTCCGCCGGCCGCGTCGGCTACCATGCTGCGGGCGGTCGGCCGCCGACGGGAGGCCCCCACGTGCCCCCCGGATGGCGTCGGGTGCGGAACTCGCCGTACGTGGGTACGGAACGATGGCCGCTGTGACCAACGGGATGAGTTGATTGGCCGGATCACCTTGCCCGGCTGCCGGCGCCGGCGGAGAGCGTGGACGCCCCGAATCAGGTGGCGGATCGCCTGCCGCGCCGGGGGGCTCCCACCGCGTGTCGTCCGGCGATGCGACCAGCCGTCCCCTCGGCCCGCTGGCGAAAGCGTGTGGCGGATGATGGAACCTGACGTGCGCCCGAAGCGGTTCCGGGTCCCCGGCCGGCTGCCGGCGAAGCGAGACCGGCGGATTTGGAGCGTCGTCCTGGCCGTGTCGGCAGGAGTCATGGCCGCCATTCCACCGGCCCACGGCCTGACGCTGACGGAGGCCCTCGCGCTTGCCGCTTCGGCCAATCCGACGGTGCGGGCGGCCCGCGAAGCGGCCAACGCGGATTTCGCTGCCGTCGCTGTTGCGCGCTCCGCGTGGTTTCCCACGGTCTATGGGTTCGCCAATGCCGACGCCGCCTACAACTGGCTGGACACGACCGCCATTCGAGAGGGCGACCATTCCGGCGCGTCCACTACCGGACAGGTCACGCTGGGGTTGGTGTACCAGCACAGCCTCTATCGTGGCGGGAGCGATACCGCGACGCTGCGACAGGCCCGCCGCAGCGCGCGCCGGAGCATTGCGGCGGCACAGGAGGTCCAGCAAGGCGTGCTGCTGCGCGTTGCCATCACGTACCTGGACGCCCTCCTAGCCGAACGGACGGTCGAACTCCGAGAGGATGCGCTGGCGGCGTTCGAAGAGCGCGCCCGGGAGGCGCGTGTCCTGTTCGAGGTGGGGGAGCGTACGCGTAGCGATGTCGCGCAGGCCGAGGCCGAGCGGGCGGTTGCCGCCGCCGCGATCCTGTCCGCCCGGGCAGACCTTGCGATTGAGCGGTCCCTGCTGGGGAAATTCGTGGGCGCGACACCGGGCGCACTCGAACCCGCTGCCGAGCCCGATCCCTTGCTCCTGCCGCCCACGCTCGACGACGCCCGCCGCACCGCCGAGCACGTGGGACCGTCCGTGCGCGTGGCCGAACACGCGCTGCGTGCGGCTGAACATGCCATGCGAGCCGTGCAGGGTGAGGCCGGCCCGACGCTGGATCTCGTGGGATCCATGTCCGTGACCAACAAGCGGGACCGCGGCCAACGGTTCTTCCTGCCCGGCGCCCCTCTGACGAGTCCCGATTCGGCGGCGACGGAGCGTCGGGGAGACATCAGCGCGGGGCTCCGCCTGCGTGTGCCGATCTACCAAGCTGGCGCCGTCAAGGCCCGGCTGAACCAGGCCAAGCGGCTGTACCTGCAGCGCCGCGAGGAGTGGATGGCGGCCCGGCTGGAAGCAGTGCAGAAGTCAGAGAGCGCCTGGTACAACCTGCAAGCCGCGCGTGAGCGCAGCGCCGCCATCTCGACCGCCGTGGCGGCATCGGCAGCGGCACTGGAGCACATTCGGCACGAAGCGGACGTCGGCAAGCGTTCGCTGCGGGAAGTGCTGGATGCCCAGCGCGTCCTGGTCGAGCAGCAGATTGACGCCCTGCGGGCCGAGCGGGACCGGATCGTGGAAAGCTATCGCCTGCTCGAGGCCGTGGGCGGGTTCAGAACGCGGGACCTGCGGTAGCGGCCACCAGCTGGCGCCACATCAGTGCACCGGTCGCCGGAAGCTTCGCGCGAGGCTCGAATAATCGGGTTCCCGGTCCGGGTCCATCAGGCCGTGCCGCAACAGGAAGTCGATCAAGACTGGCCCGCAATTGAACTTGAAGGAGGCGCCGTTGCGCAGCAAGTCCAGTACTTGCCGCCAGGGCATCAGCGAAAAATTCTCCACCTCGCCGTCCAGGTTACGCGGCCGGATGTCCCGGGGCATCGGCAGGTCGTACAGGAAGAGCGTGTCATCCCGGAGACATTCGCCTTCCTGATGGCAGTAGGCGAGCGCTCCGGTCGGCCGCGCTGCCTCCACCAGGAGCGGCTCCAGACCCGCCTCTTCCCGTGCTTCCTTCTGGAGAGTTTCCAGCACGGTCATCCCGGAAGCGATTCCACCGGCGATCGTGTTGTCCAGCTGACCGGGGGCGATGTCACGGTCGCGGGCGCGTCGGGGAATCCAGATCAAGGGGCCGTCGGCGTGGGCAACGTAGCCGACCACGTGGACCCCGTAGCCGGGAAAACCGAAGGTAGGGAGCAACGCGCGGTCGCACTGCGCCAAGGGCGTTCCGCCGAAAGGTCGCACGACATCGAACAGCTCCCCGGTTGGGGCTCGCGCCATCTTGGCCGCGGCGAGGATCGGCATCGCGTGGGCCAGCCTGCGCGTGCGGCGATCCGGGTCGTCCCCATCCCAGCAGAGACGGTTTCGGTCCCGCCGGAGCCAACGGAACCGTTCGAGCAGGAACGGCACCCGCCGCCAATGAACCCGTCCTGCGACCGCACCGTCGATGAGGAGGGTACAGAACTGGCTTAAATCCGCGTTGGCACAGGCGCGCAGCGTGGCGGAAAGTCCTGTCATTCAGCGGTCCGGAGCGTATTTTCGAAAGAGTGCCACTGCCCCGACCGCCATCACGGCGGCAAACACGGCGCCGGCAGCGTACGGCCAGGTAAAGCTCACGTGATGGAAGCCGGCGCCCGCGATGGCGGGACCGATAATCCGGGCAAGGGAGGCCGCGGACTGCGAAATTCCGAAGGCCGCGCCCGCACTGTCGCGTTGAACGGTGCCGGCGATCAGTGCGGCAAGTGCCGGATTGGCGAAGCCAAGCCCGAACACCAACGCCACGAGCGCCGGAATCAGAAGTACTAGGTCCGTGCTGGCCGCAATTCCTCCCATTCCTATTCCCATGAGAACGATGCCGACTGCCGTCGTAGCGGGATTGCCAATCCGCTTGGCCACGCGCCCTACCAGGACTCCTTGCACCAGAACCCCCAAGGTGCTCGCCCCCGCGAACAGGTATCCGTTCTCGAGAGGGCCCCAGTGCAGTACCCGCTCGGACCAGAGCGCAAAGGTTGACTCCATCCCGGCGAGTACCAGTGTTACGCCGAAGTAGAGGAAGACGAGACCGGCGCAGAAGGCGCTGGCCAGGGCCGGCATCAGGCGAGCCAACGGATTTCGGCCTGTCTCGGGAGCGGTGCGGTGCTCGGGCTCCCGCATGACCACCAGACCCAGCAGCAATGCGATCCCAGAGACACCGATTGCAGCGACCAGCGGCGAGGAGAAATCCAGGCGGGAAGGATCAATCCCGGCGAGCACCCCTCCTATTGCCGGCCCGGCGACGAAACCGACGGACAGTGCCGCCCCGAACAGTCCCATGCCCCGGGTGCGATCCTCCGGAGCGGTCACGTCCGCAATGTACGCCTGGGCGACGGCGAGGTTTCCGGCCATCGCTCCACCGACCGCCCGGGCGATGACCAGTCCCGCAAACGATTCCGCGTTGAGAAGAAGGAGGTATGCGCCGATTCCACCGGCAAGGGTTGCGAGCAGGATCGGCTTCCTGCCCCAGCGGTCCGACAACCCTCCCCAGAGTGGCGACATAACAAGCTGTGCTGCTGAAAATGTTGTCATCAGCAGCGCGATTTGCTGCGGATTTCCGCCGTAGCTTTCAGCGTAGAACGGGAGCATCGGAATGATGATCCCGAAGCCCATCATGTCGATCGCGACGATTAGCAGAACAGCCGGCATGGGACGGCCCCCAGGCCGGAACGAACGGATCTAGATGCGGCGGAAGTCTATGTACTTCTTGCGTCGCGCCGCGACCAGTGTGCGGGGAGCCTTGCCCTCGAGCGCCGTCAGGGCTGTTTCCAGGTGCCGTCCCACGGACTTGAGAACGACCTCCGGGTCGCGGTGGGCTCCGCCGACAGGCTCAGGAATAACGGTATCGGCCACGCCCAGGTTATTCATGTCCGCCGCGGTCAGGCGGAGCGCCTCGGCGGCGGCATCGGCCTGGTCGTTGGTGCGCCACAGAATCGATGCGCATCCCTCGGGAGAGATCACGGAGTACACGCTGTTTTCGAGCATCAGGACCCGGTCGGCCGACGCGATGGCGACGGCGCCGCCCGAGCCGCCCTCGCCGATGATGACGCTCACGATGGGGGTCCCGACGGACAGGCAGGTCCGGATCGCCTGCGCGATGGCTTCCGCCTGACCCCGCTGTTCGGCGCCGACGCCCGGATACGCTCCGGCGGTGTCGACGAAGCTGACGATCGGCAACTGGAACCGGTCGGCCAGCCGCATCAGGCGCACCGCCTTGCGGTAGCCCTCCGGCCGGGCCATCCCGAAGTTGCGGCGCACCCGCTCCGCTGTCTCGCGCCCCTTCTCGTGCCCGAGCACGACCACGGAACGCGACCGGAACCGGCCCAGACCGCCCACCATCGCATGGTCCTCGCCGAAGCACCGGTCGCCGGCCAGTGGTTGAAAGTCCTCGATGAGCGCCCGGACGTAATCCAGCGTGTGCGGGCGATCCGGATGCCGGGCGACCTGCGTCAGCTGCCATGGCGTGAGCTTGGCGTAGGTCTGCTGGAGGAGGAGCTGCGCCTTCGATTGCAGGCGCGCAACCTCCTCGACGATGTTGAGGTCGCTTTCGCCGCTCAGGTGGCGGAGCTCGCGAATCTTGCCTTCGAGCTCCGCGATCGGTCCTTCGAAGTCGAGGAAGTGCTGCATCGGACCCACCGGGCGCCTAGCAGAACGCCATCTGGTCTGCCTTCCGGACCAGATTCTCGGCCTGCCTGATCGAGGCGATATCGATCATGCGGCCGTCAAGCGCCACGGCCCCAGCCCCGTCCCGCTGAGCCCTGTCCATCGCCGCCATTATCCGCCGGGCCCGGGCGACGTCCTGCTCGGAAGGGCTGAACAGTTCGTTGGCCAGCGCCACTTGGGAAGGATGGATGGCCCACTTTCCCTCACAGCCGAGCACCCCTGCGCGGTGCCCCTGCGCACGATAGCCGTCCGGATCCGAGAAGTCGCCGAAGGCGCCGTCGATTGGGCGAAGCCCGGCCGCCCGGGCCGCCACGACCATCCGCGATACGGCGTAGTGCCACATGTCCCCCCAGTGGTAGGCACGCTCTCCCCCTTCCATTGCGTCCGTGAGGACGCCGTAATCCGGATGCGGGCCGCCGATATTGGTGGTCCGGGCGTGGGTCGAGGCAGCGTAGTCGGCGACGCCGAAATGCAGGGATTCGTTGCGCGGCGACGCCGTGGCGATCGCGTCGACATCGGCCATGCCCTGTGCGGTTTCGATGATCAGTTCGAAGCCGACGCGCTTGGTCCGGCCCTTCGCCTGCTCGACCTGCGAGACCAGCATGTCGACGGCGTAGACATCGGCGGCATTACCAACCTTGGGGAGCATGATCAGGTCCAGCCGGTCGCCGGTCTGCTCGAGGAGGTCGATGACGTCACGGTACATGTAACCGGTATCCAGCCCATTGATGCGCACGGAGAGAGCGCGGTGGCCCCAGTCGATCTCGTTGAGGGCGGCGATGACATTCTTGCGGGCCCGCTCCTTGTCGTCGGGCGCAACGGCATCCTCGAGGTCCAGGACCACGATGTCGGCGGCGGAAGTCGCCGCCTTCTCGAAGAACTCGGGGCGGCTGCCGGGAACGGCCAGCTCGCTGCGATTCAGGCGCGCGGCGGCCTGCTCGACGATCTGAAAGCTCATAGCGGTCCCTTGGCTCGCCCGTCGTGGGCCTCGCCGGATCGGGGCAGGCCTCCGGGTCGCCGCGCCAGCGGGTGGGCGTCCAGGGCACGGCGGACGGCCGCATCCACGACGTGCGTGTAAATCTGCACGGTCGAGATGTCCTCGTGCCCCAGCAGTTTCTGAAGGGTACGAAGATCGGCGCCGCGGGCAAGCATGTGGCTCGCGAACGCGTGGCGCAGCACGTGCGGCGACACGCGGGCGGGTGCGATACCGGCCCGGGCGGCGAGTTCTTTGAGCGATTGGGACAGGCGCTGACGTGACAGGTGGCTGCGGCCGGAGGGAAACAGCCAGCGGGCGGGCGCGCCGGACGACAGCCTGGCCTGCCGAACCTGGAGCCAGGCCCGGATCGCGTCGCGGGCGGGCTCGCCGAGGGGCAGCCGCCGTTCCTTGTTCCCTTTGCCGATGACCGAGAGGGCCGTGAGGCCGGGATCCAGTGCGGTGATCGGAATGCCGACCAGTTCCGAAACCCGAAGACCGGTGCCGTAGAGGATCTCCAGGGCGGCCCGGAGCCGGAGTCCCCGCGGCGTCGAATCGGCCGCGGCAGTCTCGAGCAGCCGCGCGACTTCACCCTCGTCCAGCACCTTTGGAAGACTGCGCGCCCGCTTGGGAAACTGCAGCGTTTCGGCCGGGTTGTCGTCGCGGCGACCGTCCGTCAGGAGAAACCGGTAGAACTCGCGGATGGATGACAGGTGGCGTGCCTGCGTCCGACGTGCGTAGCCGCGCTCGGCGAGCTCGCCCAGACAGCGGCGGAGATCCTCCGCGCCCGCCGCTTCCAGCGTGGTCGCGCGGGCGTGCAGGGCCCGCTGCAGGCGGCGGAGGTCGCGGGCGTAGGCGTCCTGCGTGTGGGGGGAGGCCTGCCGCTCCGCCGCGAGCATGTCGACGAAGAGCGCGATCGAATCCGGCGCCCGTGGCGGGGTGATCAGATGACCGCCTCCAACGCGAGCGCGCGCGCGTCCTCCGTCAGGCCGATCGCCCGCAGGCTGCGGATGGCGGCATTCAGGGTCAGCGGGTCCGCTCCGGCCGGGCCGCCGGCGCCGAGGATCGCCAACACGAACAGGACGGTTTCGGCAGTCCGCGCTTCCGCGACCGCGTCACGCAGCTGGTAGCGGGCAGGCGCGCTTGGGATCGTGGCGGTGGTCCGCACGGCCGCGTCATCGAGCAGTGTCACCCAGGACCCGCGCGGGACCGGTACATCCATCGCCTCCAGCACGACCAGCAACCGGCTCAGCTGATCGGCATGGTCGGCCGGCGGTCCCGTCACCGGCAGCGTGGCCCGCACGTCCTCGCGCGGAAAGACCTCGAACGGTTCGGGCACCGGCCGGCCCGCCAGGGCCAGGGCCGGGAACAGCGAGTAGAGCCGGCCGGACGTCATGAAGTCGAGGTCGGCGGAGCCCGCCAGCATCGCGACCCACGCTTCGGCTTCGGGGTATCGGCCGCCGGCGAGGAGTGCCCGGGCGGCCGCCACCGAGAACCAGGCAAGGTCCTGGCGGGGCTTCACGGTTGCCGCGACCGGGGCGGTCGCCTTGGCCATCACCGTGAAGCCCGGTTCCGGGTCGGCCTGGTCCCAGAGGAGCCGCAGGAAGCGGGCGCGGTCGATCGCGGTCGTGGCCTTGAGCGCGGCCTGGAACAGCAGCGCGCGGGCGAGCACGGGATGGAGCGCGTTGGCTTCGGTTCCGGCGCTGCGCAGCTGGTCCGGCGTGAATTCGATCGCGGCGTACGCTTCGACAAGGGCCCCGTTGCGCAGCGCCCCGACGCGCGCCGTCTGCTCGGCGGCGTAGATCCGACGCACCGTGTCGCCGGACGCGCCTTCCGCGATCGCCCGGAGGACGGGCAGCCCGGCCGAGTTCTGGTGCCGGACGAGGGACTCGCCGCCGCTCGCGAGCAGCGCCAGGGCTAGGTAGTCGTCATCGGGGAAGATCATCCCTTCCGGCAGCGGGGTACCGTCCAGGACCGCGTACGCCAGCGCCGTCAGGGGGGCATCGGCGGGCAGCTCGTCTTCGAGCAGTTGCAGCGTGAGATATGCGGCGTCCAGCGCGCCCTGCCGGATCTGGCAGACCGCGAGCGCCACGCGGAGCCGGGCCGTCGGCCGGCTGGCCAGCCGGCGCTGCACTTCCGCGCACGCCAGTTCCGTATCGCCGGCCAGGAGCCGGCCTTCGAGCACGCGTTCATCAAGGGCTGCACCGACCGTGTCCGGCGCCACGACGTCGGCAAGCAGGGCAAGGCCTTCTCCATCCGCCAGCTGCACCAGCAGGCGAATCCGCTCATCGAGGAAGTGCGCCACCTCTCCCGTGTCCGTGTCGACCGGCTGCCCGTCCGGCCCCAGCTGGACGATCTCGCGCTGGGGCGGGCGCTCCGGGGCCGCGGCACGGCTCAGCAGCAGACGCCGGGCAAGGCTCCGCATGGCGGGCGATTCCATCGCCGTCGGCACCGCGGCCAGCAGCCGCTCCGCGAGTGCTGCGTCGGTGCCTTCCCACATCGTCCAGCCGAGACCGCCCTCGCTTCCGGTCAGGGCGCCGATCCAGCCAGGCCGGGCGGAGGGCAGGTCCGACACCATGACCCCTTCGGCCGGCTCGGGGATCCGGAACGCGGGCGGCACGTCCTCATCCTCTCCCGCATCGACGTCCGCGTCATCCTCTCCCGCATCGACGTCCGCGGCGGCGGGGTCCGCCACCCGGTCGGGCAGGAGCTGGATCGGGGCATCGCCGGTTGCACCCGATGTCTCGCCTGCCGGCGCCCCGCCCGGGCCCTCGGCGGGTACCGTGGTGTCGGAGTCAGGTGCCTGCGCCGCTGCGGCGAGCGGCACCGTCAACACTAAGCAGGCGGTGGCATGGACCAGGAAGCGCGCGAGGCGCTCAAAAGAAGCGATCATTCGGAATCTGCTCTTCCACGAGTGCAGGTTCGGGAGTGATGTCCACGGAAAGCAGCACGTACACGCCGAAGCCGAGAACAGTCGCCGTCGCCAGCAGGAACAGCACCGTCAGGATTTGCATCCTGCGTCGCGCCTCCAAACGAGTCTGTTCTTGACGGGCAAACATTGCGCAAATCGGTCCTTGCCTAGTTCTTGCGCGATAATATAGACCACTAGATGCCGGCCAGAGGCAGCCGTTCGAGCGGCATTGAATCCCGCCCCCCGGCGCCCTGTCGGCCGGCCGAATTCGGGCAGGGGAAGGAAGCTCGCCGCGGCGTGATAGACTGCCGCCGTGTTGCGACGCAGCAGGGCGGACGCGCTCAAGCCTGCCGGATCGTCACGGGGAGCGTCACCGGTGGAGACTGGGAGCGCACACGCATTGGGCCGTGACTCCGATGCCCGTGCCGCCGCACAGGTGCTCGGTCATCGACACCTGGTGCTCGTTGGATTGATGGGGGCCGGCAAATCGGCGATCGGGCGGCGGTTGGCCGAGGCGCTTGCCCGCCCGTTTGCCGACAGCGATGCGGTGATCGAGGAAGAGGCCGGCCGGACCATTGCCGACATATTTGCGCGTGATGGCGAGGAAGCCTTTCGGCGGATGGAGGAGGCGGTCCTGGCGCGCTTGCTTGAGGGTGCCCCCGCCGTCGTCGCCACCGGCGGCGGTGCGTTCCTGCGGCCGACCAACCGCGCGCGCATCCGGCGGGCGGCGCTGTCGGCGTGGCTGCGCGCCGACCTCGACGTGCTGGTCGGCCGCATCCGGCGGCCTGCCACGCGGCCACTGCTTGCCGGCGATGACCTCCGCGATACCCTGACCGGCCTGATGCGCGAGCGTTATCCGGTGTACGCAGAGGCCGACGTCGTCGTCGTTTCCGAAGACGTTGACCGCGCGGTGACGGTGCGTCGCGCGCTCGCAGCCGTGGCCGCACTCGGCGCATGAATACGCCGCACCGCCGGGTCCCCGTCGCGCTGGGGGATCGTGCCTACGAGGTGATGGTGGGGCCGGGGGTGCTCGGTGCGGCTGGCCGGTACCATCAGGAACTGGGACTCGGACCCGCACTGATCGTGACCGAGCCCGCGGTGGCCGCCCACCACGCCCCGGCCCTGGTGGATTCCCTCCGGGATGCCGGCGCATCGGTGCGCGCGGTCATCGAGGTGCCGTCGGGCGAGCCGGCGAAGTCCTACGCGTCGTTCGAACAACTGGTCGAGCGCCTGCTGGCGGCGGAAATCCGGCGCGACTGCAGCGTCTACGCGGTGGGCGGTGGCTGCGTCGGCGACCTTGCCGGGTTCGCCGCCGGGACCGTGCTCCGCGGGGTGTCGTTCGTGCAGGCACCGACCACCCTCCTCGCCCAGGTGGATAGCTCGGTGGGCGGCAAGACCGCGATCAATACGCGGGCCGGGAAGAATCTCCTCGGGGTGTTCCACCAGCCCCGCCTCGTGCTCGCCGACGTCGCGACGCTCCGGACCCTTCCCCCCCGCGAACTGCGGGCGGGCTACGGGGAAGTGGTGAAGTACGGACTGCTCGGCGATGCCGACCTGTTCGCCTGGCTGGAGCGGCACGGACCGGCGTTGCTGGCCGGCGACGAAGAGCTGCGCACCGCGGCGGTCGAGCGCTGCTGCCGGATCAAGGCGCAGGTGATCGTCGACGATGAGCGCGAGCAGGCCGGGCGGGCCCTGCTGAACCTGGGGCACACCTTCGGGCACGCCCTCGAGGCCGAAGCCGGAATGGACGGAACGCTTCGCCACGGCGAGGCGGTGGCGGTCGGCTGCATCCTGGCTTTCCGGTTGTCGGAACGACGCGGGCACGTTCCTGCCGGCACCGCGGACCGCGTTGCCCGGCACTTCGCGCAGGTGGGATTGCCAACGTCCCCGCGGGAAGCGCTCGGCCGGGCGTGGCCGGCGGAGACCGCCGTGCGGCAGATGCAGTCGGACAAGAAGATCCGCAGCGACAACCGGCTGCCGCTGGTGCTAGCCCGGGCGATCGGCGCCGCGTTCCTGACCCGGGACTGCAGCCGCGACGAGCTCGCCCGCTTTCTGCGTGCGGAGGCAGCGAATTGACCGGCACTGCCGCTCCCGCCACCAGGACCGACCATTGAACCCGCTGCCGATCGACCTTGCCGCCATCGGTGCGCTGCTGCTGCTCTCCGCCTTCTTTTCCGGGTCCGAGACGGCCATGACGGCCGCGTCGCGCCCGTGGATCCACCTCCATGCCGCCCGCGGCGACCGCCGGGCGGTCCGGGTGCAGCGGCTCCTCGACCGCCGCGAACAGATGATCAGCGCCATCCTGCTTGGCAACAACCTGGTCAACATCCTGGCGTCGGCGTTAGCCACCCGTGCCCTGATCGAGCGGTTTGGCGGCGCGGGCGTGGTCTACGCAACGGTGGTCATGACGGCACTGGTGCTGGTGTTTGCAGAGATCCTGCCGAAGACCATCGCGATCCGCCACGCCGACCGCATCGCCCCGTGGGTGGCGATTCCGATTGCCCCGCTCGTGACGCTCCTGACGCCGTTGACGATCGTCGTCGCGGCGGTGTTCCGACTGGGCGGCCGGCTGGGCCGGGCCCGGTCGACGGGCGGGACCGCGCGGGAGGAACTCCGCGGCGCAATCGAACTGGCTGCGACCGCAGGCGTCCGTCGTCGTGACCGCAACATGCTGCGGAGCGTGCTGGACCTGGATCACGTCACCGTGCGGAGCGTCATGGTTCCCAGGGTCCGGATGCTGACCCTGGATGCGTCGCAGCCGCCCGACGTCCTCGCGTCCGAGGTGCTCCGGAATCCATACACCCGCTACCCGGTCTGGGCGGACGAGCGGGAAAACATCATCGGGATCCTGCACGCGCGGAAGCTCTTCATGCGGATTCAGGAGATGGGCGGGGCGCAGTCGATCGCAATCCGCGAGGTGCTGGACGAGCCCTGGTACGTGCCGGACGTCACGACGCTCGCCCACCAGCTGGATTCGTTCCGCGAGCGGCAGACGCCCATGGCGCTGGTCGTCGACGAATACGGGGCGCTCGAGGGCCTGGTGACCCTCAAGGACATTCTCGAGGACATTGTCGGGGACATCCCGGACGAGTTCGATCCGGTGCGGACGCTGCCGCCGCCGGGGATGGATCAAAGCGTCCTCGTGCCCGGCGACACGTCGGTGCGGGACCTGAACCGGCGCTACGACTGGCAACTGCCCACGGACGGTGCGCCGACGATTGCCGGGCTGGTGATCGATGAAGCGGAGGAACTTCCCGAGGAGGGCGCCGAAGTGCAGGTGCCCGGATTCGCGGTGCAGGTCCTGAGAAAGGATGGCGCGCGGCTGGTCCGCCTGCGGCTGCGCCCCCGCCCGTCGTCGTCATAGCGACCGGCGCGGGGGGCAGCCGGGCCCGGACAGCGCAGTGATCGCGGGCCCGCCCGGCGGGCCAGGTGCCGGCAGACTGGGGTCCCCGACCGCCTGACGCCGGACCGCGGGGTCGCTTGCGTGCGCGGCAGTGCAGCAGTACTGCTGGCGATGAGCGCTCGGGATGCATGGGTCGGTGTCGGCAGCCGGGGGCCCGCATCGGCGCGGCCCTGCCGGTGTTCCGGATTGCCTGGCTTCCGGCCGGCGGCGGTTACTGGAAATGGAATTGCTGTGATCGCTTCCCTCGGCACCGTGGTGCTGGCGCTCCTGCCCATCCTCGCGCCGGTCTTCGCGATTGCCGGGCTCGGCTACCTGTGGGTGAAGGGCGGGTTCAACTTCGACACGCGGCAGGTCACGGATCTCGTCAGCCGCATCGGCGCCCCGTGCCTGATCTTCACGACGCTGGCAACGCTCGATTCGCCGGCCGCCCTCGCGATCGATGTGGCGCTGGCCGCCATCCTGATGATCCTGGGGGCGATGATCGTCGGCGCCGTCGCGCTCCCGCTGGTCGGGCTGTCGCGGCGAACGTTCCTCGCCCCGCTCATGTTCCCGAACAGCGGCAATCTGGGGATCTCCATCTGTCTCTTCGCGTTTGCGGCGGCGGGCCTGGAACTCGGGATCGTCTACTTCACGGTCACGGCGACCCTGCACTTCACGCTGGGCGTCCTGATCTGGTCCGGGAGCGCCAACCCCGTTGCGCTGCTGCGCACGCCGTTCCCGTACGCGGTCGCGGCCGGGCTGGCCGTCCTGCTGACCGACGCGGCGGTGCCGGATTGGGTGTTTGCGACCACGTCCCTGCTCGGCGGCATTGCGATTCCGCTGATGCTGTTCACGCTGGGCGCCACGATCGCCAACTTCCACGTCGTGCGGATCGGCCGTACCGCCCGCGCTGTCGCCATGAAGTACGCCGTCGGCCTGCTGCTGGCGTTCGGGGTCACCGAACTCCTCGTGCTCGAGGGCGTGGCGCGCGGGGTCGTGCTGATCCAGGCGGTTCTGCCGACGCCGGTGTTTGCGGCCCTGTTCGCCCAGCACTATCGGCGCAGCCCCGACGAGGTTGCCAGTGTCGTGGTGGTCACGACCGTTGCGTCGCTCGTGCTGGTGCCCATCATGCTCACGTACTTGTTGCTACCCTGACCCGCCGCCGGGCGGGGCCCGCACGAACCTGTTCCGCATCCGGAGATTGCTGCGATGCCCCTGCCTGAGCCCGAAACCCGTGCCCCGTTGCACTGCCGCCAGCTGATCTGTCGCGGCTACCAGCGCCAGGACGGTCTCTGGGACATCGAGGGGCACCTCTGCGACACCAAGGACTACGACTTCACGTCCCGCTGGCGTGGCGATGTCCCGGCCGGAGACCCCATTCACGACATGTGGATTCGGTTGACCGTCGACGACCAGTTCATCGTTCGGGACGTGCAGGTGGCGGTCGAGAAGTCCCCGTATCCCATTTGTCCGGCCGTGATTCCGAACCTGCAGCGTCTCAAGGGGATCCCGATCGCGCGCGGCTGGCGGCGCGCGGTGCGCGAGCGGCTCGGCGGCATCGAGGGCTGTACCCATTTGGTGGAGATGCTGTTTCCGCTGGCCACAGCTGCCTTTCAGACGATCTATCCGGCGCGGATTCGCGATCAGGGGCAGCCGGTGGAGGACCTCAAGGCAGACGATCGGCCCATGCTGCTGAACACGTGCCACGCCTACGCCGAAAGCAGCCCGGTGGTCCGCGATCTCTACCCCGCGCATTACCGGGCCGCGCCGGCCCGGAACGGGGCGGCGCGACGGCGAACCTAGGAGTTGGCCGCGGCTCCCGGATCCGGTGACGGCACGGACAGCTCGAGAGCCAGCGCATGGACGCCCGCAGCCAGTTCCGCCTTCAGGATGTCGTGGATCAGCCGGTGGCGCTCAATTCGGCTCAGGCCGCGGAAGGCGGCACATTCGACCCGGACGCGATAGTGGCTCTCCCCGCCCAGCGGCGCGCCGGCGTGGCCCGCATGCAGGTGCGATTCATCCTCGACTTCGATGCTTGCCTCGCCGAGCCGCGCCTGCAGCGCCGCCAGCATGCGTTTCGCTCGGGTCACCCTGTGGCCTCCTCTCCGCTCAGCGGCCGAACGGACACCCTGACGGATGGATCCGATCGCTGCAACCTGGCGGGTTCCGGTGCCCACCGCCGGCGCGGCACCCCTTTGCCTGAATCGGTCTCTGCCACCATGATGCGGCCATGACCGCACGCCGCTCGCGCCGCAACCCGCCCCGTGGAGCGCCCGAATGCCTGGGCGACGACGCCCGCATGCCTCCGCGAATCTGCGAGCATCCCGACTGCACCGATCTCGGCCAGTACCCGGCGCCCCGCTCGCGCCATGCGCTGCGCAACTGGCGCTGGTTCTGCCTGCTGCACGTCCGCGAGTACAACCGCCGCTGGAATTATTTCGAAGGCTGCGACGAGGTTGAGATCGGCCGCGAGGTCCGCGAGGACATCGGCTGGCAGCGCCCGACCTGGCCACTCGGGCAGCACGCCCACGTGCCGGAGCCCCGCCTGGCCGATTGGTTCGGTCTGTTCCGGGGGGCCGGCCGGCCGCGCGGCGGCGGACCCGCGGCCCGCCCGGAGCGTGCCCCTGTGCACGTCACCCGCGCCCTCCGCGAGTTCGGCCTGCGCGAGGGTGCATCGTTCGAAGCCGTCAAGGCGCGCTATAAGTCACTCGTGAAGTCGCATCATCCGGATGCCAATGGCGGCGACACCGAGGCTTCGGACCGGTTAGTCCGGATCAATGCGGCCTATGCCGTCCTTACCCGTCACCTCGGCAAGGCCTGAGCAGGCCGGGCAGCCCTTACGAACGAACACGCACGCATGTCGAATATTCCAGCTGGCTCCGAAGCCGTCCGCACGCCTGTACCGGATTCCGTTGTATCGGTCCGCGATATGTTCGGGATCGATACCGATCTCGAGGTTCCCGCGTACTCACAGCCGGACGAGCATGTTCCCGACATCGATGATTCGTACCGGTTCGATCCCGAGACCACGCTCGCCATTCTGGCCGGGTTCCGCGACAACAGGCGGGTACTGATTCAGGGCTATCACGGCACGGGCAAGTCCACGCACATCGAACAGGTGGCGGCGCGCCTCAACTGGCGCTGCGTCCGGATCAATCTGGACAGCCATATCAGCAGGATCGATCTCGTCGGCCGGGACGCCATCGTGGTGCGCGACGGTCATCAGATCACCGAGTTTCGGGAAGGGATGCTGCCATGGGCGCTCCAGTCGCCCACGGCGCTGGTGTTCGACGAGTACGACGCCGGGCGGCCCGACGTCATGTTCGTGATCCAGCGGGTGCTGGAAGTCGACGGCCGGCTCACGCTGCTCGACCAGAACCGCGTCCTGCGCCCGCATCCGGGGTTTCGGCTGTTCGCGACGGCCAACACCATCGGCCTGGGCGACGCCAGCGGGCTCTATCACGGCACGCAGCAGATCAATCAAGGGCAGATGGACCGCTGGAACGTGGTGGCGACGCTCAACTATCTGGCCGAGGACGCCGAAGTCGACATCGTCCATGCGAAGGTACCGGCCTTCTCCGAACCACCGCACGCGGAGATCGTGCAGGCCATGGTCGCCGTCGCCAACCTGACGCGGCGCGGGCTCGCGGCTGGGGACATCTCGACGGTGATGTCCCCGCGGACCGTGATCACGTGGGCCGAGAACGCGCTGATCTTCGAAGCTGGCGGCGGCGACCGGGAAGAGGCCTATGCGTTGGCGTTCCGGCTGACGTTCCTGAACAAGTGCGACGAGGTCGAGCGCCCGGTGGTGGCGGAGTATTTTCAGCGCTGTTTCGGGCGTGACCTGCCGGAGAGCTGGGTCAGCGGGATGCCGGACGGATGACGGTGGCCGGAGCACGCGGCCGGCTGGACGACTTCAAGCGGGCCACGGCCGGGGCGGTTCGCGCGCTGGCCGGCCAATCCGGCGTAGAGGTGCGTTTCGGCAACGCCGCGCCGGACAGCAGCGCGGTCTCCATTCCCGTGCCCGCCCGCGATGGCGATGATGCGGCATCGATCCGGGGAATCGCCGACACGGCCGCGCTCAAGCTGCGGTACCACGACGAAACCCTCCACCGTGAACTGGGATCTCCCAGTCCGCTCGGCCAGGCGCTGCTCGACGCTGCCGAGCAGGCGCGGTACGAGGCATTGGGCGCCAACGCCATGCGGGGGGTCGCCGACAATCTCGACGCGGCGCTGGACGTCGAGGCGCGGCGGTCCGCCCGGGTGGATGCGGGCGACGACGGCAACGAGGCGCTCGCAAACGCGTTACGTCTCATGGTCCGGGAACGGTTGACGGGCCGACCGGTTCCGGCGGCAGCCACCGCCCTGGTGCAGCGCTGGCAGAATACGTTCCGTTTCGCAAGCGGCCGGTCACTCGACTCGCTCGTGGACGTGATTGACGATCAGGCGGCCTTTGCCCAGCATCTCTGGGAATTGCTGGACGATCTCGACCTGCACGCCCTGACCCGCGAGGAGGACGAGCGGGGCGAAGAGGAGGAGAGCGCTACCGACGACGAACAGTCACCGGGAAACACGGACGCCGACGATGAGGACGACGGCGAAACCGAGGGGATGCCCGGGACCGGCGCCCTGGACGACGAGCTGCCGGACGAAGACGGCGGCGACAGTACGTCCGGGCTTGATGGCGAGGGAGAGGAAGAAGAGGAGGAGGGTGCGCCGCCCGCCTGGCACAACTTGTCGGCAGACAATTCCGGGCAGGTCCCGTACTCGATCTTCACACGCAAGCACGACGAGATCATTGCGGCCGAGGATCTCTGTGCGCCGGACGAACTGGTCAGGTTGCGGGCGGCACTGGACCGCCATCTCGTGCAGTTCGAAAGCCTCATCGCGCGCCTGGCCCACCGGCTGCAACGCCTGCTCCTCGCTCAGCAGGTGCGCTGGTGGGAGTTCGATCTCGAGGAGGGGCTTCTCGATTGCGCGCGGCTGGCCCGTGCGGTGGTTGACCCCGCGACCCCGTTGTCCTTCAAGCGGGAGGCGGAGACCCGTTTCCGTGACACCGTGGTGACCCTGCTTCTGGATAATTCGGGTTCAATGCGGGGCCGACCGATCACGGTGGCCGCGATCAGCGCGGACATCCTCGCCCGCACGTTGGAGCGGTGCGGCGTGAAGGTGGAGATCCTCGGTTTTACCACCCGCGCCTGGAAGGGCGGAAAGGCCAGGGCTGCATGGCTGGAAGCGGGCCGGCCTGCTGACCCGGGCCGCCTCAACGATCTTCGGCATATCGTGTACAAGGCCGCCGACACGCCTTGGCGCCGGTCGCGCCGGAACCTCGGCCTGATGCTGCGGGAAGGGCTGCTAAAGGAAAATATCGATGGTGAGGCCCTGTTGTGGGCGCACCAGCGCCTCCTCGCGCGCGCCGAGCAGCGACGCATCCTCACGGTCATTTCGGACGGCGCTCCCGTGGACGACAGCACCCTGTCGGCCAATCACGGGCACTATCTCGACCGCCATCTGCGGGAAGTGATCGACACGATCCAGCGGAACTCTCCGGTGGAACTGGTGGCCGTCGGCATCGGGCACGATGTCACGCGCTACTACCGGCGGGCGATCACGATCTTCGATGTCGCGCAGCTGGGCGGCGCGATCACCGAACAATTGGCCGACCTGTTCTCGGAAGAAATGCAGGCCGGGCGAACGGGGCCGCTTGCCGTCTGAAGGCGCCTAGGCGCTGGCCTGGCGTTTCGCGATCCGGGTGCGGAGCGCCCGGGCCCGGTCCGACAGAGACTGCGGATCCGCGTCCAACAGGAACGGATCGAGGCCGCCCTTCCGGTCCACCGTCCGGAGGGTCGAGGTGGCGACGCGGAAGCGCACGGTCTGGTTGAGCAGGTCACTGTGCAGCGACACCCGCTGCAGGTTCGGAAGGAACCGACGTCGCGTCTTGTTGTGGGCGTGACTCACGTTGTTGCCCGTGAGCACACCCTTTCCGGTGAGTTCGCAGCGTCGTGACATGGGACGTTGTCCTGAGTTGGCTTCGGTGCAGGCCGATACTGATGAGGAAGCGGCGCAGTATACACCCGCCGCGCGGACGGGTGCTGGCCCGCACGTCACGGCAGCGTGTCGCCTCCCGCGGCGCCAGCGGCGACCTGGGCATCGGGCCCGGCGGGGTCGCGAGAAGCGGCACTCCATCCCGGGCCGCTGCCGACGCCAACGCGTCAGCCCCCATCGGATCGACGGCAGCCTAGTATCTGCCCTGCAGGGACGCGGTTGACCGGGGCTTGCACGCCGCACGAGTCCGACGGCAGCATCCCGGCCAGAGACGGTCGCCGATGTAGCGGGAGCCCAATGGTGTTCGGCAAATTGTCCAAGCGGTCAAACGTGCCGCAGTTTCACGCGATGGGCGTGCTCGCCGAAGCGAATCGCCTGGCCGCCCTTGGTCGGGACATCCTGCACCTCGAGGTGGGGGAGCCGGATGCCCGTGCCCCGGTCCGGGTGCGCGACGCCGCGCGCGCCGCGATCGCGGCGGGCCGGACCGGGTACACGGAAGCGCTCGGCCTGCCGGAGCTCCGTCGCGCCATCGCCGCGCATTACCAGGACTTCTACGGCGTGGATGTCGGGCCCGAACGCATCATCGTGACGACCGGTGCGTCGGGCGCGTTCATCCTCGTGTTTCTCGCGCTGTTCGACCCCGGGGCCCGCGTGGCTCTCGCGTCGCCCGGCTACCCCGCCTACCGCAGCATCCTGGCTGCGTTGGGTATTGAAGTGGTCACGATTCCGGGGGCCCACGAAAGCGCCTATCAGCCGGTCGTTGATCTCCTGGATCCTGTTGCGGCCGACCTCGACGGGGTGATCCTGGCCAGCCCCGCGAACCCGACCGGGTCGGTCATGCCGGAACCCGAGCTGATCAGGCTGGTCGCGTTCTGTCGGGAACGCAACATCCGACTGGTGGCAGACGAGATCTACCACGGGATCGCGTATGAAGACGCGTGCCCGACCGTGCTGGGTCTGGATGGCGAGGCCGTCGTGGTGAACAGCTTTTCGAAGTATTTCGCGATGACGGGCTGGCGGCTGGGCTGGGTCGCAGGCCCCCCGGAACTCATCGAGGCCGCCGAGCGCCTCGCCATGAACTTTTTTCTGTGTGCCCCCACGGTCGCGCAAGTGGGGGCCTGCGAGGTATTCGGCTGCTACGCGGAACTCGACGCCCATGTCGAGCGGTATCGCGCGAACCGCGATGTCCTGCTCGCCGGGCTGTCGAAATCCGGTTTCCGCAAGGTCGCCGCCGCTGACGGAGCGTTCTATCTCTACGTGGACGTGTCCGACTTCGCGGACGACTCCTTCGAGTTCGCTCGACAGCTCCTGCAAGACGAAGGGGTTGCGGTAGCGCCCGGAGTCGATTTCGACCGCGAGCGGGGGCACCGGTTCGTGCGGATGAGCTACTCCGGCGCCCCCGAGACCATCGAGGAGGCCGTCATCCGTCTGGGCAACCGGACGCTGCGCTAGGCTGGCGGTCGTCCATCACGACCGGCTCCGTAGCGGATTCCACCAGCGCGCGGCTTTCGGCACCGGCTCATCCTCGGAAAGTGCCTGCGACTTGCCGTTCAGCTCGCCATCGGCCGCCATCGGCCGGCGCACCTCAGGTGAGGATTCTTGGCCGGCGAAGGGATTCTCCGGGCTCGTTTCCGCCCGGGTGTCGTCGCCCGCCGGGCCGGTGTCGGAAGGCACCTGAGCCACCGCTCCGAACGGATCATCGGTCTCCGGCGACAGTTCCGGGCCCCCGGCGGTTTCGGCCCCCTGCGCGTCCTGGAGGACTGGCTCGTCGGCGTCCGCAAACGGGTGATTTGGTGCGGTAGCGAAGGTGGAGACGTGCGAATCTGCGCCCCGCCCCAATCCTTCGAGCGCGGCTCCGAAGGGGTCCGGACCCGGGGCGCTCGCCGCGCGATCGGCGGATTGCGCGTGGTCGGACAAGTCCACCGCCCCGGCCAAGGCGCCGCCTGCTTCCGGCGCGAGCTCCTCGTGCCGATCCGGCGCCTGGGCGTCGCCGCGCTTGGCCCGCGATCCCCTGCGCCTGCTACCCCCGCGCGAGCCGCGACGCGTGCGCCGGCCGGAGCGGTCGCCGCGACTTGGGGGCGATGTCTCAGACTGAGCGCCGAAGGGAGAATCAGCCGCCCCGTCCGGGTAGTCGCCGGGATCGGCGAGGTCGGCGGGAGCATCCTGTGCTTCAGGCATGGCGCCCGCTGCCCCTGCGCCGCCGTCCCGTAGCGCGGGGTCAACGCCGTTGTCCGCATCGGGGTGTTCCTCGAGCGGGTCTCGTGCAGACCGTGAGCGCCGCGGGCGGTTGTCATCAGCGATGTCGCTGCGCCGCCCATCCCGCGTCATCGACCGCGTCCGCCGGCTGCGCCTGCGCGGCTCGTCTGCCGCGGCCTCCTCGTCATGGGCGGAGAGTTCGGATTCCGTTCGCCTGCGTCGGATGCGCGGTTCGTCGTCAAGCCCGTTCATGGCCTCGCTGCTTGCCGACGGCTGCGCGCGCCGCCGCCGGGGCAGCGGTTCCTCTGGGAACTCGTCGTCGTAGTCGGGGCGCGCGGGACCGCGGGCGCGCCTGCCGCGCGGGCGGGGCCGGTCGCTTGGATCGTCCACGATGTCATGCCGGGATTGCGCGCGCGACCGCCGCCTGCGCGAACGAACGCCTTCCTCGAACTCGTCGTCGTCACCCCCGTCGCGTTCCGCGTACCGTGACCGTCGACTGGCGCGACTGCGTTCCTCTTCGGCGTCGTAGTCATCGTCATCGACCGCCCTGGCTTGGCCCTCGTAGCCGGATCGGTCATCGTCCGGGGCGTCATCGAGTTCCTCGCGCTCAAGGGTCCGGCCGCGGCGGTTCCGGGGCCGCCGCCTCTCCTCGGTGTCTTCGTACCCGTTCCGGGCGTTGGCTCGGGCGCGGCGCGCCCTGGGGAGGCGGTCCTCGTCGCCCTCCTCCTCGTACTCGTCGTCGGCCATCGGCCGTTGCCGCTCCATCGCGTCTGCCACGGCATCGTCATCGAAATCCGCGCCGGCGGCGGGGCGCCGGCGGCCATTGCGGGAACGGCGCCGATCGTCGTCGGCGCTGCGGTGTGCGGAAGCCCTGCCGTTACGGCCTCTGGAGCGCCGGTCTTCGTCGCCCTCGTCACCGCCGTCGTCGGCATCGGCCGTTCGGGCCCGCCTCGCCCGTGTCGGGCGTTCGTCGGCGGCCTCGTCCTCCCTCGCGGCACCCCGGCCCCGTGCGCCACGGCGGCTCCGCTCTCCCTGCCTGGCGGTCCCGGCACCCGATTCGCCGGCCTGGGAGGGACTGAGCGACACGGTGGTACCGTCTGCCCGGACGACCTCGAGGAGGTAGTTGTCGACCATCGGCCCGGTCGTCGCGAGGATCTCGATTCGTACCTCGAACTGCGTCTCGAGCTGGTGTACCGAGCGCCACATGGTTTCGGACAGGTGCTGGGCGCAGGCAGGCGGGACCGACACCCTGAACCGGCAGCCGCGATGGTTCGCGACCTCGCATTCCAATGCCCGAATCACCATCAGCGCGTGGGCTTCGGGCCGGTAGATCCAGCCGTGACCGTGGCAGTTGGGGCAGGGCTCGTGCTGGGTGTCGTGGATGCTGGCCCGGAGCCGCTGGCGCGACATCTCGATCAGGCCGAATTCCGACATGCGGCCGACGTGGGTGCGGGCGCGGTCGTGCTTGAGGGCCTCCTTGAGGCGTTGCTCGACCTGTTCGTTGTTGCGCCGCCGTTCCATCCCGATGAAGTCGATGACGATCAGCCCGGCCAAATCCCGGAGCCGGAACTGCCGCGCAAGTTCGTCAACCGCTTCAAGATTGGTTTTGAGCGCCGTTTCCTCGATGTGCCGCTCGCGGATGGCGCGGCCCGAGTTGATGTCAACGGTGACCAGCGCCTCGGTCTGGGCGATGACCATCGACCCGCCGGACGGCAGCCGCACTTCCGGCCGATGGACGTTGGCCAGCGGCCGTTCGATGGCGTAGGAGTGAAAGAACGGCAGGTCGCCCCGGTACAGCTTGACGTGTCGCGCTTTCGACGGTGACAGGGTTTTCGTAATTTCCTTGGCCCGTCGGTAGGCTCCCTCGCCGGCGACGATGACCTCGCCCACGTCGGACTGATACAGGTCGCGCACCGCGCGCTTGACCAGGTCGTTCTCCTTGTGGACCAGGGACGCGCCGACCGAGTTGAGGGTCTTCTCCCGGATATCGGACCAAAGCGAGACGACGTAGTCGAAGTCACGGCGGATTTCCGCCCGGGTGCGCCCCTTGGCGACGGTTCGCAGTATCACCGACATGCCGTCCGCCACCTCGAGATCCTTCACGACCTTCCGGAGCCGCTTGCGGTCCTCGGGGCTGCCGATCTTTCGGCTGACGCCGCCGCTGTGCGCCGTGTTCGGCATCAGCACCGTGTACCGCCCGGGCAACGAGATATAGCTCGAAAACACGGCACCCTTGGTGCCTCGCTGTTCCTTCGTGGCCTGAACCAGAATCAGCTGGCCGTTGCGAATGACCTCCTGGATCCGGTAGTTCCGGTACAGTTCTGCCCGACGCTGCTTTTCCGACCGCCTCCGGCTGACGCGCCGCCGCGGGCGCCCGCTGCGGCTGTCCCCGTCGGCCACCTGTTCGTCGTCCTCGTCGACCCGGTCGGCCGCCAGTTCGTCAGCCGCCTCCCTGGCGTCGATGTCGTCGTGGCCGTCGTCATCCAGCTCGTCGGCCTCGGCCTCCTGGCGGGCAAGCTCGCTGTCGCGAGCAACGATCGCCTCCCGGTCGGCGACAGGGATCTGGAAGTAGTCCGGGTGTATCTCGGTGAAGCTTAGAAATCCGTGCTTCTCGTGCCCGTAGTCGACAAAGGCCGCTTGCAGCGACGCCTCGACCCGAACCACCTTCGCGAGGTAGATGTTGCCCTTAATCTGCGGGCGTGAGGCGAGTGCTACATCGTAATCTTCTAGTTGGGCTCCATCAGCAACGACGACGCGCGTCTCTTCGGGACGCGCGGCGTCGATTAGCATTCGTTTGGACATGAAAACTCCAGGTGGGCGCGTGAGCCCTCGCATGGCGAGCGGGGCCAGCAGCCGTGAGATGTCGTGAACCCGGGCAGGGTTCGGCCCGCCCGTGCGCGTTGAACAGTGTGCCGATGCTCGAGGTCACCGCGCCGTCCAGATTCAATTTGGCGGGGCAGCGCGCCATCGTTGCGATATGATTCAGCACGAGCTAGGACATTGAAGGTCGACGGCCGTGTTAAGAGGGCCGCCCTTAGGTAAAGTCTTTCGGAGCAGCGCCGTGCGCCACGTGGTCGCGCGATCTTGGCACTGTCTGATATGCACATAGAGTCTCGCATATTTCGCGTTTTTTCGCAAGTTTGATATTCCGATGGGGCCTTCACATTGGAACAAACAGGGAAGTTAGGGGCATATATCCTTAGTTGCCCGCGCCTCGTTGCGCGCGGGCGGTCGGCCGACACTTGATGGCGCGGCAAGGTTCCGGCCGTGCGCGGCGGCGGGCGCGTACCACCGTCTTCGGCTTCGTGACCATTGGCGCGCTGCTGTCGACGGGCGCCGCAACCGGTGCAACGGTGGAGGGCATCCGCATCGGGGTCCCCGACAGCGCGGTGACGCGGGTCGTCGTCGACCTGTCGGCGCCCGCCACCTACAAGACCTTCGTCCTTCAGGAGCCCAGCCGTCTTGTCGTCGACGTGTCGGCGGCACTCGGCGAACTGGGCTCGGTCCCGGCCACGGGTGCAGTGCAGCGGATCCGCGTCGGTCTGCGTGAAGGGCGGGTGACGCGCCTGGTGTTCGATACCGCGGGTGCCTTTCAGCTGGACCGGCATTTCACGCTTCCGCCGGGCGACGGCCGGCCGGACCGGATCGTCCTTGACCTGAGGGGCGGGCTGGCGACGCCCCGGGCCCGCAACACGCCGTTCACCGTTATCGTCGATGCGGGGCACGGCGGGAAGGACCCCGGCGCAATCCGGGGTTCGTTGCAAGAAAAGAGCCTGACGCTCGCGGCCGCGAAGGAGCTGCGAGAGATTCTCCGGAAGCGGAAATACCGGGTCGTGCTCACCCGCGAAACCGACGTCTACATCCCCCTCCGACGACGGGTGGACATTTCGGTCCAGGCGGGGGGTGATCTGTTCATTTCCCTGCATGCCGACGCAGTCGGGCGGCCCCACACCCGGGGACTGAGTGCATACACCCTGTCCGACAAGGCATCGGACCGACTGGCCGCAAAACTTGCGAGCGATGCGGATGCGGTCGACGCGGAGTTGGATGTGGCGAACTTCGAAACGTACGATGAGCAGGTCCAGAGCACGATGATCGAATTGACCCGAACCGGAACGCGTAATCTCTCAGCGCAGTTCGCCGAGTCGCTGGTCGTGTCACTCGGGGAGCGCGGCATCGGTCTCCTTCGGCGGCCCCACCGACAGGCGAACTTCGCCGTGTTGCGCGGTTTTCACATACCGTCGGTGTTGATCGAGATGGGATTTGTATCCAATGCGAAGGATGCGAGGCTCCTTTCCAGTGCCAAGTACCGGCGCCAGCTGATGACTGCCATCGCCGACTACGTTGATCAGTATTTCAAGACACGCGGATTCTGATTCGCGGCCCAACTTCAAGGCCGACCAGTCCGGAACATTTTCCCTGTCGGTGTTCGGAAAGCGTCAAGTGGGGTCGCGGTCGTCAGGGTTATTGGCTCGTTGAAAACGCAATGCCTTCCCGTTGATCCGGCGGTTTAGTCCAGCCGCTCCGCACGACGAGGCCGCCCGATGCAGCCTCGGCTTGGCCGCGCCGCTCAGCACCACCGGAGAAGTAACGATGGCGGTACGTGGATGAACCAGCCGGAGCGCGACCTCTCTTCCTAGATGCTCCGCCCTGCATATTTGCGCGAAAACCTCGGATACGCGCAGATATGCAACAATAGAAGCGGTTATTGTTGCGTGTATAGTTTATTGTTGCGCGTAAGCCTGTTATATTGCGCCTATAATTCGGCAGCTCATCCGGAATCGCATCGTGGCGCGACGCATTCGCGAAGAGAACCTTCGGGCAATCGAAGAAGTAGTGGGACAACGGCCCGAAGGCATGACCACGTCAGAGATCATGGATGCTCTGCAGGCAAGCCCGCCACGTCGGACCTTGCAATACCGGTTGAAGGCACTGCTCGACGCCAAGCGCCTGATACGGGACGGTTCTGGTCGCTCGGGGTGCTACCGCTTGCCTAAAGATGCCTCATTGTCGATGCAGACAAATGCTGGACTCCCGCGAATCACTACGCCTCTCACGACACCGATTCCGCTGTCAAAGTCAGGTAAGGAGATTCGCGACTATGTCCGACGGCCTGTCGTAGCCCGTGAACCCGCTGGTTACGACCGGAACTTCCCGGATCGCTATCTCCCGAACGTGACCTTCTATCTCTCTGAAGTGGAGAGGGTAGGGCTAACCGAGTACGGCGAGACCGAAATCGTTCGACAACCTGCGGGTACCTATGCAAAGCGGGTGTTGAACCGATTGCTGATCGACCTGTCGTGGAACTCGAGCCGCCTGGAGGGCAATACCTATTCCCTGCTCGAAACCAAACGCCTGATCGAACTCGGTGAGGAAGCGGAAGGCAAAGACCGGCGCGAAGCGCAGATGATTCTCAACCACAAGGAAGCCATCGAGATTCTGGTCGACAGCGCAGAGGCCATTGGCTTCAACCGCCACACCATCCTCAATCTGCACGCGGCGCTGGCAGACAACCTCCTTCCCGATCCCGAGGCGCCCGGTCGGCTTCGGCGCGCCAGCGTGGGCATCGAGGGTTCGGTCTTTCATCCATTGGAAATTCCGCAGCTCATCGAGGAATGCTTCGATCGGACCTTGACCAAGGCTTCACAGATCGAGAATCCATTCGAACAGGCAATGTTCGCGCTGGTGCAACTGCCGTATCTGCAACCCTTCGACGACGTGAACAAGCGGGTCTCCAGACTCGCGGCGAACATTCCGCTCATCAGGGCAAATCTGTCGCCTCTGTCCTTCGAGGAGATGCCACGGGAGCTCTATACGGAAGCGGTTCTCGGCGTGTACGAGCTCAATCGCACGGAACTATTGCGCGATGTCTTCGTTTGGGCCTACAGGCGGTCTGCGGCGCGGTACGCCGCAGTGCGGATGTCGCTCGGCGAGCCGGATCCCTTCCGGATGATTCATCGGACGGCGATCCGCCAGCTCATCGGCGAGATCATCCGCGCGGGCATGGACAACACGACGGCGATCACACACATCGGTGCATGGACTGCAACGCACATCAAGGATGCGGACGGCGCCCGGTTTCGTGAGGTTGTCGAGCGAGAACTGCTGAGCCTTCACGAAGGGAATTTCTCGCGCTACAGGGTCACGCCTTCCGAATTTAGCGCGTGGCAGTCGGTGTGGGATGCGTAGGTGTCGCCTGACATTCAGCCGCGATTTTCGCGCTGCAGGCGGTCCGATTTCCGGAGATCAGGTCAGCCCTGTTGTGCGGCTGAGTTGAGAGGGGCAGCGGAGAAACCTTCGACCGTTCAAAAGGGCCAAGGACGTCAAAAGGTGCAAAATCCGACAATTTATGTGGTGCTTTACAAGAGCTGCCGGAACAGCTTGACGCGGCCTGGTGACCCCTAGGGGAATCGAACCCCTGTTTCCGCCGTGAGAGGGCGGCGTCCTGGACCGCTAGACGAAGGGGCCCCGCGTGTCTCCGGTACGTGCGGGACAGCGCCGCCTCGGCTCCAAACCCGTCAGGGCTCGATGGCGCTTGAACCCGGGCGACGTGACGCCGGAGATGGCGAGTGTGCCAACGAAGCCCCGTCAACGCAACAAATCGAGGGGGCCGTCGGTGCAAGAATACTCCGCTGGTCGGCCAACGATCCGGCAACCGCGAATCGTGTGCGGTCTCCCACACAGATGCCTGGTCCGGCCGGGTGCACTCCGACGACAGACTTGGCGGCCGACGCTCCGACAAGGAAGGGAACGTTCGATCGCACAGCAAACGTGGTCGGGCCACGGTCGGCAGCCATGGTATGGTGCCAGTGCCGTCTGAAAGCGCAAGATGTTGCGTCGTTGACGTCCGGAACCTGATCGTCGCCGGGCGGCTCGCGCTCCATCCTCAAGGATCCTGAGATGCCGTGGAGCGCGTCGTGATCGCGCCTCGAATCCCGGAACGCCGCCTCCTCCGCCTCGGTTTGGCGGCGGTGACCGGCGCGGTATCCGCACTGGCGTTTGCACCGGTCCACGCACTTCCCGTCCTGTGGGTGTCCTTTCCCCTGCTTGCCTGGCTCATCAGCAGCGGTGGGGTTCACCAGGCGTTCTGGACTGGCTGGGCATTCGGGTTCGGGCAGTTCGCTGCCGGGCTCTACTGGATTGGCGCGTCGTTCGTCTACACCGGGCAGTTCGGATGGATCGCCGGAGGCATCGGCGTGGCAGGGCTCTCCGCAGGCCTCGCGGTATTGCCCGCGGCGGCCGCGGCGACGGCACGACTGTTCGACCAGCCGCAGGGCCGATTGGTCGCCCTTGGTGTGGCCTGGGTGCTTGCCGAAGGGCTCCGAAGCTGGCTGCTGACCGGCTTCCCGTGGAATCTCACCGGTCAGGTCTGGGCGTTCTCCGTCACAACGATGCAGCCCGCGGCGTGGATCGGGACGCACGGTCTCGGGGCAGTGACCGTGCTCGCGGCGCTGGCTCCCGCGGCCGTTGCCGGCCGCCGCATGCGGCAGGGGCTGCTGCTGTCCGCACCGCTGGCGGCCGTGCTCTTTCTCGGCTTCCTGCGCGACAACGTGCGGACCCTCGATCTCGGTGAGGGACCGGTGGTCCGCATCGTCCAGGGCAACGTGCCGCAGGAAGCCCGTCTCGACGCCAGCCGGCACGACGAGAATATCCGGCGGTACGTCGACACTTCCCGGATCCCCCCTGCGGGCACACCGCCGAAACTGGTGATCTGGCCGGAGGCCGTCCTGCCGTTTGATCCGTCGGGGCGGGAAGAATTCCGGCGGGACGTTCAGGCGATGATCCCCGGCGAGGCCCGGCTGGCCACCGGCGGCTTCAGGCTCCGCCCGGCCGACGGGGCCGTCTTCAACAGCCTGTTCTTCCTGGCGCCGGACGGTCGCCTGGAAGCGTCTTATGACAAGGTGCACCTCGTACCCTTCGGCGAGTTCCTCCCGCTCGCCGAATGGCTGCCCGCGTCGCTGCTGCCGGTGACGGGACGCGGGATGCATGCCGCCGATGCGCGCGCCCGCATCGACCTGCCCGGATTTGCGACGGTCGCGCCCGCGATCTGTTACGAGATCATCTTTCCGACACCCACAGGGGGGTCGGAGCGGCCGGGCTGGCTGCTCAATGTGACCAACGATGCGTGGTTTGGACGCACCTCGGGGCCGTACCAGCACTTCGCGCAGGCGCGCCTCCGCGCGGTCGAGGAGGGTCTGCCGGTCATCCGCGCCGCGAACACCGGTATTTCTGCCGTAATCGATGCCCGCGGCCGCGTGCTCGCGCAACTTGGACTGGGTGAAGGCGGCGTGATTGACCACCCGTTGCCGGTTCCCGAGAAACCGCCGCTGCATGCGCGAATGGGCGACATGCCGCTGTTCGCCGGACTTTTTGCCCTCCTGCTCATCATGCTGATGTCCGAACGCCGGGCGCCTCCGCATGCCGGCGCTCCCGCGGATTGACCTCAGCGGAATTCCGCACCATGACTAAGCCATGACGCCTCCCGCCACCGCATCTGATTCCATACGCGAGGCCGCCGCCTGGATCGCGCGCCACCGCCTGGAACACCGCCCCCTGCCCGCGCCGCCCGAGCACCTGCGGCCGCGCGACGAAGCTGCGGCCTACGCCGTGCAGCATGCACTCCACCGGGAACTCACGGCGGCGGGGCTTGGCGAGCGGGTCGGCTGGAAGATCGGGTGCACGAATCCCCAGATGCAGCGGTACCTGGGGATCCGTCATCCGGCGGGCGGCGGCGTGATGGCCGAAACCGTCCACCTCGGGACCGGCCGGTTTCGTCACGCCGATTTCGTCCGGCCCGGTGTCGAGGTGGAGATCGCCGTGCGGCTCGGCGCAACGCTTCATGCCGCGGACGGGCCCTTCCGGGGCGAAGACATGGTGGCCGCGGTCGACGAGATCATGCCAGCCATGGAGATCGTGGACGATCGCTACGTCGACCGGGCCAACCTGGATACGCAGACCCTGATCGCGGACGACTTTTTCGACGCTGCCGCGGTCCTGGGAGCCGCGAGGAAGTTCTCGCCGGCGCTCGATCTGGCTGAACTCGCAGGCCAGGTGCGCATCAACGGCGAGACGCGCTCCGTCGGACGCGGACGCGACATCCTCGGGCATCCGCTCGAGGCCCTGGCGTGGCTTGCGTCGCACCGCGCGGCCTGCGGCGGCGTTCTGCGGGCCGGCGAGTTTGTCCTGCTCGGCAGCGTGACCGCCATCCAGTGGGTTGAGTGCGGAGCGGAGATCGAGGGAACGTTCGACGGACTGGGAGCTGTGCGTGCCGCTTTCGGTTGATCCCAACGACGCGGCGCTGTTTCGGCGCACCTCCGGATTGAAGTCCGGGCAACCAGAACCGCCAAGCCGCCTCCGGAGCTGGGCCGGCCGGCTCCTGGTGGGCTTCGGGCTGGCTGGTCTGCTGGCGGCGGCCGTCGGTGTCGTCGCCGTGATCGTCGTGCTCAACCACTTCGGACAGGGGCTGCCCGAGTATCGGCAGCTCATGGACTACGAGCCTGCGGAAACGTCGCGTACCTATGCCGCGGACGGGCAGCCGCTGGGTCGTTACGCCGAGCAGGACCGGCTCTTCGTGCCGGTCCGCTCGATTCCGGAGCAGTTGGCGAACGCCTTCATCGCGGCGGAGGACAGGAATTTCTGGACGCATTCCGGCCTTGACTACGTGGGCATCGCCCGGGCCGTGGTCCAGAATGCGAGCCGCCTGGCGGACGGCCGGCGGCCGATCGGGGCTTCGACGATCACCCAGCAGGTGGCGAAGACGTTCCTGCTGACGCGGACGGTGTCCATCGAACGAAAGGTGAAGGAAGCCCTGCTGGCTCTCCGGATGGAGCGCGTCCTCAGCAAGGAACGCATCCTGGAGCTCTATCTCAACGAGATCTACCTCGGGTTCCGCTCCTACGGCGTGGCCGCGGCGGCCCGCAACTACTTCGACAAGTCCCTCGACGAGCTTTCCCTGGCGGAAATGGCCTACCTGGCGGCGCTGCCGAAGGGGCCCAACAACTACCACCCGGAACTGCGGCGCGAGGCCGCGCTGGCACGGCGCGCCTACGTCCTCCGGCGGATGACCGAGGAGGGTTTCGTCACGGCGGCGGACGCGTCCTCCGCCCGGGCGGAGCCGCTCACGGCCGTGGCCCGTGAGGGGCGGGACGCGCTGGTCGCCGCCCCGCACTTTGCCGAGGAAGTGCGCCGATGGATCGTCAATTCCATGGGCGAGGAAGCGCTGTACCAGGGCGGCTTGACGGTGACCACGACGCTTGAGCCCAGGCTCCAGCAAATCGCGACCGAGGTGCTGCGCGAGGGGCTGGAAACGTACGACCGCCGGCGCGGTTATCGGGGGCCGGTCGGCTCGATCGACGATCCGCAGGAGATGGACTGGGCCGAGCGCCTGTCCGACCCCGAAGCGCGTCCCGCCGGGGTTCCATCCCACCTCCTGCCGGCCGTGGTGCTGGAGATCGATAGGGAGGCCGCCGTCGTCGGCCTGCCGGGCGGCATGATCACCGAGCTGGCGCGGGCGGATGCTGCCTGGGCGTTCGAGGACGAAGAGAACGGGAGCCCGGCCGACGTCTTCGAGCCGGGCGACGTGATCCTGGTGGAGATGCTGGACGGCGAGGAGGGGCCGCAGCCGGCGTTACGCCAGCTGCCCGAGGTGGAAGGCGCGCTCGTCGCGCTCGACCCGCGCAACGGACGCGTGCTGGCCCTGGTCGGCGGTTACGGCGACGGGGAGTTCGGGTTCAATCGGGCCACGCAGGCCAGACGTCAGCCCGGCTCGGCTTTCAAGCCCTTCATCTATCTCTCGGCGCTGGAAAACGGCCTCACGCCGGGGAGCCTGGTCCTGGACGCGCCACTGGTGATCGACCAGGGACCGCACCTGGAGGAATGGCGACCGCAGAATTACGCGGCCGGCCGATTCTATGGACCGCGGACGCTGCGCGACGGACTTGAACGATCCCGGAACGTCATGACGATCCGGCTCGCCAATACCCTCGGGGTGGAGCGCGTGGTCGAGGTCGCGGAGCGCTTCGACCTGGGGTCGCCGCAGCCGTTCCTCGCGACCGCGCTCGGCACGACTGAAACCACGCCGCTGGCGCTGGCCTCGGCCTACGCGACGCTTCTGAACGGTGGTCGCCGGATCAAGCCCGCGTTTGTCGAACGGGTCCAGGACCGGCACGGGCGCACCGTCCACCGCCGCGATACGCGGCGCTGTCCGGCGTGCGGGGCCGAATCGGAAATGCCGCCGGTCCTCGCGCCGCTCGGAATCCCTGTCGCCGACCCGGTCAACACGTTCCAGGTCACGTGGATGCTGAAGGGCGTGGTCGAAGTCGGGACCGCGCGACGGCTGGCAAACCTCGGCATGCCGCTCGCGGGCAAGACCGGGACCACGAACGACTTCCTCGATGCCTGGTTCGTGGGGTTCTCGCCGGATCTCGTGGTCTGCGTGTTCGTCGGGTACGACCAGCCGGCGAACCTGGGGCGCGGAGAAAGCGGCGGCCGGGTCGCGGCGCCCATCTTCGGGGCGTTCATGGAGCGGGCGCTGGGCGGTGTCCCGAACTCCCCGTTTCGCATCCCCGACGGCGTGGACATGGTTCGCATTGATGCGGAAACGGGCCGCCGGCCGCTACCGGCGTCGGAGCGGGTGATCCTGGAGGCGTTCGCGCGCGGCACCGGCCCGGAAACCGCGGGGCCCACGGTGCGCGGCTTCGAGGACGAGATCTACTGACGGGTGCTGGCTGCCACGGCGCCGGTCCGTCAGGCGTCGTACCCCGGATTGCAACGATCGAGCAGGCGCTTTGACGCGCTGAAGAACGTGTCCGCGGTGCAGAGGCCCGCTTCGGCGTCACGCGCGACGTCCGCCGCGATGGCGGCGGCGTCAGCGTCCGGCACCCGCCTGAGCGGTCTTCCGGTCGACATGGCCGCCACCTGGGCGGCGCATGCGCGTTCCAGGAAGTAGAGGTCCTCCCACGCGCGCGCCACGCTTCGTCCGGTCACGATCACACCGTGGTTGGCCATGAAGAGCACGTCGCGATCCCCGATCGCATCGACGATGGGCGAGGCCTTGGCTTCGTCGAGCACGACCCCGTCGAACGTGCTCATCATGGCGGTGCGACCGAAGAACCGGCACGCATTCTGGTCGGCCATGTGCAGTCCGCCGTCCTCGACCATGCAAAGTGCGAGCGCGGCGCGCATGTGCGTGTGCATGACGCAGGCGGCGTCCGGCCGCGCCCGGTGGACGGCGCCATGGATGAGAAAGGCGGTGGGCTCGGCGATGCCGTCCCCGTCCACGACATTGCCGTCTCCGTCGACGACCAGCAGCGAACCGGCGGTGACCTCGGACCAGTGCATGCCGTACGGGATCAGCAGGTAGCGGTCGTCCTCGCCGGGCACGGCCAGGGTCAGGTGATTGTCGATGCCCTCCGACAGCCCGTGATGGTCCGCCAGCCGGTAGGCGGCGGCCAGGTCCACCCGGGCCGCCCGTTCGGTGTTGTGGGTGCTCCGCATGCCGGCTCCAGTGCTCCGATCAGAAGGCGATCATCTGCCGAATCGTATCGCCGTCGTCAAGGCGGTCGAAGCCTTCGTTGACCCGGTCGAACGGGATGTGGTCGCTCACCAGCCGGTCGATCGGCAGGCGGCCCGCGCGAAAGAGGTCGAGGTAGGCGGGGATGTCGCGCCGGGGGACGCAGGATCCCAGGTAGCTGCCCTTGATGGTCCGCTCCTCGCCGACGAGCTGCACGTGCGGCACGGCGAACTTCGCGTCCGGCGGCGGTAGCCCGCTGCTGGTCGTGGTGCCGCCGCGACGGGTGATCGCGTAGGCAAGTTCCATCGCCCTGGCCGACCCCACGCACTCGAACGCGTACTCGACGCCGCCGGCCGTCATCTCGCGCACGGTCGCGACGGCGTCGGGATCGGCCGCGTTCACCGCCTCGTCGACCCCGATCTGGCGGCCGGATTCCAGCTTGCTGTCGAGGAGGTCAAGGCCGATGACCCGGCTGGCGCCGGCGGCGCGGGCACCGAGCACGGCCGCGAGGCCGGTCCCGCCCAGGCCGATGACGGCGACCACGGCGCCGGGGCGGACCTTCGCGGTGTTGACCACCGCCCCCATGCCCGTGATCACCGCGCACCCGAACAGCGCGGCCTGATCGAGCGGGATGTCAGGATCCACGCGGACCAGCGAACGGGTGCTGGACACCGCGTACTCGGCGAAGCACGACACCCCGACCTGGTGGTTGATCGGCTCCCCGTTGAGCAGGATCCGCCGTTCCCCCGAGAGCAGGGTCCCGGCCACCGCCGCCTTCGCGCCCGGTTCGCACAGCGCCGGCCGTCCCTCGGCGCACGGCACGCAGTTGCCGCAGCTCGGCACGAACACGTACACCACGTGATCGCCCACGCGGAGTTCGTCCACGCCCGGCCCGACCGCCTCGATGACGCCCGAGCCCTCGTGGCCGAGGACCATGGGCAAGTCGCGCGGCCTGGATCCGTTGACCACCGACAGGTCGGAATGGCACAGCCCCGCGGAGGCCATCCGGACCAGGACTTCGCCCGGGCCCGGGTCAAGCAGTTCGATCTCCTCGATCTTGACCGGCTTGGTGTCCGCGTACGGCCGCGGTTCTCCCATCTTGTGCAGAACGGCGGCGCGGCATTTCATGGGTAAGTCTCCTCAAATCCCGTGCTGATTCGAATCAGAAGCGGACGGCATCGCCGCCCTTGAGGGACAGCATGGCGCGCGCTTCGTCCGGCGTGGCGGTATCCAGCGACAGGCCGTCCAGAATCTTGCTGACGCGGGTGACCTGGGCCGCGTTGCTGTCCGCGAGCCGCCCCGGGCCGTCCCACAACGAGTCCTCCAGCCCGACCCGGACGTTGCCGCCCTGCGCCGCGGCAAGGGCCGCCACCCGCATCTGGTGGTTGCCGGCGCCGAGCACCGACCAGCGCCAGTCGTCCCCGAACAGCCGGTCGGCGGTCCGTTTCATGTGGGCGATGTCCTCGGGGTGGGTGCCGATCCCGCCGAAGATTCCGAACACCGTCTGGATGAAGAGCGGCGGCTGCACCAATCCCTCGTCCAGGAAGTACGACAGGTTGTACAGGTGACTGGTGTCGTAGCACTCGAACTCGAAGCGCGTGCCGTTCCCGCTGCAGGCCCGGAGAATGTTCTCGATGTCCTCGAAGCTGTTCTGGAACACGTTGCTCCGGCTCGATTCCAGGGCTTCGCGTTCCCACGCGTGCTTGAAGGTCTTGTAGCGGCGGAGCATCGGAAACAGGCCGAAGTTCATCGAGCCCATGTTCAGCGACGCGACTTCCGGCGCGAACTCGACCGCCGGGCGCATGCGTTCCGCGACCGGCATCCTCGGCGCACCCCCCGTCGTGATGTTCACGACCGCGTTGCAACTCTGCTTGATCCTCGGCAGGAACTGCCGGAACACCTCCGGGTCCTGGGTGGGGCGCCCGTCTTCCGCCATGCGGGCGTGCAGGTGGATGATCGAGGCGCCGGCCGCCGCGGCATCGATGGCGTGGGTTGCGATCTCGTCCGGCGTGACGGGCAGGTGCGGCGACATCGACGGGGTGTGGATCGAGCCGGTCACCGCGCACGTCACGATGACCTTGCGCCGGGGACGCCCGGACGGCGCGGCTTCGGGGGGCGTGGGAGCGGCCGTGGCCATGATCATGGTCTCCGTTCAGATGTCGCGATCCGACGCGTGCCGCAGCTTGTGGGCGGCGAGCAGCGCCAGGCGACGGTCCCGCCAGCGTGCGCGTTCGCCCAGCCGGCTCGCCGGGAGCTGCTGGCGTCGGTCGGTTTCCAGGGCCCGGGCAAGGTCGGCTTCCCACGGTCGGGGCGGGCCGCCATCACGTGCGAGGTCGAGGTACAGCTGGCCATAGCGGGCAACGTAGTCGGCGATCCCGCCCGGTGCATTGAGGTCGATGGTCTCGAATGGCCCCATGAACGACCAGCGGAGCCCCAACCCTGACGCCACCGCCGCGTCCACGTCGGCCACGTCGGCGACGTCGTCCTGGACCAGCCGGAAGGCCTCGTGCAGCAACGCCCCCTGCAGGCGGTTCACCACGAAGCCCGGCACTTCCTTCTTGAGGGTGACCGTCGCCTGTCCCACGCCCTCCATCAGCGCCCGGGTGCGATCGACGACCGCGGGGTCCGTCCAAGGAGCGGGGACCAGTTCGACCAGGGGAATGAGATGCGGCGGGTTGAGCGGGTGTGCGACCAGACAGCGGGTCCGCCCCGTCAGCGATTCCGAGAACAGTGAGGCCCGGATACCCGACGTCGAGCTGGCGAGCACGGTGTCATCGGCGGCCGCCGCGTCGAGTTGCGCAAAGACCGCACGCTTGGTCTCCAGGGTTTCCGGCGTGCATTCCTGCACGTGGACCGCGCCGTCGAGCGCGGCGTCCAGGGTTGACGCCACGGAGATCCGCCCGAGCACCTCCGGCGGCGGGCCGTCGCCGGCCAACCCGAGCTCCGCGAGCCCGTCCAGTTCGGCCTCGATCCCTCGGACCGCCCGGGCCGCCTGCTCGGGATCGGTATCCCACAGCCTGACGGCGCAGCCGGCCCGCGCGAACACGATCGCCCAGCCGCGCCCCACGAGGCCGCTGCCGACAACCGTGATCATGGCGGGCTCCTGCATGACTCAGAGCAGCATCTGCGTGTCGCCGTCCACGGCGATGATTTGCCCCGAGACATTGCGGGCCAGCGGGGACAGGAGGAACAGCGCCGTGTCCGCGATGTCCTGCGCGGTGACGAAACGGCCGAGCGAGACCGTCTCGCAGATGCGCGCCCGCAGGGCTTCCGGGGCCTCGCCGCGGAGTTCGGCCTTGGCGGCGATGACCCGGTCGATCCGCGGCCCTTCGACATTGCCGGGCTGAATGGCGTTCACCCGGATCCCGGCATCACCCACCTCGCGCGCCAGCGACTTGGTGAAGCCGACGACGGCCCACTTGGCCGCGGCGTAGGGAGTGCGGCCCGCGAACCCGAACTTCCCGGCCAATGACGAGAGGTTGACCACGGACCCGTTCCGGGAGGCGCGAAGCGCGGGCACCGCCCGCCGGGTGACGTAGAACATCCCGTTCAGGTCCACGTCGATCGTGCGCCTCCAGTCGGCCGGATCGAGCTCCTCGATCCGGCCGGTCGGGCCGCCGATGCCGGCGTTGTTGACCAGTCCATCGAGACCGCCCAGGTGGTCGACCCCGTCGTCTACCCACGCGGCGGCCTGGTCTGCGTCGGCCACGTCGCACAGCGCGATCGGAATGTCGGGGTTGGCGGCGCGAAATGCGGTACAGGCATCCTCGTCGATGTCGCACGCGTGCACCCGGGCACCGTGTCGATGCAGGGTCTCCGCAATGGCGCGCCCGATCCCGGCGGCGGCGGCACTGACCAGAATGCGCTGGCCGGGCACGAGGGCGCTGGATGGGGTGGAGTTCATGGCGCGGCCTACTCTAGGCGATTTACCCGGCGTCCGCTGATCAACTGGGAATCTCCGCACTGGGCCGGTAGTCGCGCGCGAACAGGTAGACGAACGTCGCCAGGGTCAGGATGCCGGCAATCATCAGGAACGCGATCGTGTAGGCCCCCGGCGGGGCGCCCTCGGCGGTGCCTCCCTGGCTGGACAGCACCAGTCCGGTCGTCCACTGCAGCACGAACACGCCGCCGAAATTGAAGAAGTTCGTGAAGGTGAGGGCCCGGCCCACCAACCGTACGGGGAACAGGGCGCGGTAGTGGGCTAGCAGCAGGACGCTGAAGGCGCCGACCAGTCCGAGCGCCCCGAACAGCGCGAGATTGAGCCACAGCGGCACCGGCGGGACCAGGGCGATCACGGCGATGACGAGCGCGAGGCCGAAACACCCGGCGACCGCGGTCCATTTGCGCGTATCGAACAGCCGGTCGGAGCGCCCGAACAGGATGCAGCCGGCGTTCCAGGCGGTAGCCGTTGCCAGCAGCACGTTTCCGCGATCGATGTCGCCCAGGCCCTGGACATCCTTCAGGTACGGCGCGCCCCACAGGCCCAGGATCGCGAGCAGCCCGCCGTAACCGACGAACGAGATCGGCAACATGAACCACAGGTCGCGGGTGGCGAGGATTTCCAGGAACCCTCGCAGCACGTTGTCCTGGCGGTCACCGATCCGCGGCTTCTGAAACGGTGTGCCGTCCGGTGTGTCGCGGACGGTCAGCCAAAAGATCATGGCGACCAGGAGGGTGACGGCCCCCATGCCGATAAACACGCCCTGCCAGCCCACCCACGCCGAGGCGGCGGCGAGCGGCGTGGTGGCGAGGATGCCGCCGAATCCCCCGACCCCGAGCACCAGCCCGGCCATCGTCGCGAAGCGGCGGGACGGCACCCAGCGAGAGAACAGCACCAGCGATCCCATCAATCCCACCGAGCAGCCCGCACCCATCAGGGCGCGCGCCGCCAACAGCCCAGAAAACTCCGTGAACGTGGCGAACAGGAACGCCCCCAGCGCCGCTCCCAGCAGCACCAGGGAGGTCGTCTTGCGGGGTCCGTACCGGTCGAGCAGCACACCAAGCGGCAACTGGGCGCAGGCAAAGGCCAGGAAAAAGATGCCTCCCAGACGGCCTAGCTCCTCGGGCGTGAGGGCGAGCCGGCTCATGAGGTCCGGCGCCAGGACGCCCACCGATGAGCGATAGAACTGCGAGAGCAGGTACGCCGTGCACGCCAGCGTGACGAGCCGTACCAGACCGGGATTCATGCGTGCGGGCTCTCCGACCGGCGTCCGCGACAGGGGTTTCCGGGCCGTCGGCGCTTCCGCCGCCGTTCGGCCGGACGGCGCATGCTACCCTAAGGGGAGACGCGGTTAAGGGCGCTGCCATGCCAAAATCTGTACCGCGTTCCCCTTCGGACGCTGGACCTTCCGGCCGCCGCGGTGAGCGCCCGTCGGGGCCACGGCCCGGAACCCAGGCGCCGACCGAGCATCCGCCGAAGTCTCGTCGCCCGCCGACCTCGCAGGGGTCGCGTGATGATGCCGGGCCGCCGCGGCGCGCGGCGGGCCCGCGCGGGCGTGATGAGCGGAAGCGCGGGTTCCGGGCCGACGGCGGCGAACGCGCCCGCGGGGGACAGCGCCGGAGTGAAGCGGGCAAGGCCGCCGGGCGGCCGCCACGTGCGGCGGGACCACGCGCCCGCGATGCCCACGGGGGCAGGTTCCGGGCCGACGGCGGCGAACGCGCCCGGGGGGGACAGCGCTGGGGTGATTCGGGCAGGGGCGACCGTCCGGCGCGCAGGTTCAAGGAACCGACCGGAGAGCCCTCGGCCACCCGCCCGGACCGGACACGGCCCCGACCCGGCGGCGGCTTCCGCGCTTCCGCCGGGAGACGGCCGGACTCGCCGCCGCAGGCCGGCAATGGGGAGCGTTCCAGGGGCGCATGGCGACCGGAGAGGCGAGCCGAATCGCCGGGGACCCGAAGAACCGATCGACGGCAGCATGGTGGAGTGGCCGGCGGGCCCCGGCAGCGACGGCCCGACGGTGCGCCAACTGCCACCGCACCACCGCGCGACTCCCGATCAGGTCGCGACGGCGGCCGCCGCCGACCGGAGCGGGACCGGCGACACGGGGGCGAGGACCCGCGGACCGCCGACCGGTATGGACGTGAACCGCGCAGCGGGCGAGCGCGGAACGTCTCGCGCCATCACGATAGCCGTGAAGGCGCGGCCCCGCCCGCCCGCCCGGCGGCTCCCGTCGAGCGCCGACCAGCCGTCCGCACGCCGGGGCCTGCCGGCCGGAGCAGGGGATCGGGAGTTGGCAGCGGAACTGGGCATGCGTCGCGCCACGACGACCGTGGTGGCGGCCTCCACACCGGCCGACCGGCCGGTCGACGTCGGGATCAGGGCTCCGGGCCGTCCGGCGATCCGAAGCAGCTGCTGCGGGCTCGCCAGGCGGCGGCGGCGATCCTGACGTCCGTACTGTTTCGGAACACGGCGCTGCAGGCCGCGCTGGCGGCGTCCCCGCTGCTGCCCGGCCTCGATGATCGTGACCGCGCATTCGCCCGTGCCCTGGTGACGACCGCACTGCGCCGGCGCGGCCAGATCGATGCCGTCATCGGTACGTTTCTGGAGCGACCGCTCCCTCCCGGGGCCCGGCACGCCTGGCTGATGCTCCTCATGGGGGCTGCCCAGATCCTGTTCCTTCGAGTCCCTTCCTACGCCGCCGTGTCGACCTCGATGGAGCTGCTGATCCGCGGACCGGGCCGAACCTGGCGGGGACTGGTCAACGCTGTCCTCCGCGGCATCGCCGACCGCGGGGCGAAGATCGTCATGGACCAGGACGCCGGGCGACTGAATACCCCGGAGTGGCTCTGGCACTCGTGGTCGCGCACCTACGGGCCGGACACGACCGCCCGGATCGCCACCGCGCACCTGGCGGAACCCATGCTTGACGTGTGCCCGAAAGCGGACCCGGAAACCTGGGCGGCACGGCTCGGCGGCACGGTCGTGCTGACGGAAGGCGTTCGGCTGGCGGCGGCGGGCGCCGTCGAGGCGCTGGCGGGTTTCCGCGAAGGCGCCTGGTGGGTGCAGGACGCGGCGGCACAGCTTCCCGTGCGGCTGTTCGGAGATGTTGCGGGGCGGAGCGTTGCCGACCTGTGCGCCGCGCCGGGGGGCAAGACCCTGCAGCTGGCCGCGCGCGGCGCCAGGGTGACGGCGCTGGATATCTCGGAAGCGAGAATGCGGCGGCTGTCCGCCAACCTCGTCCGCACGCGGCTGGTCGCCGAGACCGTGGTCGCGGATGCGACGGACTGGAACAGCGCGCAGCCCTTCGATGCGGTGCTCGTCGACGCACCATGCACGGCCACCGGCACCATCCGCAGGCGCCCCGACATTCCCTGGCAGCGCACGGCCGGTGATGTCCGGGCCCTCAACCCGCTGCAGGACGGCCTGCTCGACAGTGCGCTGCGGCTGGTCCGTCCGGGCGGGCTGGTGGTCTACACGGTGTGCTCGCTGGAACCGGAAGAAGGCAGGAACCGGGTGCAGGCGCTCCTCGACCGCGATCCGGCGGCAGAACTGGTGGCCGTCGATGCGAACGCCGATACCCTTCCGGCCCCGTTCGTGACGGAAGACGGGTACCTTCGGACGTTGCCTTGCCACCTGGCTGACGCCGGGGGCGCGGACGGTTTCTTCGCCGCCCGGCTCCGCCGCCGAGGCTGATAGTCGGAACCGCTTCCGGTCCCGATTCGGGTACAATTGCGAAGAGGCTTATATACTTACTTACCCATAATATTGCCTATATGTTCCAGTAGTGTATCATTCAGAGCATGTTGCGAACGCGCGTCCAGCCCGTGCATCTGAAGCCGTCACAGCATCGCCGGCTGGACGATCTGCTGCACCAGCTGACGGACCTGTGGAACGGTGCGCTGGAGGAACGCATCGGAGCGTACCGCCGGGCCGGCGAAGCCATCAGCTACTACGACCAGTGCAAGTCCCTGACGATCATCCGCGGCGAAGACGAGTCGTTTCGCCGCTTCGCCGTGCAGGCCCAGCGCAGCCCGCTGCACCGTCTCGACCGGGCGTTCAAGGCGTTCTTCCGGCGTGTGCAGGCGGGCGAGAAGCCGGGGTTTCCCCGGTTCAAGGGCAAGCATCGCGGCGTGCATTCGTTCGAGGTGGGGAACCCGACCATCCACCGCAAGGGTAAGCGGTATGCGCTGTCGGTGAAGGGGATCGGCGACATCCGGTTTGCGACGATGCCCGGGGGCGTCGTCCGGCAGGCGCGCATCGTGCGCACGGCGCTTCGCACGTCCGTGCACCTGGTGATGGAACTGCCCGATGGCGCCGCGGCCGGCGCGTCCGCGCCGGTGGGCATCGATGTCGGAATCAACCGGCGCGTCGCCCTGTCGACGGGGGCGTCGTACCCCGGCGTGCGTGTCGACCGCCGCCGCATCCGCAGGATGCAGAGGCTCCTGTCACGCGCCCGCAAGGGCTCGAACGCGCGGACGAAGAAGCGCCGTCGCCTGGCGAAAGCGCATGAGCGGGTGCGGATGGCCGAACGCCATGCGCTGCACCGCCTGACGACGGCCATCGTCAGGCAGCACCATCGTATTGCCGTGGAGGACCTGCAGATCCCGAACCTGGTCCGCAACCGGCACCTGGCAAGGCGCATCCACGAGCAACAATGGGGACGGCTCGTCCAGCAACTGACCTACAAGCACCCATGTCTCGGGTCAAGCAAGGAATCGCCCGTGAACTGGTGTTGATGGCGGTTCTTCACAGAAGTTCCACGGGTTATCCACAGG
>JAJDZX010000130.1 GCA_022824395.1 Alphaproteobacteria bacterium
CTCGCCACCCTGACCCGCAATACCGTGCAGGTCCACGGCGCCGAGCAGCCCTTCCAGCAGCTCACCGTACCCACCGACCTGCAGCGCCGCGCCTTCGAACTGCTCGACGTCCGGATCACCGTGTAGTCAGAAACCGCACACCGACCCTTCCGTAATCCCTCGCGGATACAACAACTTGCTGAACTTCAAACCCCAGAACTTCGGTCTAGGCGAGGTTCGCCGTGCTCGGAGAAAACCAGGAGGTGCAACCCGCGAACGGTCGGATCTGGAACGCGTTCCGAAAGGCACGATCGGGCGGCGCGGAGCAACTCGTCCCGACTCGCCAACAATGGACCCGCGACGGCTGAACCGTCCACCGCTGGCTCGCAGCGGACGAACGGCAAGACCGGGTCGAACACACCTTGCGGTCGCAGAGAGGCCTTACCTGAGCGGGTTGGTCCACTGCAGCCCGTCGAAGCGGGCGAAATCGCCATCCGCCGAGCACGGGACGAGCCCATGTTCAACGGCGAGAGCCGCGTAACTACACTGTCCCCGTGGCTTGGTGGCTGCGCCCAGTCGTGACATCGCTTCCGTGAGCTGGATCGTTTGCAGGTGACTTCCGGGGCTGAGCGATCGACGCTGTTCCGGCTGCTGGCCGTCCTTGCGCTCGTCGCCACGACCGGCTGCAGCGGCGGCGGCGGCACCTCTCCGTCCGAGTCAGCATCGCTTCCCCCGCCACCTCCCCCGTGCTTTCAGACCGCCGATTTCGGCTGCGCGCAGGAAGCGGAGTTCCGGCGGCTGCAGGCGGAGTTGTCCGCCCCCTATGCGGAGGAGGCGGCATTCCAGAACCAGTGGGGGCTGGATGCGATCAACGCCGACCGCGCGTTCGCCAACGTCGAGCTCGCCGAGGGCGCCGGCACGGTGCCGGGCGCGGGCGTCACGGTCGGTTTCGTGGATACCGGGATCGATCTCGACCATCCGCTGTTCACGGGCAGCGTGACGGAGGCATTCTTCCTGTCGGCGGAGGACGAGACCGGGCGGGAGGTCTCGCACGGCACCGCCGTGGCGAGCATCGTCGGCGCCGACTTCCTGGGCCTGGCCCCGGAACTGCGTCACCACGGCTTCCGCGGTGTCGCCCCGGGCGCCGACCTCAAGATGTTCGCGATTCCGCTCTCGAGCGGTGCGCAACCGTACCGCCCCATCTCGCTTCTGGGTCTTTCCGGCACGGACCGCGGATTCCAGGACATCGCGAACGCGCTCCGCGCCGGCGGCGTCGACGTCGCCAACCTGAGCTTCGGGTACCGGGGGATCATCGACGACTATCCGGAGGCGGACCTGCGGGCCGCCCTCGGCGACACGATCGCCGCGATGGCGCAGGCCGACGCGGTGGAGAAGACCATCCTGGTCTGGGCCGCCGGCAACGACCACCAACTCGCCTGCACCGCCGGCACCGACCGCTGCGTCCGGGGGGCGGTCGACGCGGTGTCGCCCCAGATCCTGGCCGGGCTGCCCGCCCGGATCCCCGAACTCCGCGGCCACGCCCTCGCCGTCGTGGCGGTCGGCCGGGACAGCGACGCCGACGGCTACCCGGACATCGCGTCCTTCTCCAACCGTTGCGGCATTGCGGCCGACTGGTGCATCGCCGCGCCCGGCGTGGACGTGGAGATCGCCATCTTCGGGCGGGTCAACGGCGTTGCGGGCCAGCGCACCATCGGCACGGGGGGCGGCACCTCGTTCGCAGCCCCCATGGTGTCAGGCGGCCTCGCCGTGATGAAGCAGCTGTTCCGCGGCCAGCTCGGCAGCGAGGAACTCGTCGGCCGCCTGTACGCGACCGCCAGCAAGGAAGGCCCGTACAGCGACGCCTCCGTCTACGGCCAGGGCCTCATGGACCTCGGTGCCGCGACGTCGCCGGTGGGCCGGGCGATGCTCACCACGGGCCGGACCGTGGGCGCCCCGGGGGCTGCCGTCCAGGCGAGCGGCATGGTCTCCGGCTTCGCGATCGGCGACGGACTGGCTCGTGCGCTGGCAGATCAGGAAATCGTCGCATTCGACCGCTTGGGAGCGCCGTTCTGGTTCGGCCTGTCTGGCTTCCTCGAGCGCGACCCAGGTCCGACGCTTGCGGAGCACCTTCGTGGCTTGCTGTCCGCAGGCAGCGAGCCAGCTCCCGGCATCGGACACAGGATCACTGCAGGGGCCCATTGGCGCGGGGGAGGGCATCCATTCGCGAGCGACGGACGGCATCTGCTGCAGCTGGGCTTTCTCGGCACGTCGACGCTGTCGGAAGGTGGCCATCTGTCGCTCGCGCAGGGGGCCATGACCCTCTCCCTGGCATTGCGGCGCGGGTTCAGCGCTGCCGCGCTCTCCACGCAGGTTGTGCCGGGTCGGGCAACCGTGCGCGGCCTGGCGCTGGCCTACCGACTCCCGGGCGTGCCGGCCGGTTTCCACGTGGGTTGGCTCGCCGAGCGCAAGACATTGCTCGGATCGGCCACAGGCGGGGCGTTCGGGCGCATCGCCACTGACGCCATGTTCGGCGGCATCGAAACCGCGTTCCAAGCAGGTTCGTGGCGGCTGGTTGGCAATGCGGAAGTCGGAGCCGCAGCTCCGCAGGTTCACGGAGGGCTCATAACCCGAATGTCTCCGCTCACGACCAGTGCGTTCACATTAGAGGCGAGCCGCCGTACCTCGGCACGAGACTTTCTCACTGTGGGGCTTTCGCAACCCCTGCGGGTGGAGGGCGGCCATGCCGCGTTGTCGATTCCCGTAGGCCGTACTCCGGAGGGCGAGGTGGTGCATTCTTCCCTGCAGGCCGATCTCAGCCCGTCGGGCCGTCAACTGGAAGTCTCGGCGCGATGGGCACGGCAACTGGCCGCAGGGGGCGAACTGGTGGCCGACGCGACGTGGACCCGGGAGCCAGGCCACGACGCCCATGCCGACCCTGCGCTCAGCCTCCTGGCCGGCTGGCGGGCGCGCTTCTAGTCTCCCGAATCTTAAGTTCGTATCAAACCCCTGTGCCCGGACCGAGTTCGTTCGCCTTGAGGGAGAACCTCCTGACGGATGCAAGGATCTCGTCGGCGGACTTGACCCACTGGTAGGGCTTCGGCTTCTCGTTGTGCGCGTCGATGAAGGACAGGATGTCGGCGTTGAGTTCGGCAACCGAGCGATGGACGCCTCTCTGCAGCTTCTTCCTGGTCAGTTCCGCGAACCAGCGCTCGACCTGGTTGAGCCATGA
>JAJDZX010000009.1 GCA_022824395.1 Alphaproteobacteria bacterium
GCGCGGTTCCCGGTCATCAGGACCGCCGTGCCAAAGAGCACGTCCTGGTAGCGCTCCACCAAGTGACGGAACGCCTCGTGCTCGCCGTTCTGACAACGCCGCACGGCTTGGTCATCGGTCATAAGCCGCCCTCATGATCCAATCTCCTGGTGCCGTTCACTAATGACTACGCGCGACCAGGGCGATTCGTTCCCTTGAACTCACAGAACCTGTAGGGGCATCAGCGGCCACACTGTCCCTCGCTGAACGCTGGTTGGCCTCCGAATGGCAGGCCGCCCCCGTTAGATGCCTCTCGCATTCCTTTGGTGAGACACCTGGCTGACCAACGTCGTAATCCGCCGTGCGGCGCTGCCTTTCGCTCTGGCAAATCGCCGGAATACTCCGGCGACTCTGATAACTCTCTTCCTCCTGGAACGCGATCGGAAGTACGCCGGACCATCACGAGACAACTCTAGGTGCTCGACACTCTCTTCGGGGATTGAATTGGAGACACCGGTATACACCGTGCGACATCATTGCTGGCCGTGACTCAAGCCTGACGATTGCCTATTTTCACGCTATAGGGGAACTAGGCTAGGTGTCTCAGTCTCTCCGGACCACTCTGGCTCGTCGCGGTCGCGCGCACCACGAGATCGACTCGGGTCCCACACTTCAAGGCTACCGGCTATGCGGCCTTTGAACTGCCGACAGGGTCGGGCGAAAACTCGGTCACATTCCAAATTCAGTCGGCATCCTCGGCCACCGGCGCTCGAGCATTCGATCGGTGATTCGTCTTCAGACCATGACGGCAGCGAAAATCGACGCAGCCACTGTCCGGCGTCGCAGTCGAGACCGGTGCACCTACCGACACTCGTACGGCCACGAATTCAGAGCTTTGGCGAGTCGGTGGCGAAAGAGAGGCCAAATTTACCGGCGAAGGCATCGTTCTGGGTTCGACTATCGCCGACAAGTGCGACGCTTGGACGCAGACTTGGAGAACGGGCGACAAAAAGACTGGCCGGCTGAATGAGACCAAGAGAAGAAATCGCAAACCTGTTCGAGCGCGAACCTAGTCGGATACCGAGCCAGTCGTGCTTCAAGGCTCAACGCCTCAGGTTCGAATCCTGCCCCTCGCCCTTCTCGCGATGTGGCGCATTGGCTGGCACGACTCGTGAGATTCGTTCCAGACAGACCGAAGCCACTTCCACTATCGTCTACAGACGTCACGCCGGGCGGGCGTGGTGACGGAGAGATGATCTAGATGGCCCGGATTCTGAAGTCAGTACTCATTGGAATCGGTACGACGCTGATCGTCATGTCGCTGGTTGGGTGTGACCCTGAAACAGCGGTGACCGAACGGCCAGCGCCAGATCGTGCGCCCTCGCCGGCGGCCGCCACCACCCCGGCGACTCCAGCATCAACAGCCACCGCGGCGGGAGTAGCCGTCGCCCCGACCGCGACTAGGGAAGCAACGGCGACTGCTGTGCGGACCCCGGTCGCGCGTACCGCGGTCCTGCGCCCTACGCCCACAACGTCGCCTGAAGCCGTAACCGCGACGACGAGTCCAGAGCCGACAGCCACCGTCGCGCCGGTTGTCACCCCCACGGCAATTCCTACAACAACCGTTGCGGCCATCGTCCCGCCGACAGTAACCCCGGAGCCTACCGCGACGGCAGCACCGACGCCCCAAAACGACGTTCCGCTGGCATTCGATCCCCTGGTGACTCGCGGCACGCTCAGCAACGGCATGGTTTATTACATTCGGCACAACCAGGAGCCGCGCGAGCGGGTTCAGCTATGGCTGATCGTCAAGGCTGGATCAATCCTGGAGGAAGAGGACGAGCGAGGTCTCGCGCACTTCGTGGAGCACATGGCATTCAACGGCACGGAGCGCTTCGCGAAGCAAGAGATCGTCGAATACCTGGAGTCCATCGGCAGCAACTTTGGGCCCGATGTGAACGCTTCAACGGGCTTCGACAGCACCAATTACTTCCTGGAGATTCCGACTGACGATCCAGAGATTCTCGAGACTGCATTCCAGATTCTCAGCGACTGGGCCTACGCGGTTGCCTTCGATCCGGAAGAAGTTGAACTGGAGCGCGGAGTCGTCGTGGAAGAATGGCGTCTGCGGCGGGGCTTCGGCGCGCGCTTTCAAGACAACTGGTTTCCGCTGATCTTCGGCGACTCTCGATATAACGAACGAAGTCCGATTGGATTGCTGGAGGTCATCGAAACCGTGCCTCCGGAACGCCTGCGAGGGTTCTATGAGCGCTGGTACCGGCCTGACCTGATGGCCGTCATCGCCGTCGGCGACATCGACACCGAGCAAATCGAGGCCAAAATCCGCCAGCACTTTGCGCCACCCCCAGAGGGCGAAGCCGGCCAAACGAGCGCCGCCGCGGCGGAGCCAAGCACTCGGCCGCGCTACGACCTGCCCGAGCATGCAGAACCCCGAGTCAATGTGTTCAGCGATCCCGAGGCGCCGGGCACGCAGCTGTTCCTGCTTCGAAAGCTGCCGCCGGAGTCCGGTCAGGACGTGGCGGCCCTGCGGCGAATCATGGTGGATCGGCTTGCGTTTATGATGCTTAACTCACGGCTATTTGAGCGTGGACAGATCGAAGACCCGCCCTACCTTTGGGCCGGGGGCTCGAGGGGTCGTTTTGTCGACCCAACTGACCTCGTGCAGTTTGGCGCCTGGGTGGAGCAGGACGGCGTCCAGCCCGGCTTCGCGGCTGTGCTGGAGGAAACGCAGCGCGCTCGACAACACGGATTCACGGAAAGTGAGTTGGCTCGAGAAAAAACCAATCTGCTGAGTGCTATCGAGCGGATCTATAAGGAACGAGAACAGCGAGAGTCGGCTGACTTTGCCCAGGAATACGCGGACCACTTTCTCAACGGCATCCCGGCACCCGGCATTGAGGCTGAGTGGGAGTTGTACCAGGCGATGCTTCCCGAAATCTCGCTGACGGACGTGCATGAGGTCGCCGCCAGCTGGGCAGAACCAGGCAATACGGTACTCCTGGTCATGCGTCCCGACGGAGGCGAGGAGTTGAACGACGAGGAGTTGGCCGCGGTGTTGCAGGCGCAACTCGCGGTGGCCGACTCACTGGTTGTCGAGCCTTACGCGGACGAATTCGCCGATGTCCCGCTGCTCGCGGAGCTGCCAACGCCGGGGTCCATAGTCGATGAAGAGCAGATTGAGTCCATCGACGCGGTCAGGTGGACTCTATCCAACGGAATCACCGTGATCGCCAAGCAAACCGATTTCAAGAACGATGAGATTGTGTTTGGAGCCTTCAGCCCGGGAGGGCACTCCCTGGTCGACGATGCCGACCACGTGTCCGCCTTGTATGCCGATCAGCTGATTGCCGGCAGCGGTGTCGGTGAACACGACAATGTTGCTTTGGACAAGCTGCTTGCCGGTAAACGGGTTTCGGTTTCTCCTTTCATCGGGGAACTGTTCGAGGGCTTTCGGGGCCAGACTTCGCCGGAAGACATTGAAACACTGTTTCAACTGGTAACCCTGTACGCGACGGCGCCGAGGCTGGATCCGGTCTACTTTTCGACGTATGAGAGGAGCCTGCGGACGCTGGCTGAGACTCGTGCCGATCAGCCAGATGCCGTGTTCTCCGACACCGTGAACACGGTGCTGAGCCAGAACCACTTCCGCAGGCGACCTCTAACGCTCGAACTGGTGGACGAACTCAGCATCGAGCGCGCCGAAGCGGTGTACGCCGACCGGTTCGCGGACCTGGGCGATGCGACGTTCGTGTTCGTGGGCTCGTTTGAGTGGGAGAGCCTGCGATCCCTGACCGAAACCTACCTGGCCAGCTTGCCGGCCTCGGGACGCACGGAGCATTGGAAGGACGTAGGGATCGATCCGCCTGAGGCGCTGGAAGATCACGCGGTACACATAGGCATCGAACCGCGCAGCCGGACGGTTGTGTACTTTGCCGGGGATCTGGAATGGAACCGCCACGAAGCGTTGTCACTAACGGTGATGGCGGAAATGCTCACGACCCGTCTGCGCGAGCGATTGCGTGAGCAGTTGGGCGGCACCTATAGCGTCGGCGCCAGCGCTCGCGCAAGTCTGCTGCCGGATGCCGAGTACCGAATAGGCATCGGATTCGGCAGCGATCCCGCGCGTGCGGACGAGCTCTTGATGGAAGTATTCGCGGAATTGGTCTGGCTGCGAAACGGAGGCGATCAAGAGTATCTGGACACGGCGAAGGAGTTACTTCGCAACCCCAGAGAAGAGCAACTGCGGGACAACGGCTTCTGGCTTGGTCAAATCCAGTCTTCGGTTCAGCGGGATCTGGACTTTGACGGGATAATCGACTTTGAGGATCGCCTGGATGCATTGACTCTGGACGAAGTCGTCTCGGCGGCCCGGCGCTACCTGACCGAGGACCGCTACGTGCGGGTGGTGCTGCTTCCCGAGGAGGGCTAGGCCGAGTCTCCCGGCTTCTCGCTCAGCCCCCCGGTACGGTCGACACTCTGCTGGCGATACTCGAACTTCGGGAAGTCGCCTGCGACGGTCCGTCCGTATACGACCAGATATCGGGGATGGTGGGCCACTCTGACCGACTGGAACAAGCGAAAGCGGTGGCCCTGATGTGAATGAAGGAGCTCTTGAAGGCCACAGGCGTCGCGGTGTAGATCGCGGCAGGCTGCGACTGCGAATTAGCGGGCGGCTCTGAGGTTGCGTTCGCTGCGTGGTCGAGTCGATGTCAGCTCGCTTGATACGACGCGGACAAATCGATATTGAACGTCTCGGAATCTCTGATCTAACGGACGTCCGAATTCGGCGGAATCGGCCGAGGCTGGCTTCCTGGGCGATGACTCAGATCTGGTCCAGTGCTTCGGCTCTAGAGCCGCGATCGGGCACACCTGTGACATTCGCAACCCTGCCAGTGTTCCACCAGTCAAGGATCTGCCCTTTACCCTTTGGGTTTAGTCGCGGGGCGACCGCTCCAGTAGAATGCCCGTCCTAGTCGGGCTCGCATCTCACTGGCGGGCCTATAGATCAGCGGGTCGCGTCGGTTATGCGAAACGCTCCCAGAATCGTGTTTACGCCGTCCGGGAGGGCCGAGCTCGGCTTGATCCAGCTTGCTGATCCATCACCCGGTGAAATCCTGGTCCGCATTCGCAAGACGCAGGTCAGTGCCGGATCTGAACGCAACGCATACGAGATGTCGCGGTCAGGTGACACATCAGTTGGCTATACGGCGGTCGGCGTCATCGAGGACGTCGGATCGTCCGTCAACGACTACGAGCCGGGTGAGCGTGTCCTGATCATTTCGCCGCACCAGGGCGCTGACCTTGTCGACGTTGGAACCGTTACGAGCTGGAGCGGCTATGCGGGTCGTATCCCGGATAGCGTAACGGACGCTCAGGCGACGTTTGCCGTCTTGGGCGACGTTGCGGTACACGGAGTGCGGCGTGCGAAGCCGTACCTTGGTGAGTCCGTCGCCGTATTCGCACAAGGTCTGGTCGGTCAATTGACCACCTACTTCGCGGCGCGCGCCGGCGCCTACCCCGTCATAGCGGTCGATCTGCTGGATGAGCGTCTTGAGCACAGCCGGCGGATGGGCGCCACACACACGATTAACGCTTCCCGCGAGGATGCGGTGCAGGCGGTGCACGATCTGACCGGGGGCGGAGCGCGTGTGGTGTTCATGGTGGCGCGAAATCCCGCAGTCTTCGCGGACTGCCTCAAGGCGGCAGCTCACGGCGCGACGGTCTGCCTGTCCGGCAGCCCGCCCGGCACCGTGGAGATCGCGCTCCAACCCGAGGTGCTCCGACACGAACTGGACATCCTCGGCAATTACTCGCTCGACTATCCGCCAGAGCCGTACCACCGATTCCAGTGGACGCGTCCCGCCAACCGCGCCTATGTATTTGATCTCATCGCACGGGGTGAATTGAATGTGGATCATCTCGTGTCTCACGACGTGCCGTACACCGAGGCATCCGGGATCTACGAGATGATTGCGCGGGGACCAGATGGCTGGCTTGGCGTGCTGTTCGACTGGACCAGCCAGACCTAGCGGCCACTCGGCGCGAGCACCAGTGACAACCGGGGCCTCGACCAGCAGTCGTTCGGTTCGGGTGATCACGTTCGACGGACCGGGAACTCGCCCGGACTTGCAAACCGTGCCGCGGCCATTCGTTCCCAACCGAGGCGCCCTCATTCGGATTGACGCCTGTGGCGTTTGCGGCACCGACCTGCACATCCTCCAGGGGCACTGGCCGGGAGACCTCCCCTGGCCGCTCACCCTCGGCCATGAGCTGGCGGGCGTCGTCGATGAAATCGGGCCGGGACTAACGAGCGACTACATGGGTCGCCCCCTGCGTCAGGGTGACCGGGTAATGATCCCGCCGCTGATGGCCTGTGGGTCGTGCCACTACTGCATCCACTATCCGACGCGCGCGAACCGCTGTCTGAACCCGACGTACTACGGACGCAAGATCGGGTTCCAGCGGTCGCCGCATCTCTGGGGTGGCTGGGCCGAGATGGTCTTTCTCGATCTTGAAGCGTTCCCGGCAACCAAAGTCTTTCGACTTCCAGACGACATGCCCAGCATGGTCGGGACATTGGTCGAGCCCTTCGCCTCGGTTACACGCGCATTCAATCGGGCGTCATCGCTTGGGCTGGAGGGTTTCAGGGCCGGCGATTCGGTCGTCATCCAGGGGTCGGGCCCCATAGGTGTCCTCGCCCTGATCGCGGCCAAGCAGCGCGCCGCTGGGAGGGCGGTCGTGGTGGGCGCCCCCGAAGAGCCGCGCTTGGCGCTCTGCCGGGCCTTTGGCGCCGATGCCACGGTTTCGATTGACGACCATCAGACGACCGACGCACGGATAACCGCCGCCCGTGATGCGGTGGGCGGATTTGGGGCCGACTTGGTGGTGGACTGCAGCGGCGCGCCGCAAGCGGGGCCCGAGGGGATCGAAATGCTGCGCGACGGCGGAACCTTCGTGGAAATGGGGCAGTTCACCGACGCGGGCAGCATCGACACCAATTGGCATCGGATCTGCGTTAAGGAAGTGCAGGTGCTGGCCAGCTGGGCCTTTACGCCCGACGAAGTGGCGCAGGCAATGGCCAACCTGCATGCCATCCAGGACGACTACGACTGGTCGCTCATGCAGCGCACGTTTCCGCTGTCAGAGGCCGGCGTAGCCGCAGCCATTCGCAGCGCGACGGCGATGGAGCGTGTGAAAGCCACGATTGTGCCTACGGCCTAACGCTCCGGCCGGAACGATCGAGTCTCGCCCGACGATTCTTGCCATGAAGCGCCGCTCCTGGCCGCTCCACTTCCTGCTACCAAAGAACGGGCGCCGGATATTGGGCGATTGCAGCGTCCGGCGTCACGATTGTCATGTGGTGCAGGATCGCCTGCGCGACAAGACCTCGGTCAAACGGGTCGGTGTGAAGCTGCGGGAGTAGAACATCGTGAGCCGCGCTGGCCTCGTCGAAGGCCAGAGGCTCGAGCTGTAGCCATTGTCGCCGGCTGGCCACGTAGCGCGCGGGCGCTTCCGGAAGAGGCAGACGCCCGAGGCGGTACTTGATTGCGATTTCCCAGGCGGACAGGGCGCTGACGTAGACATCGTTGCCGGGGTCGCGGCAACACTCCCGAGCCGAGAGGCTCAACCGTGGGTGATCTGCTGCCAGCCACAAGAACGTGCACGTGTCGAGCAGCAGCCTCATGAATCGTCCGGACTCCCCTGAAAGGCGTCCAGTAGGTCTTGAGGCAGCGGCTCGAAGAAGCTCTCGGGAATACTCATGCCACGATCGATACCGACAGGTCGCAACCCGCTGGGGGACTTTGGCAGCGGGCGGATCTCAGCAATAGGCACGTTCCGTCGGCACAGAACAATCGTCTCGCCGTCCTCGACGCGCTCCACATAGCGCGAAAGATGCGTTTTGGCGTCCGCGATGTTGACTCGGATCATGACCACATTCTAAGTCAGCTAGATGATCAACTCGAGCTCTTGCCGCTCCGTGCAGTCGCTGACGAATGCCCGCGGCTTGCTCGAGGGTCCTCAGGCTGGAGCCGGCAGTTGGTGACCTGCCTGCTCTGGATCCGAAGGCGGTCGCGGAGTTTTCGCGGGCCTTGTGGCGCTAGCGATGAGCCAGCAGCGAGTTTCGCAACGGCGATGGAACGATTCGCCCTGGTCGCGCGTAGTTATTGGTGGAGGGCACCAGGAGAGTGGATCATGAGGGCGGCTTATGACCGATGACCAAGCCGTGCGGCGTTGTCAGAACGGCGAGCACGAGGCGTTCCGTCACTTGGTGGAGCGCTACCAGGACGTGCTCTTTGGCACGGCGGTCCTGATGACCGGGAACCGCGC
>JAJDZX010000008.1 GCA_022824395.1 Alphaproteobacteria bacterium
CCGTACCCACCGACCTGCAGCGCCGCGCCTTCGAACTGCTCGACGTCCGGATCACCGTGTAGTCAGAAACCGCACACTGACCCTTCCGTAATCCCTCGCGGATACAACAACTTGCTGAACTTCAAACCCCAGAACTTCGGCTTAGAGGACGTCCGTCCGGGTAGAACCATGGCCGGCGTTGCCGATGTAGTTCTGGCAATCGCGGGATTCGGTGGTGGCGGGGAGCGCCCCACGTTGCCGCCGGATGGTTGCCACAGCGCGCTTCCGGGCGGCGCAGTTGCCGGGAACCCTTGACGAGCTGGAGCCAGTCGTCGCCCGCGCCGAACGCGTGCAGTGCCTGACGGCGACGGCATGGCCGCTGCCCCCCCGTCGAACTCCCCGGCGCCAGATATCGGGTCGTGGCCGCCGGCGTGATCCGCGTGCAGCCAATAATCGTCCTTCGGAATCGTGCCCGGCACGATGAGCGACGCCTCGATGCAGGCGATCCTGGCGATTGGCGCGGGGCTCGCTGCCTTGGCGGCCCATGCGTCCACGTCATCGGCGGCACGCAGGCTCCCGGCCCGCCGCTTCCCTGTACGATCTCTCGGGCCGACTTCTGATGACAAGGCTGCGGCCCTGCGTGTCGTGACCTGACCGAACTGTTCTTGGAAGAATGAACGCCTTACAAAATCGCTTGTATGCAGCCTTTTGGACCGAACATTTGGACAATGGATGGCGACGATGTCCGCATGTACGGAGTATTGCCGTTCACGACACGGATGACGGTCGTCCAGCTGGAATCGGGAGGGGTGTGGCTTCACTCTCCCGTACGGCCGACGCCGGCACGCCGCCGCGCGGTTGATCAGCTGGGCCGGGTCGAGCATCTCGTTGCGCCCAACAAGATCCATAGCCTCGGCATCGAACCATGGAAGGCGTTGTACCCTTCAGCCAAGGTTTGGGCGTCGCCGGCGTTCAACGAGCGGCATTCCGATATCGCCGTCGATGCGGTGCTGACGAACGGCGTCGAAGCCCCCTGGAGCGGTGAAATTGATCATTGCGTGGTTGATGGACATGCCGTCCTGGATGAGGTCGAGTTCCTGCACAAACCATCCAGGACGCTGATCATCACGGATTTCATCCAGAAGCATGAGGTCTCCAGCGCATCGTGGTTTTGGCGGGGCATCAAGCACATGGCGGGGATCTTGGGCAAGGACGGCGGCGTCGCCCTGGATATCCAGTTCAGCGTTCGGGACAAGACGGCAATGCGGCGGAGCGTCGACACGATTCTGGGTTGGGAATTCGACAATCTCATCCTGGCGCACGGCCATTGCCTGCAAGGCGGCGCCAAGGAGGATGTCAGCCGCGCGTTCGACTGGATCACTGGCGCCTGACGCTTCAACGGACACGAGTGTGAACTGCGGCCGCATGCAGTGCATGCCCATCGGAGGAATCCGGGCTGACGGCTTGACCCGCGATATCCAGAAGCGCACCGTCGGCGACAGCCGGCGGCATCTCGGTTTGCTCCTCGCCGTCCTCGAACCCCGCGAGCGCCAGAACTACATCTGCGCGCCGGCTACGGTTCTGCCCGAGACGAGCGCGCTCCAGGTCCGGGCATCGGCCGGATTACGGACGACAGCCGTCGGCACGGAGCCCTCGCGTCCTCCCCTCCACGTGTATAAGTCGTGGCAATCCGCCGGCACGGGCCAGGATGACCTCCAGCCTGTCACCACCGCAGCTTTCTGTCGTCGAGACGCCTGCCGATGATCCCCCGCTACGCCCGCGCCGAGATGACCCGCCTCTGGGCGCCAGAAACAAAGTTTGAAATCTGGCTCGAAATAGAGGCCTTGGCCTGCGAGAAGCAGGAGCAACTGGGAACAATTCCGCGCGGCGTCGCCGAGAAACTGCGCCGCCACGGGCGCGTCGACATCCCGCGCATCGACGCCATCGAACAGGAGGTGCGCCATGACGTGGTCGCCTTCCTGACCAGCCTGGCCGAACAGGTCGGGGAAGAGGCCCGCTTCATCCATCACGGGATGACGTCGTCCGACGTGCTCGATACCTGCCTTGCCGTCCAGCTGACCCGCGCGACGGATCTCCTCCTGAAAGACCTGGATGAACTCCTCATCGCGCTCCGGGACCGGGCGCACGAGGCCAAGGACATGATCTGCATCGGCCGCTCGCACGGCATTCATGCCGAGCCGACGACCATGGGCCTCAAGTTTGCCCAGGCCTACGCCGAGTTCGACCGGAGCCGGGACCGGCTGCGCGCAGCCCGCGCCGCCGTCGCCTCATGCAAGATCTCCGGTGCGGTGGGCACCTACGCGTCGATCTCGCCCGAGGTCGAAGGGCACGTCGCGAATCAGCTCGGACTGGCGCCGGAGCCGATTTCGACCCAGGTGGTGCCGCGCGACCGGCACGCGATGTTCTTTGCAACCCTCGCCGTCATCGCGAGTTCGGTGGAGCGGGTCGCCACCGAGATCCGGCACCTGCAGCGCACCGAGGTGCGCGAGGTCGAAGAGGCGTTCGCGGAAAGCCAGAAGGGGAGCTCGGCGATGCCGCACAAGCGGAACCCCGTGCTCTCCGAAAACCTGACCGGTCTTGCGCGTCTCGTCCGTTCGATGGCATTGCCCGCGCTCGAAAACGTGGCCCTCTGGCATGAGCGCGATATTTCGCATTCCTCGGTCGAGCGGATGATCGCCCCGGATGCCACGGTCACGCTGGATTTCGCCCTGGCCCGCCTGACCAACGTGATCAAGCACCTCGTGTTGTACCCGGAAAACATGCAGGCCAACCTGGAGCAACTGGGCGGTTTGCATGCGAGCCAGGCCGTCCTGCTGGCGCTGACCGAAGCGGGCGCGGCGCGGGAGGATGCCTACCGAATCGTCCAGCGGAACGCGATGCGGGCCTGGGCCAAGGACGGGCGTTTCCGGGACCTGCTCGCCGCCGACCCCGACGTCATGGCGCACCTCGCCCCGGACGCGCTCGACGACGCCTTCGACGACGCCCGTCACCTCCGCAATGTCGATGTCGTGTTCGATCGGGTCTTTGGGGCCGCCGTCACTCCGTCATGATCTGGGACTTGGCCTGATCGAGCAGACGCTCCATCTCGGCCCGGATCTCGCCCTCACCCTTCGGCATGCCGGCCGCGTCGAAATCGGCCATCAGCTTCCGCACGACATCAGCGTCGCCCGGCTCGTCAAAATCAGCCGCCACCACTTCCTGGGCGTAGCTGGCCCACTCTGATTCGGGGCGCCCCATGACCCCCGCCGCCCACAATCCCAGCAGCTTGTTCCGGCGTGCGATTACCCGAAATTGCAGCTGCTGGTCGTGCACGTACTTTTTCTCGGCCTCGTCCTTGCGATCGTCGAACGTGGTCATGATTGCTGTTTCCTCCTCGTAGATTGAAGCGTTACCGGAGACGGCTCCGTTCGTGCAGATCCATCACGACGGCGGTCCCTACGTGGCGCGACCACCGATAAACAGGGTTGGCCGCTACGCGCCACGGCCGGCACGCTCGTGGATATCGCCACCCTCGGTTACGAGGCCGACGCGGGCGGGTCGCAGGCCACGGTCTCCATCTTCGCCGGTATCGAAAGCTCCAGGATCTTCAGGTCGTCCGACGTGCCGATCTCGTTGTGCCGCATGCCGCCGGGAATGAACAGGGATTCCCCTTCTTCAAGCCGAATCGTGTCCCCCGTCTCGAATTCCAGTTCGACCCAGCCCTTCAGCGCATAAATGAACTGCCCCTCGCAGTCATGGTAGTGCCAGCCGGTGGGCTCCGTCATGCCGCGGATGGCCGTCATGGTTTGGGCGCGGAGTTTCCCGAGGCTGGCCTCGGTGACCCCGAGGTCCCGATAGGTGAAGAAATCGCGGCGGCCCTCAACGCCCGGCGCGTTTTCCGGCGTTGCGTGCGCCAGCTTCTGGAGGGGATGGACTGTGGACATGGGCGGCTCCTCTCTGAGGCACAAATTCTAACGGCCGGCACTGTCGATGCCCAGAGAGAACGAGGTCGGAAGGCGCGGCCCGTCCCGCGGTCCGCAATGCCGGCACCGGTCGCCGGGACTGCCAAACCCCGCTCGTGAACCGGAAACTGGCATTGGCTACGATTTCCGCCGCTTGCCACCCTGGATCGGCCCGGATGTGCACACTTGTCCTGCTCCTGCGCCCCGGCCACCGTTGGCCCGTGATCATCGGCGCCAACCGTGACGAGCTGGTTGCGCGCACGTGGAAGCCGCCAGCGTGCCACTGGCCGGAACGCCCCGGTGTCCGCGGCGGGATTGATCTGGAGCGGGGCGGAACCTGGCTCGCCGTCAACGAGGCCGGCGTCGTGGCGATGCTTCTCAATCGCCCCACCCCCGATCCGCTGGCGCCGGGGTTCCGGACCCGGGGAGAACTTCCCCTGCTGGCGCTCGAACATGATTCCGCAATCGACGCCGCGGCGACCGTCATGCAGCTGGACGCGGCGCACTGGAAACCGTTCAACCTGGTGATTGCCGACCGGCATGCGGCCATCTGGCTTCGGGCCGACGGCAAACTGACCCGGCATCGTTTTCCGGCCGGACTGTCCTTGCTCGCCAACGGCGAGCTGAACGCAATGTCGCATGCGCGTATCGGTACTTACCGCCCGTTGTTCCAACAAGCTTCAGCACCGGATCCCGATCATGATCGCTGGGAGGAGTGGACCCGGTTGTTGGGACGGGCTCCGCCCCCGGACGGTCCGCCGGAGGCCGGGATGGTGATCCCTGTCGATCATCGCGGCTTCGGCACGGTTTCGAGCGCCGTGCTCGCGCTGCCGGCCGACGCGGGCAGGCGACCTGCCTGGAAATTCGCCCCCGGGCCTCCGGACCGGACAAGCTTCGCGGCCGTGCCAACGGGAAAGGCCTGACGGGCTCCCGGGAGCCGCGTTGACTCGACCCCCCTGACGGCACATCTTCCCCACGTACGCCCTGCCAGAAGCCGTCGAGCTAGGGGCACTTCCACCCCAGGGGTCCAACCGATGCGCTACCTTTGTTCCCTCGCACTCGTGCTCACGTTCGCCGCAACGGTACCGGTAACCGCGACGGCCCAGGCCGCCGATCCCGGGGGCGAGGAAATCGATCTTCGCCGCGAGACCATGGCCGCCATGTGGCAGCGGCTCGACCGCCTGTCCGCATTGATCACGGAATCGACGGCAGACGTCAGCGCCACCGGGGAACAGATCATCGTCCAGCCAGAGCAGATGACCCCGACGGAGGTCTACGCGCTGGTGCACGGCACCGAGCCGTCGACGGACGCCCGGGACATCTCCGACCTCCTGGAGCACGTGCGGACCCTCTGGTCGCCCGGTTCCAACCGCGGCTGGCACGGGTCGACCCGGGCGGAACCCGTCATCTGGGTCCTCCCGGCGGTCTTCCAGCGTTACTTTGACGACACGATCAGCGCTTCCGACGGGCTGGTGACGGCACTGTCCGGCGATGACGGCCCGGCAGCGCAGCGGGCAGTCTGCGAGCTGAGCAAGACCTGCGGCCGGTGCCATGCGATCTTCCGGCGGGTCACGCACGGCGATCTCAAGGTGGAAGGCAACGGATGGACCGGCAATTACGCCGCGTGCAGGGCGCTGCGCAACTGATCACGCCCGCCCGCACGGCGACCGACGTTCCCAGCGGGCACGGCCCATTGCGTTCGATCCCGGCCTGCCGCCGTCGGGGGATGGCGTCCGCGGCACTCGAAAAGGCGCCTCGACTGCAATGGCAGGAACTGTCCCCTGCCTGAGCCGGCCCCCGTGGTCAGGCGTTCGGGCTAGCGGGCGCCGGTAGCCAGCGACGTCCGGCAGCCGCCGAGCGCGTCCTCAAGGCGCGTCTCCTGATGGTCCGCGGTGTAGGCGCGGGCCGCCTCTTGCCCGTCCTCGACGGCCGGCTCCACGAGGAGCGCATCGAGCCCAAGCTCGTCAATCCGCACCTGGAGCGCCGACGCCAGATCCGCGGCGTCCGTTGATTCGCTGACCTCGGACGCCGCCTCCGCCAGACCCAGACACCAGGCGAGATGCGCCCCGTGGGCGGCGGTTTCCACGGCGCGGGATTCCCCCGGCGCGACCATCAGGACGGCCCCCAGCACGGCGAGCGCCAGCGGGCATCCGCCCCCTGCCCGCATCCGCCCGCCTGCACGGGGCCGCGCTCCCGCGCATCGCCTATGGGAGCGTGTCAAACCAGTCCTCCAGCGCACGGCCGATCTCGTGCGGTGAATCCTCCTGGATGAAGTGACTCCCCTGTACGGTGACTTCGGTCTGGTTCTTCCAGGTACGGCAGAATTCCCGCTGCGGGCCGACGAGGATGGCCCCGGGGTCCGCGTTGACGAAGAGCTTGGGGAAGTCCGTCCCGGGCAGCCAGTCTGCGTACGCCTCGACGATCTCGCACACGTCGGCGGGCGTCCCGCCCACGGGGATTTCCCGCGGCCAGGACAGCGTCGGGCGGCGCGCTTCGCCCGGCTCCACGAAGGGCCGCCGGTAGACGTCCATTTCCGCCTCGGTCATCGGCCGCAGGACCGAGCCCGGCAGCACCCGCTCCACGAACAGGTTCCGTTCCAGAATGAGCTCGTCGCCCTTCGGCGAGCGGAATCCCTGGAAGATTCCCCGCGACGCTTCCGGCCACTCGTCCCAGTCGACCGGGCGGACGATCGCTTCCATGTAGGCGATGCCGCGCACCGCTTCCGGATGCCGGGCCGCCCAGTGGAAACCGAGCGCGGAGCCCCAGTCGTGCACCACGAGCGTCAGGCGATCGCCGATCCCCATCGCCTCGATGAAGGCGTCCACGAAGTTCCGATGGTCCCGGAACCGATAGCTTCCGGGCCCGGTGTCCGGGAGCGGGTCGGAATCCCCCATCCCGACGAGATCCGGCGCCACGCACCGCGCCCCGCCCGCCAGATGCGGGATGATGTTTCTCCAAAGGTACGCGGACGTGGGATTCCCGTGCAGGAACAGGACCGGATCCCCCTCGCCCTGATCGACGTAGGCCATCTCGAGACCCGCCACCCGGATCCGCTTCTTGGGAAGTTCCTCGGCGGAGATCGTTTCAGGCGCATCCATTGGTCCGCTAGCCTCCCACAAACACGGGCGTGCGCTTCTCGGCGAAAGCCGAGACGCCCTCGATGCCGTCCGGGCCTCGCGCCGTCCGCGCGATTTCCCGCGACTCGGCATCCATCTGGCTCTCCAGCGTCTCGCCGGCCGAGGTGAGCAGGAGTCGCTTGACCGCTCCGTACGCCTGCGTGGGGCCGGCGGCAAAGTGCTCGACCTGGCGGGCCACCTCCGCATCGAGCTGATCGTCGTCGCACACGCGGTCAATCATGTTCATCGCCAGCGCCTCCTCGGCCATGAAGCGACGGTTCGTCAGCATCAGCTCCCGGGCGCGCCGCAGCCCCACCAGCCGGGGCAGGAAGAACGTCGAACTCCCATCGGGCGACAGGCCGGCAGCGGTATAGGCCACGGAGAACTTAACGGAGCGGGCGGCAAAGACGAGATCACAGCTCAACGCCAGCGACAGCCCGCCGCCGGCGGCCGTCCCCTGGACCTTGCAGACGACCGGCGCGGCCATGCGATTGAAGTGGGCGATCGCTCCGTGGAAGTACGTGGTGATGCGCAGGAGTTCCGCCTCCAGCTCATTGGGCCGGTCCCGAAAGCTGGTGAAGTGCTTGAGGTCGCCGCCGGCGCAGAACATGGGGCCCCGGGCCTCCAGCACCACCACCCTCACCCCAGGGTCACTTGCGGCAGCCAGGGCCGCCTCGCACAACTCCCGGGCGGTATCGAGATCGATGGCGTTTGCCTCGTCGGGCCGGTTCAGCATGATGCGGCCGACCGGCCCCTCTCTCTCGTACAGAACCTTAGGAACGCTCATATTCGTTGAATCCTCTTGCAGATGGATGCGGGATCGCAATGGACGGGCGAATGCCCGGTTACCAGGCCTCGGCCCAGGGCCGGAGGTCGAACTCGAAACTCCATGCGCTCCGCGGCTGCTTATGCACCGACCAGTAGACTTCCGCAATGTCCTCGGGGTCGAGCACGTTGGGCTTCAGCGGCCGGGTCTCCAGCAGGTCCTGCCGGTGCTCGCGGATAAACGCCGTGTCGATGGGTCCGTCGATGATCGCGTGCGCGACATGGATCCCCTGCGGACCGAGCTCGCGGGCCATGGACTGGGCGAGCGCCCGCAGGGCGAACTTGGCTCCGGCAAAAGCCGAAAACCCGCTGCCGCCGCGCACGGACGCCGTGGCTCCCGTGAAGAAGATGCTTCCGCGGCCGCGGGGCGCCATGTGCCGCGCGGCCTCGCGGCCCGTGAGGAAGCCCGCATACGCGGCCAGTTCCCAGATCTTCCGGTAGACCCGGCCCGTCGTCTCAACGATCGGGAACTGGACGTTGGGCCCGATGTTGAACACGACCACCCCGAGCGGTCCGATCTCCCGCTCGACGCGGGAGAACAGCGAGACCACGTCGTCTTCGACCCGCGGGTCGAGCGCAAACGGATGGACCGGCAGCCCCTCCGCGTGGAGCCGCCCCGCCAGTCCGGCCAGACGCTCAAGCTTGCGCCGGGTCACGACGGCGGTGAAGCCGCCGCGCGCGAACCGGGTCGCGACCGCGCCGCCGGTCGCATCGCCGGCGCCCACGACCAGGATCACTTCGTTCGCATCGGCCTGAACCATTCGCCCACCTCCGGATCGCCTGGCGGATGCCCGCTCCGCCAGCGTGCACGCACAACCTGCTTCCTGGCAACGGTCTATCCTGCCACTGGAAGATGCCCGATCCGTTCAACCCGCGAACCCGCCGGCGGTGCATCGGCGGCGCGCTGGCCCTAGCTCTCGCGGGTTTCGGTTCCGGCGCCGGCGCCGTGGAAACCCGGCCGGTCGAGGCGGTCGAGGTCACGCCGCCGCTCTGCAACCGGTTCCAGCACAGCGGCGAGCTGGCCTGCACCAACATCGTGGAAGTCGAGGTGCGGATTCCTGCGGACGCGGTCAATCCCGGCCTGGTCCGCTGCGTGCTGTATTCCGAAGAACAGCAAGTGCTCGGCACCGGAGAGGCCATCCTGCGGCCGCCCGCCGGACGGCTCTGGGTGGTGCTGCGCAGGCGCGCCCGGTTCGGCGTGACGACCCTGCATACCCACACGGCCTGCACGATCCAGGCGCCGTACTCGGTGCAGCAATGACGACACCACCGCGCATTGCCCGGACCCGCGGCCGGGGCGCGGTCCCCGGGCGGCCGGGACCACCGGCCCATGCCCGAATGCACGCCCAGCCGAGCGATCCCGGCCGGTCGGTCGCCGCCGGCGCCGGTGCCGGCGGCCGACACCGCTCATCGGGCCTCACGCCCACGATCCAGCAGGGTTCCGCACGGTCAACACCGGTTTGACGTCGCGAACAAATGGTGGATACTGCGCTCGATGAAGCGAAACACCCGGTTACCGCCGGGTCCGCGTTCGCTTACAATCCCTTCCAGTCTCGGTGTAACGGATTGCTGGCCATGCACGCGGTCATTCGTACAGGCGGAAAACAGTACAGGGTCACTCCCGGTGACGTCGTTACCGTGGAACGCCTCGCGGACGACGCCGGTGCGACGGTCACGTTCGACGAGGTCCTGATGGTCTCGGACGGCGAGCAGTCGCTGGTCGGCACCCCCCTTCTGGAAAATGCCAGCGTGACCGCAACGGTGGCCGAGCAGATGCGCGCCCCGCGCGTGATCGTGTTCAAGAAGAAGCGCCGCAAGAATCACCGCAAGCGCAACGGGCACCGGCAGCAGCTGACGGTCGTTCGCATCACCGACATCAACATCCCTGGACACCCGGTTGCCGGGGGTTCCGACGCCGAACCTACGGCCACGGAAGCCGTCCCCGCCGCCGACAGCACGTCGTAAGGAGCGCAGAACATGGCCCACAAGAAAGCAGGCGGTTCATCGCGCAACGGCCGGGATTCGGCCGGGCGCCGGCTCGGGGTGAAGAAGTACGGTGGCGAACAGGTCCGTGCCGGAAACATCATCGTGCGCCAGCGCGGAACGAAGTTTCATCCGGGTAACGGTGTTGGCCTTGGCAAGGACCACACGCTGTTCGCCCTGGCCGACGGACACGTCGTGTTTCGGAAGAAGAGCGGCGGCCGTTCCTACGTCTCCGTCGACGCCGCGGGGCACTAGCGCCCCACCACGCGGCCACGCGGCGGTCGTCAGACGGCACCGCGCGTTTTCCAAGCCCTGGGACGCGGGGAGCTGCTTCCCGCGGCACCGCTCGGCCCGTCGCGTCACGGTCAGCAGTCTCGCCGGATCGTCCGGCCGTGCGCCCCACGCCCGGACGCAGTGCGGACGGGTCCGTTCAGCATGAGCCGTTTCCTCGACCAGGCGAAGATCTTTGTCCGTTCCGGCGACGGCGGCAACGGCTGCGTGAGCTTTCGGCGGGAGAAGTACGTCGAGTTCGGCGGCCCCGACGGCGGCGATGGCGGCCAGGGCGGCAGCATCGAAGCCGAGGCGGTGGCTTCGGCCAACACGCTCATCGACTTCCGGTACCGTCAGCACTACCGCGCCCAGCGCGGCACGGACGGGGCCGGGCGCAAGCGGACGGGCGCGAACGCGCCGAACCTCGTGCTCCGCGTGCCGGTCGGGACCGAGATCCTCACCGACGCCGGCGAGCGGCTGCTTGATCTCACCCGCCCGGGGGAGCGGCAGATCCTCCTGCGGGGCGGCGCAGGCGGGCGCGGGAACATCCGCTTCCGGACGTCGAGCAACCGCGCCCCCCGGACCGCCACCAAGGGCAGTCCCGGCCAGGAGATGTGGCTGCGTCTCCGCCTGAAGCTGCTGGCTGACGCAGGGCTCGTCGGTCTTCCGAATGCCGGCAAGTCGACCTTCCTCGGTGCCGTCTCCCGCGCCAATCCGCGGGTCGGCGCCCACCCGTTCACCACCCTGACGCCCGCGCTGGGGGTGGTCCGCCACGATCTCGACGGCGAGTTCGTCCTCGCCGACATCCCGGGCCTGATCGAAGGCGCGCACCACGGGGCGGGGCTCGGCGACCGCTTTCTCGGACATGTCGAGCGGTGTGCCGTCCTGCTGCATCTGGTCGACGCCGGCGGCAGCGACGCCGGGGCGGCGTACCGGACAATCCGCCACGAACTCGACCAGTACGGCGCCGGACTCGCGGCGAAGCCGGAGATCGTCGCCCTGAGCAAGGTCGACGCGGTCGAACCACCGGACCTTGACCGCCAGCGGGCAAGCCTCGCCGAGGCCGCCGGCCGGCCCGTCCTCGCACTCTCGGCGCTCGCCCGGCAAGGCGTCGACGAGGCCGTGGCCGCGCTCGCCGCCCATGTGGCCGACGCACGCGCCGGAGACCGGCGTTGACCGCCTCCTCGCCCCTGCAGGGCGCCCAGCGGGTCGTCATCAAGGTCGGCTCGGTGCTCGTCGCCGACGCCGAGACCGGCGCCATCCGCGACCGCTGGCTCGATGCGCTGGCCCGCGATGCCGCAACCCTGCGCGAGCAGGGCCGGCAGGTGCTGGTGGTCTCGTCCGGAGCCGCCGCCGCCGGTCGGGGGTTTCTACCGGGGAACGTCTATCTCCGGCGGATCGATGAACGGCAGGCCGCGAGCGCGGTCGGCCAGATCGCCCTGGTCGACGCCTGGCGAAAGGCGTTCCAGGCCTACGGGTATACCGTCGCGCAGGTGCTCATCGGCCACGGCGACCTGGAGGAGCGCCGCAACTCGCTGAACGCCCGGGCCACGCTCGAGGTGCTGCTTCGGCTCGGCATCGTGCCCGTGATCAACGAGAACGACACCGTCGCGACCCGCGAACTCCGCTACGGCGACAATGACCGGCTCGGGGCGCGGATCGCCCAGCTGGTGAGCGCCCACGCCCTGGTCCTGCTCTCCAGCACGGACGGGCTCTACTCCGCCGATCCGGAACTTGATGCGTCTGCAAGACACATCCCGGAAGTATCGGTGATAACGCCAGAAATCGAATCCATGGCCGGCGAGAGCACGACCGACAGCGGATCGGGCGGCATGGTCACCAAGCTGCAGGCGGCGCGCATCGTGACCGCCGCCGGCTGCTCGATGGCGATCGCCGACGGACGCCGACCCGGTGCGCTTGGCGACCTGCTGAACGGCGCCCGCGCGACCTGGTTCCTCGCCACCGGATCGCCCCGCACCGCCCGCAAGCGCTGGATCGCGAGCCAGCTGGAGGCGGCCGGCACCGTGACGATCGATCCGGGGGCCGCAGCCGCGCTCAGGCGCGGCCGGAGCCTGCTCCCGGCCGGCGTGACGCAGGTGGCGGGCCAGTTTCAGAAAGGTGAGCTCATCCTGATCAAGGACGCCGCCGGGCAACTCCTGGGGCGCGGTCTGGCATCGTACCCGGCCGTCGACGCCGCCCGCATCATCGGCCACCGCAGCGATGAGATCGAGCCCATTCTCGGTTATCGTTGGCGCGACGAACTCGTTCACCGTGATGACCTCGTCCTGGGTCCGGAGGCCTCCCGAGCATGAATCCGACTGTTGCACCGGTGCGTACAGCGCCCGCCGGTGAGGACGCCGTGCGCACCATGATGGCCACGCTGGCCGCGGCCGCCCGCACCGCTGCTGCCTCCCTCGCGCGGACCCCGACCGCGGCCAAGGACGAAGCCTTGCGGGCCGCGGCCACCGCCATCCGCGAGCGCCGGCGCGACATCCTGGCCGCCAACGCGCGGGATCTCGACGAGGCCTCGGGGCTCACGGACGCTCTCCTCGACCGGCTGCGCCTCGACGATGACCGGGTCGAGGGGATCGCGGCCAGCCTCGAACAGGTCGCGGCCCTGCCCGACCCGGTGGGGAGCGAAGCCGCCCGCTGGTTCAACGACGCCAACCGGCTCGACATTGCCCGGGTGCGCGTGCCGCTCGGGGTGATCGGCATCATTTACGAATCGCGTCCCAACGTCACAGCCGACGCCGGCGCACTCTGCCTGAAATCCGGGAATGCCGTCATCCTGCGGGGCGGCTCCGAGAGCTTCCACTCCAGCCGCGCGCTGGTGGACGCGCTCGGCGTCGGGCTGCGCAGCGGCGGCCTCGACCCCGCGGCGGTCCAGATGGTGCCGACGACGGACCGGGCCGCGGCCGGCCTGCTCATCACCGAGGCCCAATGGATCGACGTGGTGGTGCCGCGGGGCGGCCCCTCGCTCATCGAGCGCGTGCAGCGCGAGAGCCGGGTGCCCGTGCTCGCCCACCTCGAGGGCCTCTGCCACACCTACATCGACCGCGCCGCGGACCCCGCAATGGCGGCCGACATCGTGCACAACGGCAAGATGCGCCGGACCTCCGTGTGCGGCGCCACCGAAACGGTGCTCTGCCACCGTGACGCCGCCGGCACCCCCCTGTCCCAGGCGGTCGCCAGGCTGCTGGAGAGCGGCTGCGAGGTGCGTGGCGACGCCGACGTCCAGAAGCTAGACCCCCGGGTCGTTCCCGCCCTGCCGGCCGACTGGGACACCGAGTACCTGGACGCGATCGTCTCGATCCGCGTGGTCGAGGACCTCGGGGCCGCGATCGAGCACATCCGTCGCCACGGTTCCGACCACACCGACGCGATCGTCACCGCCGATCCGGATGCGGCCGAGCGGTTCCTGCAGGAAGTCGACAGCGCGATCGTCCTGCACAACGCGTCGACGCAATTCGCCGACGGCGGCGAGTTCGGCATGGGCGCCGAGATCGGCATCTCGACCGGGCGGCTCCACGCCCGCGGCCCGGTGGGACTGGAACAGCTCACCACGTTCAAGTACGTGGTCCGCGGCCAGGGCGGGGTGCGCCCCTGAACCGGAGCGTTTCGCTCGTCCGGCGGCGCGGCCAGCGCATCGGCCTCCTCGGCGGGTCGTTCAATCCCGCGCACGCCGGCCACCGCTGGATCAGCATGCAGGCCCTCGCCCGGCTGGCGCTCGACGAGGTGTGGTGGCTGGTCTCCCCGCAGAACCCGCACAAGAGTTCGGCGGGCATGCGGCCCCTCGCCCGCCGCATCGCCGCCGCCTCGGCTGTCGCCCGCCATCCGCGGATCGTGGTGAGCGATCTCGAGCAACGGCTCGGCACGGTGCGGACCCACGCCACCCTCGCGCGTCTCCGCAGGCGCCTTCCCGGCACCCGCTGGGTGTGGCTCATGGGGGGTGACCTGCCAGCCTCGGTCCACCGCTGGGAGCACTGGGATCGCATCTTCGCAACCGCGGGCATTGCGGTACTCGCGCGCCCGCAATATGCTCGTCCTGCTTTGACGAGCATGGCGTTCAGACGGTACCGAAGGGCTCGCGTACGCTCGGCCTTGAGTGGCGCGCTCGCCTCGCGACGCCCCCCAGCCTGGACATATCTCGAGGGACGGCGGCATCCGGCCTCCGCCACCGCATTGCGGTCCCAGCGCCGCCCGTTCCCGCCGCCCGAGCATTCATGAATCAACCGGCACCCTCGCCTGCCGCACCCGCCGGCGGCGCTGACCTGCAGGATCTCATCACCCGGACGCTCCAGGACGGTTCGGCCGAAGACATCGTGAGCATCGATCTGGCCGGCAAGTCTTCCATCGCCGACACCATGATCATCGCCAGCGGCCGCTCGAGCCGCCATGTCGGCGCGCTCGCCGAACGGCTGATGCTCGTCCTGAAGCGTTCCGGCGCGCCGCGCCTGGCCGTCGAAGGCGAACGGCAGGCGGACTGGGTCCTGGTCGACGCCGGCGACGTGATCGTGCACCTGTTCCGTCAGGAAACCCGCCTCTTCTACAACCTGGAAAAAATGTGGAGCGCTCTCCCCGCCGAAGCCGGCGCGGGCGCCTGATCCTTGCCGCCTGAGAGCGGCCGGCGGCCGGCTCCGCTGGTTCTCTGCATCCTCGATGGCTGGGGGCATCGCCCCGCCCTGGCCGGCAACGCCGTCCGGCAGGCCCGCACGCCCGTTCTTGACCGCCTCGTGGCCGAGGGCCGCACAGGACTGCTCCACGCCTCCGGGCCGGCCGTCGGGCTGCCCACCGGGCAAATGGGGAACTCGGAGGTCGGACACATGTCGATCGGCGCGGGCCGCACCATCCTGCAGGACCTGCCGCGGATCGACGCCGCCCTCGCGGACGGGACGCTAGACCGGCATCCGCTGCTCGCCCGGCTCGCCGACGCGACCCTCGAAACCGGCGGCGCCTGCCACATCCTGGGCCTGCTCTCGCCGGGCGGCGTCCATGCGCACCAAGACCACATCGCAGCCCTCTGCCGAATCATCGCCGGGCGCGGCGTGCCCGTCCGCGTGCACGCCTTCCTCGACGGCCGGGATGTGCCGCCCCACAGCGCCCGGGAGCACTTCGGCGCCTTCCGGGACCGGATCCGGGATCTCCCCGGGGTCACCGTCGCCACCCTGTCCGGGCGCTACTGGGCGATGGATCGGGACCGGCGCTGGGAGCGGACCGAGCGGGCGTGGCACGCAATCGCCCGCGCCAGCGGGCACGCGTTCCCCACCGCCGAGGCCGCGCTCGCCGACGCGGCCGCGCAGCGGACCGGCGACGAATTCGTGCCGCCCGCCGTCATCGACGGCTACCCGGGAATCCGGGATGGGGATTCACTGCTGTCGGCGAACTTCCGGGCTGACCGGATCCGCCAGATCCTCGCTGCCCTGATCGACCCCGCGTTCGACGCCTTCGCGACCGGTCGCGTCCGGTATGCGTCCTGCGTCACCCTGTCGCCGTGTTCCAGCCGGCTCGAACAACTGGCCCGGCCGCTTTTCCCGGCCGAGATCCCCGAGCACACGCTCGGCGAGACCGTCGCCCGCGCCGGCCTTCGCCAGCTCCGCGTCGCGGAGACGGAGAAGTACCCGCACGTCACGTACTTCCTGAACGGCGGGCGGGAGGACCCGTTTGCCGGCGAGGAGCGAATCCTGGTCGAATCGCCCAAGGTCGCCACCTACGACGCCAAGCCGGAAATGTCGGCCGCCGAGGTCACGACCGCGTTGGTCCGGGCGCTCGAGGCCGACCGTTTCGACATTGCGGTCGTGAACTACGCCAACGCCGACATGGTGGGTCACACCGGCGACTTCGCGGCCGCGGTCGCCGCGGTCGAGGCGATCGATCGCGAGCTCGGGCGCCTGGCCGCCGCACTCGCCGGCGCCGGCGGGCGCCTCCTGCTCACCGCGGACCACGGCAATGCCGAGGACATGGGGACAGCCCGCTCCCCGCACACCGCCCATACGACCAATCCCGTGCCGCTGCTCTTCCACAACGGCACCGGGGCGGGTCCGCCGCTGGGCGAGGGCACCCTGGCCGATCTCGCGCCCACCGCGCTCCGGCTGCTCGGGATCGACGTTCCGTCCTCGATGCAGGGTACCCCGCTGGTTGACGTGCCCCCGTCCTCCGAGTAAGCCCCGTTCGCGGTTCCGGATAGTCTTCGGCCCGGGCTGCCGGGCCGGGGCCATCCGCTGGTAGCCTCTCCCCCGCTTGCGGGGCCGCCGTCACCCGGGGCCGCCGCCGCGACGGCCGTCACCTGACCTGCCCGACCGTCCCCCAAGGACCTGGAGAACCTTCGTGTCGTTGTTCGAACTCAACAAGATTGCCGGGGCGCTGCTCGCCGCGCTGCTCACCGCGGGCATCGCCACCACCATCAGCAACCTTGTCTACCCGGAGCCGCACGTACCCGAGATTCTCCTTGCCGTCCCCGCATCGGACGAGGACCCGGCCCCGCCCGCCGAGGCGCCCACGGAACCGGAGATCGTCCCGATCGCCGCCCGGCTGGCGGCGGCTGACCCGGCCAAGGGCGAACGCGAGGTCAGGAAGTGCCTGGCCTGCCACTCCTTCGGCGCCGGGGAGCCCCACCGGGTCGGGCCCAACCTCTACGGTCTGGTCAACCGGACGAAGGCCGCAGGCGACGACTTCCTGTACTCCCTGGCCATGGCCGACCGGGGCGGCACGTGGACCTACGATGACCTGGATGCGTTCCTCGCGGGTCCCCAGGCGTACGTACCCGGCACCACCATGGCCTTTGCCGGTGTCCGGGACCCCGATGCGCGCGCCGCTATCATCGCGTGGCTACGGCTGCAAGCCGACACGCCGGCCCCGCTCCCGACCCATTGATGATCCCCCTCCATGCGCTCCACCCTGCCCCGCCTGTGCCTCGGCGCCCTGACCTGCCTGCTCCTCTGGACGTTCGCCGCCCGGGCCGACGACGCCGTCACCACGCACGCGCTGTCCCTCTTCGGTGAACCCAAGTACGACGCCGCATTCACGCATTTCGAGTACGCCAATCCGGCGGCCCCGAAGGGCGGGACGGTGCGCCTGTCCGCGGACCGAACCTTCGACACCCTCAATCCCTTCACCCTGAAGGGCATCGCCGGCGCCGGCGCCGCGCTCATCTACGACAGCCTGACGTACGGCACCGAGGACGAACCCTTCACCCAGTACGGCCTGCTGGCGGAAACGATCACGGTGGGTCCCGACAACGGCTGGGTCGAGTACACGATCCGGGCCGACGCCCGCTGGCACGACGGCGTCCCGATCACGCCGTCCGACGTCGTGTGGACCTTCAATACCCTGACAACCCGAGGGCATCCCTTCTACGCCAAGTACTACAGCGACGTCACCGACGTGCAGGAGACGGGGCCGCGGCAGGTGCGATTCACGTTCTCCCCCGGCGTGAACCGCGAGCTCGCCCTCATTGTCGGCGAGTTCGACGTCCTGCCGAAGCACTACTGGGAGGGGCGCGAGTTCGACGCCACGACGCTCGAACCGCCGCTCGGCAGCGGGCCCTACCGCTTCGGCACGGTCGACCCCGGCCGCTCGATCGAGTACGAGCGGGTGCCGGACTACTGGGGCCGGGACCTCGCCGTCAACGTCGGTCGCCACAACTTCGACCGCATCCGCTACGACTACTACCGCGACGCGAACGTCATGATCGAAGCCCTCAAGGCGGGTGAGTACGATTTTCGGGCCGAGAACATCGCCAAGGAGTGGGCCACCGCCTACGGCATCGAGGCGGTCGACGAGGGACTGCTGGTCCGGCGCACGGTGGATCACGAGCTGCCGACCGGCATGCAGGGCTACGTGTTCAACGTCCGCCGGAAGGTGTTCCAGGACCGGACGCTCCGCCAGGCACTGGCGTTCGCCTTCGATTTCGAGTGGACGAACCGGACCCTCTTCTACGGGCAGTACGACCGGACGGAGAGCTATTTCTCGAACTCCGAGCTGGCGTCGCGCGGTGCGCCGTCGCCCGACGAGCTCGCCCTCCTCGAGCCGCACCGCGCCGACCTGCCGGCGGAGGTGTTCGAGGGCGCCTACCAGGCGCCCAGCACCGACGGGTCCGGCAGCAACCGGGCCAATCTCCGGATCGCCCAGAAGATGCTCAACGAGGCCGGGTACCGCGTGGACGGCCAGTCCCTCGTGGACCCCGACGGTGAGCCCGTCGCCTTCGAGATCCTCCTGGGCACGCCCGCGTTCGAGCGCATCACGTCCCCGTTCGTCAACAGCCTCGAGCGGCTGGGCATCCGCGCCACCATCCGCATCGTCGACCGGGCGCAGTACGAGAACCGGCTGCGCGAGTTCGACTACGACATGATGGTGATGGCGCGCGGCCAATCGTTCTCGCCCGGCAACGAGCAGCGGGACTTCTGGACGTCGGCTGCGGCCGACACCCCCGGGAGCGGCAACTACCCGGGAATCGCCGATCCCGTCGTCGATGAACTCGTGGACGCGGTCATCCGCGCGCCGGACCGCGAAGCACAGGTGGCGGCGACCCGGGCACTCGACCGGGTCCTGCTGCACGGCCACTACGTGATCCCCCACTGGCACATCTCGAAGTTCCGGCTGGTCTACTGGAACCGGTTCGGGATTCCGCCGGTCGCGCCCCGCTACGGCCTCGGTTTCCCCTCGACCTGGTGGTACGACGCGGACCTCGCGTCACAAGACGGAATGCCGGCCGAATAGCCCGCGATGATCACCTATCTCGTTCGGCGTCTGGTGCTGATGGTCCCAACGCTGTTTGGGATCATGGTGATCAATTTCGTCATCATCCAGTTCGCCCCCGGCGGCCCCGTCGAGAGCCTGATCGCCCAGATCCAGGGTCTCGGCACCGACGCGACCGAGCGGTTTGCCGGCGGCGGCCAGGAGCAGCTCGCGCCGACCGAGGCCAGCCGCGATACCGGCCCGGGCTACCGGGGGGCGCAGGGGCTCGACCCCGAGCTGATCGAGCGGATCGAGCGGATGTACGGCTTCGACCAGCCAGCCCACGTGCGCTTCTTCGACATGATGGGGCGGTACCTCGTCTTCGACTTCGGCGAGAGTTTCTTCAGCGACCGGAAGGTCGTGGACCTGGTGCTCGACAAGCTGCCGGTCTCGGTGTCGCTCGGGTTGTGGACGACGCTGCTCGTCTACCTCATCTCCATCCCGCTCGGCGTGGCGAAGGCCGTTCGCGACGGCTCCCCGTTCGATGTCTGGACCAGCGGCGTCGTGGTCATCGGCAACGCGATTCCCGGCTTCCTGTTCGCCATCCTGCTGATCATCCTCTTTGCCGGCGGCCGCTTCCTCGACTGGTTCCCGCTGCAGGGCATCACGTCGCCTGGCTGGCACGAGCTGGGCTGGGGCGCACGCATCCTCGACTATCTCTGGCACATGGTGCTGCCGGTCCTCTCGATGGTGATCGGCGGGTTCGCCGGCCTCGTGATGCTCACCAAGAACTCCTTCCTCGACCAGATCAACCAGCAGTACGTCCTGACCGCGCGGGCCAAGGGCCTCGACCGGAAGCGGGTGCTCTACGGACACGTGTTCCGGAACGCGATGCTGATCGTCATCGCCGGCTTTCCCGCGGCCTTCATCGGCATCCTGTTCACCGGCGCCCTCCTGACCGAGGTGATCTTCTCGCTGGACGGCCTCGGCCTGCTCGGCTTCGAGGCGGCGATCAACCGCGACTATCCGGTGATGTTCGCGACCCTCTACTTCTTCACGCTGCTCGGTCTCGTCATGAACATCGTCGGCGACTTCACGATGACCGTGGTCGATCCCCGGATCGACTTCGAACACCGCAATGTCTGAGCCGGCCGCCGGGCGTCCCCGGACCGGCCTCGCCGGGCGCCGCTGGGCGAATTTCCGGCGCAACCGCCGCGGCTATTTCTCGACCTGGATCATGCTCGCGCTGCTGCTGGCCACCCTGCCGGCGGAGTTCATCGCCAACGACCGGCCGCTTCTGGTGGAGTTCCAGGAGCGTTACTACTTCCCGGTTCTCGCGGACTACCCGGAGACGATGTTCGGCGGCGACTTCGCGACCACCGCGGACTACCGCGATCCGTACGTGCGCGACCTGATCAGCACTGACGGCTGGATGCTCTGGCCGCTCGTTCCGTTCAGCTACCGCACCGTGGCACTCGACCTGGGCGAGCCCGCCCCCTCGGCCCCGTCAGCGGACCACTGGCTCGGCACCGACGACCAGGCCCGCGACGTCCTGGCCCGCCTCATCTACGGCCTCAGGATCTCGATCCTCTTCGGCGTGATCCTCACTGCGCTCTCGTCCACCATCGGCATTGCCGCGGGCCTCGTCCAGGGGTACTTCGGCGGCCTGACCGACCTGTTCGGGCAGCGCCTCATCGAGATCTGGAGCGGCCTCCCGGTCCTCTACCTCCTGATCATCCTCGCGAGCATCGTGACCCCGAGCTTCTGGCTGCTGCTGTTCCTGCTGCTGTTGTTCAGCTGGATGGGGCTGGTCGGAGTCGTCCGCGCGGAGGTTCTGCGCGCCCGCAACTTCGAGTACGTCAAGGCCGCACGGGCGCTCGGCATGAGCAATGCCCGCATCATGACGCGCCACGTCCTCCCCAACGCGATGGTCTCCACCCTTACCTTCCTGCCGTTCACGCTCGCCGGCTCCGTGACCGTGCTCACGTCTTTGGATTTCCTGGGGTTCGGGCTCCCGCCGGGATCGCCGTCGCTCGGCGAGCTCCTCAACCAGGGCAAGAACAACCTGCAGGCGCCCTGGCTCGGCTTCACGGGCTTTCTCGCCCTCGCGGTGCTCCTGTCGCTGCTGGTCTTCATCGGGGAGGCGGTCCGCGACGCCTTCGACCCGCGGAAGGTGTTCCAATGACACCTGGACGGGCGCGCTGATGCTCCGGATCCGGGACCTCGCCGTCCGGTTTCACACCGAAGACGGGCCGGTGGACGCGGTTCACGCGGTCGACCTGTCGCTGGCCCCCGGCGAAACGCTCGCGCTGGTGGGCGAATCGGGGTCGGGGAAGTCGGTCACGGCCCTCTCGGTGCTCGGCCTGCTGCCATACCCGCGCGCGAGTCACCCGCGCGGCTCGATTCAGCTGGACGGTGCGGAACTGCTCGGCGCCCCGGAAGAGACCCTGCGCCGGATCCGCGGCAACGAAATCTCGATGATCTTCCAGGAACCGATGACCTCGCTCAACCCCCTGCACACGGTCGCGCGGCAGGTCGCGGAGCCCCTCATGCTGCACCAGCGCCTCTCGCGCGAGGCGGCCCGCGGCGAGGCGCGGCGGCTGCTCGAGCGGGTCGGCCTCGGTCAGGCGGACGGCCGCATCGATGCCCACCCGCACCAGCTCTCCGGCGGGCAACGCCAGCGCGTCATGATCGCCTGCGCGCTCGCCAACCGGCCGAAGTTCCTGATTGCCGACGAGCCGACGAGCGCGCTCGATGTCACGGTCCAGGAGGACATCCTCGCCCTCATCTCCGAGCTTCAGCGCGAAACCGGCATGGGACTCCTGCTGATCACCCATGATCTCACGATCGTCCGGTCGGTGGCCGCCCGTACCGCCGTGATGCAGGCAGGACGCATCGTGGAGACGGGTCCGACCGAAGCCATCTTCCAGCGCCCCGAACACGCCTACACCCGGAGCCTGCTGGCCAACCAGCCGGGCACGCGGGACCCCGACACGACCGGGGAGCCGGCGGAGAAGCCGCTGCTGGAGGCCCGGAACCTGCAGGTCCACTACCCGATCCGCAAGGGCATCCTGCGCCGCACCGTCGGGCACGTGAAGGCCGTCGACGGCATCGATCTCTCGCTCACCGCGGGCCGGACGCTCGGGGTGGTCGGGGAATCCGGCTGCGGGAAGACGACGCTGGGGCAGGCACTCCTGCGGCTCATCGCGAGCACCGGCTCGATCCGCTTCGAGGGACAGGCGATCGACACGCTCGGCTGGAACGAATTGCGGCCGCTCCGCTCCAAGATGCAGTTCGTGTTCCAGGACCCGTACGGCGCGCTGTCGCCCAGGCTGTCGGTGTTCGGCATCGTGGCCGAGGGGCTGCTCCTCAACCGCCTGGTGACGACCACCGACGAGGCCCGGGAGCGGGCCGCCGCCGCGCTGGGCGAGGTCGGCCTGCCCGCCGACGTGATGGACCGTTATCCGCACGAGTTCTCCGGCGGCCAGCGCCAGCGCATCTCCATCGCCAGGGCGCTGGCACTCACCCCCAGCGTGCTGGTCCTCGACGAGCCGACCTCGGCACTCGACCTCTCAGTGCAGGCCCAGATCGTGAATCTCCTCAACGCCCTGCAGGCGCGCCATCGCCTCGCGTACCTCTTCATCAGCCACGATCTCCGGGTCGTGCGCGCCATGGCGGACGACCTCCTCGTCATGCGCGCCGGCCTGGCCGTCGAGCGGGGCCGCGCCGAAGAGGTGTTCCGCCGCCCCGCCACCGACTACACGAAACGCCTGCTGCGGGCCGCGCAGCTGGCGCCGCCCGCGGAGAGCACCGCATGACCAGCCCGATCCCCGTGGCCTATTTCAGCGTCGACGATCCGGTCGAACCGTGGCGGGACCTCTGCCGCGAGCTGGCTCTCCCCGTGCAGCTCCGGGAATGGCCCGCCGAGATCGAGGATCCTGCCGCGATCGAGGCCGCGTTCGTGTGGCACGCGCCGCCCGCCATGTGGACGGATCTCCCGAACCTCCGGTTCGTGCAGACGATCGGCACCGGCGTCGACCACCTCCTCGCCCATCCCCCGCCGGACTCGGTCACGCTGGCGCGCACCGTCGACCCCACGCTCACCGAACAGATGGTCGAGTACGCGGTCCTCGCCGTGCTCGCCTGCCACCGCAGCCTGCACCACCATCTCCGGAACCAGAGAAAGGGGGTCTGGGGACCTCAGCCGTATGCCGAGACCGCCGCCACGCCGGTTGGCGTCATGGGAACCGGCGAGATCGGCGCGGCCATCCTCCAGCGGCTCCGGGCCTTCCAGTTTCCGCTTCGCGCCTGGTCGCGCACCGGACGGACGGGCATCGAGGGCGTGAACGGGTTTCGAGGGCTCGACGGTCTCGCGGCGTTTCTGGCCGAGACCCGCATCCTCCTGTCCGTGCTGCCGGCGACGTCCGCCACGGACGGGCTGCTCGACGGCGAGCGGCTGCGCCAGTTGCCGCGCGGCGCCCACGTCATCAATCTCGGGCGCGGCAGCACCATCGTGGAGGCAGACCTCGAAGCGTGCCTTGCATCCGGACACCTGGAATCGTGTTTTCTCGACGTATTCGCGGAAGAACCCCTGTCGCCCGCCAGCCCGTTCTGGCAGCATCCGCAGGTCATCGTCACGCCGCACGCCGCCGGGGTGAACTTCGCGACTCCCTACGCCGCCCGGCTCCTGGCCGGTAACCTGGAGCGGGTACTGGCCGGCCAGCCGCCCCGGCACGGCATCTCGCCCGCGCGTGGCTACTAACCCCAGAAAGGCCCAGCATGACGCACCCTGCGACGAGCGATTCCTACTACGACAGCCTGGAGACGCGGGACCCGGACGAGCGTGAGCGGGCGCAGTTCGAAACCCTGCGGGCCGTCCTGCGCAGGGCCATGGACGATGCGCCGGCCTGGTCGGAGCGACTGGCCGGGGTCGACCCGGATGCCGTGACCAGCCGCGCAGCACTGGCGGCCCTGCCCGTGCTGCGGAAGTCGGACCTGCCCCCGCTCCAGCGGACCGCGCCCCCGTTTGGCGGGCTGGCCACCCGCGCGGCAGGGAGCTTCCGGCACGTCTTCGCCTCACCCGGGCCCATCTACGAACCCGGGCACACGGGCGACTTCTGGCGGATGGCCCGGCTCATGCACGCGGCCGGATTCCGGCCCGGCGACCTCGTCTACAACACGTTCTCGTACCACTTCACGCCAGCCGGCTTCATGATGGAGCAGGGCGCGCACGCTATCGGCTGTGCCGTCTTTCCGGCCGGGATCGGGAACACCGACCTCCAGCTGGAGACCGTCGCCTCCCTGCGCCCGAACCGGTACGCGGGGACGCCGTCATTCCTCGGCATTCTGCTCAAGGAGGGCGATGCGCGCGGCCTCGACCTCTCTGCGTTCAAAAGCGGGATCGTGGGCGGCGAGGCGCTCACCGCGAGCCTCCGCGAACAGTTCGATGCCCGGGGCATCCGGGTCCTGCAGGGCTACGGCACCGCCGACGTCGGCCAGATCGCCTACGAGACGACGCCGGGCGCCGGACTGGTGCTCGACGAGGACGTGATCGTCGAGCTGGTCGAGCCCGGCGGGACCGAGCCGGTCGCCTCCGGGGAAATCGGGGAAGTGGTGGTCACCCTGCTCAACCCCGACTACCCGATGATCCGCTTCGGGACAGGCGATCTCTCGAAGTTCCTCGACGGCCCCAGTCCATGCGGGCGCACCGCGCCCAGAATTGCCGGGTGGCTGGGTCGCGCCGACCAGACCGCCAAGATCCGCGGCATGTTCGTCCACCCCGGGCAGGTCCAGGAAATCGCGAAACGTCATCCCGGCATCGCCCGCCTGCGCCTGGTGATCGGCCGCGAGGACGATCGGGACACCGCCGTCCTCTCCGTGTCCACGGCGGACGATTCCGTCTCGGCCGACGAGATTGCGGAAACCGCGCGCGCCGTGCTCCGGGTCCGGGCTGACGTCCGGATCGTGCCGGAGGACGCGCTGCCGGACGACGGACGACACATCGAAGACACCCGCTCGCATGCCTGAGGCCCCCGGGGGGCGCGACGACGCCCTCGTGGTCCGCGGCCTTTCCTGTGAACGTGGCGAGAGGGAACTCTTTTCCGAGGTTTCGTTCGTGGTCGCGGACGGCCAGCTGCTGCTCGTGACCGGGCCGAACGGTTCCGGCAAGTCCTCGCTGCTCCGCATCCTGGCCGGCCTGCTGGAGCCATCGGCGGGAAGCTGCCGGCCGCCGGGACGCGGACCCTTCGCCCGTTCTGTCGAATACCTCGGGCACGCGAACGCGGTCAAGATTCGGCTCAGCGTGCGCGAGAACCTCACCTTCTGGGCGCAGCTCGCTGGAGCGGGAAACGCCGTTGAGCCAATTCTCCAGCGGGTCGGACTGGGAGCGTTCGTGGACATGCCGGCGGGCTGGCTTTCCGCCGGGCAGCTCCGCCGCCTGGCGCTGTCCCGGATCCTGATCGGGGATGCGCGACTCTGGCTCCTGGACGAGCCGGCAGCCAACCTGGATTCTGCGGGAGAGGCCGTGCTCAAGGCGGAACTCGCCCGCCACCGTGCCGCCGGCGGCAGCGCCATCGTGACGGCGCCGGCCGACATCGAGATGGCGGACGCCGAGCGGTTGGAACTGGCGGGCCGGTGACGTTTCTTCGCGCCGTCGTGGAACGCGAGCTCAGGCTCTACCTGCGCGGAGTCGTGGACCTCATCGGAGTGTGGATGTTCTTTGGAATCGCGATCGCCATGCTCCCGCTCAGCATCGGCCCCGACCCGGAGATCCTGCGCCGCATCGCCCCCGGCGCGGCATGGGCCATCGCGTTGCTTGCCTCCATGCTGTCGCTGGAGCGAGTCTTTGCGCCGGACCAGCGGGACGGGTCGCTGGACCTCCTGCTGCTCCATGCCCCGAGCGCCCCACTCCTGATCCTGGCCAAGAGCCTCGCACACTGGCTGGTCACCGGCCTCCCCTTCGTGGTCCTAGCCCCCCTCGCCGCCATCGCTCTCGGCATGGATGTTCAGGGTGTCTGGCCCCTTGCGGGCGCTCTTCTGATCGGAACCCCGGCGCTGTCGCTGATCGGCACAGTGGGCTCGGCGCTGACCGCCCCGGTCCGGCGCGGCGGCATTCTTGCCGCGCTCATCGTTCTGCCCCAAACCATTCCCGTGCTAATTTTCGGGACCGCGGCCGTCAGCGAAACCCTCAAGGGACGCGACTCCGGACCGTACTTCTCGGTGCTCGGGGCCTTCACGCTTGCCGCGGTGGCGCTCGCGCCGTATGCAGGCAGCGCCGCCCTGCGGGCCGTCCGCAACTGAGAACGCCTTGATCACGCATGCTGCTACCCGGACCGAAGTGATGGCCAAGGCATTGCACCGGCTGGCGAACCCCGCCCGGTTTCTCCGCATCGCCGCCCCGCTGCTGCCCTGGACTGCAGCCGGTGCGGCCGCCTGCATCGGTGCCGGGCTCTGGTTCGGATTGGTCGATTCCCCGCCCGACTATCAGCAGGGGGATGCCGCCCGCATCATGTACGTGCATGTGCCGGCTGCATGGAACGCGCTCGCCGGCTATGCCGGTCTCGCACTTGCCAGTGCGGTCGCGCTGGTGTGGCGGCACCCGCTGGCCCTGGTCGCCGCGCGCTGCATCGCGCCGATCGGCGCCTGCTTTACGGTGATCGCCCTCGCGACCGGTTCGCTGTGGGGGCATCCCATGTGGGGAACCTGGTGGGTGTGGGATGCGCGGCTGACCTCGGTCGTGATCCTGCTGTTCCTGTACCTGGGTTACATGGCGCTGATCCACGCGTTCGACGAGCAGGAAACCGGGGAACGGGCCGCCACGGTGCTGGCACTGATCGGGGCGGTGAACCTGCCGGTCATCAAGTTCTCCGTCGATTGGTGGAACACCCTGCACCAACCGGCCAGCATCCTCCGCATGGACGGACCCTCGATCGACCCGGCGATGCTGCTGCCCCTCTTCCTGATGGCCGGCGGGTTCACGCTGCTCTTCGTCTGCCTGATCATCATCCGGATGCAGACGGAACTCGCGCGACGCCGCGTGCTGGCGCTGCGCCGGGCCGCCCTTGCCATGCCCCAGGCCAGCGATGCCTGAACTGAACGCATTCCTGGCGATGGGCGGCTACGGCGTCTACGTCTGGTCCGCGTACGCGGTGACCGGGCTAGTCCTCGGTCTCCTGGTGCTGGCAAGCCTGCGGGCCCGGCAGTCCATGCGGGCCAGCCTTGAGGAAGCCGAACTGACCTCGCCCCGGAGGCGCGCCCGGTGACCCGCAAGCACCAACGGTTGGTCGGCCTCCTCCTGGCAGGAGCCACGCTCGGGGTTGCCGCCGTCCTGGTATTCCAGGCGCTCGACGACACGCTGGTGTTCTTCTACAGCCCCAGCCAGGCAGCCGAGCGCGAGTTCCACCCCGGAGAAGCCATTCGGCTCGGCGGCCTGGTCAAGGCCGAGAGCGTGGAGCATTCGGCCGACAGCCTGAACGTCCGTTTCGTCGTGACGGACGGCGCCAACGAGATCTTCGTGACCTTCAATGGCATCCTGCCGGACCTGTTCCGCGACGGGCAGGGCGTCGTCGCCGAGGGGAGCTTCCTTCCGAATGGCACCTTCGCCGCGACCGAGGTGCTCGCGCGGCACGACGAGAACTACATGCCCAAGGAGGTGATGGACGCGCTTCGTGAACAGGGCATGCTCGTTGAGGACAACGGCGAGAAAAATTACTGACAATCGTCACGAGTCGCCCAGGCTTTCACAGTGCACACGAATTGCTGGCGAGATCATCGGGCAGACTGTCCGCGGCCGCACTTCCGGGACCGGGTTGGTGTGGACCGCATTGACCGAACGTGAGTATCAAGCCGGCTCTGATTGTCGCAACCACCGGGCCAGACCGTGCCCCATGGTGACCATGCGCGCTACGCCGCGCGGACCGGCCACGTAGGCAGTGACCATTTCGATCGCAGGGTCGGGAATCGCGCTCGTATCGCCGCGGAAATGGGCCAGGCGCGCGCCTTCAGCCTGTGATCGCTCGAAAACCTCCTGAATGGCGCGGTCGATCGCGCCATCCGATTGCGATGGCGCGAAGGCCTGGTCGATCAAATGGAGCAGGCCCGGGTAGTGCGCGAGGTGACGCCACAGGGTTGCCACCTGGCCGGGGTTCGCACCTGCGCCAAAGCGATTGACCCGCTCCAGTCCTAGCCAGACATCGGGAGCGATCTCGGATTTTTCAAGCAAACCCGGCAGATCGGGCAGGATCGGTGCCGCCGGCCGGACCGGATCGGCTGGGCGCCGGCCGACCGGCGACAGCACCAGGCCACTCAGCGCCATCATGTTGAGGCTGTTGGACCGGGTGTAGGCATCGACAATGCCGAGCACGGCACGCATTTCCTCGGCGCCAACGCCGGCGTCGGCCAATTGATCGGCCGCCAGGGGTGCCGGCACCGGGAAGATGTCGGCACGCGATAGACGGCCGAGCGCCACGTCCGGCTGACCCGACAAGTAAATCGGCTTGGTGGCCGCCCAGACCGCCGGCAATCCCCTGTCGATGCTCACCAGCGTGCGCCAGATCGACGTGAGCAGCGGGATCTGCATGACATCGCGTATCTCGGCGAAGATGGCCGCAGTCGCGCCGGTCGCCATCTTCTCGGCGAGCGCCGTGACGGGGCCCGTGCCGCGGACTTCAGTCATGCGTGGAACGGCGGAAGTTGTCGTCGGCCATCACTCTCGAAACGCAGCCGATCAACCATGCGCTTCGCCTGCGAAGTGCGGTCAGTGCTTGGGGCATCAGAGGCCGACGCCTTCATCATCCGATAGGCCGCCTGTCGAAATCTCTTGACCTGCCGATGCGGGCCGATTGCTCGCCCGGTTCCGTCTTCGCACGATGCGCTTTGGCAGCGAGTCGCGCTCAAGCAGCAACCCGGTACCGTCCGAAGCGGGATCGAACAGATCGTTGAGCCGATCAATCCCTCCCAGAACGAGACACGTCATTGCGAGTGTTCCGATGCTGACGCCGTCATCGCCCTCCTCGAGACGCATGATCGTGCGATCCGACACACCCACCCGGCTCGCGAAATCCCTGATGGCCATTCGGCGCTTCAAACGTGCGGTCTTCAGGTTCTCGCCGACCTGGCGCAGCGCTCTTTGGGCACGCAGGGATTTCAGTTTCTCTGCCATATTTGTCATCTATCACGACTGTAAACGACAAATACGGCGTATTACAAGCGATGGTGCACTGGACCTCCCGCCGAGAAGTCGACAGGGGAAGCTTCTGCTCTTTTCGCACCAGCTCCCGGTCCTGCATGCCGGGGAAAATGCTCTCCCAGGAGAGCGGTCTTGAGCAAGGCCTGGGAACCGGCAAACCTTCCACGACCCGGGAACCAGACCGCCCCTAGCGCATCAGGTCGTAGGCAAGCTTGGCGGCAGCAGCGTCCATGACGGCCACTCCGACCGAATCGTAGATGACCGTCGCGTCAGACGGCACCTGCCGCACACCGAGATAGACCTCCCCGACTTCGGCAAAGATCTCGCAACCTGAACCCCGAACATTGCCGGACTGATCCAGGGCCGCTTCACGCGATTCCACGACGACGGTGTGACCCATGGCCGCGTCGTCAAGCTCTCGGCCATCGCGGGTGTTCCACCCAACCGCAGCGACGAACGCGCCCGGCTTCAGCCAGTCCCCCATCAAGATGGGCTCCTTGGCCGCCGTGGTGCAGGCCACGATGTCGGCTCCCCGCACGGCCTGCTCTGCATCGTCCACGAAGACCGCCCCGACTGCCTCCGCGGCGGCGCGTCCGGAAGCTCCGTTCCGCGCCCAAAGCCGGAGTTCCCCGCAAGGGCGCACGATGGCAAGCGCGCGGGCATGGGCACGGGCCTGGACACCGCTCCCCATGATCGTCACCACTTCTGGCGTCGGACTCGAAAACGCACGGGCTGCCGCGGCTGACGCCGCCGCTGTCCGCATCTCGGTGATCAATCGCCCATCAAGTGCCGCGACAGGCGCTCCGTTGTCCTTGTCAAACAGCAGGATGACCGCCTGATGCGTCGGAATGTCCGTGCCGGCATTGCCGTGGTAGAACGTCACGACCTTGACCGCGATCGCACTCCCGGCGGCAGGCATGGTGCCGAAAAAGGCGTCGCGCCCCGGAACGGGCACCATCTGGCGGAGCGGCTGCGCCACCTGGCCGGACGACAGCGCGCACATCGCCTTCTCGATTTCATCGATCAGGGGTTTCCATTCCAGGACGCGTGCGACTGCGGCCTCACTGAAGAACGGCAATTCTTCCAGATCTTGATGGGTCATCGCGTTTTCCTTCTCGGTCGGCCGTCGCCAGCATGAATGGGCGCAGCGAGCCGATTTGTCCGAGTTTTCAGCGCCCTGCCTTCCCGACTCCGTTGCGCTACCGCCAACAGCGTGTTGCGCGGCAACTCATTCCGCTTCGACAGAAGGTGTCACGCCGCAGCAACCATCCTTCGTGTCATCCGACCGGGCATGGAGCGGATTGGTGTCGGCGCCGTACCAGGCGATGTCGTCATGCGTATGGAACACTTCCCACCGCACGCCCACGGGATCCAACGACCAGGTCTTGTCCGACTTGCTGTAGCAGCATTCCGCCGACGGCTGCTCGATCAGCGGTGCCTCTGCCTGAGCCAATTGCCTCGTCACCCCCTCCAGTTCCGCGTCGTCATCGACCTGGATTCCGAGGTGGTCCACGCCTTCCTTGCATCCCCGCGAATCCAGGACGAAATTCACTCGCGGATCCTCCAGCATCCATTTCGCGTAACCGGGTTTCCTGACAGTGGGTTTCGCATCAAACAGCGTCGTGTAGAACTCGACCGAATGCTCAAGGTCCGTGACCCCGACGGATACGTGAAGGCGTTTCATGGGTTGACCTTTCCGGTCCACCGACTTGCGGTGAATGCCTTTGTTGCCAGGCAACATGATGTGGTGTCCGCAGCGGATGCTGTCAATCGCCAAAGTCTCATCCGGCCCAACCCTGCACTGTTCCTGCTTGGCGCACAGCGCGGTGACGCCAAGTGCCCGAATCGGATAGGTGATCGCAACCTCCGGATCATCATACCGCCGACGCCGGGCCATACACGCTTTGGCCCTCGCTCTGACCAACGTTCCATCACGTTCGGACGGATCTGTGCACTCATGCCGCCACGCAGGGTTGCCCTTGCTTCTCTCCTGAAGAAGTTTCGCCTGTAGCGACACAGATCCGACTGGCCTGCCGTGCGAACACCAGAGGACTGCGGCAACGCCCACCGAGGGCTCGCGGGTTACAGGGGGACCTTGAAGCCTATTGAAACCGCCCAAAAGCTTGGACCTGGCACCGATACGCCGTAGGAGACGGGTGCACCGCCTGGCGCGACCGTGGATTCGTGCCCGCGCAATGGCCGCCACGCGAGCCCGTCATCGAGGAAATCGTCCAGCGCCCGCCCGTAACGCAGTTTCCCGGTCACGATCCGTCCACTCTGCAGAACGTAATCCGCCCCCAGGATCAGCTGATATCCCCATAGCCAGTCCGACACCCTGGCGGCAGCACGGGACTCCTTGTTCGCTGCTTCGGGATGTCGAGGTGGATCCAGCGCGAGCAGGGCGGCTACACCGCGCCGAATCGAGGTGGCCGAATAGTCGATCTCAACTCGCGACCTCCCCACGCCAACACCGACAAACGGCCTTAGCGCAAATTCGCGCAGACCCGGAAAATCGTAGTAAAGGTTGGCGAAGAGGCTATGGGTGTGGAATTCCCCTACTTCCTCTTCACGAACGGAGAACTCTTTCTGCTTGGGATCGCCGGGCACCACGAGGTCCACCTTGTCGCCATCACGACGATGATGGACGTACTCGACCTCAAAACGATACGGCCCGGAACCGGAATACCCGACCTGGACGCCGGCCAGTATCCCGCCGCTCAGCTTGAATTCGTTCGCGTTCGACGGAAGCTCTCTTGGTTGACACTGATCCGCAGGCAACGGGAACTGCAGTCCGTCGATGACCACTGGTTCGAACCACTGGTCGCAATTTGTCGGAATGCCATGGTGGGTGCGTGTGGACCGGAGCGTGGTCGCTGCAGAGATACCTACGTCAATGCCGGCGTAATATCCCGGGGGGCGCTCATCTCCCAACGCCGAAGGCACCCATGCAAGGGCTGACAACAGAACTCCCAGACCGAACGGGAGTATCGCAAGGCCCCCGTGTCGCAATGCCCGGCATTGCCAGGGAGCCCTTCCGCTGATCGAAAATCCTGCAAGTTCTGCAATTCTCGAGGGTGCCAAGTACAGCCTCCCAATACCGGTGGCATCATCATACCGGTCGTATCGTCCGCCCTATCACCCGCTGCCGTCCCGACCGGCCGTTACTCCGGCCGGCCGGCGTGGATCAACCGGGCCGTTCCCGGCGCGGGCATCGGGCCTGCCACCGCGCCGATATCGCTGGCGGCTTATTTCAGCAGTACGTCGAGCCCTGACCCTCTAGGTTGACGTCCACCATTGTCAGCCTGTTCCCGTTCCTGCCAACCGGCGCCGGACCGTCGCGAGTAACGCCTCCACCTGTTTGATAGCCCCTGCCCGATCGACCAGACCGGCACCGGGATCGGTGGCTGCGTAACGCAGACGAACGGCGTACACGGTGTAGTCCACCAGCCCGTCGAAACGGGCAACATCCGCTCCGCCGACGCTCAACATGTCCAACAGAGCCGCCAAATCGTGCGACAGTGGGTAGGTTTCGCCCTGCAAGGCAAGCCAGGCCTTTAACAGCTTCTCCGCAGCCTGCTGGACATGGAATCCGAAAATCTCGTCCGCGAAGATGGCTGCATCGCCCATACCGCGAAGTGCCGAGATGTCTCTCTCCGCCGCGCCCGCCAGCTCCCGCGCTTGCTCAAGGTCGTTCATAGAGCACTCTGCCTTCGCGCAGTGCGCGTGCGAGCACATGATTGAGAGAGCCGCGCCAGCGGTCGGCCTCATCCAAGCTGTAGACTAGGACATCTTTCGGAACGTGGAATTTCGCAAGCGCGCGCCAGAGGCGTGTCTCTTCCGCACTGCGGTCACGGCCCGGACCGAACGGTTCCGCCTCAACGACCACCAGATCCACGTCCGAATCCGGCTCGGCGTCGCCACGGGCGCGAGAGCCAAAAAGGATCACCTGCTCGGGATCAGCAGCATCGACGATGGCCGCCGTCATCAGCCGCAGAAGTGCGTCGTCGACTCGCTGCATATTCGTTCCTCCTTGTTTGAATGATCTTTCCGAGAATTACACCCAACCCAACTATGCATCCGATTCTCCCACGGCAATGCTGGCCGGCCGCTAGTCCGGGCGGCTGGCGCGGATCAATCGGGTCATTCCCGGCACCATCTCCGCGTCGCGGGGCATTGTGAAGCCGATTTCAACCATTTTGCCCTTCAACCAGCCGGGGGTGACCGAACGAGCATCCGGCGTAAAGGCCATGTGCTGCAATTGCCACAGCGCCGCCATCGGTGGGCCGGTGCGGTCGTCCTCCACCATGAAATCGTGGACGATGAATTGGCCGCCCGGAGCAAGGCAGTCGTAGGCCTGCTGCACCAGCCGGGGCACTTCACTCCCGGGAACGCCGCTGAAGAGATAGGACATGAGGATCGCGTCCTGTCCCGTCGGCCACTCGGTCGTCAGCGCATTGGCGGGGATGTAGCGCACCCGGTCCACCATCCCGGCTTCCGTCACGAACCGCCAGCCGATCTCGGCGACATTCGGAAAGTCGATGATGGTCGAGACCAGTTCGGGAAACGTTTCCAGCAGCTGGATGGTCATGCTGCCGGTGCCGCCGCCGACATCCAGCAGGTTGCGGCAGCCCGACAGGTCGATCATCCGTGCCAGCGTGCGACCGGGTCCGAGGGAGCCGGCATGCTGCGCCTCGCTGTAGAGCGTGGCCTGATCCGGATCCGACATCCAGTGCTGGTAGCTGTCCACCGCTTCCGGGTCGAGGGATCCATCGAGCACTTCGTTCAATTGCGTGAGGAACGGATACATCTGCTGGTCGATCTGGTAGCGCAGGTAATCCCCGAAATCATGCCGGGCCCCACGCACCAGGAAGTCCGTCGCGCCCGGCGCGTTGAAATAACCGTCCTCCTCGCGGTCCACGAGGCCGATCGCGGTCAGGGCCGTCATCAGCGTCGTCATCCGGTTCACCGGGACAGTTGTCTTCTTGGCGAGCGCCTGCGCCGTCTTCGGGCCGTCGGCGAGCTGGCTGAAGATATCGACATGCAGCGCCGCGAAGAGCGCCTTGGAAGCCATGAAACCGAAAGCCAGTCGTGATACATCCTCGGCCGTTTCGGCCAATCGTTCCGCCATCACCAGGAACCTCTCGAATCCAGATCATTTCTGAGATCAATAACTTGGCACGTCGCCGGTGAATTTTCAAACGCGAAAAATTCCTGATTTGGATTAGAATGTTTATCTTTTATTCATCTGCGAGAGCGTCTCTATTAGGCTCGTCAGTCTAATCTTCAAATTACTTCCCTCCCTATAGAAAGCAGCTGTCAGGGACGAAACATCGTGCACCAGAAAACTTGCGGCATTTGACAAACAACAAGAACTATCGGCGTATGACCTCATCTATAGACTTCCAGGCAATTGCGCAGTTACTCAACGTTCCCACAGCTTGGCTAAGCGCCGCGGCCTTGTGGAGGAAATCCCGAATGCCAAGGCGGAGTTCCAGTCATCACACGGAACAGCTGACGCGGCAGTGATTGCCTGTTCTCGGGGCCACGGGCGCACTGGTAGCGTGCATCTCCAAGACGAGAACGAAGGCGAACGTCTCTGGATTTGCGCGGTGGACTTGCCCGGCACGGTCGCAGTCGCCCTCCAACGTTCCGTGAGGGATTCTGGTATGTTTGCGGCCACGGAATGCGCCAGCAGCAACGAATTCGCCGTCTTCCCGCGCGCCGTCAAGAGGACTTATGAGCATGGTCAGTGTGGCACCGCTGCACCCTGAATTCGGTGCACGAATTTCCGGGATGGACCTGCACGTTCCGCTGACGACGGACCAGGTCAAGACGGTCCACGACCTGATCGACCGCTATTCATTTCTCTGCTTTCCGGATCAATCGTTCAATGACGCTCGCCAGCTTGCGCTGACCTGCAGCCTGGGCGAGCCGGAAGAGAATCACGTCGCCTTGGGGCAGCGTGGCGTGATCAGTTATTTCGGGATCATCGGGAACGTCCAGGAGGACGGCAGCAAGCTGGGCAACCGTGACAGGCATGTCGTCTTCTCGACCGGCAACAACATGTGGCACACGGATTCCTCGTTTCGCCCGGTGCCCTCCTACGTCTCCATCATGTGCGTCTACGAGGTGCCCGGCGAGGGAGGCCACACCCAGTTCGTGAGCACCCGAAGCGCGTACGAGCGCCTTCCGGACGCCCTCAAGACCGAGATCGAGCCGTTGACCGTGATCCACGACTATGTGTTCTCCCGCAGCAAGGTGAGCCCTGACGCCGTCACCCCGTCCCACGCGGCCTCCCTGCCCCCGGTCCGGCAACGGCTCGTGCGGACCAATCCTCGCACCGGTGCCCGGAACTACTACGTGGGATCGCACGCGAAGACCGTCGAGGGCTGGGAGGAACCGGACAGCCGTCGCCTGCTGGATGACCTGCTTGCCCGTGCAGTCGAAGAGGAACACGTCTACACCCACCCTTGGCAGCCCGGAGAGCTCGTGATCTGGGACAATCGCACCCTTCTGCACCGCGGGACCGGCTATGACGCCGACCGCTATCGCCGGTACATGCGTCAGACCCGTGTGCGGGGCGTTTCGACGCTGGAAGAAGCGCAGGCGCAGTGAGGGGCAGCCCAGGACGCCGGGGGGCTCACGCGTCCTCGACACGTCATCGCCGGAACGAAGGTCCGTGAAGAACGCCGGTTACACAGCCTCCAGCATCGAAATCCTCAAGGGCCTCGAGGCCGTCCGAAAACATCCCGGCATGTACGTGGGCGGGACCGGCGAGACGGCCATGCACCACCTCGCCGCCGAGATCCTCGACAATGCGATCGACGAGGCCCTCGCAGGGCACGCCAGCCAGATCAGCGTCACGCTCGAGACCGGCAACGTCCTGACCATCAGCGATGACGGTCGGGGAATTCCCGTGGAACCGCATCCGGAAATGCCCGAGATGACGGGGGTCGAGGTCGCGAGCACGCTCCTGCACGCCGGCGGCAAGTTCGGGGAAACAGCGTACCGGACGTCGGGCGGGCTCCATGGAGTGGGCCTCTCCGTAGTCAACGCCCTCTCCTCGGAACTGATGGTCGAGGTGGCGCGGAACGGCGCGCGCTGGAGCCAGTCCTACCGCCGCGGGGTCCCCCAGGGGCCGCTGGCGGAAATCGGGAAGGTAAGCCGGCGCACCGGCACCCGGGTCCGCTTCACGCCCGACCGCGACATTTTCGAGGCTGGCACCGTGCTGCAGCCGTCCCTGCTCTTCGCCATGGCCCGGGACAAGGCGCGCCTCGTGTCGTCGGTCACGATCATGTGGCGGTGCGATCCCCTGCTGATCGAGGCGGACACCGACGTGCCGGCCTCCACGCTGCTCCACTTTCCGGGCGGGTTGCGCGAGGCGATCGAGGAAGGCACCGGCGGCGCTCCGACCATCACGGCCGAACTTTTCGCAGGGAACACGGACCTGTCGGCGGGCGGTCGCGTCGAATGGGCGGTCGCCTGGCCGGAGCGCGGGGACGGGGCTGTCCAGAGCTGGTGCAACACCATCCCGACCCCGCAGGGCGGCACGCACGAGGCGGGGCTGCGCGCGGCGCTCACCCGCGGCACCCGCTCGTACGGTGATCTCGTCAAGCACAAGCGCGCCGGCGACATCACGGCGGAGGACGTCTGCGGGGCCGCCCGCATGGCGCTGTCCGTCTTCATCAGCGCGCCGCAGTTTCAGGGCCAGACCAAGGAGAAGCTCACCACGACGGCCACCCGCCAGCACGTGGAAAGCGCGGTGCGGAATGCCTTCGAGCACTGGCTCGCAAACGATCCGAAGACCGCAAACACGCTCCTGGAGCACTGCGTCGAGCGATTGGAGGAGCGTCTGCGGCGCAAGCAGGACAAGCACCTCCCGCGCGCGACCCCGGCGCGGCGGCTGCGACTGCCGGGCAAGCTCGCCGACTGCACCCGCACGTCGGCCGAAGGCACCGAACTCTTCATCGTCGAGGGCGATTCCGCCGGGGGTTCCGCCAAGCAGGCCCGCTCGCGCGAGACCCAGGCGGTGCTCGCGCTCAGGGGCAAGATCCTCAACGTCGCGAGCGCCAGCGCCGACAAGCTCCGCAACAACCAGGAGCTCAGCAACTTGGTCCGGGCCCTGGGCTGCGGCACCGGCGAATCGTGCGATCTTGGACAACTCCGGTACGACCGCGTTATCATCATGACGGACGCCGATGTGGACGGCGCCCATATCGCCTCCCTGCTTCTCACGTTCTTTTTTTCCGAAATGCGCCCGCTCGTGGAAGAGGGTCGCCTGTATCTCGCCCAGCCGCCGCTCTACCGCATCGCGCAGGCAGGCAACACGCGATACGCACGTGACGATGATCACCGAAACGAATTGCTCAAGGACGTCTTTAATGCATCAAAGAAAGTCGACATCAGCCGCTTCAAGGGCCTCGGCGAAATGCCCGCCGCCCAGTTGCGGAGCACCACCATGGATCCGGAAGTGCGAACGTTGATCCAGGTGAAGCTCCCCAGCGACGAGTGGGAAAGCGCCGGTGTACTGGTCCGGGACGTCATGGGACGGAACCCGGAGAAGCGCCTTGCCTACATCCGCGCCCGGGCTCCGCAAGCCGTGGGCCTCGACCTTTGAGTAGCGAGCCCGGCGCGATCACCTCGTTTGATCAATTCCGGCTCGCCGAGCCGGTCCAGCGGGCGGTTCGCGACGCCCGTTTCACGATCCCGACACCGGTCCAGCAGGCGGCGATCCCGCTGGCGCTGGAGCGCCGGGACATCCTGGCCACGGCGCAGACCGGCACCGGCAAGACCGCGGCGTTCACGCTCCCGATGATCGACCGGTTGGCGGGCGGGCGCGCCCGGGCGCGGATGCCCCGCGCGCTGATCCTCGAACCCGTGCGGGAATTGGCCCTCCAGGTCCAGGAACAGGTGAACCTCTTCTCCGCGCACGTGAACCTGTCGTCGGAGCTCTTCATCGGCGGCGTCAACATCGGCCCCCAGATCCGGCGTGCAGCGCAGCCGGTCGACATCATGATCGCGACCCCCGGCCGCCTGCTGGACCTGTTCGACCGCGGCGCGCTGCTGCTGATCGGCGTGGAAATCCTGGTCATCGACGAAGCCGACCGCATGCTCGACATGGGCTTCATCCCCGACATCGAGAGCATCGTCGCCAAGCTGCCCGTGCGGCGGCAGACCATGATGTTGTCGGCGACCATGCCGCCCGAGATCGGGCGGATCGCCAAGCGCTTCCTGCAGCGGCCTGCCCGCGTCTCCGTGGCGCCCCCGGCGGCGACGACCGAGTTGGTGGACCAGTCCGTCATCCACTGCCGGGCCAGCGACAAGGATCGGACCCTCCGGACCCTGCTGGGGAGCCCGGCGGTCGAATCGGCGCTGGTGTTCTGCAACCGCAAGCGGACGGTCGACGAGCTGGTGGCGACCCTGCGCCGGGAACGGGTGGCCGTCGAACCGCTCCACGGCGACATGCCGCAGCCGGTCCGTCTCAAGACCATGGAGGCATTCCGGGCCGGCGGCATCCGCATCCTGGTGGCCACGGACGTGGCCGGGCGCGGGCTCGACGTGCAGGGGATCAGCCACGTCTTCAACTACGACGTGCCGACCCAGCCGGAAGACTACGTGCACCACATCGGGCGCACCGGGCGCGCCGGCAATCCCGGCACCTCCATCACGCTGGCGGCGGCGGGCGAGCGTGAACATCTCGAGGCCATCGAGAAACTGATCAACCTGAAGATCCGGGTGCGGTCCGTGAATGACGATGCGGTTCCCGCGACCGCGCCGGCGGCCGACGCCAGGCCACCCGCGAAGGTCGCCCGCCGTCCCGAGCGTGCGGTCGCCGCGCCCGACGCAGGCGGCACCGACCACCCGCTTGCGCACATCCTCGCGCCCGCTCCCACCCGCCGCCGGACCCCGGTTCCGCGACGGCACCGCAACGGCGTCGCCGCCCCCCCGAAGCGCACGGCGACGTGGAGCGAGACCCTAGGCCACGCCCGCCGGCAGCATGAGGAAGCCGACGACGCGCCGGCCAAGCGTCGGCCGGCCGCGAAAAACCACCGCCGGGGGAAGGCGCCATCGGCCGCTGACGAACGCCCGGACGCGCGGCCGCGTGGCCCGCGATCCTCCCGGAGTCCCAAGTTCTTCACGGATTCCGACGACGTCCCGGCGTTTCTCCGGCCCCCCGCCCCCCAGAGCGAATAGCCGTCATGCCCGGAGCACCCGAGACGATCCTGACCGGGGGCACCGTCGTCACCCCGGACGGTCTGCACCGGGCCGACATCGCCATCCGGGACGGCCTGATCACCGCCGTCGGGCGCGAAGCGCGCGGCGGGCAGGAGATCGACGTCACCGGGCTCACCGTGCTGCCGGGCGTCATCGACAGCCAGGTGCACTTCCGGGAGCCCGGGTTCGAACACAAGGAAAATCTCGAATCGGGCACCCGGGCCGCCGTGCTGGGCGGCGTGTGCTCCGTGTTCGAAATGCCCAACACGTTGCCTCCCACGACCAGCGCGGCCGCGTTCGACGACAAGCTGCGCCGTGCCCGGGGACGCGCGTGGGCCGATCACGCCTTCTTCGTCGGCGCAAGCCACGACAACATCGACGACCTCGCCGAGCTCGAGCGCCTGCCCGGATGCTCAGGCGTGAAGATCTTCATGGGAAGCTCGACCGGGACCCTGCTGGTGCCGGACGATCCGTCGCTCGCCCGCGTCCTGGCCTCGGGCACCCGCCGCTGCGCCATCCACGCGGAGGACCAGGACCGCCTGGACGAGCTGAAGGCGCTGGTGCGCGACGGCGCCAGCGTCGAGATGCATCCGCAGGTGCGGGATCCGGCTGCAGCCCTCATGGCCACCCGGCGCATCCTGGATCTCGCCCGGGCAGCCGGCCGCCCGGTCCACGTTCTCCACATCTCGACGGCGGACGAACTCCCGCTGCTGGCCGCCGCGAAAGACATCTCGACCGCCGAGACCACGCCCAATCACCTGACCCTGACGGCCCCGCAGTGCTACGTGGAACTCGGCACCCGCGCCCAAATGAACCCGCCGGTCCGGGACAAGTCCCACCAGGACGCCTTGTGGGAACAGGGGATCCGCGGGGGCGTGATCGACGTGATCGGCTCCGATCATGCGCCGCACACGCTCGAGGAAAAGGCCCTGCCCTACCCTGAGAGTCCGGCGGGCATGCCCGGGACGCAGACCCTGCTGCCCGTCATGCTGGATCATGTGCACCACGGGCGCCTGACCCTCGAGCGGCTGGCCGACCTGGCTTCCGCGACGCCCGCGCGCATCTACGGCGCGCGCAGGAAGGGTGCCGTGGCGGTCGGCCACGACGCGGACCTCACCATTGTTGATCTCCATGCCGAACGGACGATCCGCAACGACTGGATCGCCTCGCCGGCAGGCTGGACCCCGTTCGACGGCAAGACCGTGCGGGGCTGGCCGATCATGACCATGATCCGCGGGCGCCTCGCGATGCGCGAGGACGAGGTGCTGGGAACGCCCATGGGTCGACCCGTGACCTTTGCAACGGATATCGATGGTTAGCTGCCGGCGGCTGATCGCGGCCGCCGCCGTGGCACTGGCCCCGATCGCCGCCGCCGACACCCCGAACCTTCCCGACGACCTGATCCGGCGTTCCCTGGTCCTCGACATCGATTCCGGCGAACTCGGCCTCTTCCGGATCGAGCCCCGCCACCCGGGTCCGTTTCAGGCGTTCACCCGCATCGACGTGGCGGCGCTCGAGAATTCGGTCGCGGATCCGGGGCAGTGGGTCCTCGACCGGGTCGCTGCCGAGACCGCCGCCATCGCCGAGGCCGCGCTCGTCATGTTCGATCCGGACAACCCGTATGCAGGGGCGCGAATCAACGACATCGATCCCACGCCGGAATCCGTGCATGCCACGCTGGAGCTGGTCGCCGAACAACCCCATCACTTTTGCGACGGCCCCACCGAGTCGTACAATGACACCGGCCTGATCGTGGAGGTCGACTGCTCCTTCTGGCTCGGGGGCACCAGCAGTCATCTCCTCGTCCGTCTGCAGCAGGCCGGCACGTCCTGGTACGTCGTCATGGCCCGGGCGCAGAACAGCCGCCGGTACCGCCAGCTCCACACGATCGCGGATTCACTTCACTTCTAGGAGACTCTCGACCGATGACCGCCACCGCCTCCGCCGCCTCGATGACCGTTCCGGCCGCCCCCAAACCCGCGTTCGACTGGGCCGATCCGCTGCTGCTGGACGATCAGCTCACGTCCGAAGAACGGATGATGCGCGATTCGGTGCGCGAATACGCCCAGGACAAGCTGATGGCGCGCGTGCAGCAGAGCTTCCGCGACGAGAGTTTTGACCGCGAGATCTACCAGGAATACGCCCGTCTCGGCCTCCTGGGCGCGACCCTCGAGGGGTACGGGTGCGCCGGGGTCGGCTGGGTGACGTACGGGCTGGTCGCCCGGGAGATCGAACGCGTCGATTCCGGTTACCGCTCCGCTCTCAGCGTGCAGTCAAGCCTCGTCATGCCGGCGATTCACCGGTTCGGATCCGAGGAACTCAAGCGCAAGTACCTCCCCAAGCTGCGGGACGCCGAGCTGATCGCGTGTTTCGGGCTGACCGAGCCCGACCACGGATCGGATCCGGGAAGTATGTTGACGCGGGCCCGCAAGGTCGAGGGCGGCTGGCTGCTCTCCGGCGCCAAGAACTGGATCACGAACGCCCCGATCGCCGACCTGTTCCTGATCTGGGCCAAGGACGACGAAGGCGTCATCGGCGGGTTCGTCTTCGAGCGCGACGCCAAGGGCAACCTGGCGACGCCCAAGATCGAGGGGAAGGTCGCGTTCCGCACCTCCAGCACCGGGATGGTGCAGATGGACGAGGTGTTCGTGCCGGACGCGAACCGCCTGCCCCACGCCCGGGGCCTGAAGGGGCCATTCTCGTCGCTCAACAGCGCCCGCTACGGAATCTCCTGGGGCTGCCTCGGCGCCGCGGAGACGTGCTGGCACGCGGCAAGGACCTACGCGCTCGAACGCCAGCAGTTCGGGCGGCCCATCGGCTCCTACCAGCTGGTCCAGAAGAAGCTGGCCGACATGCAGACCGAAATCGCCATCGGCCTGCAGGCGGCGTTGCGGGTCGGGCGGCTGAAGGAGGCTGGCCGGTTCACGCCCGAAATGCTGTCGCTGATCAAGCGCAACAATGCCGGCAAGGCGCTCGACATCGCCCGGCAGGCGCGCGACATCCACGGCGGGAACGGCATCGTCGACGAGTACCACGTCATCCGCCACGTCGTGAACCTCGAGGCGGTCAACACCTACGAAGGCACCCACGACATCCACGCGCTGGTGCTCGGCCGCACGCAGACGGGGATTCAGGCCTTCAGTCACTAGGCCCGGCCGGGCCCGCTGCGCGCCTCGATGAGGCGGATCACGGCGGCGTAGTCGAGCCCGCCGCCGCCGCCCTCGACGAATTCCCCGTAGAGCCCCTGCGCCAGCGACCCGAGCGGCGTCGCGGTGCCCGTCTCCGCCGCCGCTTCCTGCGCCAGCGTGAGATCCTTCAGCATCATGGCGGCCGCGAAGCCGGGCTTGAAGTCGCGGTTGGCCGAGGACGTCTCGACGATGCCCGGGACCGGCAGGTGGTGCAGCATCGCCCAGCTGCAGCCCGAAGCGGCCGACGAGATCGCGAACAGCGTCTCCGGCTTGAGCCCGAGGCGCTCGCCGAGCGTGAACGCCTCGGCGAGTCCGATCATGGAAATCCCGAGCAGCATGTTGTTGCAGGCCTTCGCCGCCTGCCCCGCCCCGGGGCCGCCGGCCAGCACGGCCTTGTTTCCCATGGCGTCGAACAGCGGCCGGGCCGCCTCGAAGCCGTCCGCGTCCCCGCCCACCATGAACGTCAGCGTCGCGTTCTCGGCGCCCGTCACCCCGCCGGATACGGGAGCATCAAGCATCTGATGGCCATCGACCCCGGCCCGGGCCGCAAGCTCGCGGGCAGTGGCCACGTCGATGGTGGAGGCGTCGATCAGCAAGGTCGCCCCTGGCAGCGCCGCCAGCACGCCGTCGGGCCCCGTGTAGACATCGTCCACGTGCTGCCCGGCCGGCAGCATCGTGATCACGGCTTCGGCCCCGCGACAGGCCGCGGCCGCGGTTGGCGCGGACTGCACGCCAAGCGCGGTGGCCCGTTCCACGGCCGGCGCCGCCAGATCGAAGCCACGCACCTGGTGACCCGCCGATACCAGGTTGGCAGCCATCGGCCCACCCATGTTGCCGAGCCCGATGAACGCAATCCGCATACGTATCCTCCGCAGTACCCGTGCTGACCTCATCCCAAGCGCGAGTGTCGGCCCGATTGTACGGAAGGCGCCCGCCCGGTGGAGACCGTCTCTACCGGCGGCGCAGGATTCGCCGGACGACAGCCGGCGGTGCAGTCATGGTTTCGCGGTAGAACACATAGAGCCCGCTTCCCGCGATCAGCGACATCCCGACCGCCGCCGTGGCGTCGGGCCAGTCGCCCCACACCAGTAGCCCCCACAGCAGCGAGAGGGGCAGCGCCGAGTACTCGAACGGCGCCACTACGGCGGGCTGGGCCACCCGGTACGCCTGCGACAGGAAGTAGGTGCCCGCCCCGATCAGCACGCCGCACGCGAACAGCAGGGCCAGCTCCGTGGGCCCTGGCCAGCTCCACGCCCTCAGCAGGAATTGCAGGCTCGGGTGATCCGAGTGGGCGAACCGGCCGTCGCCGATTCCCAGCCCGACGCCCAAGCTCGCGACGGCAAAGGCGAGATGCACGTAGAGCGCCATCGACGACGCCCGGTCGGTCGTCCCCAGCCGGCGCGTGACGATCTGCAGCAGGGCGTACGCCATGGCCGCGCCCACGGGAAACAGCGCGGCAAGCTCCAGCGTCTCGCGGCCGGGCCGCAGCATGATGACCATCCCCACCATCCCGGTCAGGACCGCGACCCAGCGCCGCGTCCCCACCCGGTCCCCCAGCAGGACGACCGAAAACACCGTGATGAACAGGGGCGCGACGAAGAACACGGCCGTGGCCTCGGCCAGCGGCAAGCTGGCCACGCCCATGAAGAAGCACATGTTGGCCGCGATGAACAGGAGGCCCCGGATCAAGTGGAGGGCCGGACGGCGGGTCCGGAGCAGGCGCAGCCCGCCCTCGAGCTGCACGATCACGAGCGTGATGACGATGGCGGTAACCGACCGGGCGAAGGTGATCTCGTGGAGCGCGAACGTGGGACTCAGCCACTTGACCACGGCATCCTGGAGTGTGAGCGCCACGACACCGCCGAAGATGCAGAGAATCCCGATTTGGACCTGGCGGGCCGACGACGATGCGGGACGCGGTTCAGCTGGCAACTTGCTACTCCAGTCAACATCGGCTCATGCCGCGGGCGACATCCTTGCCGTCATCACGCGGTGCGGCATCCCGACATCGGCTCCCGCCGTCTACACGAACGGGCAGGCGATTGCGAACGACGCCACCTCGGCACGCCGTCGGAGCCCGAAGCGTGAGCGTCCCGCCAGCTACCGCCTTCCGGCCCCCTGCCGCCGGGACCGGCCCGCCGCTCGTTCCCGCCGGCCATCCTCGTGGGGGGTCCCGTGACGCCCTATCTCGCACAGACGTCTGTCCGCCACGGCCGGAACGGTTTAAGGTGCGGCACGCGATCCACGGTTGTCGGCCGATCCCGGCCTTCACGCCTCCCGTGCATGCCACAACCGGGCATGCCGTACCTGTGAGTCCTGCGGGTGTTCCTCATGACGGCACGAACTCGCGACATCGTGAGCCACGCGATACCCGGCATGCTGCCGCCGCCAACCGCACGGCCGGTCCACGCCGGAACTGCCGATCTCGCCGGCAGGCCTGATCCGGGACCGGACCACCGATGACCGGTGAAATCGGGCTGTTCGCCCTCATCCTCGCCTTTGCGGTCGCACTCTTTCAGGGCACGGTGCCGCTGGTCGGCGCCGCCCGGAACGACGCCGCTCTCATGGCCGTGAGCGACGTCTCCTCGGTCGTGCTCTGCGCACTGGTCACGGTCGCGATCGTGATGCTGGGGCACGGCTACGTCACGTCGGACTTCTCGCTCCTGAACGTCTGGCAGAACTCGCACACCCTCAAGCCGCTGCTCTACAAGGTGAGCGGGGTCTGGGGAAACCACGAGGGGTCCCTGGTGCTCTGGGTGCTGATCCTCGCGATCTACGGCGCGGCGCTCGCGGTCTTCGGCCGCCAGGTGCCGCCCGCCCTCCGGGCGCGCGCCCTTGCCATCCAGGGGCTGATCGCGGCCGGTTTTCTGGCGTTTTCGCTGTTCACCTCGAACCCGTTCGCCCGCATCGTCCCGATTCCCGCGGAGGGCATGGGCCTCAATCCGATCCTCCAGGACCCCGGCCTCGCCTTCCACCCGCCCTGCCTCTACATGGGCTACGTGGGTCTCTCCGTGGCGTTCTCGTTCGGCATCGCCGGGCTCCTGGGCAAGGAGGTCGACGCCACCTGGGCGCGGCTGGCCCGCCCCTGGGTGCTGCTCGCGTGGTGCTTCCTCACCGCCGGGATCGCCCTGGGAAGCTGGTGGGCCTACTACGAGCTGGGGTGGGGCGGCTGGTGGTTCTGGGATCCGGTGGAAAACGCCTCGTTCATTCCGTGGCTGATCGCCACCGCACTGCTTCACTCGCTCCGGGTCGCGGAGAAGCGCGACACGCTGAAGGCCTGGACGCTGCTGCTCTGCATCACCGGGTTCTCGCTGTCCCTGCTGGGAACCTTCCTGGTGCGCTCGGGCGCGATCACCTCGGTGCACACGTTCGCCAGCGACCCGGCCCGCGGAATCTTCATCCTCGCGTTCCTCGCCGTGGTGACCGGGGGCGCGTTCGCCCTGTTTGCCGTGCGCGCGCCGCGGATCCGGGCCGAGGGCCTGTTCGAACCGGTGAGCCGCGAAGGGGCCCTCCTCCTGAACAACGTGTTCTTCGGAGCGGCCGCGGCGACGGTGCTCCTCGGCACCCTGTACCCCATCTTCATGGAGGTCGCGGGGAGCCCGCCGGTGAGCGTCGGGCCCCCCTACTACAACTCGGTCTTCCTGCCGCTGGCGATGCCGGCCCTCGTGCTCGCAGCGCTGGGCCCCGCCATCCCGTGGCGGCGGGCCGACCTGCCGGGCGTGCTGCACCGGATGCGCTTCGCCGCGGCCTGTGCGCTCGGCGTCGTGGTGCTGACCGCCTTCCTGCACCGTGACCCGGGCCCGCTGGCGCTGGCCGGCTACGGCCTTGCGGCGTTTCTCGCAGCCGGCACACTTCGAAACTGGCTGACCCGCCTCCGCCCCGGCCTCGACCTCGCCCGCGTGCTCCGGCGCGCGCGGGGCCTGCCGGCATCCGCCCACGGCATGGCGCTCGCGCATCTGGGGGTTGCGGTCATGGTCGTTGGCGTCACCGCGTCGAGCACTGGCCGGGTGGACCTCGAGCAGGTGATGCATCCGGGCGATACCCTGTCCCTGGCCGGCCGCACGATCGAGTTCCTGGGGGTGGAGAACATCGAAGGTCCCAACTACACCGCGCTCCAGGGCCGCTTCCTGGTCACGGGCCCGGGCGCCCACACGAGCATGCTGTGGCCGGAGCGCCGGGCCTACCTCGCCAGCGGGACGGCCACGACCGAGGCGGCGATCCTCGAGACCTTTGCCGGCGACATCTACGTGGTGCTGGGCGATCCCGTGGCGGACGGCGGCTGGGGCACCCGTCTCACGTTCAACCCCCTGATCTGGTGGATCTGGGGCGGGGCCTTTCTCGGGGTCCTCGGCGGGGCGGTCTCCATCGCCGAGCGGGCAAGGCCGCGCCGGGCCCGCCTCCGGAGCCCGGCGGCGCAACCCGCATGACTCCCCGCCGCCTCCTGCTCTACGCGCTGCCGGCCGTCGCCGTGGTCGCGCTCGCTGCGCTGTTCGCCGGACGGCTCGCCACGCTGGAGGACGGCACCGACGTGCCGCCGTCCGCGCGCCTCGACCAGGCGATGCCGGTGATCCAGCTGGAATCGCTCCACCCGGGCGAACCCGGCCTTGACACCGAGGCCCTGCGCGGCGCCCCTTACGTCCTCAACGTCTGGGCGGAATGGTGCGGTCCGTGCAAGATCGAGCACCCCCAGCTGCTCGCCCTGTCCCGCCGGGGGATTGCGGTCTACGGGATCAACTACAAGGATCGCGAGGAGCGTGCCCGGTCGTTTCTCGCCGAGCGGGGCGATCCGTTCCGTGCCGTCGGCACTGACCAGGACGGCAAGGCGGGGATCGAACTCGGGATCTTCGGCGTCCCGGAGACCTTCGTCGTGGACCGGGACGGGATCATCCGTCATCGGCATGCCGGCCCGTTGAGCGAGGGCGATCTCGAGCGCGTGTTCCTGCCCATGCTGGCCCACCTGCAGGACCCCGAGCGTTGAAAGCGGTGCCGGGCGTGATCGGCATCCTCCTGCTGCTGCCCGCCCTCGCCAGTCATGCCAGAGCGGCGGAGGATTCCGACGCCCGGGTCCGGGCCCTCGCCGAAGAGCTCCGCTGCGTGGTCTGCCAGAACCAGTCCCTCCTCGATTCGGACGCCGATCTGGCGAAGGACATGCGCGCGCTGATCCGGGAACGCGTCGACGCCGGCGACACCGACGAGGCGATCGTCGCCTTCCTGGTCGAGCGCTACGGGGACTTCATCCTCCTCCAGCCCCCCTTCAAGCCGGCGACCTGGATCCTGTGGCTCGGGCCGCTGGCATTTCTCGTCCTGGCCCTCGCTCTCGCCCGCACCCGGCTTCGCCGCGCCCGTGTTTCCCGCGCCCGTACCGACGACCCGGACGCCCCGTGATGTTTCTCGCCGTTGCCGCCGGTCTCGCGGCGGCTGTCACGGCGGCGCTCCTCCTCGGCCTCCGCGCCAGGTTGGGTAACCGCCTGCGCGGCCCGGCCGGCATTGCAGCCGTCGCCATCCCGGTCATCGCCGCGGCCGTGTATCTCGGCATCGGCAATCCCGAATTCATCGACCCGCAGGTATCGCTGAATCGGGGCGATACGCTGATCCGCCTGCTGGAAGAGCAGGCAGAAGCGCAACCTGACTCTCCCGTTGCCCTGATGAATCTGGCGCAAGCGCTTGATGAAGCTGGACGCCCCGCGGACGCTGCTCCCCTCTGGCAGCGCGCGGCCGCACTGGACGGCGACGGCCGGGCGGATGCCCTGGCGCATGCCGCGCAGTCGCTGATCCTGGCCGCTGACGGCACCGTCACGGCGGACGCCGCCGCCCTGATCGCCGGCGTTCTCGGCATCGAACCCGGCCACATGCCGGCGCGCTTCTACGCCGGCCTCGAGGAGCTCCAGGGAGGACGGCCCGACGATGCGCTCGAGACCTGGACGGCCCTGCTCCCGGACCTCCCGCCCGACGCCGAGTTCCGCCCGATGGTCGAGAGCGGAATCCGGGAGGCGGCCGCCCGGGCGAATGTCCCGTCTCCGCTTCCCGACGTCGCGCAGCAGGCGCCGGACGACGCGCAGATCCGGGCCATGGTCGACGGACTTGCCGCCCGGCTCGCCGACAACCCCGACGATCTCGAGGGCTGGAAACGGCTGGGCCGATCGCGCCGGGTCCTGGATCAGTACGACCTCAGCCACGAGGCTTACATGCGCGCGGTCGCGCTGGCGCCGGAGGATGCGGAGGCCCTGGCGGGCGCCGCGGAGGCGCTCACCCTCGCCGCCGAAGATCCTGCTGAACCGCCGGCCGAGGCGATCGCCCTGTTTCGCCGGGTGCTGGACATCGACCAGGATCACGCGCTCGCCCTCTACGTCATGGGCGAGGAGGCAGTGCGGCGGGACGACCTGGAAACGGCGCGCGCGCTGCTCGGCCGGCTCCTGCAGCGGCTGCCTCCCGGCGAGCCGATGCACGCGACGATCGCCGAGCGCCTGGAGGCGATCAGCCCGGAGTGACCGGTCCGCCCGGGGCCGGTCCGCGGACGGTCGGGGTCAGGCCGCCTGCCTGGCCGGGGAACGCTGGTAGATGACGTCCTCCTGGTCATCGGGGACGTAGAAGTAGTCGCCCGGCCGCGGGTCGTGCCCGAGATCACCCAGAAGCCGCCGCTGGCGCGGCGTGCAGGAATCCATCACCCCGGTCATGGTCGGGAAGTCGTACGTCTTGAGGAACATCTGCGCGTAGTTGTAGAGCAGCGTCTTCCGGCCCTTGCCGGCGTGATTGGGGGCCGGGCCGTGCCACAGCGCGTGGCTGAACAGGTAGCAGTCGCCCGCCCGGCCGCCGAGCTGCACGGCTCCCGGCGTGTGCGGGGTCGGCGCGGCGTCGCAGTCAAACGGGATCTGGCGAAGATGGCTGCCCGGGAACACCGTGAAGTTGCCGCAATCGGTGCCTTCGACGTCGGTGAGGAGGTACAGGGCCTTCATCGCCAGCGGCCGGCTGGTCTCGGTCACGCGGATTCTCCGGAGCGCCTCGCCTCCGTCGGTGTGCGTGAAGCCGGGAAATTCCGTCGTCGGGGCCCGGACGATGGCCTGCGTCATGCTGATGACGATGTAAGGCCCCATCAGCTCCAGGATCCGATCGAACACGTTGGGCCGGTCCATCAGGTCCAGGAAGGGTTGCGCGTACCCCATGATGTCCCGTCGGTCCATGAAGGAGTTGGGGTCGTCTGCGGTCGGGTTGCGCTCCACCCAGGCGTAATGGCCGCGCGGCACGTCCGGCGTGGGCTCCCATCCCGGCTCGTGCCGGATCGAGTCGATCAGGCCGCCGTACAGCGCGACTTCCTCCGGATCCAGCGCTCCCTGCAAGTGGATGTAGCCGTCCACCGCCCATTGGCGGCGCTGCTCAGCGCTCAAGGTCGCCATGAGAGGATCCTCCTTCGGTTCCGCGCCCCGGGCGCGGTGCGTGGATTATTCCATCCCGCGGCCGGCAATGCATGTGCGCCCGGCACTGGCGGGCACAAACCCGCGCTCGCATCAGTCGGATTCGAGCTCTGTGTCCCAGTACAGGTAGTCGCGCCAGCTCTCGTGCAGGTAGTTCGGCGGGAAGCCCGGCGCGCGCGCATGCAGTTCGCGCTCGGTCGGAGCCCGCGGGCTCCGGATGAGCCGCATGCCGATCTCGTGGATCAGATGATTGCCCTTCACGAAGTTGCAGGGCGCGCAGGCGGCGACCACGTTGTCCCACGAGGTGCGCCCGCCCCTCGAGCGCGGCAGCACGTGGTCGAACGTCAGGTCCGACACCGGCTCGCGGGCACCGCAGTACTGGCACGTGAAGCGGTCGCGCAGAAACAGGTTGAACCGCGTGAACGCGGGCGTCCGGTCCCCGTTTATGTACCGCTTCAACGCGACTACGCTGGGCAGCCGCATCGAGAACGTGGCCGACCGGACGACCTGATCGTACTCGGCCACGATGCTGACGCGCTCCAGGAACACGGCCCGCACCGTGTCCTGCCAGGGCAGCAACGACAGCGGAAAGTACCGCAGTGGCCGGTAGTCGGCGTTCAACACCAGCGCCGGGTTCATGTGAAGCTCGAGCGCCACTGCGAGGTTCCCGATCCGGTGCCGGCGATCACCGCCGACGAGTGTATAGAAGAGTGTCCGCAATTGGGACACCATGCAAACGGGCCCGACGGGGCGCCGCAGGGAGGTATCTGTGCCGGAAACGCTTGAAGGCATACGCGTTCTCGACCTCAGTCGAGTGCTCGCCGGCCCCTGGTGCGCCCAGTGCCTGGGCGACCTCGGCGCCGAGGTCATCAAGGTCGAACGGCCGGGGTCCGGTGACGACACGCGGCACTGGGGGCCACCGTTCCTGCAGGAGGAGTCGGGGAGCGGGCCCGGCGAGAGCGCCTATTTCCTGTCGGCGAACCGCGGCAAGCGGTCCGTCACCGTCAACCTCGCCGATCCCGACGGGCAGCAGATCGTCCGGGAACTGGCCGCCCGGTCCGACGTCCTGATCGAGAACTACCGCGTCGGCGGACTGGCCAGGTACGGCCTCGACTACGACTCGCTGCACGGGTTCAATCCGCGCCTGGTCTACTGCTCGATCACCGGCTTCGGGCAGACGGGGCCGGCGCGTACGCGGCCCGGGTATGACTTCATGATCCAGGCCGAGGGCGGGATCATGAGCCTCACGGGGGAGGCTGACGATCGTCCCGGGGGCGGCCCCACCAAGGCCGGGATCGCGGTGAGCGACCTGTTCGCCGGCATGTACGCGGTGCAGGCCGTGCTGGCCGCGCTCCTGGAGCGCGAACGCAGCGGACAAGGGCAGTACATCGACCTGGCCCTGCTGGACTCCACGGTCGCCACCCTTTCGATGATGGCGGTGTCGAGCCTGATCACCGGCGCCTCGCCTCCACGCGTCGGCAACGCGCACCCGCACGTGGTGCCGTACCGGCTCTACCCAACCACCGATCGCCCCATGGTGGTGGCCGTCGGCAACAATGCCCAGTTCGCCCGCCTGGCTGCCGCGATCGGACTCCCGGACCTTGCCTCGGACCCCCGCTTCGCCACCAACCGCGATCGACTGGAACATCGCGACGCTCTCGATCGCCTGATCGAGGGCCAGATGCGCACGCGCCCGTTCAGCCACTGGCAAACGGCGCTGCAGGCCGCGAAGATTCCGTTCGCGCCGGTGAACTCGGTGCTGGACGCTCTCGATCTCGAGCAGATACGGGCGCGCGGGATGCGGATCGACCTTCCGCACGTGAACGGCGGCACCGTGCCCGGTCCCGGAAACCCCATCCGGCTGTCACGGACGCCTGTCCGTTACCGGAACGCCGGGCCCGTGCTGGGCGGCGACACCGATTCCGTTCTTCGTGACATGCTGGGAAAGACGCCCGAGGAGGTCGAGCGCCTGCGCGCCGCCGGCAGCATCTAGCCGCCGCCCGGGGGCACCGGCGCAAATGGCCGTGCCCGACTGCCCGCCCCCACCGGCCGTCGACGCTGCCGCTGGAGCCGCCGTCGATCCCTCATTACCATTGCGATCGGATCACGGAATGGCGGCCGGTCAGCATCACGGTCAGCCCGTCTGCTTCCGTGGAGACCAACCATCCGTTTCCCCGGCGAGGTCAAGTGTCCGCGTCCTCCTCCACCCTCCATCGGTTTCGTTGCGCCCTTCCGGTCATGGGGCTGCTCGTGATCATGGCCACCGCCGGTCAGCCGGTGCAGGCCGCCGGCGAAGACGACACGAGATTCAAGCAGATTCGTCCGCAGTTCATCGCGGCGTTGGGCGATCCGGGCGCCAACTCCGGGAGCGGCGCGCAATCGTGGGGCGTGTGGCGCCTGGACCCGGGCCCGCGGGGCGTGTGGCTGAAGCACTACGAGCGACTGCAGGCCGCAGGCGGGGTCGCACCGGCCCGGTGGCAGTTCGACGAAGCGGACTGGTGGGTGGAGGAAAACGGCTTGATCATGGAAAAGCCGGAATTCCCGCTCCCTCCCGGCAAGTACGTGGTCACGGGTGGTCGCGAGGTCACGACCGTGCTGACCATTCACCCCACGGACCAGGACGGCGACCGGCGGTGGGAACTCCGCGGCGACGCCACGATCCATGACGTGACGCACCTGCGGTGCCGCTCGGCACGCTACACCCCGGCGACGCCCGACCGCCCCTGTTCACCGGCCAAGGCGCAAATGAGCGAGTTTCCGGTGGCCCCGGGGGGCGTGATGCCGCCGGTCGAGGGCTGCCACAAGCAGGACTATTCGGTGCTCTTCATCGTCGGTGTGGCCGTGGAAGGCTGACTGGAAGCAGCGCCGGGCCGGCAGCGCAGCTCACGCGTCCAACAGGCCGGCGAGTTCGGACATCCGCAGGACCAGCATCAGCGGCTCGCGCTCCGAGAACGGACGGAAGCCGAAGCGTTTGTAGAAGGCCTTCGCGCGTTCGTCGATGGCCTGCACGATGACGGCGCGGGCGCCCACCGTGCCGGCGGCGGCGAGCGAGCGCCGTGCCGCGTTGATCAGAAGGTCCGAGCCGAGACGCCGACCCCGGTAGGCCTCGTCAACCGCGAGCTGTCCCAGAAGGATGACCGGGATCGGGTCGGGCATGTTCCGGCCGACCCGGGACGACACCCGGCGCCGTTCCACGGAACTGGCGGCGAGGCTGTAGAACCCGGCCACCCGGTCGCCGTCGCAAGCCACGTAGGTGCGCGCGCCGCCCCTGGCCTCGTTCAGCCTTGCCTTGCCCCGGAGCCAGGCGTCGAGAGTGGGGACGCCCGAAGAGAACTGCGAGATGTCGTGGCGGGAAGCGAGCGGCTCGGGCGGTTCTAGCGGTCCCACTGAGGCCGGCGCGCGTAGCGCGCCTTCACTGCGGGGTCGATCTCCACCGGCGCGTCGAGCGCGGCGACGAAGTCGTCCCAGGCCTCGTCGTCGAGGGCGATCACGGGGCGCTCGTTCAGGATCTCGATCGCCGCCGCCTCGCTGGACCGGAGCAAGAACTCGGTCCGGCTGACGCCCCGAATCGTTGCCGCACGGTCGATGATCGCCAAGCGTTCGCTGGAGGTGCGGAAATTCACCTGGGGCATACCGGTCTCCTCCCTGCAAGCTGCGTCAGCATGGTGGCTGGTTTCAGGATATAGCAATTGTGTAGATAAGCGGCAAGCTGCACCCGGGCAGCTCCCGTGTCGATGGGCAGGAGGGCACCGGGGCAGGCGGCTCAGCTGCGGCCCTTCAGGTGACTCCGTGCCAACCGCGCGCACGACGCCGGAAACCGGGCTGTTCAGAGGTCCATTAGAAGGGTATGTCGTCGTCCTGAATATCGTCGGCCGGCGCCGCATGCGTCATCGGGTTGCGCTGGGCCGAGTCACCGCTCGAGAAATCGTCCTGCGGCTTCGCCCCGCCCTTGAAGCGGTCGAACCTGCCCTTCGGCGACGGTGCCGCCCGCGGCCCGTCATCGCGCGGCGGCGAGAACAACAGGCGAAATGCCGGTGCGCGGGGATTGTCGCTGTCGTTCGGAAACACCATCACGAAGGAACCCGCGGGGATCGTGATGTCCTCGTCGTCCGAGGTGCGTCCGCCGATGTACTCGCGGCCGTTGGCACTCGTGCGCTCCCAGAGACCGGCAATCTCCTGCAGGCTGTCGTCGCCCCGGCGATAGCGTTCGTCGCTCATGGTCTGATCCTCGTTTTCTGCGTCACCACTTTTTACCACACAGCGGCGGGGGCCATCCAAGCCTCATCCAAGGAGCCGGCACCGCAGAAAATCCGCTCCTAGCGCGATCCCCTCATGGTCAATCGAATGGCCCAGTCCCGGTCGGACGTGGTAGCGCACCCGGGCTCCCAGCGGCGCCAGTTCGGTGACCGCCGCGAACATGCCCGCAACCGGCAACACGTCATCGGCCGCCCCATGCACCAGCAGGACGTCGGCGCCACTGGTGGTTCGCGCCGACGGCAGCAACGCTCCCGAATACCCGAGGATCCCGGCGAAGCGCCTTGGCAGACCCAGCTCCAGAGCCACCATGGTGCCCTGACTGAAGCCCACCAGCGCCACGCGTCCCTCCGAGAGGCCGAGCCTTTCCTGTTCAGCCTTGAGGAAGGCCTCCAGGTCGGCAACCGCGCGCGCGGCGGCGGCTGTACGGTCCTGCTCGGCGCTCGCAAGACTGAACCACTGAAAGCCAGCCGGGTTCTGGTCGCATCGCTCCGGTCCGTGGGGGGAGACGAACTCTGCATCGGGTAGCGCTTTGGCGAACAGGGGGGCCAGCTGAATCAGGTCGTCACCGCTCGATCCCCAGCCGTGCAGGAACACGACCAGCTGCCGGGCGGCCGCGCGCGACTGCGGTCCTACACGCGGCCCCGACAGAGGGCGCGTTCGCGAGCCGCTGACCGAATCATCCATTACCTGCTCTCCACCATTCGCCGGGTGGCCAGTGACTACCCGCCCGAAGCCGTTCAGGCAACGGTCAAATGGCCAGAACCGCTGTCCTGTCGGCGATGGCGACCTGGAAACGGACAGCCATGCAGATCTGCTCGCATTCCCTTGCCATTGAGATCACTGTTGCAATACCGCACAGTCTGAAACACGAATGTACAAACGCCACGGATGACGGGAGTGGTCCCCTTCTTGCGAGATGATGCCGCCTGCCGGCATGACCAACATGTTCGAAGCGCTCTCGGCAGGTACTCGCCCGTCCCACCGCCGTTCAAGTGGCGGCCGGGACCTGGAGTACGGACCCGTCGGAATGCAGCATGAGTGAAGCGGCAGCAAGACCGGTCGTGCAGCTCATTGCCCGGCTACAGAAGGATGGCGGCCTGAAGGGAACCGACATCGCGAACCTTACGGGTGTTTCCAGGGCCACAGTCTCCAGCTGGGGTACCGACCGGAAATCGCCGCATCCGAAGACGCAGTTGATCATCTCCGACCTGGCCTGCGTGGTCATGCGACTGAGCGCGTACTACAGTCGCGAACAAGTACGCCCATGGCTCTACGCGCGTCATCCCCAGTTGGAAGGCCTGAGAGCCGTCGACCTCATCCAGGATGAGCGAACCGAAGATGTGATCGCGATTCTCGACCGCCTCGAGGCCGACACATACCTTTGAGCCTCTCCTCAACCGTCAGTAGCCGACAGGGACAGCGGCGAAAACACGTCGGCGGCTATCATGCAGAAGCTCGCAGTTCGACGTCGGGGATCCAGCCGTGGACGGCAAAGTCGTCATCGTGACCGGCGCCACCGACGGGATCGGGCGGGCGACCGCGGCGGCCCTTGCCGCCCGCGGTGCGCGCATTGTCGCCGTGGGACGGAACCCGGACAAAGGCGAGGCGGCGGTCGCCGAGTTCCGCGCCAGCACCGGCAACGAGGCCGTGAGTTTCCTCCCGGCGGATCTCTCCCGTCAGGGTGACGTCCGCTCGCTGGCCGCGACGATCGCGGAACGGCATGACCGCCTCGATGTACTCGTGAACAACGCGGGCGGCCTGTTCGCCACGCGGAAGGTCAGCGCCGACGGGATCGAGATGACCCTCGCCCTCAATCATCTCGCCTATTTCCTGCTGACCAACCTCCTGCTGGAGCAGCTGCGGGCGACGCCCGGTGCGCGCATCGTGAACGTTGCGTCCGCGGCGCATGCGGGGGAAACGCTGGACTTCGACGACCTGCAGCTGACCCGCCGCTACAACGGCTGGACTGCCTACAAGCGCTCGAAACTCTGCAACCTCCTCTTCACCTACGAGCTGGCCCGGAGGCTCGGCGATGCCGGCCCGACCGTGAACGCCTGCCATCCCGGGTTCGTGAGCTCGCACCTCGGACAGGGCAGCTCGGACAATTCCGCGCTGTGGCGGAGCGTCGCCACCCTGGTATTCCGTTTCACCGGCGCCGTGACACCCGAGAAAGGTGCCAGGACCTCGACCCTGCTGGCGACTTCACCGGAACTTGCCGGTGTCACCGGCCAGTACTTCGTGCCCGACGCGGCCGGCAAGGACAACCCGAGGGGGCGGCCCGCATCCTCGTCGGCAGTCTCGCGGGACCCGGAAGCCGCCGCGCGCCTGTGGGACCTGTCGGCGGCTCTGACATCGCTTTGAGGCCATCCGGGCGACATGCTGCGCAACTGCCCTAATTCACCAGCCCGACACGGCGAACTCGCGAAGCACGATAGGCTCGACGCGGTCCGCGCCGCGGGGCCCAGGCCCGCGGTACCGGTTGCGCGAGTCCGGCGGTCCGGTCACTGCCGAGTCCCCTGAGGAGCACGAGGTGCCTATGCCTTCCCTGTCCCGTCTGGCAACCCGGCTCATCACCCCGGCGGCCAAGCAGGTGCTGCTGGCGAGGGAGCGGCTGGAATCCGGCGTCGCGTACGATCCCACCTCGCCGTCCACCCGGCACGATCCCTACGGCGTCTACGAACGGCTCCGGCGCAAGGATCCGGTGCACCGGATGCGGCTGATGAAGGCGTGGGTCCTGACCCGGTATGACGACGTCGACCGCCTCCTCCGGGATCACAAGCACTTCACGTCGGAGGGGCGGAACTACGGCTACACCTCCTACCTGACGATGCTCGACTTCGATCCGCCCAAGCACACCCGTCTGCGTAGTCTCGTGTCGAAGGCGTTCACGCCGCGCGCCGTCGAAAAGCTCGAACCCCGGATCCACGCTGTCGTCCACGAGCTCCTGGACGACGTGGCCGGGCGCGACCGCTTCGACCTCATCGACGCCGTCGCATTTCCACTGCCCGTCATCGTGATCGCCGAGATGCTCGGTGTTCCGCCGGAAGACCGTGACCGGTTCCGGGGCTGGTCCGACGACATTGCCATGGCGGTCGAGCCGCTGCTCGAGGAAGCCAACATCCAGAAGGTCCGAAAGGCGACCGGTGCGCTGTTCGAGTATTTCGAGGGACAGATCGAGAAACGCCGGACAGACCCGCAGGATGATCTGCTGAGCGCCCTCATGGCCGCCGAGGAAAAAGGTGATCGCCTGGACCGCGAGGAGCTCCTCTCCACCCTGATGCTGCTGCTCGTCGCCGGCAACGAGACCACCCGCAACCTGATCGGGAACGGCATGCTGGCCCTACTTCGCCACCCCGACCAGCTCGAGCGCCTGCGCCAGAACCCGGACATGCTCGACGCGGCCGTCGGCGAGCTGCTCCGCTTCGACCCGCCGGTCCAGTTTGACGGCCGGATTGCCCGCGAGGACGTGGAGGTGGGCAACAAGACCATCCGCTCCGGCGACCGGGTGATCTCCCTGCTCGGGGCGGCGAACCGGGACCCCGACGCATTCGCCGAACCTGACCGGCTCGATATCGGCCGGTCCGAGAAAAGCCACATATCCTTCGGACGCGGAATCCATTACTGCCTTGGGGCATCGCTCGCGGTGCTGGAGGGCAAGGTCGTGTTCGCGGCCCTGCTGGAACGCTTCCCGACGATCCGCCTGGCGGAGCCGCCGGTACGGCGCAACCAGATGGTCCTCCGCGGGCTCTCCGAACTGTGGATCGACGTCACGTGATCCCGGTGACCCCGCGGTGCCAGACCGGACGGGTCGCTTGCGAGGGCACCCCCCGGGCGGTAACGCCCCGCTACTTCGGCACTGCCGCCTTCCGGCGCCCGGGCGGCCCTTCGCTCGACGCGGGCGTGCCGCCCGCACCACCCGCCGCCCCGGCCAATTGAACTATCCTGTTGATCTGCCGTCCTGCCGGAGCCGCCCGTGACCCTGCTGCAGTCCGTCTTTCCCTACATCCTGGGGATCAGCCTTGCGGCGGTCGTCATCGTCCTTGCGGTGGGCGTCATCTCGATGTTTCGCGGCGGCGAGTTCAACGCCCGCTGGGGTAACCGACTGATGCGCGCCCGGGTCGCGCTGCAGGCACTCGCCGTCCTGCTGATCCTTGCGTTCGCCGCGCTGATGCAGAACTCTCCCTGAGCGAAATCCCGCCGCTTTCGTCTAGGATGCCCGCTGGCCCCGCAGCCGATGCGGGCCCTCCCCTCACTGCCACTCTCCCTCCGGAGCCGGTCGCTCATGAAAATCCTTGTCGCAGTCAAGCGGGTCATCGACTTCAACGTACGCGTCCGGGTGCTCCCCGACGGTTCGGGCGTCGAGACCGACAACGTCAAGATGTCCATGAACCCGTTCGATGAAATTGCCGTGGAAGAGGCGATTCGGCTGAAGGAGGCGGGCACCGCGTCCGAGGTGGTCGCCGTCTCGATCGGCCCGGCGCGCTGCCAGGAAACCATCCGCACCGCCCTCGCCTTCGGCTGTGACCGCGGGATCCACGTGGAGACCGACCAGCCCCCGGAACCGCTTGCAGTCGCGAAACTGCTGGCCGGCGTCGTCGCGGCGGAGGACCCGGCGCTCGTGATCCTCGGCAAGCAGGCCATCGACGACGACAGCAACCAGACCGGCCAGATGCTCGCTGCGCTGCTCGGCTGGCCGCAAGGCACGTTTGCCTCCAAGCTCGAGATCGGTGACGGTGCGTTCGACGTCACCCGCGAGATCGACGGCGGGCTCGAGACCATCTCGATCAACGCGCCGGCGGTGGTCACCACCGACCTCCGGCTGAACGAGCCCCGCTATCCCTCGCTGCCCGGCATCATGAAGGCGAAGCGCAAGCCCATCGAGGCGCGGACTCCCGCCGATTACGGCATCGATGTCGCACCGCGACTGGAGACGGTCAGCGTGGCCGAGCCGCCACCCCGCCCGCCGGGACGGATGCTCGATTCCGCAGCAGAGCTCGTGCACATCCTCCGAGAAGAAAAGGGCGTTCTCTGATGGCTGTCCTGGTCATTGCCGAAACCGACGGCGCCAACCTTCCCCGCGGCACGCTCGCCACGGTCACCGCCGCCCTCGCCCTCGAAGCCGAGGTCGACGTGCTGGTCCTCGACGAGAACGCCGACGCAGCGGCGGCGGCGGCGAGCGGGATCGTCGGCGTCCGCTCCGTCCTGAAGGCGGGGGGTCCCGGCCTCGCCGGCGGCCTCGCCGAGAACCTCGCACCGGCCGTGATCGAAGCGGCAGCCGGTTACGGCCACTTGCTGGCGCCCGCGGGAACCTGGGGCAAGAACCTGATGCCCCGCGTCGCCGCCAGCATGGACATCCAGCAGATCTCCGACATCACCGAGGTGATCGACGCCGACACGTTCGTGAGGCCCATCTATGCGGGCAACGCGCTGGCCACGGTCCGCTCCCGCGATCCCGTGAAGATCATCACCGTGCGCGGCACGGCGTTCGCAGTGGCGGAGGCGCCGGGCGGATCGGCCACCGTGACCGACGGCCCCGAGGTCGGGGCCCACGACAGCGCCCGGTTCGTTGGCCGTGAGCTCAGCCAGTCGGACCGTCCGGAGCTTGCGGGCGCGCGCATCGTCATCTCGGGCGGCCGCGGGATGGGGAGCGGCGAGAACTTCGAGCTCCTCGACCGCCTGGCCGACAAGCTCGGCGCCGCGGTGGGTGCGAGCCGCGCCGCCGTCGACGCCGGCTACGTCCCGAACGACTTCCAGGTCGGCCAGACCGGCAAGGTGGTGGCGCCCGAGCTCTACATCGCCGTGGGGATTTCCGGCGCGATCCAGCACCTGGCCGGCATGAAGGACAGCAAGGTGATCGTCGCGATCAACAAGGACCAGGAGGCCCCCATCTTCCAGGTGGCGGACTACGGGCTGGTCGGTGACCTGTTCAAGATCGTGCCGGAGATCGTCGACGCGCTCTGATCACCTCGGTCAGACGCGTCCGTGAGCCGTCCCATGCAAATGATCTGCCTGGACCTCGAGGGGGTGCTGGTGCCGGAGATCTGGCAGGCCGTGGCCGCTGAGACCGGCATCGAGGAACTCCGGAAGACCACGCGCGAGGTCGCCGACTACGATGCCCTGATGCGCCACCGGGTCGAGGTCATGGCGGCCAACGCGATCGACCTCCCCCGGCTGCGCGCCGTCGCCGCCTCCCTCCAGCCGTTCCCGGGCGCCCGCGCCTTTCTCGACCGCCTCCGCGAGTCCTGCCAGGTCACCATCCTGTCCGACACATTCTACGAACTCTCGGGCCCGCTGTTCGCCGCGCTGGGCCGGCCCGCGGCCTTCTGCCACCACCTCGAGACGACCGCCGATCAGCGGATCGTCGGCTGGCGGAAGCGAATCGACGACCACAAGCGCCGCGCGGTCGAGGGCTTCACCGCCCTCGGCTTCGACGTGGTCGCCGCCGGCGACTCCTACAACGACATCGCGATGCTCGATGCCGCCCGGCGGGGCTTCCTGTTCCGCGCGCCGCCGCAGATCCGGGCGGAGCGCGCCGACCTCCCTGCCCTTTCCGAGTACTCTGAGCTCCTGGCCGCCACCGCCGCCGGAAGGAGCGCCGCCTGACCATGGAGCCGCACGATCTCCTGCTCGTCGTCGACGTCCAGAACGACTTCTGTCCGGGCGGCAACCTGCCGGTCGCCGACGGCGACCGGGTGGTGCCGGTCATCAATCGCCTGCTGCCCCGGTTCCGGCACGTCGTCCTCACCCAGGACTGGCATCCGGCGGACCACGCGTCGTTCGCGAGCCGGCATCCCGGCAAGGCGCCGTACGAGGCCGTCCAGATGCCCTACGGCGAGCAGACGCTGTGGCCCGACCACTGCGTCCAGGGCAGCGACGGGGCGGCCTTCCACCCCGACCTGGACACGGACGGGGCGCTGGCGGTCATCCGGAAGGGCATGAACCCCGGCATCGATTCGTATTCCGCCTTCACCGAGAACGACCGCAGCACACCCACCGGCCTCGGCGGCCTGCTCCGGGCGCTGGACATTAGGCGCGTCTTCCTGGCGGGCCTCGCCTTCGATTTCTGCGTCGGGTGGTCGGCGAGCGATGCCCGCGCCCACGGATTCGAGGCCGTCGTGCTCGAGGACGCAACCCGGCCGGTCGACCTGCCCGGCACCGTGGCGGCCGCCCGGACCGCGATGCGCGACGCCGGCGTGGTCGTGACCACGAGCCGCGAGATTGCCGGTGGCGGATCCGGCCCGACGGGACAGCCGGCCGGGTAACGGGCCCGCCGCCCGCCCACCACGGCGCCGCCGACGGTGCGCCACCCTGACACGGAGGAACCCCACGATGCACAGATGCCTGAAGCTGCCGGTCGCACTGGCGCTGATCCTGTCCGCCGGGACCGCGGCTGCCGCGGACAAGCCGGAGACGCTCACGATCGGCATCACGGGCTTCCTGTCGGGCCCGGCCTCGGTGTTCGGCGAGCCCGCCCGGGCCGCCTCCGAGATCCTGCTGGACGACCTCAACCGCGCCGGCGGCATCGGCGGTGTGCCGGTCACCGCGATCTGGGTGGACGAGGGGGCCGGCGGCGAGCACGTCCTGTCCGAGTACCGCCGGCTCGTGCAGGACGTCGGCGTCGACGCCATGTTCGCCTCGATCTCGAGCGGCAACTGCAAGAAGGTGGCGCCGTTGGCCGAGGACCTCCGGATTCTCAACATCATGTGGGACTGCGGCACACAGAAGATCTTCGAGGAGAACTCGTACCGCTACGTCTTCCGGACCCAGGCCAACGCCACGCCGGAGATGCTGTCGACCCTGCTGTATCTCCTGAAGACCAGGCCCGACTTCGAGACCATCGCGGTGGTCAATCAGGACTACGCGTGGGGGCGCGACAGCTGGCACATCTTCTCGACGGCGCTGCGGCGGCTGAAGCCCGGTGTCCGGGTCGTCGCCGAGCTGTTTCCGAAATTCGGGGCTCCGGATTTCTCGACCGAGATCAGCCGCCTGCTGGCCCTGCGGCCGGACGTGATCCTGTCGACCTCCTGGGGCGGCGACCTCGACAACTTCGTCCGGCAGTCGGTCCAGCGCGGCCTCACCGAGCGCAGCACGTTCGTCCTGCCCCTGATGGAGAGCTCGCTCCAGCGCATCGGCCCCGACATGCCCGAAGGCGTGATCGTCGGCGGCCGCGGGGACCACTACTTCCTGCACCCGGAATTCCGCGACGACGACGCCTTCGCGGCCTTCGTCGAGCGCTACCACGCGGCGACCGGCGAATACCCGATCTATCCGGTCTTCCACATCGCCCAGGCGCTGGCCGCGCTGCAGGGCGCCTACGAGCGGGCCATCGCCGGCAACGACGGGGCATGGCCCGACCGGGAACAGGTCGTCGACGCCATGGAGGGCCTCGAGTTCCGAGGGCTCGGCCGGACCGTCCGCATCCGCGACGACCACCAGGGCGTGGAGGACCAGATGATCGGCGTCACGCGGCGGGATCCGGCGTACGGCTTCGCCGTCATGGACCACATGATGATCTTCCCCGGCGCCGAGATCACGACGCCGGCCGGCATGGATTCGACGGCGTGGCTCGAAAACCTGCCGGAGAGCATCCTGGAGATCCCGGTCGAGACCTACCGGCACGCCGAGTGATCCGCTCCGACGGCTGACCATCCCCACGGGGCGACGTCCAGATGGATCCGATCCTGCTCGTCCTCGCGACACTCGACGGCATCGCGTACGCGGCGCTGGTGTTCCTGGTCGCCGTCGGACTGACGCTGATCTTCGGCGTGATGCGCATCCTGAACGTCGCCCACGGCGGGTTCTACGCCATCGGCGCCTACGCCGCGGCGAGCCTGGTGCTCTCGGTGAGCGGCGCCGACCTCAACCCCTGGCTCACCTTCCCGGCGCTGCTGGTCGCAGCGGGAGCGGTGGGCGCGGTGCTCGGCCTCGTCATCGAGCGCGGCCTGCTGCGCCACATCTACGCCAAGGAGGAGGTCCTCCAGCTCCTCGTGACGTTCGCCGCGTTCATGATCCTGGAAGACGTGCAACGGCTGGTCTGGGGGGTGCAGCCGTATGCGGCGACGGACCCGGTCCGGCTCCTCGGCACTGTCGAGGTGATGGGCATTCCCTACAACGCGTACCAGATCATCCTGCTGCCGGCGATCGCGCTGCTGGTGCTGGTCGGGCTGCGCTGGTTCCTGCGCCACACGCTCAGCGGCAAGGTCATCACCGCCGTCACGGAGGACCGGGAGACCGCGATCACCGTGGGCATCGATGCACGCCGGGTGTTCACGATCACGTTCGTGATCGGCGCCGTCCTGGCCTCGCTCGGGGGCGCCCTGGCGTCGCCCACCACGGCCATCCAGCTCGGACTCGGCGCCGAGATGATCGTCCTGTCGTTCGCGGTCGTCGCCACCGCGGGCCTCGGCCAGGTCGAGGGCGCGGCCCTGGCCGCGCTGCTGATCGGGCTCGGGCGCTCCTTCGCCGTGTACCTCGTGCCCGAGCTCGACGTCCTGATCCCCTACATGATCATGGTCCTGGTGCTCCTCGTCCGCCCGCAGGGCCTGTTCGCGGTCGCCGAGAAACGCAGGATCTGACGTGCGGTTCGTGCGGTTCCTGCCGGCCGTTCTGGTGCTGGCGGTGGCGCTGCTGCCGCTGGCGGTGCCGTGGCTGAAGATCATCCTGACGGTGGCGCTCGCGAAGGGGCTCGCGGTGCTCGGGGTCGTGGTCCTGCTGCGCGCCGGCCAGGTCTCGTTCGGACACGCGATGTTCTTCGCAGCGAGCGCATACAGCGCAGCGTTCCTCATGCAGGGCTTCGGCGGCATGGATCTCGCCGTCCTGCTGCTGGCCGGCATGCTCTGCTCGGGCGCGATGGGCGCCGTCATCGGCCTATTCGTGGTGCGCTACCGCTACATCTTCTTCGGGATGCTCAACCTCGCCTTCTCCATGGTGCTCTACGCGCTGCTCGAGAAGATGTTCCACGTCACGGGCGGGAGCGACGGAATGGCGGTCGGCCGGCCCACCTACTTCGGGTTCGAGCTCGAGCGGACGGCGTTCGAGACCGCCCTCTTCTACTCGTCCCTCGTGCTCGCGGGAGCGGCCTGCTGGTGCGTGCACCGCTTCCTGCGCTCGCCGCTCGGCGAGGCGCTGAGCGCGATCCGGACCAACGAGACGCGGCTCGAGTACCTGGGCATCTCGGCGCGCCGCGTCCTGCTCATCGCCTATGTGCTCTCGGCCGCGCTGGCCGGGCTCGGCGGCGCCGTCATCGCCGTGAACCAGGGGGTCGTCACCCCGGATCTCGGGTACTGGATCCGCTCGGGCGAGTTCGTCTTCATCGCGATCCTCGGCGGCGCGGGCAACGTGCTGGGAGCGTTCGCCGGCGCGCTGGTGTACGAGCTGGTGCGGTTCTACGCCGCGGCGATGGCGGCCGACGTCTGGCAGATGATCCTCGGCTTCGTCCTGCTGGGCATCATCCTGTTCGCCTCCCGGGGCTTCGTCGGCCTGTACCAGGATCTCGTCGCCGTGGCGGCCCCGGACAGGCCCGGCCGCGAGCGGGAGCCGAAGCGGTGAGCGCCATCCTGCTCGAGGCCCGGAACCTCTGCATCAGCTTCGGCGGCGTGCAGGCGGCCGACGGCATCGACCTCGACGTGCGCGACGGGGAACGGCTCGCGATCATCGGGCCCAACGGCGCCGGGAAGACGACGTTCCTCAATATCTGCACCGGCTACCTCACGCCCGCCGCGGGGAGCGTCCGGTTCCGGGGACGCGACATCACGGCGCTGGCGCCGCGCGCGATCACGCGGATGGGCATCGCCCGGGCGTTCCAGTCGCCGCAGCTGTTCCACGAGCAGTGCGTCATCGACAACCTGCTGCTGGCTGCCGCCGCCCGGGAGCGGGCGTGGAATCCGTTCCGGCCGCTTCGCGAGCGGCCCGAACGCGACGAGATGGTGACGCTGCTTGAGCTCTTCGGGCTGGCGGAACACGCCGCGAGCATGGTCGATGAGCTTCCCGAAGGCACCCGCAAGCTGATCGACATCGCGGTGGCACTCGCCCTGCGGCCGCAGCTGCTGCTGATGGATGAGCCCACGAGCGGAGTCAGCTCGCTCGAGAAGTTCCGGATCATGGATCTCCTGGTGAATGCGCTCGCCGTGCAGGGCGTCACCTCCGTCTTCGTGGAACACGACATGGAGATGGTGGAGCGGTACGCCGACCGCGTGGCGGTCTGGAGTTCCGGCCGGATCCAGTCGGTCGGCCCGCCGGACCAGGTGTTGACCGACCCGGCCGTGATGCGCGACGTCATCGGGGTCTGACGGATGCTCGCGCTCGAACGCGTCAACGTGCGGATCGGTGCGATGCACGTCCTGCGGAATGTCACGCTCGAGGTCAGGCCGGGCGCCACCGCGGCGCTGGTCGGCCGGAACGGGGCCGGCAAGACCACGACGCTGCGGACCGTCATGGGACTCGCGGCGAGGTCCAGCGGCACCATCACGTTCGCGGGGACGGACCTCGACGCGGTACCGCCGCACCGCCGGCCGGCTCTCGGCATCGGCTACGCCCCCGAGGACCGGCGTCTCTTCTCGGCGTTCAGCGTCGAGGAAAACATCCTGCTCCCCGACCGGGTGGCCCGAACGCGCAACGCGGACGCGGCCCGGAAGCTCGAGCGCGTGTACGAGACGGTGCCGGAACTGAAGGAGCTCCGGCGCCGGCCCGCAGGCTCGGTGAGCGGCGGACAGGGCAAGATGGTGGCCCTTGGCAGGGCATTGATGATCGGGACCCGGCTGGTGCTCCTGGATGAGCCGTTCCAGGGGCTGGCCCCCGCCCTGGCGCGCCGCTACGGAGACGCCCTCCGAAGACTTCGGGAGCGCGAACGCGAACTCTCGCTCGTGATCACCGAATCCAATCCGGCCCTGCTCGCCGGGCTGGCGGACACCACCTTTGTGATCGAACGTGGCGAGGTTGTACCCGCGGAGACGGCCCCGGATCACGTCGGCTAGGCCTGCACATTTCGTTCAGGGTGCCGGCTGGCTGGCGGCCAGGCGGCGGGAGGACTGGCTCCTGTCGTCGCGGAGCACGGATCGATCCTGGCGAAGGGAAAATCCGTACCGGAATGCCCGCGGGTGCGGACGTGCCGCTGCCCGCCGCTTCGGATGCATGGTACCAAGCCAGTCTTTGGCTGTTTTGGATCGGCCCCCGCATCGCCACCTCACGAAGACAGGTGGAGACAGCCTTCCGGGCAACCGTAGAGGGCGTCCCCGCACAGCCCGGCGCCCGAGCGTCAATCCCCGGGCTCGAGCAGTTCCTCCAGCGCGTACAGTGCCTTTTGCGGGAACCGTTCCCGTGGGTAGTAGCGGATAACGACCTCGAGCGCCTTCCGATAATCGGTGAGGTTAAGAAGGCGCAGGAGGAAGCGCACGTCATCCTCGTCGTGAAATCCCTCGCCGAGGCGCATGGCAAGGCACTTCATCGCGAGTAAATACTCCGGACTTGCGGTCAGCACGCGCAGGTTGGTCAGTTCGAGGTACGACAGGAAGTCTTCACGGTCGCTCAAGTACGCCTTGACCGCATCGTTCAGCCAGTCGCCCGGGAGCCCAGCGGCAGTGGCGACCGCTTGCGCGGCTGCGCGTACCTCTCGCGAGGGGCGGAAGAATGCGTCGATGTCCCGGGTCGAAGCACGGGCATCGAACACGAGGCACATGACGGCACCGCCCACCACGTACACTTCGCCGGTGATCGACCGGCGCGCAAGTTCATCGTTTAGGCGATTGAATAAGAGCTCAATATCTCGCTTGGAGTATTCCACTAGACCCTCTGCCCCACGCCGCTGTCGATGAACAGATTCCGGCGCCGGAACGGAGGCGGGGATTGGGTCAGGAGCAATAACCGCAAGCTCTTCAGGGACGAAGCAAACCAAGGCGTATCGAGTCCCTTGACGGCGCCCGTCCAGCGCGGTGGGTTGACCCCCTGGATCGCAGCCGCCTGCTCGACCATCGCCGCCAGATAGTTTGCCTCGAACGGAGCGAGCCGGGCTTCCGGCGCGTGGCAAACCGCTCGCTTGTACTCGCCTGCAGTCAGCCTCATGAACCAGTCCTGAAACTCTGCAATCGTGAAGGATCGCGCATCTGGGCGCGTCGCCAACTCCTGGCAAAGCGCCTGGAATTTCCGCTCGGCAGGTGGAAGCGCCTGCTGCAGGACCCACTTGGATACATCCATTCCTGCGCCTGCCGCCCGGGCGACGATCCGCGCCTTGTCCTCCGCGCTGATCCGGATCTGCAGTTGTTGTGTCTTGCTCACGTGAGTCACCCTGACTTCTTCCTGTCAAAGATCAATACATTGTATTGACAGTCTTCACTCTTGACGAATGCCGCTCTTTGCCCTTGCCGGAGGCGCAGATCGTGCACCGCTGGGCGTCAAAGACGCGGAGGAAGCCCGACCAATTGAAAGTCAACGCCCGACTAATTGAAAGAATGTAAGCGGCCGATTGAAAGAACTTGACCCGGCCAGCCGCCGGTCAAGGAGTTCCGCAAACCCCAAGACAGTTGTAAATCAACAGGGGGTAAAGGCGTACGAGCGCCGGGCAGGGCCTCGATTTGGAGGTCGCCCGGCGGGCGGGCCCGGCATTCTCGGCCGACGGCGAATGCCCTATTCCCGATGCCGTCGCCCGGACACGCCGGGGACCTCTCCCGCCAGCTCGCGCTCCATCGTCCGCCGCATAACGAGCTTGCGGGCCTTGCCGGTCACGGTCAGCGGAAACGAATCGACGAAACGCCAGATCCGGGGAATCTTGTACCGCGCGATCGCGCCCTCGCAGAACGTCCTCAGCATCGCCCCGTCGAGCACGTGTCCGTCGTGAGGAATGATCCAGGCGCAGACCTCCTCCCCGTACTTGGGGTCCGGGACTCCGAAGACCTGGACGTCGCGGACGCCTCCGTGGCGGTGCAGGAACTCCTCGATCTCGCGCGGGTAGATGTTCTCACCGCCCCGGATCACCATATCGCTGGCACGACCCACGATCTGCCCGTACCCCTCCCCGTCGATGATCCCGAGGTCCCCGGTGTGCATCCAGCCGTCGCCGTCGATCGCCGCTGCGGTCGCCGCCGCATCGTCCCAGTAGCCCTTCATGACGACGTACCCCCGGATCAGGACCTCGCCCACGGCCCCGCACGCGAGCGTGTTTCCCTCGCCGTCGACCACCTTGGCCTCGACGTGCGGATGCACCCGGCCGATGGTGCCGACCCGCCGGTCCGGCGGGTCGCTCCGCGACGTCTGGAATGTCACCGGGCTGGTCTCGGTCATCCCGAAGCAGATCGTGACCTCCGGCATGTGCAGTTCATCGACGAGGCGCCGCATGAGTTCGGCGGGACACGGCGCGCCCGCCATGATCCCGGTGCGCAGGCGCGCAAGGTCGCGGCCAGGCAGCGACGGCTCGTCCAGCATGGCGATGTACATGGTGGGCACCCCGTACAGCGCCGTGCAACGCTCCCGCTCCGCGGCCTCCAGCGCGGCGGCCGCATCGAAGCGCTCGCCCGGAAACACCACGCAGGACCCGACCGTGGCGGCGGCAAGGCTCCCCATCACCATGCCGAAGCAATGGTAGAGCGGCACCGGCACGCAGATCCGGTCGTCGGGTCCGAGGTTGAGCACCGCAGCGGTCTGGCGGGCATTGTTCACGATGTTGTGATGGCTGAGGGTCGCCCCCTTGGGCCGGCCGGTCGTGCCGCTCGTGAACTGGATGTTGATGGCGTCGGACGGCGACTGCCGGGATGCGACCCGGGCGAGACGCAGGGCGTCCGGGTGCGCGGCCGCCACGTCGGCGAAGCGGACCATCCCGGCCTCGGACCCGTCTCCCATGTGGATCACGAACTCGAGCTCGGGGAGTGCCGCGGCGCGCGGGCACGCATCCTGATCATGGCCTGGCTCGGGCGCCAGCGAACGCAGGATGCCGATGAAGTCGGTGTCCCGATGCCGCCGTGCCAGCACCAGAGCGCGCATGCCGACCAGGTTGAGGGCGTGGCGCAGCTCGTCGGCCCGGTAGGACGGATTGACGGTGACCAGGACCAGTCCGGCGCGGGCGCTCGCGAACTGGACCAGTAGCCATTCGGGACGGTTGGGCGACCAGATGCCGATCCGGTCGCCCGGGCAGAGGCCCAGCTCCAGCAACCCGGTCGCCAGCCGGTCGACCGCGGCCGCGAACCCGCGGTAGGTCCATCTATGACCGGTCTCGCGAAAGACCGCGAACTCGCGCGCGGGCCACGCCCGGGCTCCCCGGGCGAGCGTCTCGGCGACGGTGTCGTCGAGCAGCGGGGGCTGCCCCAGCCCCTGGACGCTCGCCTGCCCGGCGGCCGGGATGCGGGAGTCCATCGCCGCGTCCATCAAATGCGCCCTCCCGCCGCCCGCGCCCTCGGCATGCGGCGCACGTCGGGGCGCAGGTGCCGGTAGTCGAGCGTCTCGTGGTCCACGGGGTTGAGCCCGGGGGCATCCGCGACCACGATCGCCCGGGCATGCGCGAAGTCGGCGCGGAAGTGCACCGAGCTCTTCACGATGACGACCCGCTGCGTGTCTGGCTCGATCCCCACGTGGCGGAACATCGACCGGTCGGCCGCCTGCATCCGCCGCGCCGCGACCGCCACGGCGACGCGACCGCAGCGCAGCGCGGCCATCGGGCCGAGATCCATGTGCGACCCGCCGAACATCGGGCCGGTCGCGGTAAAGCGGCCGTCCCCCAGGGCGGTCACGCGGGCCGGGCCGACATACGGCCGCCCATCGCTCCGTCCGCCGAGGGACACGGTGATCTCGGCTCCCACCCCCGCCTGTGTCGCCTGCATGGCCGTGTCCGGATCCGCCAGCACACCGATCGCCACGCCCTCCGCATCGCTCCCGACAGCTGCCGCCAGCAAGCCGGTGGTATCCCCCGCCCCGCCGGCGCCGGGATTGTCGCGGGTATCGGCAACCACGACGAGGCCGCCCGATGCGTCCGCAATGCGGAGGGCTTCCGCAATGGCGGGTCCGGGCGCGTGCAGGGGAACCGCGAATTCCGCCTCGGCCGCCTCCAGATGGCCCAGGACCGCCGCCACCGATGCGCGTGCCGCCGGCTCGGTGGCGGCATAGCTCAGGACGCTCGGTCCCGTTTCCCACGCGTCCGCCGGCGGAAATCCCATCGTCAGCGACGTCGTGAACACCGACGCGTCTTCGGCTTGGCCCAGCCTGCCGTACAGCCGCCGGCCGGGCTCCGCGTCCGTGGACTGGCAGACGAGCGGCACCAGGAACGGGCCCCGTCCCAGCGCCCTGGCCGGCCGGCGGCCGTCGCGAACCCCGGGGAGCACGGCCTTGAGCGCCGCATACGTCCGTCGGCCGGTCGCCGCCATGTCGACGTGCGGATAGGTGCGGAACGCGACGAGCGCATCGCTCGCGTCCAGCATCGCGCTGCTGACGTTGGCGTGGAGATCGAGACTCGCAACCACGGCCGTCGATGCCTCCACCTCGGCCCGCACGGCCGCCAGGACTGCACCATCGCCATCCCGTTCGTGCTCCGCCACCATCGCCCCGTGGAGGTCGAGGTACACGGCGTCGACCGGCCCGGCGGCCCGCAGGCCTTCCAGTATCCGCCCCAGCACGGTCTCATGGGCATCGCGCGTCACCGGCCCGGACGGGACCGCCGAGCACCACAGCAGCGGCAGCACCTTGGCGCCGTCGAGCTGTGCTGCTTCCAGGAATCCGGCGGCGGGGAGATTGCTGCCGGCAAGCGCCGGCGGCAGCTCGCTGCCGATGACCAGCGGCGGCCATCCGTCGGCCTCCGCGAAGCGTTCCATCGTCGCCGGGTGCGGCGAGAACGTGTTGGTCTCGTGGACGAAACCGGCGACCGCTACGCGCATTACCGGTCTACGCGCACGACCAGCTTCACCCGCGTGCCCACGGCCGGCATCTCGTCCGGCTGCAGGCCGTTGAGCAGCTCGAACCACTGCTTCGGGCTGGCGCCCACATCCATGCGCGCGATCAGCGAAGCCAGCGTGTCCGAGGCCGATACCGTCGCAACACGAATGACCCGCGGCCGCGCCGCCTGCCGGTCCCGCTCGTCGAACCGCCGGAAACTGAGGGCGGTCTCTCGAAGGTCGGCCCGCCGGGCCAGGCTGACGGCCAGCGGCACGATGTAACGGAAGCGGCACACGAGCTCGGTGGCGCACTGGATCACCAGCGTCCGGTATTCGAACCGATGACCGCCGCGTTCCGGGTTGCGGACCGCGGTTGCGGCATGCATCCCGTCGAGCTGGAGCAGTTCGACTTCCCGGCTGCCTCTCGGCAGGTAGCTCACGATCCCCACCCCCCACTGGTTCACCATCTCGTCATAGACAATGAGAGTTCCGTCCATGGCCCGCGCAGTCACCCGCCCGGGTTCCCGCCGAATGTGAAATCCATCGGGCATACGGAAACTGATTTCGGTTCCTCCCAGCAGGACCTCCTGACCCCGGAACAGGCCCAAGTGGGGCCGGCTGCCGAAGTGAAGTCCGTCGATCCGGTCAAGGAACCCGTCTCCCGCGGCCCGGTCCGGATCGGCGGCCAACCGGCGCGAGAGAATCAGGGCCCGGCTCATGCGCTCCGGCGTACTGGGGTGTGAGGACAGCATTCCGCGGTGGAGTTCGATGTCGTTGCCCACGAGTACGGAATGGGCTTCGTTCGCCCGGAGCATCCGGACCACGGCCGCGGGGTCCAGCCCGGCCTCATGCAGGAAACCGATGGCCAGCGCATCCGCCTCGAACTCGTCCTGATGGCTGTACCGCGCGAGGATCACCTCCCGACCGGACGGCGGTGCGGATCTCCTGGGGCCGTCGGGGGCGGGATCGTTGCCGGCAACTTTCGACCTTTCGTTGACCGAGGCGATGCGCGCGTGGCGCGCGCGCCCATGGTGCGCGACCACGTGGGCGATCTCGTGGGCCAGCACGGCGGCTAGGTCCGACTCGTTGCGGGCCAGAGCGACCAGGCCCCGCGTGAGATACACGTAGCCGCCCGGGAGCGCGAACGCGTTGACCGCCTGCGTATCCAGCACGGTGAATTTCCATTCTTCATCGCCATACCGCGACTGGCGGACCAGCCGGGCTCCCAACTCGCCGATGTAGGCGTGCAAGTCCGGGTGGCCCCGATATACGCCCCCGAAGGTCGCGATCATCTTCGGGTGCTCGCGCTCCCCGACCATCCGGTCCTCGGGCGGAAATGCCTCGGCCGTGGCAGTGAAACCGGCGAACAGGGCGACCGCGACGCCGACCGTCCACAGGCAGGAGACGCCTGCCGTCCTAGTCAGCATCAGCCCCGGCGGCTGCGAAGGAAATACCCATGGGCCAACCCTACCCGTCGTCGGCGGCAGTGTCGCGGGCCTCGAGGACGATGGCCGGCCGCAAACCGCCCGACGCGCCCGACCGGCCTTCTGCCGTGGTGCCGCTGACCGGTCCTTCCCATAATGGCCCGCCCGCAGGCCGACGACGCGGAGGGCTCTCCATGGACGCCGACGACCTCATCCGCGCGTACAATCTCCTCCCGCATCCCGAAGGCGGGCATTACCGCGAGACGTATCGCCACCAAGCCGCAGACGGGGGCCGGGGAGCGCTGACCGCGATCTACTACCTCCTGAAAGCGGGTGAGGTGTCCGCCTGGCACCGGATCGACGCCGTGGAGATCTGGCACTTCTACGCCGGTGACCCGCTCCGGCTTGAACTATCGGCCGACGGCATCGAGATCGTGCAACGGCAGCTGGGCTTCGGCGGCAGCGCGGAGCCGCACGTTCCGGTCCCCGCGGGCACCTGGCAGAGCGCCCGGTCGGAAGGGGCATGGACGCTGGTGGGGTGCACCGTGGCGCCCGCCTTCGACTTCGCCGGGTTCGAGCTAGCTCCGTCCGGCTGGCAGCCCGGCTAGAGCACGTCCGTTTTGGGCAGAATCGCAGCGGGCGCTGCGGATGTAGTTCTGGCACTCGCCGGGTTCGATGGCGGCGAGGAGCGCGCCAAAATCTTCGGGGATGTTCGGAATCGCCTCGCCGCACGCCAATTCCTCATCGCGATAGAAGAAATCCCACTTTTCTGCAACCATCAATGGTTCGAGACGGCCCATCGTCGTCTCCCGGCAGATCATCCACCGGGACATCGATGCGACCAGACGACACTTCGTACATCTGGGTGTCGCCTTCGCCTCACTTGCCTTGCCGCTGCACACCCGCCTCAGGAACCTCGCAACGCGTCCGGAAGGTCCCGTGCACCGTGAAGCACGAGCACGATCAGCGGCGGTTCGCGATCCGGTGTGTACGCGACGACGTAGGGATAGCCTCGGACCGACAGAAAGCGGATCGGCGGAGACGCCAGGCTCGGTCTCAGGGCACCAATCGGGGGATCTTCGCCGATGGTTTCCGCCAGCCTGTCGAGCGCCACGCGGAATCCCCTGGCCGCAACCGGGTTCTCGGCTGCCATCCACTCGATAATTGCAAGGATGTCTCGTTCGGCGGCGGGGGTCAGGACGGCTCGGGTCAACGCTCGGCAGCTTCGATCACGGCATCGGCGCGCGCCAGAACGTCGTCCATCGTTCGCGCGCCCTTGTCATCGGCCTCCGCGAGGCTCCGGGCGAGCATCGCGTCGAACGCCCGTCTCCGGTCCTCCTGCTCCTTCAGCAGCCGGAGCCCGGCGCGAACGACCTCGCTCACATTGTTGTAGTGGCCACCCTCCACGCAATCGCGCGCGAAGGACGCCAGCTCGGAGGTGAGATGCACGTTCGTTGCCATGGGACCCTCTATGTCAAACTTTGACATAGAGGCCCGTCCGGAACGGGAAACGGAAGCCTTGCGCGCTCCGCCGAGCGGTTCGGCTCGCCGTCGAGATGGGCGCGCACCACGCGCTCGTGAAGGTCATTCGAACTGGGCCGGGCCGCGGCTCCGGCCTCCAGTTCCAGAAAAATCCATTTGAGTTACATCTTCACCCGAAATCGAATCCCCCAGGGATTCTCTCAATGACAGACATGTTCCAGCCGCCGGGAGCCCCTGGTTCGAAGCAGGTCCGCGGGCGCTTGGCCGCCGGCCCGTTGCGGCGGGTTCACACCGGCCACTGGCCCGGGCCGGGCCGCGATCGGGCCGCTTCGAGACCTTCCCGATCGGCGCCTTGACTTTGCGGACGCCGGACACTCCCCTGTGGGCGTCGGCGAAGACCCGCGGACCCCTCTGCTTCGGAGCAGGCGGGCCGGGCAGGCCCCACCTGGAGGTGCGGATCGATGAGTGCATGGATGTTCCTGGCGTCAGCCATTGTCCTGGAGGTGATTGGCACGGTCCTGCTGAAGTTGTCGGACGGTTTCGAGAAGTGGCACTGGGGCGTGCTGTCAATCGTCTGCTACATGTGCTGTTTCTGGCTTTTCGCGCCTGCTCTCAAGGTGATCCCGGTCGGTGTCGCGTATGCCTTGTGGGCCGGCATCGGCATCCTGGCGGTGACGATGATCGGGTTCGTGGTGTTCCGGGAACAGCTGGGCTCCGTGCAGGTCCTCTGCATCGCATTGATCGCGGTCGGGGCCGTCGGGCTGCGGCTCACCACGACGGTGGCTGCCACCTGACCGGGCGACCGCTGCGGATGCGTCCCGCCTTCCGGAACCCCGCCCTGGCCACGGCGCGGCCCACGCGCCGAAACTCTGGCGGTGCCGGCCGCGGCCCCCCGGCGTCTGCTTGATCGGCTTCCGTGATCGTGCCATGACTGCCGGCAAGGTGCCTGCTTCCCTGAAGATCCCGTCACGGTGACACCCTCGCTCCGGGAGCTGGTCGTCGAGCTTCGGACCGACGCCCTGTCCGTCAAGGGCATCCCGGCGCTCGCGGCGGGCCTCACCGCGGGACTGGGCCTGCTGGTCGCCCAGATCGCGTTCGGGACCTTCATCTTCTCAGGCGCGCTCGCACCCTATTCGTCCCAGGGCGTGGGCCTGATCCTGTTCGGGAACTTCGCCATCTGCGTCCTGGTGGCGCTCATGAGCGGTTTTCGCGGCGTGATCGCGGGCCTGTCGCCGGCGCTGGTGATCCCGATGGCCGTGATGGCGGGTACGACGCCCGCCGAGGGGGGCGCCCTGTTCGTGAGCGCCGTCGGCCTGCTCGTGGCCGGCGCGGTGCTCACCGGCGCATGCTGCCTCCTCATCGGCCGCTTTCGCCTGGCCAACCTGGTGCGCTTCATCCCCTATCCCGTAGCCGGCGGCTTCGTGGCCGGGATCGGCGGAGCCGTCTGCATCGCGGCCATGTCCCTGATGGGGGTCGAGCTCGACGCGCGGTTGATCCCCGCCCTCTTCGCGCCCGCGGTCTTCTGGCAATGGGCCCCCGGCGCGGGCTACGGAATCGCCCTGTATCTCGCGGTGCGACGCTGGGGCAACCCGTTGATCCTGCCGGTCAGCGTGGCCCTCTTCGTGGCGGCGTACCACGCCGCGCTTGCCGTCCTCGACATCCCGGGCGAGGCGGCCAGAGCGTCCGGCCTGCTCCTCACCAGCACGGCGGACGGCGTCCTGTGGCCCGCCCTGCGGCTCGCCGACCTCGCGCAGCTGGACTGGGCGGCGATGGCCGTGCAGGTGCCCCATCTGCTGAGCCTGGTGCTCATCGCCCTCATCTGCGTGATCATGAACATCGCCGGTCTCGAGCTCGCGGTGAACCAGGACCTCGACTGGGACCGGGAATTCCGGGCCTCCGGATTCGCGAGCGTGCTGGCCGGCCTCGGCGGGGGCACCGTCGCGACCGCGGTGGTGCCGGCCTCATTCCGCAGCAAGCTGTTCGGCGCCACCACGCGCCTGACCGGCCTGGTGGCCGCCGCGGTCATCGGGAGCGCGCTGCTGCTCGGCGACGGGATGCTGGAACTGGTGCCGGCGCCGCTCGTCGGGGGCGTTCTCGTCTTCGCGGGGCTCGGCATGCTGGACGAGGGACTGCTCAGGAGCTTCCGACGCCTGCCCTGGTCCGAGTACGGCATCATCGTCCTGATCTTCGCCACGATCGTCTCGTTCGGGCTGCTGGAGGGCGTGGGTGCGGGCATGCTGGCCACGCTCGTCTTCTTCGCGGTGCGCCTCAGCCGCGTGGATCCGATCGAATCCCGCTTCACGGCCCGCGAGCGGCAGAGCAGCCGGGCTCGACCCGTCCCCGACCGCGCCATCCTGCTGCAGGACGGCGGGCGGGTGCACGCCTACCGGCTGCGCGGCTACCTGTTCTTCGGGAGCGTCTGCCCGCTCGCCGACCATCTCCGGCAATCGGTGGGCGGCGAGCAGCGTCCCGCCTGCCTGATCCTGGACTTCCACCAGGTCTCCGGCTTCGATTTCTCGGCCGTGAGCGTGCTCTGCAGGTGCCTCCAGACGGCGGAGGCGGCCGGGGTCCGGATCGTCCTGAGCGCCCTCCCGAAGGGCCTGCTCGACGGCCTACGGCGGAACCTGCGGTCTCCGGTGTTCGCGGCGCTGATCGTGGAGTCGGCCATGGACCCTGCCCTCGAGCGCTGCGAGGACCTGGTCATCGATGCATGGAAGACGGATGCCGAGGCCCAGGAGGCCAGGCGATCCCAACTGCTGGCCGACGCCTCCGAGGACCTCGAGCGGTACCTGGACCGGCAGATCCAGTTCGAGGACCTGACGGCCGAGCTTCAGCAGTGGACGAGCCCCCGGACCTACGCGGCCGGGGAGACGCTGGCCGGACCGGACGCAGCGGAAGCCGATCTCCAGCTGATCGTGTCGGGCCAGGCCTCCGCCTTCGATTCCAACGGCACCCGGCTGCATCAATGCGGCCCTGGTGATGCGATCTGGCTCTCGAGCGCGCTCCATGACAAGGTTGCTTCCGTGGTCGCGGACGAGGCCTGCCGGACAATTGCGCTGACGCCCGACGGCCGGGAGTGGCTGGAAGGGCAGAAAAAACCGCTGGTCCTCCGGCTGTTCAGCTACCTTCTCGCCGGATCGGCCCGGTCTGCGTGAGCCCGCCGGGGCACGATCCAGGCAGCCGTTCGGGGAATATGCCAATCCCCGGAGAATGGGCCTGTTCCTTCTGTTCGGACCGCGCCGAGATGTGACGTTCGGTGACCATGGCGGCGATCGAGCCAAGAGATCCGGCGGCAGCGCGACAGGCCTGGCACGTGCTTCGGGTCGCGCATGCGCACCCGCTCCGCCGGGCGCGCGCTTTCGGTGCATGATCGGAGCAGACCGGCACACAGGCCCCCTCCCGAAATAGGCGGACAGCACCATGGTGACAGCGACGCACGAGCGAGCGAATGCCCCTCGCATCAACCTCTACAGCGACACCCAGACCCTTCCGACCCCGGCCATGCGCCAGGCGATGGCGACGGCGGAGGTCGGCGACGAGCAGCTGTTCGACGACCCGAGCGTCAACGCGCTCTGCGAGCGCGTGGCGGCGCTGCTCGGCCAGGAGGCGGCGGTGTTCCTGCCATCGGGCACCATGTGCAACGAGATCGCCATCCGCGTGCACTGCCGGCCGGGGGACGAGGTGATCGCCGAGGCGTCGTCCCACATCCTCAACTTCGAGGGCGGCGGTCCCGCCGCCCTGTCGGGCGTGCAGATCGCCGGCCTGCCCGGAGAGCGCGGCATCTACACGGCGGAACAGGCGCGGGCGGCCATCCGCGATATGCACCGGTACGCGCCGCGCTCTTCTCTCCTGGAGGTCGAGAACACCGCCAATATGGGGGGCGGCACGGTCTGGCCGCTCGAAGCGGTGCAGGCGGTGACCGACGTCGCCCGCGAGCACGGCCTCGCCACGCACCTGGACGGCGCCCGGCTCCCGAACGCGGCCGTCGCGTCCGGGATTCCGGCGGCCGACTACGCAGGCTGCTTCGACAGCGCGTGGATCGATCTCAGCAAGGGGCTCGGCTGCCCGGTGGGCGCGGTCCTCGCAGGCTCGGCCGACTTCATCGAGGAGGTCTGGCGCTGGAAGCAGCGCATGGGCGGCGCGATGCGCCAGGCCGGCATCCTCGCCGCCGCCGGACTCCACGCGCTCGACCACCACTGGGACCGACTGGCCGAGGACCATGCGCATGCCGCGCTGCTGGCCGATGCGCTCGCCGGGCTGGAGGGGTTCGCGGTCGAACCGTGCGACACCAACATCCTGTTCTTCGACGTGGGCAGCACCGGGCACAGCGCCCCGGACGTCGCCGCCCGCGCCGGGGCGGCCGGCCTCCGCATCGGCGCCATGGGCCCCACGCGCATGCGCGCCGTCACCCACCTCGACGTCAGCGGGGCCGACTGCGAGGAAGCCGCGCGGATCCTGGCCGAGGCAGCCTCGTGAACGGAGCCCCGGTCCCTGCGAACGGGCCTCCCGGATGGAAGGGATGGCGCCTCCGTACCCGGCCGTGTTGCTTGCGGAGACCTGACAGCGGATGATTGCCGGCCGGACGTGACAGCGGAATAGCAGGATGGGCAAGGTTCTCGACGCCGCGGCAGTGGCGCGGTTCCACCGCGACGGCGTCCTCGCGCCGGTCCGGGTCGCCTCCGAGGACGAAATGCTCGGCATGCGGGCACGACTCGAGGCACGCGAGGCCGAACACGGCGGCCCGCTGAAGGGGCCGCTCCGCTACAAGAGCCACCTCCTGTTCAAGTGGCTGGCTGAGTTCATCCGCTCGCCCCGGGTTCTCGATCCGGTGGAGGACATCCTGGGCCCCAACATCATGGTCTGGTCCACGGACTGGTGGCTGAAGGAAGCGAATTCGCCGAGCTACGTCTCCTGGCACCAGGACAGCCAGTACTGGGGTCTTGACAGCACCAAGCTGATCACGCTCTGGGTGGCGCTCTCACCGTCCAACGTGACCAGCGGCTGCATGCGCTACCTGCTGGGCTCGCACCTCGGGCCGGACCTCCCCCACCGCGAGACGTACCACGACGACAACATGCTCACGCGCGGCCAGGAAATCACGGAAGGCATCGATGAGGCCAAGGCCGTGAACGTCGAGCTCGACCCCGGGCAAGGCTCGATCTTCGCGTTCCGCATTGCCCACGCCTCGCACCCCAATCGCTCCGCCGATCGACGCATCGGACTGGCGATCCGCTTCATCCCGCCGGACGCCCGGCAGATCCGGTCCGACCACGACAGCGCCGCCCTCGTCAGGGGCGTTGACACGCACGGCCATTTCGAGCTGGAGCCGGAGCCCGGGCGCGACTTCGACCCCGAGGCGGTGGAGTTCCACAGGTGGTCGGAGGAAGAACGACGGAAGATCCTCTACCACGGGACCGACTGGCAAACGCACCGGACCTGACGGGCGACGGGGAGACTGAACCGGTAGGCGGGGCCGACCGACGCGGCCGACCCGCTGTCGCCGTCTCAGCGCGGAGCGGGCGCGGACCCGCAGCGGGCGGGCAACCGGCGACTTCGGCAACCGATGGTCTCAGAGGATTGATCGTCCCAACCGGGCAGGGGCAGGCAGGATGAGACGATCTGCGCGCGCGGGCGCCCTTCGCACGGCCGAGTTCGTCCCGCTCATCGCGCTCCTGATGTCGCTGGTCGCGCTCGCGATCGACGCCATGCTGCCGGCCTTGCCGATGATCGGGCGCGATCTTGACGTGCAGCGTCCGAACGACGTCCAGTTCGTGATCACGTCGCTGTTCTTCGGCCTCGCGCTCGGCCAGGTGCTGTTCGGGCCGCTCTCCGATCGCATCGGGCGAAAACCCGCGATCTATGCCGGCCTCACCCTGTTCATGGCGGGCTGCCTCGTGAGCATCTTCGCATCCTCCTTCGAAGCGATGATCGCCGGGCGGGTGCTCCAGGGCGTAGGGGCCGCGGGGCCCCGGATCGTGACCATGGCCCTGGTCCGCGATCAGTTCAGCGGGCGGCAGATGGCCCGGCTCATGTCCTTCGTGATGGCAGTCTTCATCCTGGTTCCCGCGCTCGCCCCGTTGCTAGGGCAGGGGATCCTGTGGCTGGGGAACTGGCGCGCGATCTTCACGATGTTCCTCGCGGTCGCCGCGGTGGCCTTCGCTTGGATCACGCTGCGCCAGCCGGAAACCCTCCCCGTCGAACGCCGACGGCCCTTTTCCGTCCGCGCCATCGGCCAGGCGGTCGGCGAGATCGTGCGAATTCGAACCTCGCTCGGCTACACCCTTGCGACGGGGCTCGTGTTCGCACCATTCGTCGCCTACCTGAGTTCCGCCCAGCAGATCTTTCAGGAGGCGTACCGGACCGGCGCGATGTTCCCGGTGTATTTCGGTGTCCTGGCGTTGGGCGTCGGCTTCGGCGGGATGGTCAATGGCCGCCTGGTCCTTCGGCTTGGCATGCGGCGGCTCTCGAAGACCGGGGCAGCGACCGTCGCGCTGGTTTCCCTGGCCGCGTGGATCGGCCTGTTCCAGTTCGACGGACTTCCGCCGCTCTGGCTCTTCATGGCGTACCTGCTCGTCGTGTTCCTCTTCATCGGTCTCGTCTTCGGGAACCTCAACGCCCTTGCGATGGAGCCGCTCGGGCACATTGCCGGAGTGGGTGCGGCGGTGGTGACGTCACTTTCCACCCTGATTTCCGTGCCGCTCGGCAGCCTGATCGGCCAGGCTTTCGATGGCACCATCCACACGCAGGTGGGCGCCTTCGCCCTCTTCGGGAGTCTCACGCTTGGCGCCATGTTGTGGGCCGAACCCCCGAGCAGTCGCCGGCACGATTGAGGCGTTCGGGCGGCATCCAGCCGGTTCCGAGCCCCGGTACCCGCAGACAGGCTTCGACATGCACATCGCGGTGAGGGCTTGCACCCACCGAGACCGGCATCTTCCAAGAATTACGAACTGAACTGGTGCAGCCTTCTGGTATTGACGGCAGGTCTGGCACGGTGATGGCGGCGGGTTAACCGAGAGCTTTCGGCGTCCGCGACCCCAACCTACCGGCGCTACGACCGTGTGTGCGCGATTGCCGCCTCCGCCCAACCCGGAAGGTCCTCAGCTGCCCGCCACATCCCATCCATCATCACTGCGGCCTCGCGATGGGGCCCGTCGGGGTCGGTGTTGTCGTAGAGGCGCGCTTCGTGGGACTTCCCGATCGCTGCCGGCAGGTTGGCGTGCGACCGCGCGAACCGCCGTCGCACGTCCGTTTCCGGGACGTGGTGGCCACCTGCCGCGACGCGGGTTCGGATGCGGTGAAGCGCCACTTCGGGCGACTCCACACACACGTAGTACAGCTCAACCCGGAGACCGGCCGCCCGCGCCGCCTCCATGTGGCGAATCGCGCCAGTGCCCGCCTGCGTGGTTTCCAGCAGGTGCGTTCGGCCGGTGCGGAGCGCCGCCCGTCGTCGCAGCAGCGCCTCGCGCGCGGCCGCGGCAGGCGTGGCGGAAGCGGTGGCACGCGCGATTTCGTCGGGATCGATGATGTCCAGGTCGCGGAGCCACGTCGTGCGCGTCAGCGTGGACTTGCCGCACCCGTTCGGGCCGGCCACCACATACAACGTCGGCATGGCAGTGTGCGCCGGCTCGCCGGGTCAGCCGGACTCCTGGGCAGGATGTCGGATCACCCGGTCACCGTCCTTGGTCCGGGCGATAAAGGCACCGTCTTTTCGAATGCCGTAGAGCGTCGCCCCAGCCTCAAGCTGCGCGGCCAAATCCGCCTTAATCTGGTCGCGCCAGTCCTTTGGACGGCCCGGCTTGTCCGGCAGAGGCTGTGCCGAGCGCTTGCGATCTTGCATATGGCTGACTCTAGGTCGGAACTCCGTAGCCTTCAATCGCCCTCGCGGAGCCACCGAGATGGTAGCCGCGATCGGCCTCAACGCCTCGCCGGGCGCTGATCGACGACCTCGATACCATCTTCGAATGGACCGGTGCCGAGATGCCGGACCATTACACTTCATAGCTCGCCCGGTTGCACGACGTCGTGTACCGCGAACAGATCTCAAAGATCGTCGAACACAGCGTGACCGAACAGATACTCCAGGTCACCTTCACCAACGTAGGGATCCCCTTTCAGGTCAAAGAAGACGTCCCCGGCTGACGGCTCCGGCAACCGTGCCAAGCCATATCCCGCACCGGGCTCGAGAGGCTCGTAAACGGGCGTCCTGGCATCGCGCGCGATGAACTGCACCCGGACCTGCTCGCGGATACGCTCGTAGGTCTGGACCGCACCGCGCTCTGGCTTCCACCTCAGAGGCAACGGTTCGGCGGCGAGCGCCACCAACGTTGTGATATCGCGCCGTCTGAGCTCCTCGATCTGAAGACCGGACGCTCCGGCAACGAGGCACAGGTGATCGTCGTCACGGCGGCGGGCATGGCAGTCCAACCGCCAGCGGCAAAGATCACAGTGCTGTCTGAGGCGGGATAGGTTTGCGTGGCCGCATCATGCGCCACGGACGCTTCCAAACTTCGTCTCACGAGCCGGAAATAGGCGAAATAGCCGCTCGACCGGAAAACCTGCGGCTCGAAGACTGACCAAGGCGCCACGACGTACATGAACTCTGGAACGAGGCCCTGCGCTTTCGTGACCAGCTCCGTATAGAGGCAGAGCTGCAGGACACTGCCGCCCGTCATTTCCCTCGCGAGCTTGGTGTCGATCACTTCGTAAGACCAATGTCCGAGATCGCTGGGCCTATCCACTCGCCTCAGGAGGTCTGAACGATCGCCCCACCGCACGTCCGACAGCACGCCATGGCTGATGATCGCCGCGCCGGAGCACATGGCAGCCACGGTTTCCTCGGCGTGCTTTTCTTCCAAGCCAACGCATTCGATCCGAATGATCTCGTAGCCGGCCCTTTCAAGGTGATCGAGATAAGCCTGTTCATGCAGATCGCCCCGCTTGTGGAGAATTTCGAGCAGCGGGTCCCAACTCTTTGGCTTCGCGCGGGCACCTCTCGCTCCTTCTGCGTCCAGTTGCGTGAGATGATTACAGCTCAGATGGCCTGCTAGGTCGGTGGCGCCGAGCTGTAGAATTCTTTTGTTGTCCGGCATGCGACGGTTTCTCATGCTTGTCGCTTGGCCGAACGCAGCAGCTACGACTTCCAAGCCAGCCGAACTTTGAGAGCGTTCAGATGTGTCCAGGGAAGGAGTTCCTTGTGCTGGAGCATGCCGACGACAATGCCAGGGGCTATGCCCTGTTCCTCGGCGAATGCCCTGACCACATGTGCGCTGCGTGGTGAAGTCCCGACAAATTGTTGCCATGCGCGTAGGGGAATCAGCGTGTTGGACGCCCACTCATTGGCCTCTACTTCAAGCTCGGCTCCGTTGTCGTTGGATTCGTCGACAAAAATTCCTTTCTTGCTGTGAAGCAGAAGATGCGCTGCTTCATGGAAGAAGCTGAACCAAAGATGGTCATCGGTCTTGTGTCGGGCAGTCAGCTGGATGACGGCCTTCCTGGGGGATAGCCACCAGGCCGCGCCGCTGAGTGCAGTTCTTGGCAAAGGCTGCACCACCGCCAGCGCAACGCCTGCCTCATTGCATAGCTTTGCAGTCTGTTGCAAAGCCTCAACGATCTCCTTACGCGTCAGGCCGCGGATAGTCCGAACCGCGTGCCTGAATCGACTTTCGCTGTAGTTCGCGCACTCCTGTCGTTCGGCCTCGATCTCGCCGAGTCGGAGCCAGGTAGCCAGTGCGGCCTCATCGCTCTTGAAGGTCCGGGAGTGGCGATAGGCAACATTGGCGAGGCCGTAGCGAGCAGTCCAAGCATCGACTGAACCCACACGGAAGAACGCAAGCAACTTCGATACGGTGTCGACATCGGATTCCGGACGCTGGAAGCAGCCTCGCTTTACCAAGTCCCGGACGGGGAAGGCCTTGACCCATTCTGCCGAAGCAGCGGCTTCACCAGCTTCGGCCTCCCGAGCCCAATGAAGCCGATAGTCTGACTCGATCCCGAGCCAGATGCTGGCATCGACGCCAAGTACTTTTTCAAATTGCAGTGCAGTTCCCGGCTCTAGCGATGCCTTACCCGAGATGATCTCGCTGATCAGCTTTGGAGAGCGACCACATCGACGCGCGAATTCTGCATGCGAAATCCCCTCGACCTCAAGACGCTCCTTGAGGACCCATCCGGGCGGGACCGCATAGTCCGGGCTGTATTGGTTGGTCGCTGTCGCCATGTGTCCCTCCTCGGTCAGTGATAGTCGACCACATCGAGAATTGTGATCGCCGTCACCCGCTCTGTGTCTATCCCGCCGTCTTCCCTGCGCGGCAGCGGCTCGTGGTTGGCTTCAAACACGAGCCGGTAGGGCTGGACGAGATCCACAGCGAACTGCTCGTACCGACCTCCGCTGAGTTGATGTCGCCTATCCGGTGGCGTACTTGGCACCAGCGCCAGACTGCGCGCCGCCCTGAGCACAGCCATCCGCGTCATCATGACTCTCGCCATCCTCGCTCCATAGGTCCTCTTCAGGGCATCCGCCGAGTTGAAGGCCTTTTCGAGCCTGCGGGTCCGGAAAGCGATTTCCATAGAGATCAGCCACATTCATTACCTAATAGGTAACGATGTTTGCACTCTTGTCAAGAGGGGAGCGCTGTCGGGAACACGTGATGACCCGCTAGCCTGTCTCTGGTTCTTGGCCGGAGATCATCGTTCAAGCCTCCCTTTCCGATCACTACTATCGAGGGACACAGCGCAGGCGGAGGCGATTAGCAGCCATGCCACAGAAGGCGATTGGATTCATCGGCCTCGGCAACATGGGCAGGCCGATGACGAAAAACCTCGTGAAGTCAGGGCAGGACGTCATCGTGTACGACGCGGCCGGCACGGAAGCGCGGGCGCCCCAAGGCGCGCGACTTGTCGATTCCACTGCAGCGCTCGCCAGCATGGTCGACGTGATCCACCTCTGCGTGCCGGACGGACGCGCCTCGGAAGCGATCGCCCGTGACATACGCACTGCGGCCAACCGCCAGACCCGGCTCGTGGTGGATCACTCGACCATCGGTACCGAGGCGGCGAAACGCGTGCACGGGTTGCTCGCCGGTGCCAGAATCGAGTACGTGGATGCACCCGTCTCAGGTGGTGTAAGCGGCGCGGTGAACGCCACGCTGGCCATCATGTACTCGGGTTCTGAACATACGTTTGATCGGCTGCGGTCGACCTTGGAGGCCATGGCCGGCAACGTGTTTCGCGTGGGCAGCAAGCCTGGCCAGGGCCAGGTTATGAAGGTCCTGAACAACTTCCTGTCCGGAAGCGCGATGGCGGCGACTGCCGAGGCCGTCGCATTCGGGGTCAAACACGGCCTGGAAATGAGCATGATCCTCGACGTCGTGAACGCGTCGAGCGGACGCAACACCGCCACCTCTGACAAGTTCCCGAACCGCGTCGTCACGGGAACCTATGACGCCGGTTTCTCGAGCGCCCAGTTCGTCAAGGATCTCCGGCTCTATCACGATGCGGCGGCCGCGATCGGGGCAGCGTGTCCCGTTAGCCCAGCGGTTTCCGAAGTCTGGCAGGACCTCGACACGCACGAACCGAATGCCGACATCACCCGCGTCTACACGTTTGTGGAATCGGGCGGCGCCGACTGACGGGCCCCTTCTCTCTCAGACTGCCGCCTTGACCGACGACCATTCTGTCAAAATCCACGGCGCCTGCAGATGGGGCGGCCGCGCCTGAGCTTCACTGCGCGCGGCGTGCCGCTGGGGCGCGGACGTTGTCCGGTTCCGTCCGGAGCGTCACGTGTCAGCACCGCAGTTCCACCAAACCCTCCACCCGGGTTGCGTTATCGTTCGAACCGGGGCAACAGAGCGTTTCTTGGGGTCAGGTTTTGGGCCCCCTTTCTTGACTACTCCAGGAGATCTCGCCGATGCCGGTGATTCGCGTCGAGGTTCCGGCCGGCACGGCCGCTGACACCCAGAAGACCATCCGCACGGCGGTCAAGGCGGCAGTGCTCAGGACCCTGGCACCCAAGGAGATCAAGTACGACTACGTCGCAGTACGCGAAGTGATTGGCGAGATCGGCGACGGTGTGCCACTGGTCGAGGTCGATCTACGGCCGGGCCGCGAGCCGGAGCGCAAGAAGGCGCTGGTCGACGCCATCGCCGAGATCCTCAACGAAACGATGGGTGTCAAAGCCTCCGACATTTACGTGCTATTCCGCGAGCATCCGGCGGAGAACCACTATTGCGGGGGCACGCCGCTCGCCCCCTGGGTGCCCGCCCACACGTAGTCGCGAGGCAGCGTCCCGGACGCCAAACGGGCTGGATGATGGAATGCTGGCCAGACGGTCAGCAGGCGTGCAGGCGGGTCACTGTCATCCCTCTGTTCGGGCGCTCGTGTAGATGGCTTCCGCCTGCGCCTTCAGGCCGGTGGCCACATCTTCGAAGCCGCGGCGCATGTAACCACCGGAAGTAGCAGCTACCACCGGAGCCATCACCCCGGTCAGGCGATCCAAGTTGTAGTAGCTGCAGCTGGTCTCGCTGAGGGGCTCGAGGTGTTGCTCCCGCAGCGCGTGCAGCCACCAACGGGGGCCAAACGCCTTCTGCCAGGCGATCAGCCGGAGCTCTTCGAATGCGCACAGGTATTCGGTGATCTTGAGCTTTCGCCGCCCCATCGTCACCTGCATGTCCACGGGCGAGCCCATCTCGAAGTCCGTTCGAACTTCCGGCGTGAACGGGTTCCACGCACCGTACCGCTTCACGTCGGTGAGGACAGCCCAGACCACGTCGACCGGCGCATTGATCTCAACAGGTTCCGTGCGAACGTCGAATGTCCACATGATCATGCCCCCCGGGTTGTCTCGAGAGTCCTGAACCCACCGTACGACGGGTCCCGCAGCTCTCCTGGAGCCCTTTCCTTCCCGGCCAGGTCGCCAGGCGCCACGGTCTCACAGTAGCCCCAAACACTGCAGGAACGGCGTGCCTGCGAGCGTTGCCGTGCTGCGGGACCTGCCCTCGCGATGGAACGGTACCAGAAATACCGTCCGGGCATGGGGGCATCACGCGCCCGCCCACCCATCGTTCGGGTCTCGAAATCCGGGTGAAGTCACCGGCATCGGCGCAAAGGCGCCCGGCTCGCATCGGCCCGCACTCGGTTCCGTGATGACCAAGTTCGAGAACCGTTGGTCAATCGTTTGGACCGTGGCCGCCTCGACTTGGTAAGGGGTCCGATAATCGTTCGGACGACCACCCCGCCACTGCCTGAATCTGTCGATTGCGCGGAACGCTGCTGCGCAGTTCTTCTCCGTCAACCCGACGAGTACCTGGCAGATTTTCGCGGCCTGGCGTGGTGAAGAAGGTATGCAGCGGTCGCACCAAGAGGTGCCAAGAGTGCATGAAACCCGATCGCGATCGCTTCCGCAGTTCTTGGGAGCGGTCTCAGGCGATTTGCAGAAAGGTTTTGAAATGTAGTGACTTTCCTGGGTCGGCACCGAAATCCTCCCTTGTTGCTGACCAGTTTACGGACTAAATCAGGCCAGGATCGTAGGGACACCCATGAAGTACTCCAGTCAGATCAAGCCCATCAGCTACCTCAAGGCCCACGCCTCGGAGATCGTTCGTACGCTCGGGGACCGGGGGGAGCCCTTGGTCATCACCCAGAACGGCGAAGCCAAGGTGGTCCTGCAGGACATCCACAGCTTCGAGAAGACCCAGGAAACAATGGCCCTGCTCAAGATGCTTGCCGTGGGTAACCGGCAGATCGAGGCCGGGCGGGTGCAGACCGCGGCGGACGTGATCACGCGGTTGCGGGAGCGCTGATGGTCTTTGGGGTTGTGCTCACAGAAGACGCCGCCCGCGACCTTGAAGATATCTACGACTACCTCGACCGCCACGCTTCGCCGACCCGAGCGGACCATGTGCCGGAACCGATCGAAGAGGCGTTTCAGGGCCAGTCCGAGCGTCCGGAGCGCGGGAGCTATCCGGGGGAGTTGCTCGACGTCGGGATTCGTCAGTATCGGGAAATATTCTTTGGCCCTACCGCATCGTCTATCGGGTGATCGAGGACACGGTCTACGTCTTCGTCATTACGGCTGGGCGACGCGACATGCAGTCGTTGCTGCAGCGGCGCCTTCTGCAGGCGTAGGGTTGCTCGCCTGACCAGCCGACTTGGGCCGCTGGAAAGTCCGAGGCACCGGCATCAGGTTCGTTCAGGTCGGAAAATATCTGACCTCGAAAGTCCGCATATCGGCGCGCCGGGTCGAATGGATATCTCGTACCCCTCGTTCCTGATCGTGGCCCGACCGCTGGAGAATCCTGCGTGAACTGCTGCACGGAACGACATGGGAAACGCGCGGCCGAAATCCTTGGCTGGACGGGTGCGGGCGATGTAGAGGTCGCGGGCCAGGGTGCCCTCGATACGGGTCTCGTCGCGGAAGCCAAATAGGCGCCGACCCAGCATTTGTGTGCGAACGGCTCGGGCCGGCGAAAGGTTTGGGTCCCGGAGAACCCGGACGGATGGTCGTATGGGGCCGAATCCCATCTGTGTTGCTGCTCCTGGCACCGATCGCTGTTAGATGTGCGCCTGGCACTGACGTCGACGACGATGCGCCTGCGGGACGGGCGGCCGTTGCCTGTCCCATCGACCGGGGGGCGGTAACGACCGACAATCTCGTTCGGGCGTACCCCCTGCGGATCTGGGTCAAGGCCGGGAAAACCTCCGGGAATTGTTGCTGGCAGAAACAGACGAGGGACAACGACTCCGCAGCTCCCACCCATGCATCACTCTGGTTGCTGGAGAGGAACGCGCGAGGGCCTACGGTCCGTGAAACCGGGTGCTGCCATGATCCCGCAACCGGCAGAACTGCACGAGACGGGAAGACGGCCTGCAGCGCAACCGCCGCGCGCTGCCGACACGACGTAACGGTGGTGCGCAGAATGCGACCGTGATCGATCCCGTTCGTCGATGTCGGCAAAAAATAGGCGATTATATACGAAAGTGCCGACAATATTGCGTATAGACCCTTTATGTTCTATTCATGATCCTGTGCACACGTATCGGAACATCACCTACCGCCTGGTTCCCGGCACCGCCGTCCGCGCCCGCAAGCTGGCCAGCACGGCGGGAGCCTGCCGGTACGTGTGGAACACCGTGCTGGCCGATCAGCAGGGCCTGTACCTGTCGGCGCGGGCGGCGGGTGCGGAGCCGCCGTCCGTCTCGTTCTTCACGCTCGGGCAGGCGTACACCCAGCTCCGGAGGGTCACGCCCTGGCTGCTGGACCTGCCGTTCGCGCCCATCCGCTACACGTTGAAGTACCAGGCCGAGGCGTGGCAGCGGTTCTTCCGCGGACAGGGCGGGCGCCCGCGCTTCAAGGCGCGCCGCGGGGACGACCGCGTGACCTTCCCCGCGGGCAGCTTCCGGATCGAGGGGACGTGGTGCGCCTCGCGCGGATCGGGCCGATGCGGCTGCGTCGCCGGGGCGGCCATCCGTATCCGGACGGCGTGCCGAAGCAGGTGGCCGTGAAGCGCGTGGGGAGGCGCTGGCACGCGGTCGTCTGCTACGAGGTGGAGGTCCGAGAGCGGCCGGACGACGGCCGGGCGCTGGGGGTCGACATGAACGTCGGACAGGTGGCCACCAGCGACGGCGCCATCGTGCGGATGCCGGCGTCCTCCAGGCTGGTGGCCCGGCACCGGCGGCAGCAGTGCGTCGCCGCCCGGCGACGGAAGGGTTCGCGCCGGCGGCTGCGCATGATCCGGCGGGCGGCGCGGACCGCCCGGAAGCTCGCCATGCGGCGCCGGAACTGGCAGCACCACGTGAGCCGGCGGCTGGCTGACCGGGCCGCGACGCTGGTCGTGGAGGACCTGCGGGTCCGGGGCATGACGGCCTCCGCGAAGGGCACGGCCGAGCAGCCCGGGACGAACGTGAAGCAGAAGGCCGGGCTGAACCGGTCCATCCTGCAGACCGGGTGGGGCGACCTCAGGCGGATGCTGGAGTACAAGGCGGTGCGCGTCGTCGCAGTCAACCCGGCCTACAGCAGCCAGACCTGCCATGCGTGCGGGCACGTGAGCGCGGCATCGCGTCCGTGCCAGGCACGGTTCAAGTGTGTGTCCTGCGGACATACGGCGCATGCGGACGTGAACGCGGCCCGCAACATCCTGGCCCTGGGGACGGGGGCAACTGGACGGCGAGGAGCGTTGGCGCTGGCCACTCCGCAGACCCGTCAACCGGTATCGGAAGCCGCCTGAATTGTCGGCACTTTCGTATATAAGTCCCCAAAAAACTGGCGACGACAACCCGGCAGACTACGTCCGGGACGCGGAACGGCCCAAGGCCGCCGGGTCGGGGACGCCGAACCCGGGGGGACGCTGGCTAGAGCATTCCCCGCACCGCCTCCGCAATTCGGTCCTGAGACGGGATGACCTCCAGCTCGAGGCGGTCGTTGTACGGCATCGGCGTATGGGGGGCGCCCAGGCGGACGACGGGGGCGTCGAGGTAGTCGAAGGCCTTGTCCACCGCCATGGCCGCGACTTCCGCGCCGAAGCCGCCCCGCACGCAGGCCTCGTGCACGATGAGCAGTCGATTGGTCTTGCGGACGGAGGCCAGGATCGTCTCCTCGTCCAGCGGCTGGAGCGTGCGCGGGTCGATGACCTCCACACTGATGCCGTCGCGCTCCAGGACCGCGGCGGCGCTCAACGCCCTCTGCACCATGGCGGACGTCGCCACCACGGTCACATCGGTGCCCTCGCGCTTGATGTCGGCCTTGCCGAGGGGGATCGCGTAGAGCTCCTCCGGCACCGGGCCCGTGCCACCGACGTAGAGCAGTTTCTGCTCAAGGAAGATCACCGGGTTGTCATCCCGAATCGCGGCGACCAGCAGCCCCTTCGCGTCATAGGGTGTCGACGGCGCGGCCACGACCAGCCCCGGCACGTGGGTAAACCACGCCTCAAGACTCTGGCTGTGCTGCGCCGCCAGCCGGATCCCGCCACCTTGCGGTCCGCGCACCACGAGCGGGACGGAAGGCCTGCCGCCAAGCATGAAGCGGAACTTGGCAGCCTGGTTGACCAGCATGTCCATGGTGAGGGCCACGAAATCAAAGATCTGGATCTCCACCACCGGCCGCATCCCGGCGATGGCGGCGCCCACGCCGCAGCCGACGAAGGTGGCCTCGGAGATCGGCGTGTCGCGCACCCGATCGGGGCCGTACCGGTCCATCAATCCCTTGGACACACCGAAGATGCCGCCGGTGGCGCCCACATCCTCGCCCATAAGGAAGACGCGGTCGTCCCGCAGCATCTCCTGTTCGAGCGCCTCGTTGAGCGCCTCCGGGTAGGACAGCGTGCGTTCGGTGTCGGGTCCGGGCTCGGTGTGCGCCGCGTGGGGGGCGTAGACCGCGTCCAGCATGACCTGCACCGGGGGCTCGGGACTCTCGCGGCCGTACGTGACCGCGCTCTCCAATTCTTCTTCCACCGCCTGGGCGGTCTCGTCGAACTGCGCGTCCGAGAAGCCGGCCTCGCTCACGAGCCGCTTCTCCATGCGCGCCATGGGATCGCGGTCCAGCCACGACTCCAGCTCCTCCTCCGGCCGCGGGTCCCGTAAGTTGACCCGGAGCGAGTGCTGGCCGTGGCGGTAGGTCATCGCCTCGATCAGCGTCGGTCCTTCGCCGGTGCGGGCGCGCTCCACCGCCTCGCGCAGCACCAGGTAGACCTCGACGCCGTCGTTGCCGTCGACGGTGATGCCGGGGATCTCGTAGGAAGCCGCGCGGTTCGCCACCTGAGCAACCGCGGTGGTGTTGCGGTACGACGTCGAGAGCGCGTACTGGTTGTTCTCGCAGACGAAGATCACCGGAAGCTTCCACACCGCCGCGAGATTGAGCGATTCGTGGAACACGCCCTGGTTGGAGGCGCCGTCGCCGAAGAAGGCCACGGCCACGCGATTCGTTCCCTGCAGCTTGGCGGCGAGACCGGCGCCGGTGGCGAGCGGCATGGCCGCCCCCACGATGCCGTTGGCGCCCATGATGTTGAGCTCCATGTCGGCGATGTGCATGGAACCGCCCAGGCCCTGGCAATAGCCGGTCTGGCGCCCCATCAGTTCCGCCATCATGCGGTCGATGCGGGCACCCTTGGCGATGCAATGGCCGTGGCCGCGGTGGTAGGACGCGATGATGTCGTCATCGCGAAGCGCCGCGCAGACGCCAGCGGCGATCGCCTCCTCGCCCTTGTAGCTGTGGGCCGTGCCCTTGACGACGCCTTCCTCGAAGAGATCCGCGGTCTTGTCCTCGAAGGCCCGGATCCGGCGCATCGTGACGTAGAGGTCACGGAGGGTGTCGGCGTCGACGGTGACATTGCTGATCGCACTCTCGCTCATCTCCCCTAACCTCCTTCACTCCAAACGCTGCCTGAAGGCATTGTTCACAAGAGCGGTGCGCCACGCCACCCCCAATGTGTCGACATCTGGGCTCCCCTGCCCTCTGCCGGACGGCGCGCGCCGGTCTTGTAATGCCGTGGACAAGGCGCACGAACGCCCGGGAGGTGACGGACAACGGGCTCGAATGTGCGCGTTCGATGCGGATATCAGTTCGAGATTATTCCTGCAATAACTGGAAATATTGGAATTTCCAACGATCCTGATGTCGTCATCAGTTCATGCCAGCCGCCCGACGCTCCCGCAATGACTCCCTGCAACACAGACCGGCCGTTGTTATCGGATTCCCCCTTGCACAAGCCCGAAGCCGCCCAGCGCGTCCTCCCCGTCGACATCCAGCTTCAACGCGAATATTCGTGGTGCGGGACAGTTCCGCCGCGATTCGACCTTCCGGTAGCCGTTCCACCTCTTGTCGGATTGACCGCGACTTCCGCAGGGCGCCTGACCGAACCGGGTTCCAGTTACCCAATCACATAGTTGAGCGAACGTTCAAGGAAATGTGGGCGCTGGGGGCCGGGCGTGTGCACGTCCTAGTCGTGATGCGCTGCTCAGTCGTGGACAACTTGCAAATGCGCTGGGCCTACCGGGCCGCAATGTGCTGCCCGACCGAAAAGATGGCAGCAGCGGACGCGTGGCGTGGCGAAAAAGACCGGTCTGGCCCCGAACTGATCGTTCGGCTGGTGCAGGTGAAGAGCGCGAACCTCGGTGTAGTCTGGCAGGCGGTCTTCGGTACGCCAGACAGGTCAGGGGATGGAATGGAAATCACAGGCGCGATGCTGGCGAAGGCACTGGACAAGGTGTACGAGGGATTGCAGGCCAGCCGCGAGACCGGCAAGAACACTGGCTGGACAGCACGCTGGCGACAGGGCTGCGCACACTTGTGGAGGAACGTCTTCCGATCGACGAGCCACGAGCGGGGCAGCCGGCACGTACTTGAATATCCACCGATCTGGTGCGCCCCCCACCGGATTTTTTCGGCAGAAATCTGAATTCAATCGACGGTGGGTTCACCTCTTGTCTGGTTCGAATACAGTCACTCAGGCACCATGACCCGGAAGTGGCCCAGATCGTGCCGGCCCGGCCATTCCTTGGTCCGGCCATCGATATGGGCCTGCGATCTTTGAGGTAGAGGACAACGTGGCGTCGATCCTTGCGGCCGAATGTTCAATACCATTCAGAAGGGTGCGAGGTTTCCTTTGTGACTTTCAATTTGCGCCAGCACCCGCGCACTGCGTCGTTGCTGGAGAAGTAGTTCGCCAGGAGCGCCAGCAAAATTGCGCTGCCCACAGATACGAAGGTGTGCCAGTTTTGGGGTCAGTCGCCTATCGGCAGATGGTTCGACATGATTTAGTCTGATTGATCATCGCTGTTCGAGAGGCACAATTCGCAGTTGCTAAACGGGCTGTTAGCCAAAAGTGCTACATTGCTCCAAGGTGCCGACTCTTGTTCGGGTCTGCGCGGGTTCTTATCTGTATCTGACCGTTTGTGATATGAAGAGAGACTAATGCCCATAAGCGACCCAATGGCTCTTGCCGAATCTGCGGAAGCCGCATATGGACCCGAGGTCAAGGAACGTTACGCCAACACGTACTATGTCAGCCCATCAGACTTTGATTTACGCATTGCGTTCGGGACCAAGAAACTCAAGAGTGATGGAACGGATGCAGGAGTTCAGTTTAATACTGCCGTGTATCTCGACTACAAGTTGGCAAAAGACCTAGTTTCGGCCATGCAAATCCTAATCGAAAAGTACGAATCGATATACGGCTCGGCCGACATCATTCAGCGGGACCCGGGAATATGATTGGCCACTTAAGCGCGGCGTCTTCAGGCAAAATGCCGTCTTCCGGTGCGCTCACGGGTAATATCTCTCTGTCTATCCATTCTGGTGCTTCTGCCCGCAGGGGCAGGGTCCTGCCAGCGGCTTCGTTCGGCAGCGCCGATGTAACGGTGTTCGGATCAGCTGCTGCTGTCTTACCATTCTCTCTGCCGAACAGTTATGGTGAGTGGCTTGATGAAGCCCTTGAGGAACTGTCGAAAGTAGATAACGAATCAAGAGAGGAAGGCTTTCCTTTGTGTTCTAGACAGGCGAAAAATAACGCTGAATCAATTTTGCGGAATTTGGCAGGCATCACAAGCGTCGCTCCATCGGTGTACCCGACTTCAGATGAGGAAATCGCCATCCAATTTCGGGTCACAGGTGCTACCAGTTCGGTACTCCTGTTGTGCGATTCTTTGGGCAGCGGTGCCTGTTTTTCGTATGTTGGCGGCAAGAGCCAGAGGGCGCGATTTGACGATGCGCTGGATTTGCCCAATGGATTTGCCAAGGTGGCGCTGCGTCGACTCGATGAAATACAACGATAAGGGCCTCCCCCCTCTAGATCTGAAGGACATTCTTGGCCGCAGCATCTTTTCGAAGACACGTGCAAAGCGCGCCGCCGGGCGGGGCGTTGATCATCATGCGTTTCTTGAGGCGGAAGGCGTAACTACCATCTCAGTCGATCGGCTTGATCATGTGTCCGATGAGACTATGGCGGCAATTGGTGATGACGTAGCTTTAGAACGAAGCAAGAGATCGGGGCACCGCCAGTCATTTTATGGATGGGCAACTGTTACGGTTCAGGAAGCGTCAGAGCGGCGGCGGCTGGTTCACTACACCCCTACACAGGGCAACATTTTCCACGCCGATATTGATCTCAATATTCCTGTTTGCCTGACTTTAGAGATGCTCAGACGGAGCATGCAAACGAGTTGGCTGCCAAGTCGAAGTGGCGTCCTCGTCCCTAGGACAAATCTGGCGCAATTTGAGCGGTTCTGCTCCATTGCTCCAGCGGAAATGTCGGTGAGGATGCCGACTGGTGGACCGATAAGTACGGCCATTGGTCACTGGCGACGCGGGTCGCTCGATGATCCAGCCGACTCATGTCTTGTGGCAAGTGCGGGGCGACGCAGGCCGCTGAACCGCCTTCCCCTTCGGCGCACGCGTTGCGACCTCCCCCGGCCACAGGATGTCTTCGTAGGTCAGTGGCTGTCTCGCCAGCTCCAGACGCATCGCCGGCGTCCTGCTGTCTCTGCGAACGCTGATGAAGTTCGCAACAGTGCAAAACACGGCAAGGTACTTGCGGAACATGGCGAGGTTGTACGGCTGCTTGCCGTGCCAGACGGTGCTCCGACTGCTGGATGTTTTCAGCAGTCGTTCGAAGGCGTTTGTGAGACGCTGGGTCATTTAGAAGACGTTGTCGACATGGGCGACGCCCGCCCCGAGATACGTGGCCGCCTTGGCGTCCGCGCCCAGGGCGTCGTCCGGCGTCATCCACTGCCGGCCTGACGACAGGCCAGAGCGACCGTTCAGAGTTGCGGGCGGTGATGCGCCCAGGGCCTGGCGCCTTCGAACGCCGCGGCGGCCTGCAGGACACCCAAGTCGTCCAATCTGCGCCCGACGATCTGGAGACCGACCGGGAAACCGGCCTCCGTGAAGCCGCAGGGAACCGACGCGGCGGGGTTGTGCGACATGTTGAACGGGTAGCTGAATTGCGCCCACTGCAGCCAGTTCCATTCGTGCTGGGGCCAGTCGGCGGGCGACAGCCGGTCGGCCGGAAACGCGGCCACGGAGACGGCCGGGGTCAGCAGGAAGTCGTACGCCGTGAAGAAGCGGTGGATCGCCTCCACGTAGGCGAGCTTGCGCGCGCGCATGGCGATGTAGTCCTCGGCACGATAACCCTGGCCGGCGCGGATGCAGGCGACCAGGCCAGGATCCATCCGGTCCCCGTACTCTTCGAGATACCCGGCGAAATTTGTTTCGTGCGTCGCCCAGAAGAACTCGCCGATCTCCGGGCCATCCGGGCCCCACGCCGGCACCGTCTCCTCGACTTCGGCACCGAACTCGTCGAATACCTCGACCGCCTTTGCGACCAGGTCCGCGACGTCGGCGTTGACCCGCGCGTGCCCGAGGTCGGGGCTGTAGGCGATGCGGGCGCCCTTCAGCCGTTCGCCCTCGCCAAGAAGGGCCGGATAGTCGGCCGGCGGCGCCTCGAGGCTGTAGTGGTCAAGCGGATGGGGGCCCGCGATCGCGTGCAGCATCAGTGCGGCGTCCAGGACCGTCCGGGTCATCGGCCCGACGTGGCTCGCCTGGTCGACATTGCCGATCGGGAGATGCGGGACGCGTCCGTAGCTCGGCTTGATGCCGAAGACGCCGCAGAAATGGCTCGGCATCCGGATGGAACCGGCCCCGTCGGACCCCTGGTGCAGCGGACCGTAACCGGCGGCGGCTCCGGCACCCGCGCCCGCGGATGAGGCGCCGGCACTCATCCCGTGCGCCCAGGGATTGTGCGTGATGCCGGTGAGCGGGCTCTGGCTGACCCCTTTCCAGCCATGCTCGGACGTCGTCGTCTTGCCGAGCGAGATGGCGCCGGCGGCTTCAAGTCGGTCCACGCAGGGTGCGTTTTCCGCCGGGATCACGCCGGCAGTCGTGAACGAACCCCGCTCGGTCGGAATACCCGCCGTGTTGGTGAGGTCCTTGATCGTCACCGGGACGCCGTGGAGGGCGCCGAGCGCTGCACCGGACATCACCCTCGCTTCCGCCAGCCGCGCGGCGTCGCGCGCCCGGTCGGCCGTGAGCGTGGCGAAGGCGTTGAGGCGCGGCTCCAGCCGGTCGATGCGATCCAGAACCGTGTCGATGATCTCGACCGGCGAGAGTTCCTTGGCGGCGACCGCCGCTGCCAGCTCGCTCGCGGGAGCGAAACACAGGTCCTCCCTGTTCATCGGCTCCCCCTTCCCGCACCCGGGATGCTTGGCGACGGCGGCCCACGTGCGGGACGTGCGCGCAGAATAGGATGCCTGCGGTCATCCCGACAGCGTTTGTCTGCCCGGCGGCGGGGAACCAGGCTGCGCGATCCGCGAACCCGACCGCGGAGGGCCTTCCGGGGTTTGTCCGGCGCCGCACAGACCCGGCCGGGGCTGATTCCTCGAATCCGCGCAGACGAGCGCCCTAACGCGCTGAATCGCCGTCATCCCTCGCGCCGGCCGACCGAAGCCCAATCCCACGGGAGAAACGCCCCGGCGCTAGAAAATGTGGGTCTCGTGTGCCACGATGCGCGCACCTGTGCAGGAGGGCGCATGTGATGGACCAGCACGAAGCCATCGACAGCCACGCCGCGTCGGATGCGGAGGCAGTCTCGTCGGCCTATGTGCCGACCTTCCAGCTCACGGAAGGGCAGCCGCCCCCCATCGCGGCCAACGGCGGCAGGTCCTACATGTCGCTCGAACGGAACGGCGACGCCGGCACCGCCGCGGCGTTCGAGGCGGCGTTCAAGCAGATTGCCGACGGCCGTGCGCAGGCGTTCATCGATGAGCTCGAAAACGCTCCCCCGGGCCCGATCGAAACCGAATGGGGCATCGGGTTCCGGAAATACGGGGAGTGCCTGGACTACATCCGCGCCAACAACATCGAGGCCTCGGAAGGCGGCCTGGCGCTGCCGCTCCGCTACACCGTCTACGAGGAGCCCTCCTATTCCGTCGTGACCTCCAATTCGATCTGGCGGGACCCGGAACGCAAGGCCGAGGCCGAGTTGCTGCGGAAGGCCGAAGACGGCCTCCAGCGGCGCAATCTCTACTTCCCGCAGGTGATGCGCGACGCCCGCCGCATCGGCGAGTACCACCCGGGCCTCGCGCCCGACAGCCCCGAATGCATGGACAGGCTCGGCGTCTCGCTCGCGCACCTCGAATCGAAGTGCACCAACTTCTACGATTCGAACGAAGTCCAGCGGGTGTTCTACCCGGAGATCGAGAAACTCCTCCTGGAGTTCTTCCCGGGTGCGACCGATGCGCTGGTCTACAACCACGACATTTTCAACAAGGAATACGAGGGCGACCGCACCGAAGACCAGGCGGCGAAGAACCCGGGGGTCAACGCTCGATACGCGAACCTCGTGCACAACGACCTGAACGACAACAGCGGCCGGGTCCGCTGCCGCGAGCTGCTGACCAAGAACCTCCGGAACTTCGGGCGCGAGCAGCACTACACGGAGGCGGAGGCCGACGCGAAGATGTCGCGCCGGTTCATGTCGATCAACCTCGCGAAGCCGATGGAGACCGTGCAGCAGTTTCCGTTCGTGCTGTGCGCCTGGCCGTCGTTCGCGGACCAGCCCTACATCACGAACTACCGAATCTACGACGATCGCGTGGGCGAGACGACCCGCTTCACCTACCGGCGCGACCACGAGTGGTACTGGTTCCCCCGGCAGACGCCGACGGAAGTCTCGATGCTCAAGTGCTACGACTCCGTGACGGACGGCTCCGTCTCGCGCTGGTCCTTCCACACGGCCTGCATCGACCCGACCATTCCGATCGACGCGCCGTGCCGCAAGAACGTCGTGGTCCGCTCCTACGTGTTCTTCTAGAAGCCAGGCCTAAATCCCAGCCAGCAAACGTGTCTCCGGGATCACCGCCGATCTTGCGGGAATAGCCGCCCGCGAGACCGGCGCGCGGTCGGCCGGCAGTGCCAAGGTGGCGAAGCCGTACGGTTAACGTCCATGGCTGCGCCCCCATCTGCTTGTACCTGCAACGGTCCTGGGCGGCACCGTCTCGGCTCAGCTGCACGCGAACGCAGGATCAGGACGGCAGCCTGAGCCATGAAGGAACTTGATACCGTGGCGAGTCGCCGCGGCCTCTCGAAGACCCGGTTCGTCGCAGGGACGCAGTGCCATCTCCGGCTCTGGCACGACACCTACGCCCGCGAACTTGCATCTCCGGTCGACGAGGCGCTACAGGCGGTCTTCGATACCGGCCAGGAAGTGGGTGAGCTCGCCTGCAGGCGCTACCCAGGCGGTCATCTGGTGGCCCACGATCACCGTCACGTGCGCGAGGCGCTCGACGAGACGCGCGAGGTCCTTGCCGCGGGCACGGTGCCCGCCGTGTTCGAGGCCGCCTTCATGCACGAGGGGGTGCTGGTGCGCGCTGACGTGATCGAGCGGCTGCCGGGCGGCGGCTGGCGCTTGGTGGAGGTCAAGTCGACAACGCGGCTCAAGGACGTATTCGTCGCCGACGCGGCCGTCCAGCTCTGGGTCCTCCGCGGCGCCGGGCTCGACGTGTGCGATGCGGGCGTCCTCACGCTCGACCGGAGCTACGCCTACGACGGCGAGCGGCTCGAGCTCGACAAGCTGTTCCGGCTGCATTCCGTCCACGATGCGGCGAGTGCACGGCTGGACGACATCGGCTCCGACGTCCGGGCTATGCACGCGATGCTCGCCGGGCCCGGCGCCCCGGAGATCCAGCCGGGCGATCACTGCTTCTCACCGTATCCGTGTCCGTACCACGCCCACTGCACCCGCGACCACGTTGTCCCGGAGCACGGGCTCGACGAACTTTCCCGGCTCTGGCCGGGGCACCGGGCCCAACTCGACGCGATGGGTATCCGGGAAGTTCGGGATATCCCTGATGATTTTCCGCTGAACCGGCTGCAGCGCATCATCAGGCGGGCCGTCATCGATGGCCGGGCGCAGCTGTACGGTGACGTCCGCGCCGAACTGGCCAAGCGCAGGCGCCCGGTGCACTATCTCGATTTCGAGACTTTTTCGCCGGCGATCCCCCGCTTCGCCGGCACCCGCCCCTACGATCCGGTTCCCTTCCTCTTCTCGGTCCACACCGAGCGTGAGGGCGCGCCGCCGGTCCATCGCGACTATCTGCATGTGGGCGACGACGACCCGCGACCGGCGCTCGCCGACCGCCTGCTCGAGGCTCTGGGGGCCGAGGGATCCATCTGCACGTACTCCGGGTACGAGCGGCAGGTGCTGCGCGGGCTGGCGGCGGCGCTGCCCCGGCGCGCCCGCGCCCTCCGCTCCCTTGAAACTCGGCTCTTCGATCTGCTGCCGGTGGTACGCAACGGGTACTACCACCCGGACTTCCGCGGCTCCTTCTCGATCAAACGCGTCCTGCCAGCGCTGGTGCCCGGCCTGGGCTACGACGATCTGTCGATTGCCGACGGGCAGGCCGCCGCGGCGAGGTACCGCCAGGCGCTGGAGAGCACCGATCCGGGCGAGCGGAAGGGCGCGTTCCGAGACCTCCGGGCCTATTGCAAGCGCGACACGCTGGCACTCGTGGAGCTGTGCAAGGGCCTGGCGGCCCTCAAGCCGTCTCGGGTGAGCGATGCGGCGGCCGGGTGACCGATGTCATCGTCAACGAACGCACGCCCGCTGCGGCCATCACCATCCTGATCGCCGGGCGGCTGCACCGATCGGAATGACCCGCCCCGTCGAGCCGGATTTCCTCTACACGCTGACGCGATTGATGTAGCCTGCAAGCGGTTCGTTCAGTTCCGATCCGCTCTCTCGGGGCAAGATCGCGAAATGCCATTGTCCGCCTCTGGACGGCAGGCCGCCTTGGCGGCCGCTGACGTCGCCGAGTGCGACGTCCACGCGCTGCTCACCCTTGCAGCCCGCCAGGACGGCACGCCCCCTATTCCGAGTACTGCGCCAGCCGGCAAGCCGCCGGACGATCCCTCTCGCGCCGAACCGCGCGCGTTCACGCGCGGGGCGTCTGCCGGGACGTCGCCCGCCCGCCGGGACAGCCCGGCTCGAACCGGGATGCACGGTCGCGCGGGCATCGGCATGTCCAGATCCCGGCTGCTGCAAACGAGAGCGCGGAACGGACGCTTCGGACCACCGGGAAACCAGCCATACCGGAGGAGGACTCACCATGGCCCGACACAAGCACGTGATCAACGTCAACGACGTTGAACCGAAGGAAATCTCCGTCGCCGACAAGTTCCACCATATCGTGAGGGGGCTCGGCAGCTCGACCGGCAACGTCGAGTTGGGCTGCAGCCATTTCCGGGTGGCGCCCGGCAAGTACGCCTTTCCGAAGCACTCGCACATCCGCAACGAGGAAGCCCTCTACATCCTCGAAGGGACCGGAACGCTCACCATCGGCGAAGACGAGATCGTCATCTCGGCGGGCGACTACGCCGCCCTGCCGGTGGGGAGACACCTGGCCCACAAGCTGGTCAACACCGGCGATGCCGATCTGGTTTACCTGTGCCTCTCGACCAACCACATGCCCGAGATCACCGAGTACCCGGACTCGGGCAAGGTCGGCGTGCTCGGAGGTGCGGACTGGAACACGGGGCTCGCCGACTTCTATGCAGGCAAGGACATCTCGGATCAGTACTTCTTCAGGTTCTACCAGGGCGACACCCACGTGAACTACTTCACCGGCGAGATTGACGAATAGGTTCAGTCAGCTACAACCGGTAAGCTCGCCGTCGTGGAGACGAAACCCACGACGGCGAGCGGCCCGTTCAGTTCCACAGCCGACGGGAGGCCGGATGTGAACGTCGACTACGCGTACGTATTCAAGGGCACGGCCAGGGCGTACGACGTCATCGAGGCCGAAACGATCATGCACCCGGCGGTCCTGATCCCATGAGCCTGTCAGGCGTCAAGGCACTGACCTTCGACACGGGAGGGACGCTGCTCGACTGGCACTCGGGCTTCCACGAAGCCTTCGCGGAAGCCGGCCGACGGCACGGCATTGACCGTGACTGGGCCGTGCTGGCCAACGAGCTTCGGCGCCGGTCACTGGCCGCCATGCTCGACCAGGGCCGGGACGGCCCGCCGTCCCACAACATTGACGACGCGCACGGCTTTTGCCTCGACGCGCTGGTCAAGGACCAGGGGCTCGACGCCTTCGATGGCGCGGACCGGCAATCGATCGCCTGGGACGCACCGCACAGCTTCGCCGCCTGGCCCGACGTTCGTGACGGGTTGCGGGCGCTCCGCGAGACGCACATCGTCGCGTCCTTCACGATTCTGTCGTACCGGCTGATCATCGACACGGCGCGCCGAAACGGGCTGACCTGGGATGTGGTCCTGTCGTGCGAGGGGCTCGGTGTCTACAAGCTGCTTCCCGAGGCCTATCGCCGGGCTGCCGCCCGGCTGCAGCTGACGCCCGACCAGTGCCTGATGGTCGCCTCCCATCCCTACGATCTCGATGCGGCAGGGTCGGTTGGCTTCAGGACGGCGCTGATCCGAAGGCCCGACGAGTGGGGCCCCGAGGCCCGCGAGAATCCCCCGCACGAGCAATCAGGCCCCTATGATCTGGAACTGGATAACCTCATCGAACTCGCCCGCTCCGTCGCCGCCGCTTGAGCGGGTGTTCGGTCGGCGGCGACAATTCCGGAGCGGAGCGGCTTGGTCGGTCGCATGAGCCTTGCCGGCAGGCTGACTTCATTATGCGCGCGAACAGGGGAACTACGATCGAGATGTTTTCATGACACGAAGGGCAAAACGCGCGCTATCCCCTTGCGTCGACGTTTGCCGTCTCGACCCGAGGACGGGGTGGTGCCTGGGCTGCGGCAGGACCTCTGCTGAGATCAAGGGGTGGGTCAAGCTCACACCGTTCCGCCGAAAACGGCTTGAACGGGAGCTCGCGCAGCGCCGAGCGAAGCTCGGACAGCGCGGATCGTTGGAAGACGAGTAAAACAGGCGGGATCGACGAACGGGTTCGATCAGCTGCAAGCAGAATGTCGATCGAACCGGAGCCGCCCGTATGAGTAACAGCATCACCGTCCGCGACATCGATCCTGGAGACAAGTCCTGGCTTCGGCGGGAAGCACGCCGGATCGGCGTGTCGATGGAGGAGTTGGTCCGTCGCCTGATCAACGAGAAGCGCACCAAGACCGAGCGCCGTCCGAAGCCCTCCGAAGCCTTCGCACGGCATTTCGGGGAGGAGCACGGCGTCGAGCTTCCGCCTCCAGTTCGTCGTTGCTACCAACCGTTGTCATTCTCCCCCGAAGAGAAATGACCCCCCGGACCACGCGGCTGATTGATACGCACGTGACCTCCGAAACGACGCGCCTACGGTCCGGGACTTAGGTGGCCGGCTTGCTCGATTCGATCGCCGACGAAAGCCGCGGCCTTGGGCTGCGGCACTGGATCGCCGTGCCCTCGTGCCGTGTCAATCCAAAGCTGCATCGCCTCGTTGGCGCGCTCGAGGGCGTCTTCCTGGCTATCGCCGTGCACCATGCACCCGGGCAGTTCCGGTACTTCAGCGACAAAAGCCCCGTCTTCGTTGCTCCAATAGAGAATGATCCCGTACTTGTGCATCAGCCATCTCCTCCCAGCCGAGACTTCAGGATTATGCGGCGAACCTGATTCAACTGGTACGATTTCGTTCCTCCACGGTCAGGCCGAAAATTGACCTTCTCCGCAACGCCCTGCTGCCAATACATGCGGTGGCTCTCGCTTACGCGCGCCTGGAACCCCAGATCACACATCAAGGCGCAAAGATTGATGAAGCGGATATTGGCATCCGTCCAAGCGCACGGCCGTAATGACTTCCGGCCGCGTCTCAGCCATGCGCCAGGCAGGCGCTCACCGGCTGCGCCATCCAGCTCGGCATGATGGCTCGCGCGGCCGACAGTTCGTCGCGGTCCTCGTCGCGAAGCGTCGGCAGGACCGCTGCCAGCCCGTCCTCGACCCCTTCCGGACCGAGCCATGCCAAGGCGCGGATGACCTCGCCGGCCTTGCGGTGCGGGGCCACGAGTTGCCAGCGCGGTGCGTGCCGCAGTTCCACGACGGACGACCCGAAGCGGAGTCGGCGGCCGGGGCCGGAGGTCAAATAGACCGCCCGGACCGGGTTCTGCGTCGTCAGTCCGAGGCGGTTGGCAGCCGTGCCACCGCCAGGCACGATGGGTTCGCCCCAAAGCACGGACAACGCGGCAAGCGCCTTGCCAAGACGGGGCGCCCGTAAGCCGAACCGGGTCTTGATGGGACGCATGTAGACGCCTCGGCAGATTCGCATCAGCTCTCCCGAGCGAACCAATCGCGACAATGCCTGGTCGACCGCCGCGCGGTGACCAAGGTGAAGCAGGGCGCGCGGACACAGCGGCGTGGCTTCCGGAAGGGCGCGGGCGTGCTCCATGATGTGCTTGGGAAGGCCTTGCATTGGCCCATGTCTCCGCTTCGTTTGTCAGAAATCTAGTGGTAATACTGTCGAAATGCAGGATCGGCGAAGACTACGTACTACCCAATCAGGCCTTCAAGACAGAAGCTCAAGCGGAGGACGTGTGTCGGTACGACTGTCCGATTGACCATGATGGGGTGTGGGTGCCAAGGAAATCGTTCACTTTCCCAGGCCGAGCAGTTCCTCTTCGGTCAAGTCGAAGTCGTCCGTGAATTCGATCCTGACCTTGCCGTCGAGGAACCCGATCTCTCGCGCCGGCGGGTCCGGGAGTTCATATGGCACGATCATCGCGACGGGTTCCCGGGACCGGCCGTACAGAATGCCAATCCGCTCGCCGGCCCGGACCGCCGCAAGCACCTTGGAAAACTGCGCCTTTAGTTCGGAAACGTGCAAGGTGATCATGCGCCGACCCTTGTCATGAAGACGTCATCATCTCAAGAGCATATCGACAGGACATTGGGCCGCCGTGACTGGGGGGTCGTCCCCCACGACACCGCATTGACACGCATTCGGGCCGCTCGTAGAAAACCCGAGCGACCTGTGCCGAAGTGTGTTCGTTCGGGGCGTGAACCGATGGACCCTCCACCGACCGGCGGGGCAACCGCAGCGGCCGCTGACGGAGGGACCGCTCCGTTGCGGCCACCAGGGCAATCCGAAAGTTTGAGGCTTCGTCGTCAGCCAGACCGACACGGCAGCGCTGTCCGATCAAGTCCCGACTACTACAGTTGATCCCATTCAACCGGGGCGCCCGCTGTCGGCATGGCCGATCTCAATCCGGCCCATCAGCCTTGGCCCGCTGAAGGGCTTGGTGGTTCGCTGTCACCAGTTCCAAACTCGGGTGCTCGTGCTTGGTCCACCGATGAAAAGACTCGACAATTTCCAAAGCGCGCCGGATCAGCGCGTCGGCTTCCTCTTTGCGGTCGGTGTTGCTTAGCAGCACCGCCAGGTTGTTCAAGCGATTCGCCACTTTGGGGTGCTGTTCGCCGAAAGCAGCCTCGGCGATTTTCAACGCCCGCCGTAACATCGGCTCGGCTTCCTCGGCGCGGCTGATGTTGCTTAACAGCAACGCCAAGTTGCTCAAGAAATCGGCAACGTCGGGGTGTTGCCCGCCCAAAGCGGTCTCGGCGGTCTCCAACGCGCGCCGCAACATCGACTCTGCTTCCTTGATGCGGTCGGTGTCGCGTAGCAGCATTGCCAAGTTGTTCAAGCAAGTTGCCACGGTGCGGTGATGCTTGCCGAAGGCGGCCTCCGCGATTTCAAGCGCTCGCAGCAACAACAGCTCGGCCTCCTTCTTGCGGTTCGTGTCCTGCAGCAGAGCCGCCAAGCTGATCAAGAAACCCGCAACGTTGGGGTGCTGCTTGCCGAAGGCGGTTTCGACCGTCTCCAATGCTCGCCGCGACATCGGCTCGGCTTCCTCGATGCGGTTGGTTTCCCGTAGCAGCACCGCCAAGTTGTTCAAGCAAGTTGCCACGGTAATGTCATGCTTGTCGAAGGCGGCTTCGGCGATTTCAAGCGCCTGCCGCATCAATGGCTCGGCCTCACCGTGCCGGCTGGTACGCCATAACAGTTGTCCCAGCCCATTCGACGCTATTGCGACAAGCTTCGCATTGGCGAGCGACTTCGCGTCGGCGAGTGCTTGACGATGCTGCTCTTCGCATTCCTTCCAGCGTGCAAGTAGCAGCAACACGCTTGCAATCTGCAGGCGTTGCCCTATCCGTTCCTCGGCATCGCTCACGCTCTCCAACGCATCCATGAGAAACGCGAGTCGGGTCTCCGAAAACGTGTGCAAGGTCAACCCGTTTCGCATCTCCGCGAGACGGAAAGCGAACGCTTCGAGATCACCGCTCCGGTGCTTCTCCCAAGCCGCGATCATCTTCTCGACCTCTGAGAGATAGTCGGGAGCGGGTGGCGCGCTCGAAATGATGCGAGCGATCGACTGGCTCACGCTGTCTCCGGCAAGGGGCGCGGCTTCGAGCACGTAGGTCGCCACCTGCTCGGCTGCTCCGATGCGGGCGAACGTCCTCGCCATGTCGAACTTCGCAGTCGCCCGTTCCCCCTCGTCGCCGACTTCGCTCAAATAGTCGAGGGCCTGTTTCGCGTCAGCGCTCCCCTCCTCAAGGAGCTTCTCGTGCAACTCGATGCGCTTTTTCTCGCGGTGCTCGACGCTCGGGTAGAAGAGCTTGAAGAACTCGAGGAGGAAAGGAAGTCGCCTGCGGGCACTGCGGGAAATGTTCATTGCGAGCCAGATGTCGAAGAATCCCTCGCGAATGACGTAGAGACGCGAGCGTCGGTCCCGCGGGTGCCGGTCCGAACGCAGGTAGTGGGCATCGGACAGGCGCTTCAGCAGTGATGAGGTCTCCTGCTGGCTCATGCGCATGCGTGCGGAAATTGCGGCGGGCGTCTTCTCCTCGTCGCGCATGCTCGCAAGACACTCGAGCAACGCGCGTTGGCCAGGCGGCAGGTCCTTCAGCCGGCTCTGATAGAACGGCGAGACCCGGTCGAGCAGCACGTGGAATTGCTCTTGCACCCCGGTAATGGACTCATGGGCAATCAGCTCGTAGAGCATCATCGTCAGCCGTGGATTGCCCCCCGTCATGCGATAGAGGGCCTCCAGTCGTGGGCTCATGCCTTCCAGGGTTGCAAGTAGGTCGGTCCGTTTTTCCCACTCGAGGTTGCAGCGGATGAGTTCGACCGTTTCCTCGAAGCTCAGACTCTCCAGCATCTGGATATCGAAGAAGTCGTAGAACGGCTGTCGGATATCGGTGATGCCGTCGAAGTGCATCGGCGCGGTGGCCACCAGCAGGCAGCCGTTGTCAGCCATGAGGAACTTGCGCAAAGCGGCGACGTCGTTTGCGTCGCGGATCTGCCTCGAAAGGACCTCGCCCAGGTTCTCGAGCATGACGAGCAGGGTGCGGCCGTGTCGGCGGTTCTCCTGCCGGATTGCGGGCACCAGCGTGTCAGCAACCCTGGCGTCGTCGTCCTCGGCCTGTACTTCAGCGAGGAGCTTCGCCCAGCGCGGCTCGTCTTCGAGGACATCGCTCAGTATCCGGCAGAGTCCAATGAGGAAATCGGCGAAAGAAAGGGTCCGGTTCGCTTCCTCCGGAAACCGGGCGACCACAATCTTTTGGCCAAGCGCCTCGTCGGACCGGATGATGTCTTCGACGCACGAGAGCAGGTGGGTCTTGCCGATGCCCCGCGGCCCGATGAAGAGCAGGTGGTTCTTCGACTTTCGGCGCACCGACCCGCGCAGGGACGCGACGGCGTTGTCGAGGACGTGTTCACGCGCGACGGTAGTGTGGCGCAGGCGCTCCGGGCTGGTCACTCCGGACCGGTAGAGGCCGATGTTCGAGGTGACGGCCGCTTCAGGCATGGTATTTCCTCCACCACGACTTCAGCACGCCGCTCGCGAAGTCATAGTTCCCTCCCGTGACCTCGACGACGTAAAAGTCGTTCTCAAGGTCGAACATGAGCTGGTTGAATAACTGCCGGCGCTCGTGCGCCGGGCGCGTGGCACCAAGTCCCGCCAGTACTCGTTCCGTCTCCTGCAGCAGGGTTGCACGCGTCAGGCCCGATGAGCTCATGCTGATCTGGCCCAGCAAGGCGTGGGCCATTGATCGTCTCGGTTCTGCGTAGTACTGCCGGATCCTCGAGTGGTAGTGCTGCAACTGGGTACGGGCGGCGGAACCGACGATCATTTCGTCGAAGACGGCATCGACATCCGTCAAGGCGATTGTGCGCTGCTCGCGTCTCCACAACCGGTAGAGGTTCTGAGTCGCAATCTGCATGAAGAACGGAATGGGGCGGCCCAGGCGAGCGATGAGCCGCCGCGGGAGGTCACCCTCGAACGGGACGCCTCGTCCGCCCAACATGTCCGCGACGAACGTCTCGATGTCCTCATGGGTAAGCGGAGGCAGGGACACGTCTTCGAGGTCGTTGACGAGGTCCACCATTCCGAGCGCATCGAGCGTGCCGGTCAGGTTGACCGAGCCCCCGACCAGCCAGCGGATCGAATCCCGGGTCGGAGGAGGATTCTGACGCTGGGTGCGAAACCAAGCGAGGAACTCGCGCAGCAACCCTTCATCTTCCCGGGACAGGTTGAGCAGCATGTCGGGGAATTCGTCGATGATGAAGAGAAAGGGGGCGTCGGTAGCGCGAGCCCGGGCGAGGAACGTGTCGCCGTGCCGGCGCCAGTTCTCGCGCCAGTCGGGATCGCTTCCGCGAAGTGCGAGCTTGAAGCCGCCCGCCCCGATCGATTCGACTTTTCCGAGCACGCCGCTGAGAAGCCCCCACCCTGCGGCGAGTCGGTCGCGAAGGAAATCCGGATGCGTATCGTGGAATGCGTCGAGCAGCACCTGGAAGAAGTCGGCCGGGTGAGTCAGGTCTTGCACGTTGATCGACACCACCCCGAATTCGTCCTCGGGATGGTCACGCAAATAGTTCATGACGCTGGTCTTGCCGGTTCGTCGAGGCGCTGTGAGCACCACGTGGCCGTTGCGCAAGGTTTGCCTCAGCTCTGCCACGAACGCCCCGCGGAAGCGCAGGTCGATAGGTTCGACGGGAGTGCCGATGTAGAATTCGGGCGTGGCTTCAGTTTCCATGTCGACTCGGTTGTAAATCAGATTTGTCGTGGAACACAGTATACGACAGTATTGTTGCACGTCAATATTGTCGTGGAAGCCTGCACGGAGCACTACTTGCTTTGGGGCGCTTGTCGGCGGCTCGGCCAAGCCCCACGGCCTGCCCGTCGGCAAGACTTCGCGCGAACCCGACCGGCCAGTCGAACCGTTCGAGCGGGATGTCTCACACCGCCTTCGTCGCCAAGGCGGAGTTGGCGCAGCAACTCTTTGCCGGGGCATTCCTGCGCCTGGTCGGCGTACTGTTCGTGGACCGGTTTGACGACGCCTGCGGCCGGGGCGATCTGGATAACGTCATCGAGGCAGCGTGGGCGGACTGGCGGTCTATCCGGAAGGAACCCTCACCCATCGCCCCCGGCCTGCTTGCCTTCAAGCTCGGCGCCTTTGCCGCCGCCGGGGCGCCCGTGGTGCTGTCAACCCTGCACGGGAAGTGATCGGTGCTCGAGGCGGCCAGTGGTATCCCAGTCCCAGCAACGTGCAGGTCACGATAGGCCCCCCGCTGTTCATGGAGCAAGATGGCTTCGACTCCGCGATCGCGCTCCGCGACGCGACGCGGGCGGCGATCTTGGCCGGTTGCGGGGAGCCGGACCTCGCCGGTGAGGAGAACTTGCTGACAGACCCTCGAACCACGCCGCGCACAATCCCCCACTTGACCGAGCGCGGCGTGAACGGACGTGCGAAGGATGTTCCGTGCGGCCTGGGGTCGAGGGACGTGGATCTTGTAGGGGGATGAGGACTCCACGGCGTAGGCTCGCGGCAAGGGGCGCCAGCCCCCCGATTCTACCGGCAATGGTGCGGTCGCCGCGATGGTGAAGAAGGGTGAAGAAGAAGGACGGGATCTCCAAGACCAACCTGTTGGTGTTTCGATTATTGCGTTTAGAGCGCGCGACCAGTATGGTGTTTCCATAGTCAACAATCGCCTGCCAGCACCATGACTGCACAGAGCCGCTTTCCCGTTCTCTCACCCGCGGACACCGAGGTCGCCCGCGCATCCTGCCAACGCCTTGCCGCTTTGCTGCACGGTGACCGCCCCCTGACACTCAACGTCACCGGCGCACACGGAGAGGAGGCGGTCAAACTGCCCGCACCGGTCGGCGCACTCCTCCTGGAGATCCTTGAGGACATGGCCGCGGGCAGCTCGGTCGCCGTGCTTCGCAAGGACGCCGAACTGACGACGCAGCAGGCGGCCGACGTCCTCAACGTCTCACGTCCCTTCCTCGTCGGGCTCCTCGAACAGGGCGCCCTTCCCTTCCGCAAGGTCGGAACACACCGCCGCGTGCGCATCGACGATGTCCTCCGCTACAAGAACGAGATCGACGCCGCCCGGCGCCGGGCGCTCGACGAACTGGTCGCCGAAGCTCAGAGACTCGACATGGGTTACTGACCGTCATTGCCGGTCGCCGCATGTGCATGGTCGTAGGCATCGCACGCCTGGACCCGTTGTAGTAACTGCAAAGCCTGCCTGCACTGGCGTATTCGGACGGTGCCGGGACGGTCGCCCGCCACATGTGCCGATGCTGATGCTCAAGATCCTGGTGATCCAGGCACAGCACGGACTGACCGACAACCGGGCAAGTTCCAGATCAACTACGGGCGGGCGTGCCTACACCACGCCTGGGGACAGAACCCGTATGGTCCACTCCCGACTGGATGCACACCGGAAAGAGGGTCTCCTCGAACGCTGGTGCCTCCGCGTGCACCTCGTTGGCCACCGGATACGCCCGGATGCCGCGCAGCAGCCGTCAGGCTGGCGGAGCGGCCTCCGCCTCCGTCACACTCCGGTTTCCTCGATCCCGCCTGCAAAGCGCCGTCGCTCCGGCCGCACGTAGCAGGGGCAGCCAGGATGCCTTGCCCTGACCCTCGCAATAGAGAGCATCACAGGATGCACTCAGGTAACGCATCAGTTACCATACGTCGGTGATCGAAGTCCGGGAATTCGTCGATGCTCAAGGCAGAAGCCCGTTCGGTCGCTGGGTCAGTCGCCTTGATCATCACGCCGCCGCGCGCGTGGCGACTGCGCTGTACCGGATGGAGATGGGAAACCTCTCCAATGTGAAGGGCGTGGGTGGCGGGGTCTTGGAGTATCGAATCGACTTCGGCCCAGGCTACCGGATCTACTTCGGGCGGGATGGTGATGCGTTGATCATTCTCCTCGGCGGAGGAACGAAAGTGCGCCAGCAGCGCGACATCGAGACCGCGGTGGCGTTATGGCGCGAGTACGGACAGAGGAAGCGGCAGGGGGGCTGAGACGATGCCATTGACACGCGACTTTAGAGTGACGATCAGGGAACGGCTCGCACGCGATCCGGGCTTCCGGGAGGCGCTGCTCGAAGAAGGTGTGCAGCGTCTTCTTGCCGGCGAGGTCGATGTCGGCAAGTCAATTCTGCGCGACTATGTCAACGCAACCATTGGGTTTGAGGAGCTCGGCGGGCTGACCGCGAAGTCGCCCAAAAGCCTGATGCGAATGCTCAGTCCGAAAGGCAACCCGCAGGCGCGCAATCTCTTCGAGATCATCAGCTGCCTTCAGGAGCGCGAGGGCCTGCACCTCAAAGTACAGGCGGTTCGATAACTGGTGCCCGCCGTCCACTTGTTGAGCCGCCTGCGCTGTGACTTGCCTGTTGTCGTTTAGAGGGTTAGGCGAAGGAGCCTGACGGCAGTACCCCACGGGGGGTGAGGAAAGCAGCGGGTTTCAGGCTTGGCCGGCGGCGGATTTGGCGGCTTCCACCCCACGGCCCGATGCGGGGCCAGATGTTTCCGGGCCGCGGACCGAGCTTGCGGGAACGCACATGGATTCAGGGTTGTAGAGGCATCATCCGTGGCGGCAGCGGTCGCCATGGCGTACGATTGACCATCACCACAACGAGCAACCGGACTCCCCGAAGGAGGCGCCATGGCGACCGGGCAGAATCTATTGTTCTCATGGGACGATGTCGAACGGCTGGGGGACCTCGAGCGGCTGCGCCTGGCGCTTGAGGCGCTGCCGGACGAGGCCCTGCTGGCGGCGCTGGAGAAGCGCCGCGGGCGCGGCCGTGACGACTACCCGGTGCGGGCGATGTGGCGGGCGGTGGTGGCGATGATCGTCCTGCAGCATCCCTCGCTCGAGGCGCTGGTGCGGGAGCTGCGGCGGAACCCGGCGCTGCTCGAGCTGTGCGGGTTCGACCCGCTGGGCCGGCAGGGTCGGCCGCGGTGCCGGCGGGAGGCGGGGCCGGACGGGCGGGCCAACGTGGTGGTGTTCGAGCCGGCGCGGTTCCGCGACGGGGTGCCCTCGGCGTACAACTTCACGCGCTTCCTGGCGACGGTGGCGGAGCTGGAGGTGGAGGAAGGGCTGAACGCGGCGATGCTGGCGCCGCTGCGCGGGGACCTGATGGCGCTGCTGCCCGACTTCGGTCGGCGCCTCGGCTACGACGGCAAGGCGCTGCCGGCGTACGCGACCGGGCGGGACACGCCGGGCACGGGAGAGCCGGCGGACCCGGACGCCGACTGGGGCCGGCACGAGCGAGCGGGGAAGCCGGACAAGGTCTGGTTCAGGTACGGCATGCACGTGATCGCCGACACGGTGTACGAGATCCCGGTGGCGTACCGGCTGACGCCGGCCTCGACCTCGGAGGTGAAGACGCTCGAGGCGATGGCCGCGGACCTGTTCCGGGACGAGCCGACGCTGGCGAAGCGGTGCCGGGACTTCAGCGCCGATCGGGGGCTCGACAGCGGACCGCTCAAGGCGAAGCTCTTATGAGCGGCTCGCCACAGGCCGTGGTCACGGCCGCGAACGCCACATCGAAGTCGCCCGCACGCGGCTCCAGGCCAACCACCCCATGCAGCTTGAGCAACCCCTTGACGGCGTTGGTCAGCGCGGTCCGCTCCTTCACCAGGCGCTGGCGCTCCCGGAGCAGGCGCTTGCGGTCTTCCTCCGCCACGCTCGGCACCCGCACCTGGCTCAGCACCGCCGCGTCGCCCCGGTCATACGCCAGCAGCGCGCGCACCATCTTCTTCGCGTCGATCCGGTCGGTCTTGCGCTGCTTCGCCTTCCGGTTCACCAGCAGGCTCGCCGGATCGAGCATGGTGCCGGTCGACCCGCTCGTTCCAGTCGGCCACGTCCGGCGCCGACGTCGCCAGCCGGAGCGACAGCGGCTCCAGGTCGGCCAGCGCGCCGGCGATCGCCGGCGCGGGGTCGGAGCGGCCGGTGTGGGCGATCGGCG
>JAJDZX010000081.1 GCA_022824395.1 Alphaproteobacteria bacterium
ACGCCTGCGTGGCGCCATGTCAATACGTTTAGTGACTACAACTGTACGCGCCCCGTGCCGCCCCCGGCGGGACCACGCCCTGAACGTTCAGCAACTTACGGCGAGTGGAGCCCCGAAACTCCCTCAGAACTTCGGCCTAGATGTGCCGGCCCACGTCCATGCTCCGGTCCAGGATGCGGACGATCTCGACCACGTCCGCGCGCACCCGACAGAACATCACCTGCGAGCCGACGGCGGCCTTGCGGTATCCGGCCCGGATGTCTTCGGCTGACCGACCAGGCAGCGAGCCGTTGCCGAGTGCCTCGCAGGTGTCACAGATGTTCCGCGTGTAGCGCTCGGCCTGCGCCTCGCCCCAATGCCGGAGCGTGTAGTCCCAGATCTATTCGATGTCGGCCCGGGCCGCCGGTGTCAGGGCATGGCCCGCCGTGAAACTCAGGCGGATTTCTTGCGAGCAATGAACGCGTCGAAGTCGAACCGGGCGGCAGGACCGGACCGTTCGCCCTCGACCAACGCGCCGCGTAGCGCTTCCACCTTGGCCTCGTGCTCTTCCAGCAGCCGCAACCCGGCACGAACGACGTCGCTTGCGGAGTTATGGCGGCCGGACGCAACGCACTCGCCGATGAAGCCCGTGAAGTGCTCGCCAAGCGAGACCGACGTGTTACGCGGCATGGAAATGCTCCTTCGGTGTGCACTGTACCAAAACATGGTATTGCCGCAGGCGGTGGGCGATGGTGCCGGACCGACGCGCGACGGCGGAGCACGCGGCCGAGAACCTCGACGGTCCGGGGGGCTCGGCCGCTGATCGTTGCCGGGCTCGCGCATGTGCAGGCGATCGGTGCTCTCACCGACGCGTGCATCGACCGCGTCGATGCGGTCGCGGTTGGCTTCGATGAGGCCACGGCTGACGTGGATCTCGGCGCGGACCTGGCCGACGTCGCTCTTGACCCGGCCGATGCCGACGGCGAGCAGGCCAAACATTGAGGGTGGCGCCGATCAGGATCGACATCGAGGACGGGCTGCGGCGGCATTCAGTCGCTGGAGCCCGAACCTTACGATCCCGTTGTCGTTTCCGATGCGCCGGAGGCATCGTTCCCGGCCTGGTCCGGGGTGGCCGACAACGGCAGGAGGTCCTGCACGTCGGGCGGCAGCCCCTTCCGCCCCCGGTCCGCCGCCTTGCGCCAGCCCGGCCCGCGCGCGCGCATTTCCTCCCAGGCATCCCGGAGCTCTTCCGGGCGGTCGCTCGCCAGCACCCGCACGAGGAGCGCGGCCTGGTCGAGATCCTTCCGCGCCTTGGCGCGGGCGCTCGGGTCCGTGCGCCGACGCGCCGCGACGAGCACCTTGTGGACGGCAAAGCGCTCCGGAGCAGGCACCTTGACGGGAATTCCCGTCCCGTGCAGCACCAGCGCCTCGATCTCCCGGTACAGGAGGAAGTCGAGGAACCGGAGCGGCTGGGCGTCACCTTCCAGGGCGGGGAGACGCACGGGCCGGTCCCGGGGCGGGCCGCGCATGGGGGCGAGGACGTCCACGACGAACCTCTCCTCGCTTCCGCCCCGGAGCGCGTAACGCAGGGTCCGGCGCGGATCGAAGGGCGACGGGACGGCCTCGAATGCGGGATCGACGCTCTTCAGGACGGACAGCAGATCCGGCTCGATCCGGTCTTCCACGGCGATCGAGATGGCGGGAAACTGGCCGATGTCCACGTCACCCGTGCGCGCGGTCGCGCCCGGCGCCCTGAAACCGAGCATGGGCAGGTAGCACTGGAAGGCGACGGATCCGACGACCACGGCACGGAGCCGGAAGGCGCCGGCCTCGGCCAGGGCGGCCAGTACATTGCCGCTGAGGCCGTCCGGAGCGGGCATTCTCCCGGCGCGCAGGGCCCGGACCATGCCGATCCGGTCCTTCCGGGCCTCGGCCCGTTCCACCCGGGTCTCGATCCGGCGACGGATGTCAGGCGTGTCCGGACCGAGATACTTCGCCGGGGGGCGATGCCCGTTGCGCGTTGCGGGATGCCAGTACCAGTAGTGCCGCCCCTTGACGACGCGCTTGTGCGGCGTTCCTCCCGCACCCATGATGTCCCGGAAACTGCCGGTCCAGGCCCGGTCGGCCAGTTCCGCGTACACCGTCTGCATCGCGACGGGCAGGCGTTGGATGGTCCGCAAGGGGGTGCCCCTTTTGTCGTTGTAAACACTTTGTCGTTTTGTTTACAACCGACGGCTGGAAGGGTCAAGCTATCCGTGCAAGCTCCCATTCCTGGACGATGCAGGGCGGACGAAGACTGACGTAGAGAACGTGGCGCAGGCCATTGGGAGGCGGCGGTGGTCGAGCCTGGAGCCGGTGGCGGCCCGCCACGGCGCTCAGGCGAGCGCTTCGAGCCGCTCCATCAGGTCCGCCAGCGGGATCGCAGTCGTGGCCTCGGATAGCGGAAACAGCTCGCGGCCGGGATGGACCACGAACCGCTCCGCCGCCCCGAGATCGGAGGCGGCGAGCTCGAAACCTCTGGCCGCTCTGGGCGCCGTGCTTGGCTCGATTTCGATTGCCCACAGTTGGCGGTCGGGCAGTTGCAGCAGCAGGTCGATCTCCGCCCCGGCCCGCGTGCGATAGAACCAGGCGTCTGTCCCGAAAGGGGCGGCGGCAATCAGGTTCTCGATCATGAACCCTTCCCAGCTCGCCCCCGCCACCGGATGCGAGAGCACGTCATCGAGGGTGCCGAGGCCCAGCAGCGAGTGCAGGACCCCGCTGTGATGACCGGCGCCGGCGCGCCGCCGCGGGCCAGGTACCGCCGGCGTGCGAAGCCTCGCTGCCTCGGTCGCCGTCGGTGCCGCCGTCCCTCTGGGCGCCATCGGATCAGGCGGGCTTCGCAAAGACCCCGCGGAGAGCGGCCCTCGCGGTCTCCACGACTGCCGGGTCGAAGGGCTCGCCGTCGCCGGCCGCGGCCCTGCCCACCAGCCAACGGCAATAGTCCTCAGGCACTTCCGACCAGCGCTTCCCCTGGTGCTTGCCCAACGGAACCCGCAGGAGCAGCGGCAACTGGTGGCTCCGGTCCCGGAGCAACGCGGGGGTCACGGTCTCGCCCGCTGCCGTCATGGCCAGGCAGAGTTCGACGAGCAGCCGGGCGCTGCACGCCGCATCGAACCAGGCCTGGTGGGCGGTCGTTGTCCGCTCCCCCTGCATCACGCCCCGCCAGTAGCGCAGGGACTGCAGGCCGAAGCCCGGCGCGTCGGGCCACGCATGCTGGGCGAGGCGCAGGGTGCACACCCATCGGGGATCCTCGGGGAGGAGCCTGGCCGCGAGATCGGGCAGAAAGGCCGCCTCGAAACTGGCGTTGTGGGCCACCAGGACGGAGGGCTCGAAGCGCCGCACCTCCTCCTCGAGGCCGCAGAGCGCCGCCGAAAGGTCGGGTTGCCCGCGCACGTGTTCCGCGGTGAGATGGTGCACCGCGGATGCAGTCGGGGGGATGTCGCGTCCCGGGTCGATGCGGGACTCGAAAATCTTCTGGAAGCAGTCATGCTCGCCGGTGACGGGATCGAACCGCAGGCGGACAGCCGCAAGTTCGACCGGCGTGTCGGCTACGGGGGACGTTCCGGTCGTCTCGACGTCGATGCCGACCGCGTGAATGTAGGTCATGGTGAGGGTTTCCAGGACACTCGCAATGGCAGCACTTACCGGGTTATCTCTCTATGTTGCTATAATGCACTGTGTATATCCCCTACTCTTTGACCGTGCAACTTTCTGCCGGCCATGCAATGCCGCCGCCCCTGAGGTGGCCGCTGGGGAGGCACGCTGAGGGCGAGCCCCGCTTTCCGGAAATCGCCGCCGCCGAGGAGGCCGCGCGGCGCGGCGTCCATGCGGTCCCGCCAGGGAATCGCCGCGAGCTAGCTGGAGCGGAAGCTTGGCGCCAGTCGCCCCGTGTGGCGCTCCGCATGGTGCCCTGTCCCGCGAGCACGTGGCTGCGGTCGGCGGCGAAGCATCACCGGACGGAGAGGTCGGTGCCGACATGACCTATCTGGGCGGTGTCCGCCTTGGCCGGGGTCGCCCCCGCGACCCTGCCCGTTCACGTGGGCAGGGCCGTCTTTCAGCGGGTTGCGGTTTTATCTAACCGTCCTCCACGCCGCCCTGCTTCCGATCGACCGCCTGCTCCGTCGGCTCGTATCCGCTCCGTCCCGGCGATTTCGCGCATTTTCGAATCAGCCCGGCCTCGCCCTCCCTGGCATCACCTTTCCCGCTCCATACCCCCGCCGGTCTGCCGATCTCGGCCACGCCCGGGCATTCGCCGCCCCCACGGCCTCGACCAGGACCTCGAGGACCGCCTCCTCGAGTTGGCGCATGCTCTTGCCGACGCAAACGACGCCGGCGCTCACCGGGGACACCACGCCCGCGCCCACGCCCGCCGAAGATCGCCGCCCGTCTGCTGATCTCGGCCACGCCCGGCCATTCGCCGTTGCGCTTGGCCTCGAACAAGACCTTGGGGACCGCCTCCTCGAGTTGGCGCCTGCCGAGGCAGGCCTTCCGCTGCGGTCCGGGCCTGATCTCCCACCCATGCCGCGTCGCGGCGCCACATGCCAGAATACTGTAATCGTCGCACATCCCCCGCCGCGGACGGTTGAAGAGAGGGCGAGATTGCCACTAAAATCTTGTAATGTTCTTTTACTATCTTCCCATCCATGAACGAGAATCATAACCACCGGTTCAGCACGTCACGACCTCCTTTTTTCCGTGGAGACGGCGCTCCGCTGGGCGGGCTATCTCTGTCTCCGCCAGTGCGCGGCGGGTGCTGCCGCTCAAGCGCCACTCGGGCCAATGGCCCTGTGCACGATGACTTTCCTCGCCCGACGGATTCAGAGGCCAGGTAGCGCGATGGGGACGCCCTCCGGCGATCCGTGCTTCCCGTCCTACCTGCGCCTTGCCCCGAAGGCCCCATAGTACGCCGGCGTTTCGAAGATCCCCGCTGCCTCTTCGGCCAGCGGACCGAGGAACACCCCTTCCATCCGATAGCCCTCCGCCTCAACATTCTCCGCCCCGAAGCGGCCATCCGCGCCGTCCGCAAGGAGCTCCAGACGGTCGCCATCAGGCCCCGCGAACGCGACGTCCAGGTGCAGGCGGTAGGTGCTGGCCTCTACCGCGGTCACGGTCAGTACGGCCGGTCCGGATACCGGGCTTCCGGTTTCCTTCACCATGCCCAGGGCGTCCCCGGACCATCTGACTTCCAGGAAGGAACCGTTGACAGGTGATGCAAACCGGTTTCGCTCGAGGTAGTCGTAACCGGCTCCGTAGGCTTCCTCGCCGTCCGTCTGGACGTCGGTACCGATCCAGAAGATGCCGTGGGCGAGGATGCCGTACACCGCTCGGGAATCGTTGAACGGCGTCGCATAGGTATCCGGCGCCGGCCGGCCTTGGACCTTGGGAATGTCGGCCGAGAGAAGCGGCGCGTTCCAGTAGCCCCACGCCTTCGGATGCGGACTGTCCGGGCGCGGCAGCCACAGGTTCCGGTCTCTCGCCGTGTAGGCGGCTCCGGCCGACTCCGATCGGTGTGCGTACGCCGTCTGGATCGCCTGTTCCGCGCCGCCGGGGGCCAACAGCCAGTCGATGGACTGGGGTGCCGCCGAGGGCATGCCATTGCTGGCGCCGCAGCCTGCCAACGCCCACGCCAGGACACTGATCTGGACCCGGGCGGCCAGGCGGGTCAACGCATGGGTGTTCTGCATCAAGGCTGCTCCACGAACTTGCTCGGACGGGCGGTTTCCTGCGCGACGGCGCATTGTATAGGAAGCGGTACGAACGGACGTGCTGCACGGAATCTCTGGCCGGGCGACCATCACCGTGCGCGGCTTGAACTCATGGCGACCGCCGTGCTCGAACATCTGGACCTCTGCGGCATCCAGTGCGTGCGGACGGTCCCTGCGCCGTCGTGCGGCACACTCGCCCCCCGGCCCGCGCCGCAACAGGCCAATGGCGCTGATGACGTCGGGGACGGCTGAGCCACGGCATCACCGGTCGCCTTGAGGCGGACCCACAACCTGCCACGGGCCGCCGCCCCGTCGGCGATTGCCGATCCTCGCCGCCGCCGGGGAAGGCCGCCTCGAACTCGCCCGAAACGTACAAGCGGCGGGCGACGAAGGTTCGTTGGCCGAGCGACGCCCGCACGGCTCACTCGGTCTCTGGACGGCGCTGCGGCTGACCGTCAGCGCAGACAGAGAGGACGCCGGGAACGGCTGGCCGCTGGCGCGTGGGGTCGGCCCCGCCCTCACGCCTCGTCAGGCTCGGGCATCCGGTATCCCAGGCCCCGCTCGCCGAGGATGTATCGCGGGTTCCTCGCGTCGTCGCCAAGCTTGCTTCGGAGCCTCGTCACCGCATTCCTGACGGCCTGCAGGTCGCCCCTGCCCGGCCCCAGACTCGGCGCTGCAGCGCCTCATAGGTGCTCGCCCCGCCGGCGTCGAGTGAGAGCGCATGCAGCAGCCGGTGCTCGGTCGCGGTGAGCCGCGGAGCTGCGGCTCCGACTTCCGCATTGGCGAACAGGCGCCACGGGCCTGCCTGGAACACGGTCTCAAAGCCGCCGAACAGGGCGTCCGTTGCGAAGCGCCCGAACGCGCCGCCGGTGGCCGATCCAAGCAATGTCCCGCGCTCGGCGAGCCAGCCCACGCGGAAACCGGCCGGCACGCCCGGGAGCCGGTAGGCCAGCGCCAGACCGCGCACGGGCGCCCGACCCGACGCAGTCGGCGTGGAAAATGCAGCAGCGTTGAACCCGCCCCGCAGCGCCAGCGAGACGGTCATGGCCCCCGGCGCGAGCGACAGATGGCCACCTTCCGCCAGGTTCGACGCGCCGAGCAAGCCGAGCTGCAGCGGATGCTGGCCACGGCTCGCGGGTGGACCCCCTCCCCCGCGCCAATGGGCCCCGGCCATGATCCCCTGGCCGATGCCCGGACCGGCCTCGCTGCTTCCGGACAGCAGTCCACGAAGATGCTCCGCGAGCGTCGGACCTGGGTCACGCTCGAGGAAACCGGACAGCCCGAACCAGAACGGCGCCCCCAGACGGTCGAAGGCGACGATCTCCCGGTCTGCGAGCGAGCGCGCCAGTCCGTCGCCGAGCGCAAAGCCCGAGACCATGCCGGTGGCCTGAACACCTGCCCCCGGGGCGCCCACCGTCCGACCCGTGGCAAGCATCGCCGGGCCCACCGGCGATGTCGCGGCGCCGAGGTCCATGAGGCCCTGGCCGTAGACGGAGGCCTCGCTGAACGGGCCTTCCTTGCTGGCGGTCGCATACAGCCGGCCAACGAGTTCCTCGTTGCCGAGCTGGCCGCGGAACAGCTGCTTCATCACGGCGAGGCCGCCCGCCACACATGGGGGCTGCGTACGAGGTGCCGCCCCCCGAACCGATGCCGCGTTGACCTGCAACGCCCCTGATACTCCCGAAGAACGCGATCTCCACGTCCACACCGGCGGCGGCGATGCACCAGTCGGCGGCGATGCCGCAGCGGTTGGAGAAGGACGCAATGTCCGGGTAGCCGTCCCCGTCGCTGTCCCGGCCGACCGCCACGACGGCGAGGGCGTGGCCACGGAGTTCCGGGATGCGGGCGGGGAGCCCCGCCAGTATCTCGGGCGATACCGCATCGATCGCCCCCCCCGACGCAGTGGTCCGTGCCGGCGGTGCAGTCCTCGTTGTAGTCGTTGCCCGCGGCCCAGACCAGGATGGTCTTCTCCTCCGCATCGGCCTGTGCCATCGCGGCGATCGTGTCGCCGAGGGCGGCGCGCAAGCCCGCCTCCGAATAGTCGTCGATGATCCCCCGGTACCCGAAGCTCAGGTTGGCGATGTCGACGCCGCCGGCATGGAGCGCGTTCGCGATGTCCTGGAACTCTCGGTCCGCGCCGGTGAGACCGACCAGCGAGACGGGGCGGTACGGCTGGTCGCCGCTCGAGAGCGGAATCGCGAACATCTTGAGGTCGGCGCCCGGAGCGACACCGCGGAAGCCGTGGTGGCGCAGCTCCGGGGCCAGGCCCAGGAAGTCGGCACCGACGATGCTCGCCACGGCGGTGCCGTGCGAGAATTCCCTCCCGGTCTCGTCCTCCGCCGACAGGAAGAACTCCTCCGTCACGTTGCCCGTGAACAACGGATGGTCGAGGTCGATCCCGGTGTCGACGAAGCCGACCGTGACGCCGGCGCCCGGCACCGCGCCGGCGCCTTCGACGAGTTCGACGTTCGCAAACGCCCGGTCAGCATTGATCGCGTCCAGCCCCCACTGGTTCTGGAACGCCGTGTCCTCCGCGTGCGGGGCGGCAAACTCCTCCTGCAGCTGCCGGAACTCCGCCTCCTGCGGACAGCCGAAACCGGCGGTCTGAAAACACGGCGGGGGCGGAGGCGGCAACTCGGGCGGAGAGGTCCCGCCGCCGCTGCAGCCCGCCGTGGCGACGAGCGAACAGACAGCCAGCAGCCGGCACAGCGTGGGTCGCGCGACCCCGGAAGTCACCTGCAACACGATCCTGCCCACGGAAGCGATGGCACGACCGGGTGCAGCCACCAGGCCACGGGGACAGTGTAGTTATGCGCTTCTCACCCTGCCGAAAAACCGCCGGATAACCGCCACTCCCTCAACCTAAGGCAAGGCGCGTCTCCCCCCGACTCTACCGGTGATTCTCGTCCAACGTAGCCACCGATTTTCGGCCTCGTCGCGTGCCCCATACCATGTACTTTCGTGAAATTCGGCACGCACCGCCCCTCGAAAGGCAAGGACGATCGATCCGCGACGAAGCCCCCTCGCTCGACCTCGAACGCGACAACGGATTCGAGCCGCTCCTCCCCGCCGCCCACTTTCGCATCGCCACCGGCCTCCCTGCCGGGCGCAAGACACGGTGAACAGATTGATGATGACATCATCAAGTTGACATGATCCGTCCATTCAGCGAGCATCACCGCATGCTCGCACGACACCTGACACCTGCGCTGCGCAAAGCCGCCGCATCCTATCCGGTCGTGACGCTCACCGGTCCCCGGCAGTCCGGCAAGACCACGCTGGTCCGCGCGGAATTCGGCGACCATCTGTACGTTTCCCTGGAAGCGCCCGACCTGCGGATGCAGGCTCTGGAAGACCCCCGCAGTCTGCTGGCGCAATCGGACCGCATGGTCATCGACGAGATCCAGCGGGCTCCCGCCCTGCTGTCGTACATCCAGGTGCTGGTGGACGAAGACCGGCGCGCGGGGCGCTTCATCGTCACCGGCTCGCACAACCTGCTGCTGATGAAGTCCGTGGCCCAGACCCTGGCGGGACGCACCGCGGTGCTGACCCTGCACCCGCTCTCGCTCGCGGAGCTTCGCGGCAAGCAGAACATCGATGCCGCGAACCTGGACCGGATTGATACCGCCGGCTGGGAGGCACCGGCCGGCAGCCTCTGGGAGACCCTGGTGACGGGCTTCTACCCCTGCATCCACGACCGTCAGGTCGATGCCGGCGACTGGCTCGCCGACTACTTCCGGACCTACGTCGAACGCGACCTGCGCGAGGTGGAGCGGGTATCGGACCTGCCCACGTTCGAGAACTTCGTCCGTCTGGCCGCCGCCCGCACCGGGCAGGAGCTGAACCTCTCGGCGCTGGCCAACGACGTAGGCGTCACGCAGCAAACGGTACGTCGATGGCTCGACGCCCTTCAGGTGGGCTTTCTCGTCACCACGCTTCCGGCGCACTTCGCGAGCTACCGCAAGCGCGTCCGCAAGCGTCCCCGGCTGCACTTCATGGACACCGGTCTTGCCTGCTACCTGCTCGGGATCCGCGATGCGACGACGCTGGAGCGGCATCCGCTGCGCGGCAGCATCTTCGAGTCGTTCGTGGTCTCGGACCTCGTCAAGCACCTCACCGCCGTGCGCCGCGACGCGCCGCTGTATCACTGGCGCGACGCCACCGGCCACGAGATTGACGTGCTGATCGACACCGGCAATCGCCTGCTTCCGGTGGAGGCAAAGTCCGGCAGCACGGTCGCCGCCACGGCATGCGACACCATCAACTGGTGGACCTCGCTGCCCGGGAATCCCAACCGGGGCGGCGTGCTCGTGCACGGCGGTGACCGGAGTCTCGACTTCAAGGGCGTTCGGGTCCTGCCCTGGTTCATCGGCGGTTGAAGGGCGCTCGGCAACTTTGTCGACGAGATGTGGTCTTTCGATGGGATGTCCATCCGGGGCTGATCTCGGAAGCTGATGGGTGACGAAATCCTGTCAGGGTGCCGGGAAGCGAGTCCCGGGCACACATCCACAAGATTGCAGAACGCAGGTGGCGCGGCCGAGGCGAGATCGCGCGTCGGGTCGTTGACCTGGCGCGGACCCCGAAGGTCCCGGCCGTGGCCTTCGGGGGCTGCGAGCGCAGCGTGCGCAAGCGGGTCCGGCGCTTCTAGGCCGACGGATACGAAGGTCTCCAGATGGAGAAGTCGGAACTTGACTATGCCCTCTGCTGACTTCCGCGCCGCGTTCACGTCCCTTGCGGGGCTGCTCAGTCCAGGGCATGCCGGTGCCAACTGGTCGCTCTACCACCTGGCAGCGCCACCTCAAGACTCGGCATTGCCCTTCTCTCGTGTAACAAGAATCCAGCGGCGTCCGTCCCCGGTTCGAATCCGCTTGCCGTCGAGCAGTTCCGGGTACTCGGTGATGAGTGCCTGGAGTTCAATCTCACTGGAAGATGCTCGTTCCTCAAGGGCCTCAACCTTCCCGTCGACCATCGTGAATATGCGCTTGGCCATGTCCCGACTCCTTCCGTTCGGCCAGGGCATTCCGCGTGTCGGGGAACGCTCAGGACGCGTCGGGGAACGGCGCGAGGATCGGAGAAGCGATCCTGCGACAAGTCAATCGGGAGGAGACAGCAGCGTCCAATCAGGAGGAGTGTGATCGCAGGGCGGGCATGGAGGGAGGCCGGGACCCCGGACCGCCGGAAGAACACGGCGTAACGCTCAGCGTGGAAGGGCAGGAACCCACTGACGGGGGAGCCGCCGACGATCAGGGCCGCAAGGACTCCAGTGTTCAACTTCGAAGCGGGCATGGATATCCCCCGCCTTTGCCCCGAGGGCCGGTGTGCACGCGCGTAATCTTCCCATGCAAGCCAGGTGTACGGAAAATGCCGTAACGCCATCAAGGGGTGACAAGAATCATGGCTTCCATTGCGCGCTTCGATCTGAGGCTCGATCAAGACGACAAGGACCTGTTTGCTCAGGCCGCGACCCTGGCCGGGACGAGCATGGCGGGCTTCGTGCGCTCCGCCGCACAGGAAAAGGCGCAGGCCGTGATTGACCGGGAGTCACGGCTGACCCTGTCCCAGCGAGATTTTCGCGCCCTGAGCGTAGCGCTTGAAGAAGCATTCGCCCCGAATGAACACTTGCGAGGGGCCCTGGACAGCGTACGTCAAACAGTGCGCCGTGCTTGAGGAACAGCGACTCGGAGACGCCTGCGCTGTGATTTGGCCCTTGTAGCTGCGCAGGTTACGCGAGGGGTTCTGACGGCGGTACCCCACGGGGGGTGAGGAAAGCAGCAGGGTTCGGGCTTGGCCGGCGGCGGTTGGCCGGATTCCACCCCAGGTCCCGAGGCGGGCCCGGGTGTTCCCGGGCGGCGGCCCGCGTCCTTGGAAACGCATACAGATTCAGGATTTAAGAGGCGTCTTCCCTGGCGGAAGCGGTCGCCATGGCGTACGATTGAACATCACCACAACAAACAACCGGGCTCCCCGGAGGAAGCACCATGGCGACCGCCTCGAATCTATTGTTCTCATGGGACGATGTCGACCGGCTGGGGGACCTCGAGCGGCTGCGCCTGGCGCTGGAGGCGTTGCCGGACGAGGCCCTGCTGAGGGCGCTGGAGAAGCGCCGCGGCCGCGGCCGTGACGACTACCCGGTGCGGGCGATGTGGCGGGCGGTGGTGGCGATGATCGTCCTGCAGCATCCCTCGCTGGAGGCGCTGGTGCGGGAGTTGCGGCGCAACCCGGCGCTGCTCGAGCTGTGCGGGTTCGACCCGCTGGGCCGGCAGGGGCGGCCGCGGTGCCGGCGGGAGGCGGGGCCGGACGGGCGGGCCAACGTGGTGGTGTTCGAGCCGGCGCGGTTCCGCGACGGGGTGCCCTCGGCGTACAACTTCACGCGCTTCCTGGCGGCGGTGGCGGAGTTGGAGGCGGAGGAAGGCCTGATCGCGGCGATGCTGGCGCCGCTGCGCGGGGACCTGATGGCGCTGCTGCCCGACTTCGGTCGGCGCCTCGGCTACGACGGGAAGGCGTTGCCGGCGTACGCGACCGGGCGGAACACGCCGGGCACGGGAGAGCCGGCGGACCCGGACGCCGACTGGGGCCGGCACGAGCGGGCGGGGAAGCCGGACAAGGTCTGGTTCGGGTACGGCATGCACGTGATCGCCGACACGATGTACGAGATCCCGGTGGCGTTCCGGCTGACGAAGGCCTCGACGTCGGAGGTGAAGACGCTTGAGACGATGGCCGCGGACCTGTTCCGGGACGAGCCGACGCTGGCGGAGCGGTGCCGGGACTTCAGCGCCGACCGGGGGCTCGACAGCGGCCCCCTCAAGGCGAGGCTGTGGGACACGTGGGCGATCCGCCCCCTGATCCCGGCCCGGCGGCTGTGGCAGGCGGAGAAGGCGGACGCGGCGACGATGCCAAAGGGCACGGCGGCGGAGCCCACGCGCGCCCTCGACCCGCGGCGGGCGGACACCATCGTGCACACGGAGCAGGGCGAGGTGCGCTGCATCTGCCCGGAGAGCGGGACCGAGCGGGCGATGACGTTCCAGGGGTTCGAGGCGGACCGGGCGACGCTCAAGTACCGTTGCCCGGCCGCGGCCCGGGGCAGCGTCTGCGAGGGCCGCGAGCGCTGCCACCGCCTCGCCGGGTGCCGCCCCGGTCCCTCAATGGCATTTCCTTAACGTTTCGGCGGCATTTCCTTAAGGGACGGGGCCGGGAGCGTTGGCGGCCGGTGCGGGCGGTGCGGTGGCGCGGTGGCGCGCGTTCAGGCAGCGGCACGGCTGCCCCGTTGCCACTTGCTGCGCGGCTGCATCGACCGCCGGGGGTACGAGCGCCCCGGTCGCAGCCGGCTG
>JAJDZX010000070.1 GCA_022824395.1 Alphaproteobacteria bacterium
ACGCCTGCGTGGCGCCATGTCAATACGTTTAGTGACTACAACTGTACGCGCCCCGTGCCGCCCCCGGCGGGACCACGCCCTGAACGTTCAGCAACTTACGGCGAGTGGAGCCCCGAAACTCCCTCAGAACTTCGGCCTAGAGCAGGCGTCCGTTGCCGTCGACCAGCGGGACACCGTGCTCGCGCAGGATGCTTTCGATGGCTGGCGCATTCGTACTTCGTTGACAGCATTGAAGTGCGTTACGGGGATCAGCCGGTGCTGGCAGTCGAGTCGAATTTCTCGCTCAGCGAAAACCCGGCCGTCCGCTTCCATTACGTGCCCAAGGAGCCGGGCAAACTGTCGGTCCGGGTCACCGACAGCGACGGGGACGTGTTCGCGCGCGCTTGGAGCGTTCCTACGTCGGTCGCGAAGGCTCCGGGCGAAGGCGAGGCTTCTCCGGTCAATCCGGTGCAATAGGGCGGACGACGCTCGCCGCCACTGGGGCGGTGGTATCGGGCGCTGTCGGTGTTCTGTCAGGCCCGCGCCGTCAATGACGGGATTCCGTACCGCCTCGGCTGCCGGGACTTCGGGGGCATGGGGGACGTTGGGAGCGATGCCCAGGCACGCGCGGCCGCTCGGGGCGGTCGCCATATGGGTCGGCCCGCGAGCAGCCCCTCACTATGCTAGGCCGCTCGCTACCACCTTGCTGAGCACCTTCCATGACGACGTCTTCCTCTACAGGCCTAGGTCGGGTCGACGCGAACCACTCTCCACTCAGTCCGATCGACTTCCTTGAGCGTGCAGCCCGCGTGTGGCCCGAGAGCGTTGCCGTGGTGCACGGGCGGAAACGCTTGACGTGGCGGGCCTTCCGGGACCGGTGCCGCCAGTTGGCCGACGGACTGCTTCGCGCCGGGATCGGACGTGGCGATACGGTGTCCGTCCTCCTGCCCAACATCCCGGAGATGCTCGAGTGCCACTACGGGGTCCCGATGGCGGGCGCCGTCCTGAACCCGTTGAACACCCGCCTGCAGGACCGGGAAATCGCCTTCATTCTCGGGCATTGCCGGGCAAAGGCGCTGATCGTGGATTCCGAATTCGCGGATCTCGCCAGGCGCGCCCTCGGGCATCTCGAGGACCCTCCGTCGGTGATCGTGGTCGAGGATTCGGAACACCCTGAAGCCCGTGGTGACACGGAGATTCGCGGAGCCACGCGGTACGTGGATGTGCTTGCGGCCGGATCGGTCGAGTTTCAATGGACCCCGCCGGCCGACGAATGGGACACGATTTCGGTCCTGTACACCTCGGGCACGGTGGGCAATCCGAAGGGCGTGGTCTTCCAGCACCGTGGCGCCTACCTCAACACGGTCGGCCAGGCGCTCGTGACCGGGATGCGCGCGGACACGTCGTACCTGTGGACCCTGCCAATGTTTCACTGCAACGGATGGTGTTTCACCTGGGCATTGGCGATCGTGGGCGGCAGACACGTCTGTCTGCGCAACGTGTTGCCGGAGCGCGTGTTTCGGCTGGCCGTCGACGAGCGTGTCAACATGCTCTGCGGCGCACCAACGGTACTTACCATGCTGATCCACGCCCCGGAGAGCGCCCGGCGGCGGTTCGAACAGCGCTGCGACGTGTACACGGGCGGCGCACCGCCGCCGGCGGCCGTGATCGAGGGCATGGAGGAACTGGGTTTCAGCGTGACCCACCTGTACGGACTGACCGAGACGTTCGGGCCCGCCACGGTGGGTGTGATCCAGGACGAGTGGACCGGGCTGTCGCTGACCGAACGGGCCCGGCGCATGGCCCGGCAGGGCGTGCCGTACCCGACGGTGGGGGATTTGCTGGTGGCCGACCCGGATTCACTGGTGCCGGTACCGGCCGACGGCGAGACCGTCGGCGAGATCCTGATCCGCGGGAACACGGTGATGAAGGGGTATCTGGACAACCCGGAGGCGACTCGCGAGGCGTTCCGGGGCGGCTGGTTCCACAGCGGCGACCTGGCAGTCGTGCATCAGGACGGATATGTCGAAGTCCGCGACCGGGCCAAGGACATCATCATTTCGGGCGGAGAGAATATCTCGAGCATCGAAGTGGAGGACGTGTTGCACGCCCATCCGGCCGTAATGGAGGCGGCCGTCGTCGGTCGCGCCCACCCGAAATGGGGGGAACGTCCCGTCGCGTTCGTCACGCCCACTCCCGGAGTCAAACCGCCGGCCGAGCACGACCTGCGTGCGTTCTGCCGCGATCGCCTCGCCGGCTACAAGGTGCCGGACACGTTCGTATTCGGCGACCTGCCGAAGACATCGACGGGAAAAGTGCGCAAGACGGAGCTCCGCGAACGGGCAGCCGGGAACGGGGCGGAGGAACCGAGTTCGGAATCCTGACGACGTCAGGGACGCTGGCGTCCGGATGCCGGCAGAGGCCGCTGGAAGATTCGGCCCTCCTGAACAAGCAACCGGCCAAGGGGGGTGACCTGGGCTTCCCCGAGGTCGTTTCCGCCCCCGCTCATCGGACTGCCGTGCGGGCGGCGTCCCGGTGCCAGGAAGGAGCAGGGCGGCGACGACAATCGCCGTGGCCGCAAAGGCGAGCACCAGGAAGAGCGCGGCAACATCCCAGCGGGCGCGAATGAACGCGAACTGGCCCCGACCGAGATGCTTGAATGTCGATCGTTGCAGCGTCCGTGCGCGTTGAGGAGGACGAGCCAGGTATGGGCGGCCCGCACGGCGGCGTCGGCCTCCAGCCTTTACATGTATCATGACATGATACATGTTCGGTCATGATCGTAAGCACCGGTGGCAGGCTCGCCGCCGACGCGGTCCGGGACCGCTACGGCAAGGGCTTCCCGGCCCGGCTGGTGAAGCGGACACGTGCCATGCTGTCGGCACTGAACGCCGCAGCTGTCCTCGGAGACCTCAGGTTTCCGTCGGGAAACCACCTTGAGGAACTCAGCGGCAACCGCAGCGGCCAGCACTCGGTTCGCATCGACGATCAGCGGCGCATCTGCTTCGTCTGGACCGATCTGGGACCGGCCGACGTCGAGATCGCGGATTACCACTGAAGGGGCAAGAGATGACGCTACTGACGAAGCCCTCTCACCCGGGCGAGGTGCTCGTGGAACTCTATCTTGAGCCGCTCGGCATGAGCGCGATCACGCTGGCAAGACGCCTGGACGTGCCCCGGACGCGGATCGAACGCCTGGTGAAGGGCGAGACCGCGCTGAGCGTCGATACCGCGATGCGCCTCGCGAAGTTCTTCGGCACCACCGCCGAGTTCTGGATCAACCTGCAGCGCGCGCACGATCTTGCCCAGGCCCGCGCCAACGTCGACTTGTCCCGCATCACCCCGCTCGCCGTCGCCGCAAAGTGACCGGACTCGGGCCGGAGAATCCCGTTCAGGGAAAGATGGCTCAAGGTCCTCTGTACGGCCGGATTACCGGGCAGCCGTGCGGGACGGCGTCCCGGCGGCCGGAAGGAGCAGGGCGGCGACGAAGATCGCTGAGGCCGCAACGGCAAGCACCAGGAAGAGCGCGGCAAAATCCCAGCGGGCGCGGATGAACGCGATCATCGGCACTGCCGTTGCCGCAACCGCGAACGTGATGACGAAGCGGATGGAGTAGGCCCGGCTTCGCCAGGCGCTCGACGTGGCACGTCCGATCAGGACGTCGTTGATGGGAATTTGCCCGAACACCGCCAGCATGAAGCAGACGGCGACCAGCAGTGCCAGCGCGCCGGTCAGGTGCTGCATCACGGCAAACAACACGGCCTGCAAGGCGGCGACACACGCGAAGACGGTGCGAATCGAGTGGTTGTCGACCAGATAGCCGACCACCAATTGGGCTAAGGCTGCAACGGCGAAGGCGAGGAAGGCGTACCAACCGATCAGCGTGCTCGTTCCGGCTAGGTCGCCCAGCCGTTCCTCGAACACCTTCGGCAGTGCGAAGGTGGTGCTCTGGAAGATCAGGCCGCCGATCGCCGTCGTGAAGAACACGACGCCGAACACGCGAAGCAGCATGCGTCGGTCGAGACCGATCCCCGGGGCCGCTTCCCCCTTTCCGCAGCGTTCGGGCGGCGAACCGTCCGCGGGCCGGCGTCGGCCCCCGTACACGAAGACCGCGTAGGCACAGCCCAGGGCGAAGCAGAGCGCGCCCGGCACCGCGAATGCGGCTCGCCATCCTGCCACGTCAATGAGCCAGCCGGTGAGGAGGGCCGCGCAGGCCACGCCCATGTTTCCGAACACGCCGTTGATGGCCAGCGGCATGCCCGTCCGTCGGCGCCCTTCCACCACCAGTGCGAGACCAACCGGGTGGTAGATGGCGGCAAACAGGCCGACCAGGAACAGGCCCGCACCGATCTGGAGCGGGGTGTCCGCGAGCGCGGTGGCCGTGCCGGCCGCACCGAGGCCGAGGAAGAACACAACCATCATCGCCTCGCGGCTCCACTTGTCGGCAATCCAGCCCGCAGGCAGAGCACCGACGCCGAATGCGATCAGCCCGGGAGTCGCGTACGGGATCAGTTCGGAATAGGGGATAGCCCATTCGTGGGCCAGCACGAGTGCGGCGGCGGTCGCGAAGACCAGAATGATGAAATGATCGAAGAAATGGCCGAGATTGAGAAACAGGAAGCTGATGCGGTCGCGAGTCAACGTTCGGGTCTACCCATTTCCATCTGCAGCACAGTGTGCGGGGCCGGATGGCCCGAGGCGCGGTCCATCCGTACGCACTGCGTTATAGGCGAAGCCGAGGCAAAGTCGATCAAACGCCCATAGGTTCTGGTGGCCGATGGCTGCCGGTATGCTCGCCCCGAGCAGCTGCGAGGTTCAACCATGCAAGCGACCCTTGAAGCCAGCCGCGTGGACTACGGTCGGCACGAAGCCGCCCTGCAGGCCTACATGCGGGAAGGCGAGGCGCGGGCCCTGAAGCTCGGCAACCGTGGCCCGATCAGGCTGGACGACAGCGGCGCCCTGCACACGGACATCGCCGAGGCCTACTGGCGCCACGGCTTCTATGTGTTTGAAGGCGTCCTGCAGGACGACGAGCTAGCAGACATCGAGGCGGATGTTCAGGAGATCCTTTCACGCCTGCCGGTGGCCAAGGATGCTGACATCGACGCCATGGGGCGCCCCGCTCTCGGTGCCGACTGCGAGGCGCCGACCCTGTTCTGGGCCAAGCCGCTCGGCGATCCGTTCGGCGGGACCGATGAAGCTGCCGGCCGACACCCGGTCAAGATGATCGAGCCGGAGGCCAAGCCCGACGCACCCGAGGACGTCGTGTACCTCATCCTCGGGTCCCTGCAGTTTTCCGAGGCCTGCTTGCGGGTGTATGCGCATCCACAGTTGCTGGCAGTGGCGGCGGCCATCAACGGCGACGATTTCGTGCCATTCACGGAGGCTTTGTTTCTCAAGGAGCCGGGGAGGGGGGCGTCCGTCGCGTGGCACCAGGACGGTGTCACCCACTGGGATTCACCCGACTGGGACCAGGGTTCCCACGGGTTCAACTTCATGGCACAGCTCTACGGCTGCACGGCGGCCAACGGGGTCTGGATGCTTCCCGGTTCCCACAGGCTCGGCAAGGTCGACATTGCCGCGCTGGTCGACGAGAGCGGCTCGGACCGGATTCGAGGTGCCGTGCCGCTTCTCTGCCAGCCGGGCGACGTGGCCATCACGAATCGCCAGGTCGTGCACGGATCATTTGCCAACACGAGCACCGATTGGCGCGTGACCGTGAATTTCGGATTTCACCGCCGTGCCTCGGTCCTGGGCGTAACGACCGGCGGCCTGCACAACGCCGTGGCGCACTACGACGAGGCGCGCATCCGCACGCGCTCCCGGATGATCGGTTATGCCATCGACGCGAGGAGCCAGCGATTTCCGGGTGAAACACCGTACGTTTACAAGCCGCTGGCGGAAGCAGGCGAACACTGTCGATGGACTGCAGAAGCGAAGGCAAGCATCAGGGATTACAACCTGCTTGACCTCGGGCTCTAGCCCGAAGTTCTGAGGGAGTTTCGGGGCTCCACTCGCCGTAAGTTGCTGAACGTTCAGGGCGTGGTCCCGCCGGGGGCGGCACGGGGCGCGTACAGTTGTAGTCACTAAACGTATTGACATGGCGCCACGCAGGC
>JAJDZX010000012.1 GCA_022824395.1 Alphaproteobacteria bacterium
TGTGCAGGACGAGTTGCTCGCAATGCTCGCAGGCGCCTGAACCCACCAAACTTATGGGAACCTGATCCGTACCCAATCCCTTGAGAAACAACAACCGAAGCGGCTCAGGTTCCCATAATCATAAGGTTCTCATAACCGCCACATCAGCCTGCGCGGCCTGGAGAAAGTGCAGGGCGAGTGAGACCTCGTGTGCCAGGCGTTAAACATCCGGCGGAAGAAGGGTCTGGTCAGCGCGTAGCGGCTGTCGAAGACACGTCGGCGCCGGTCCGGTCCTGACGCTGAACCGCCGTCGACGATCCGGGCGCCAATTGTCCAGAACGCCGCCGTGATCGGCTCGGGCGGCGGCGCTACCAACGGATCGTGCCCTTGCGCATCACGCGGGGTTCGACCGGCATGCTGTCATGGCACAGCGCCGGGCGCGCCCGGCGGCACGCCCGGCCGCCCTGCAGCTCAGAAGCGGGCCTTGAGGTCAAGCCGGATCGCGTGCTCCGGTTCCGCGTCGCCGCCCGCCGCCTCGCGCCGCGTCGCGTCGACACGCAACTCGAACGCGGAGCCGCCGCCCACGGGGTTCAGCCGCCAGCCGACGCCGTAGTCGCGGCTGCCGTCCGAGAGGCCGATGCCCAGCTCCGGCGTCATCGTGAGCCGGTCGCCGAACGCACCCGTCCCGTAGCCGAACTTCGCCTCGAAGCGGCGCTGATCGAACCCGGCGTCGCTGGCCGCGAGCCTCGTCGGCGCGCCGTTCGTGAACAGCGCGTTCACGCCGCCCACAGCCGAAGCCCCCAGCGTCTGGGTCAGCGTCAGCGACGGCCCGCGGTCCGAACCCGGCGCTGGATCCCAGGCAAACGCGCCCGAGAGGCCGCGCTCGCGGAACCCGTCCGCCTCGTGGGTCAGCAGGCCGCGCGCCTTGAGCTCGGCCGCGATCCCGCTCGCCGGGTCCGACCAGGCGAGCCCGGCGCCGGCCTCGAGGCCAAGCCCGGTCTCGGCGTCGCCGCCGTCGTGGCGGAGCCCGACCTCCAGCGTGGGCGTCAGCGTCCCGCCGCCCCCGGTCTCGATGCCGCGCCACGTGCCCTCCAGCCCGAGCCGGAGCCGGTTCACATCAGCGTCCGAAGCCGCGAGCTGCCCGCCGGCGCCGTCGTGCGCGGCGTCGGAGGACATGCGCAGCAACAGCCCGTCGGCCTTGCCTGCAACAAGGACCGCTGCAGCTTCACCTCCGCCGACGCCACCGCCACGACCGGCACCCCCCTGTCGGTGCTGTCGGTGGACTCGCCCAGCGTCCAGGAGGGCGACAGCGGCACGACGCCGATGACCTTCACCTTCACCCTGTCCCCGGCCAGCACCCAGACGGTGTCGGTAAGCATCACGGCCGGCGCCGGGGGATCTACGGCGACCTTCGGCGTGGACTTCGAACAAGTGGATACCGTGCTGACCTTCAACCCGGGCGAGACGAGCAAGACGCTCGTCGTGCCCGTGATCGGCGATACCGACGTGGAGGAAGACGAGACTGTCCTCCTTGGGATGGGTCCGCTCGTCAACGCGACGTTCGACTCCAACCTCCAAAGACAAGGCAATTTGGCGTTCGTCGAGGGCACCATCGTCAACGACGACGCGCCGCCGGTGCTGTCGGTGAACTCGCCCCGCGTGACGGAGGGCGACAGCGGCACGACGCCGATGACGTTCACCTTCACCCTGTCCCCGGCCAGCGGCCGGACGGTGACGCTGGACACCACGATTGGCCATTCAAGCCAGACAGCCAGGGAGGACGAGGACTACATCCCCGCGCCCGGTCCGACACTGACGTTCGCGCCGGGCGAGACGAGCAAGACGGTCACCTTGCAGGTGGTCGGCGACACTGAAATCGAGGACGAGGAGACGGTGCGGCTTGTGCTCTTGCTGACCAACGCGCAGCTCGCGGCCGACATCATTGCTCATCCTGGCAATCTCAATTTGAGATTTGCAGAAGGCACGATCCTCGACGACGACGGCGAGGACGCCGGTGGCTCCGATGACGCCGACGGCGCCCGCATCTCCGCGACCGACCCCTCGCCGCTCACGGAAGACAAGCTGAACGGCGCGAAGGTCACCGTGGAGTTCGTGGGCCGGCCGCACCGGGGCTGGGAGCCCAACCTGCTGGTCAGCCAGTTCACCGCGAGCGGCGTCCCCGGCGTGTCGGTGAGCGCCGTCGAGCGCCTGTCGGACCGCCGGGCGCGGCTCACGCTGGCCTATGACGACACCGACTTCGACGAGGACCGGACGCTGCACGTCCGCATCCGCGCCCTGCAGCGCGACGGTGATCGTGGCGCCGTTCAGGTTCGCGCCCGTGAGCTCCGCCGGCTCGGTGCCGGCAATGCGGTACTCGAACGCCGGCGGCGTCGCCCGCGCCTCCTCAGAGGGCGGCCCGTCCGGGGCCTTGTGCCTCGTGGCGATGACCCGGACCGTGACCTCCTTGCCGGGATCCAGGCCGGGGATGGTGTAGCTCGTGCGCGAGCCCCGCGCACTCTTGAGCTCGCGCCAGCCGCCGTCCGGGCCCTTCCACTGCACCCGGTAGCGGTTGCGGTCCAGGTTCTCCCTTGCGGTCGGCACCGCGTCCCACTTCACGTGAACCCGCTGCGGCCCGGGCGTCAGGCGCACGTTCTCCACCTGCGCCGGCGGCGCTTCCACCACCGCCTGCACGCGCGTTGCGGCGGTGATGTGGCCGCCGTAGTTGTAGGCGATCCCGGCGAGTGGAACGCCTTGGCGGGGCCGGGCATCCACGGGTCGCGGCACCGCGTGAAGCTCGAGCTGTCGGGCATCGACACCCACGTCTGGGTGGAGCGGCTGGAAAGACTCTCGGACTCCGAGGCGCGGGTCGTGCTGGGCCACCGGGGGCCCTTCGTCACGGACCGCGGCGACCTCACGATCACCCTCTACGGGGACACCCACAGCTGGAACGAGGACGTCGCCGTCACCTTGCCGGTGAAGGCGCCCGGACAGACCGGCGGCCTGCGCGTCGCGGAGGTCACCGACAACACGATCACGGTGGCGTGGGACGAGGTCGAGGGCAATGAGGTCTACTACCAGGTGCGCTGGAAGGAGAGCGCATCGGAGGGCGGCTGGCGCGCGAACTGGACGCGCCTGTACTGGCACCCGAAGGCCGGCGCCGCTGTTCGGGATGCGGGTATGCGGACGCGGGCGGCCCCCCCGTCACGGGAGGTTCGGGCTTGAGGTCAGCACGACGTGGCGAGGCGGCCGTCGCAATTGTGGAGAGCGCTGACCCAGTTCATGAACACCTGCACGTCTTGATTCCACTGCAGGGCGTTGTTTGCCTTGGGGCAGTACACCGAGAATTGGCACTTGTAGTTGTCCGTCACCCACGAGGTGCTCTGGGGGGTGTAGCACGACTGGGAGGCGCTGCTCTTGTCCCATTCGTCCGTGCACTGCTGAATCAGGTCCTGAATGGCATCGGCTGCCGGACGGTCGGGCGTCCCGGCCAGCACGAGGGCAAAGGCGATGGCGGAAAGCGCCGTGCAGACCCGACGTCTCGAGAGAAATGAACGAACCGACATGAGATGTCTCCCGGCGTGTGAAGGGATCTTTGGTACCGGTCGATGGCAACCGCCGTTGCTCGCAAGGACCGATGGAATGGGCCAAGTCCGGTCGGCATTGAAATCCTCGATGTCCGCCGCCTCCCTGGCCATGCCGCGCCCGGTCGGAACCGGGGGGAGATGGCTGGCGCGCCGTGCGCCAGCGGCCGGCCCACGACATTCCCGCGTCGCCGGGGCGGCAGTCGCCATCCTGCCCTATCGTAGAATAACATGTGTTAAAGTATCGTGTTGATCTCGGATGTATGATGTGTTTTTGATAAATGCTGGCCTGATCTCCCCCGCGGCACGCCGCAGATGGAGAGTGCCCGCTCAGTGAGTCGTGCAAACTGACCCCTGGTCCTCACGGCAGCCAGCGAGAAGGAAATGCGAGCGATAGCGGCCGGATTCCTAGCCGTGGTCCTGTCGGGCTGTCTGGCCAGCCAGGGCTCGATGGTCGGCTATGGCGGCTCCGAGGAGGGGGATTTCCGGGCCGACGAGGTACGGGTGTTCCTGCACTGGGACTACACTTGGATACGGGACGACGGGCGCCCCAGGATCACGCAGTTCACGCCGGACAGTCTGTTTCTGACCGACAGTATCTGGGGCACCGAGATCGAATCCATCGAGGGGGCGCTCGCCAACCGGATCAATGAGGTCAGGAACAGCGAGACCCGCGTGCTGATGGTGCAACTCGTGGACGGCACGGTGCTCCTGGTCGCCCGGGGCAGGGCATTGAGGGCGCTCCCGCGCGAGCACATCAGGAACGTGTTCTTCGGCTGGGAGGCGGCCGGGCCGATCTGATCCACCCCCACCGCAACGGCCCGCGCGGCCTCCGAGGCTCCCGTAGAAGGACTTGCAGCTCGTGCAGTGAGCCATCCCGGCCCTGGCTCCGTGAGAGAGGCCGTCAACCGGCACAGGAGCAAGGTGAATTGACCAAATGACGACAACATGCCCGCGACATGCTGGCGGGAACGCAGGGATCAGGCGGCGCTCCCTGTGGCGCGATGACCGGGGCTGGGCACCCCAAAACCAGACGGCGCCCGTCCCGGGACCGTTCGCTCCCGCAGCTTCCCCGTCCTGCCTTTTTCCGACTGCGCAATTTCCGTATCGGAGGGATCGTGCGGTTCATTGAGGCATCGACATTCACGAGGCAACTGCCACGACTTATCGACGACGACGGCTACGCCGCGCTGCAGGCGTTCCCGAGCGTGCATCCGGAGGCGGGCGACGTGATCCGGGGCACCGACGCGGCCTCCGCAAGATCCGCTGGGCGATGCCCGGTCGAGGAAAGCGCGGCGGGCGCCGGATCATCTACTACTGGTTCGCGAAGGAGATGCACATCTACCTGCTTGCCGTGTACGCCAAGGGCGAGAAGGACGACCTGACCGCCGCCGAGCGCGACGCGTGGCGAAGGGCCGTGGAGGCAATCGACAATGACTGAACGCAACATCGCCGCCGAGGTCCTCGAGGGCTTGCGCGAAGTCCGCGAGCACCGTGTCGGCAAGCGCACATTGAAGACCGTGCGCGTCGAACCGCGGACCCTCCCCCAGCTCACGCCAGAGGCCATCCGCGGCGTCCGCCACCGCCTGGACGTTTCCAGGGCGGTCTTCGCGCACATGATCCGCGTCCCCGTCCGCACGGTCGAGCGCTGGGAGCAGGGCCGGTCGACTCCCCCCGAATCGGCCGCGGCCCTCATCCTCATGACGCAGAAGTACCCGGACACGTTCGAGCGCCTAGGCTCCCTGTAGCTCGCCCGGACCCGTTCGACCAGTCGGCGAGACGCGAATCCATTCCAACCTGGGCCGCTGAGCGCACGCACGGCAATTGATGGTGGGGTTTTCAGATTGTTTGATGGTGGTGATGCGGTGTCTGGGTGAGCCGCACGAGCGACGCGTTCCCGCGGGCTCATCGGGTCCGGAGGAGTATCTCGTTCCGGCCCCTGGCGCGCCATGGGCGCAGCCTGATCACCCTCGGATCGTTGCCGGCGAGACGACGGGCGGCACGGTCCCCGGCGGTGTCGGCATCGTAGGCAAAGACGATGCGCGTCGGTTTCCAGTCCTCGATCGAGGCCGGGATCGAGCTGGCGAGAGCGGCGGTGGAGGCGACGACGGCGCCGTGCTCGCGGGCGCCCTCGATGCGCAGGCTTCGGGCGGAGATGGCGTCGACGGCGCTCTCGGTGGGGAGGAGCCATGCGGGCCGGTGCCGGTCGCGGGACAGCCAGAAGCCGCGACGCGCCTTGCGCGGGCCGGGCGCCAGGCCCCCTGAGGGCCGACCGTTGGCCTGCGGCGCGGCGCCGTCGATGGCCATGGCCCCGGTACGACGCCCCGGCCATGGCAATGGTAGAATCGCCCGGCGCAGGGCACCGGACACCTGGCTGCCCTGGGACGGCGCCTCGCAGCTCGTGCACAGGCCGCGTGGTCGCCGTGGATACCGAACGTTCGCACCCGGCACAGCCCGGGTGACGGCGTCGGGAACCGGTCCTGCCGCGTGGGGCGCATGCGTGGCGGGGCGGTTATCCGGCGCGCTTGCCGGGAAGGAGACAATGAAGCACAACCTGACCCTGGTGATCCTGACTCCGGAACAGATTGCGCGAGCCAAGGAGGCGAACGGAAGTCGAAAGGGCATCACGCACGCCCTCGTTTGCGGACCCTATGGCCAGATGTTCGGAACGGAGCGGCAGTGCCTCAAGTACTTCACGGTCTGGGATCCGGACCACCGGATCGAGGTCGCGCCGGGCCAGTTCCGGGCGCTGTTTGCAGACCTGTTCGACAAGGCGGTGAAGACGACCGCGTTTGCCATCAGCGACTACCGGACGACACCCGACCTGGGCGCGCGACTGATGGAGGCCTCAGGCACCGCCCTGCGCGAGGCGCCTCCCGCCCGAGGACTGTTCGGCAGGCTTTTCGCAGGAAACTGACAGCGTAGGCGCCGGTGCTGCCGCTGGGCACGCCAATGGCTCGCAGGGTCGCGACGGCGATATGCCCGCGACGTGCTACGCCTGTGTCGTCCACTCCCGGCCGCCGATATACCGGCGCCGTGCCGCCACGGCCCTGATCAGGCGAGCACCGTGCGCTCGACAAACCACCACGCCCCGATCGCCGCGATCAGGACCGACGCCGGGTTCGTGATCACGGTCCGGTACCAGTCCTTGTGACGGAACCAGAGACCGGCCACCAGGAAGCAGCCGGCGATCACGGCAAGCTGCCCGAGCTCGACACCGACGTTGAAGGCGACCAGGCCGGTCACGAATTCCGCGGGCGCCAGCCCGATGTCGGTCAGAACCCCGGCAAAGCCCAGCCCGTGCAGGAGACCGAACCCGAACACGATCCCGGGCCGCCAGCGCTGCAGGCGGCTCGTGACCGCGTTCTCGATGCCGATGTAGACGATGGACGCGGCGATCAGGGGCTCGACGATCGACGGCGACAGGCTGACGATGCCGAGCATGGCGAGCGCCAGCGTGATCGAGTGCGCAACCGTAAAGGCCGTCACCTGCCACACGAGGGTCGAGAGCCGCGTGCTGAGGAGGTAGAGCCCGATCACGAACAGGATGTGGTCGAGGCCCTTCGGCAGGATGTGCGTGAAGCCGATCACCAGGTAGTCGCGGAAGATCTCGGGGACGTTCCGGCGGATCTGGCCGGCGATGGGGATCGCATCGCTGGCAACGCCGTTCTGCAGAAACTCGGTGAAGACCGGGGGATCGCCCGCGTTCGCGCCCGGGACCCGAATCACGGCCGCGCCGAATTCCGCATCCCAAGCCCAGGTCAGGCTCGCCGCCCCGGGCGGTAGCGCGCCGCCGAGGACGATCCGGGAGAGGCGCGGGAACCCGGTATCCCCCACCGTGGGCACCTGCACATCGAGGATTGCCGGCTCCAGCCGCGTGTCGCCGGCGCTCAGCATGACGCCGTCCAGGAACTGCTCGGAAAACCCGTCGAACGCGCGGCGCAAGCCGTCCGGCGGGAGGCTGCGGAGCCCCGCATACTCGGCGGCGCCGGGCGCTTCGGACGTGTCGCTGTGCTCGGGCCCGATACCGGCCAGCAGGGCTTCCAGGTTGAGTTCGATCGAGACCTCGTAGCCGCCCGAACGGTCGACAGAGAGATCGGCGACCGCCGGCCTGACTTCGTGCGCCCAGGCGTTCGTCGACAGCGGCAGAAGCGCCAGCAAGGCGAGCATCGCGGCCGGATGGAGTACGCCTCGAACCATGTCCTGGATGACCTCCAGTCGACGGATACCACCTCACTCTAGCGTACGTGACGGTGGGAGGGTTCCCCTGTATGGACCTTGAGGCGCCGCCTCTGGTTCAGATGCTGGTCAAGGCGGGGCGCGGGTAGCAGGGGCCAGGGCGGCGCCGATTGGACGCGGCCGTTCCGGGGGTTCGTTCGGTATCCGGAGGATGGCACACACGCAATCACCCTCCCGCCGACGCAATTCCCAGCGGCTGGCCACTAGCTGACTTGCCGGATGCTCAGGCGCACACCCAGGGAGTTGATGACACCAAGCAGCGTCGACAGGCGCGGGTCGCCATTCTCGGACAGAGCCTTGTAGAGCCCCTGGCGGGTGACGTCGGCATCCTTGGCCAGTTCGCTCATCCCGCGAGCCCGGGCGAGCGTGGAGAGCGCCTGCTTGATGTAGGCGGCATCACCCGTCTCGAAAGCCGCGGCCAGATACTCGGCCTGCGCTTCGGGTGAATCCAGGTACTCGGCTGCATCATGGCGGCTCACCGCAAGGTCAGCTTTGTCGAAGGCCATTCTGCAGCTCCTTTGCCATGTTCCGGGCGCGCTCCATGTCGCGCTTCTGCGTGTCCTTGTGGCCACCGCACAGGAGGATCAACACGAATTGGCGCTTCAAGAAATACCGGCGGTAGCCGGGCCCATAGTCGAGACGAAGCTCTCCCAGGCCGGTGTCGGCAAGGTTCTTGACGCCCCCAAGGTGGCCGTGTTCCAGCCGTTGCGCGCGCGACGCAATCCGCGCCGCGGCGCGGGGTCCGGCAGCTTTCGCAACCACTTGTGGAGCCATGCGGTCTTCCGGACTTCAAGCATATGACAACTATAGTTTACATCCCAGTTACTGTCAATACGTATGGAGCCGACGCTGCCCGACGGCCGCTTGATCCTGCTTGACAGCAACCGCCGGACGCGTCGCGAGCGCGCGCCACAGACGGCTCGGCGAACTGCGTTTCCGGCACCTCGGTGAGCCGCGAAGCGGGCTCAATGGGAAAGGGAGGCGCCTTGGTGCGATCGCTCGACGACCCCACGCCTCCGCCAGCGGGCACCCGCCGACATCGCGAGGCATCTGCAGGGCCTCGTCAGTGCTGGCGCAACAGCCGGCGGCAGCCAGCTTCCGGGCCCGGCGGAACCGTCCAAGGCGGATACCGGCATGATCCGTCGCGTCCCGGGAGCGCCGGTATTCGCGCTCGTCCGGAGCCGACGGGCTCAAGCCCTCGGTCTCCATCGGGCAATGGCCCCGGTACCACACCCCGGCCGTCGACGGCACCGCAAGGGGCATTACGCAGACCGCGCGCCACTTGGCGCCTTCGCAGCACCGAGCTGCTATCCCATACTTCCATCGGGAGGGGATCTGGAACCCGGCAGCCCACTGGGACCGTGCACTTCCAGGCGGGTTACGCCGTGGGCGGGCAACTCGCCGCCGACTGCTTCTTTCGGGCCGCACGAGTGAGCAAGGCGTCTGCGATTACGCAAAGCAGCAGGACGACGATGATCGCCACTACGTGATATCCCGAACGGATGAAGTTCGCTGCAGTCGCCGGCGCCCAGAGAAACGAAGGAATTCCCACGAGAGCCAAGATCAGGAAAACAGGGCCTTGCACTCGTCCAGCCTGTGCCAACACAGGGTCGCCGAGCCTGCCGATATTCGTGTGTATCACGGCAACGAGGAGCCAGAGTCCCATCAGGAGGGACACCATGGCAACCAATGCGGCGGTGAGTCCGTCTGCTTCGATTGAAAACAAGCCTGCAATTCCGTCGAGTGTCCCCTTGTCCACTCGAGCGACCTGCAATCCAATCCAGACGACCGCACCAAGCTTCAGTGTGAAGAGAAGCCGGTACCACTTCAGCTCTTCCTGGATGGCAACCGTAGGATCTTTCTGCTCCGACGGCGTAACTGCGGATGATTTTGGCGATTCGTTCTTGGCAAATCGTTTCGATCGGGCGGTCTCAGCAGCGTTACCTCTGCGAGGCACCAATCCGCCCCTCAGGGATATTCTGCGCTCGTGTGCAGGACCGGTCACGCCCGGCGGCCTGAAAGCACCGCCGGGGTTGGACTGCCGGTTGGTTCCGGAGGCGACCGGCGATCATCGGCCACGGGGTCTGGAGAACGCAGGTGGCGGGCCAGCTCGATGCGTTCGAAGCCGAATGGTGATCGCGCCACCCGCACGCCCCCGCTACGGCGCCCCGTACAGGCAGGCGTCCAGAATGGCGAGAGCCTCGTTAAGAACAGGTGCGGGCGCCTTTTCGACGAATCGGGCCCTGCGGCTGGCGCAATCGACGGACTTGATCTGCTCCACCATGATGTAACCGGTCAGGGACGACGCGTCCGGCACCGGAACATGAAAAGGAATGTCCCTGAACGTACTGGTGATCGGGCACACCATGGCGAGCCCCGTATGGCGGTTGAACAGCGTGTTGCTGACCACCAGGGCCGGGCGGCGCCCCCGCTGCTCCCGCCCGGCCTGCGGGTCGAACGTCAGGATCACGAAATCCCCCTTCTCCGGAACATAGCGGGCCACCTACCAGAGCTCCTTGCCAGCCGGCGGCCCCCAGTCGAGCTCCTCCGGCCGGTACTCCCCGGGCATTTTCGACACCAGATCCTTCAGGTCGTACCTGCCCCTGATTCTCGATACGGGTTCGACGATGATCCGTCCGCTCCTGGCCGTCACATCGACCTCGTCGCCCACGTGGATGCCGGCTTCGTCCAATAGCGCCTTCGCGACCCGCAGCCCCTGGCTGTTGCCCCATTTCTGAACCTTGGTCAGCATCGTCCACCTCCAGGCAGGTATATCCCATGTATAGCCTGCACCAGAACACGAACGCAACGCCGAAGCTGGGTTCGATCCTCCGGGCTCCCATCCGGAACGGACGGGCATCCGCATCGAGTGCTGGTCGCGAGCCCGGCCCCTGCCTGACGCTCTTGCCCCGAACCCGGCAGGCGGCGGCGGCGGGCCGCTGCCTCTCAGCGCCAACCATGGCCAAGAAATGCTCCAACCCAAGGTTCCGTGCGCCGTGGCAAGGTCGCACGGAACTTCGGACCAACAGCCACGCGCCTGCTCAGGGGTACCCCCGGTGCAAATCCGGGCAATGAGCTAGCGGGCGAGTGCGTGATACTCCGGGTTCGGGAGCATGCCGGTCGCGGCGGCGATCCGGTTCGACATGTTGAAGAAGCCCGCCACCTCGGCCACCTCCAGGATCGTGCGGTCGTCGCACCCGGCCGCCCGGAGCGCCTCCCGGTCGGGCTCGTCCATGCTCGCCGGATCCGTCGTCAGCTTCGCCGCGAAGTCGAGGATCGCCCGATGCCTGGGCGACAGGTCGGCGGCCCGGTAGTTGAACGCAATCGCCTCGGCCAGGATGGGATCGCCGGTGACCTCCCGCAGAGCGGCCCCGTGCGCGACCAGGCAGTAGAAGCACCGGTTGATGCTCGAAACCAGCACCGCGATCATCTCGCGCTCCGCCTTCGACAGGCTGCCGTCGCCCAGCATCAGGCGGTTGTAGCTGTCGGCGAAGGTACGCAGCCGCTCGGAATCCAGGGCGTTCGCGCTGATCACGTTGGGGATCAGTCCCAGGCGCTCCCGACAGACGGCGATGTATCGCTTCAGGCCGTCGTCGAGCGCGTCGAACTGCGGTTCGAGCGCCAGTTCCCAGACCTTGTCCGGGTCCCGCATGCCCCGGCTGTCAAGGCTCTCCGGCGGCGCGGTGGTGGCGTGCACCTCACGAGCTTCAGTCACGGGGTTTCCTTCCCTTTTGGTCTGCAGTCAGTGGCGTTCCCGCCCAGGCGGGGTGGCCCGCGCCCACCAGCCCGCGGTGGCGGATCAGGTGATCGGCGAGGACCAGCGCCAGCATCGCCTCGCCGATTGGCACTGCGCGGATGCCCACGCACGGGTCGTGCCGGCCCTGGGTTGTGATCTCGGCATCGTTGCCGTCCCGGTCCACGGTGCGGCGCGGCTGCGGAATCGAGCTCGTCGGCTTGACCGCGAAGCGGACGACGACCGGCTGACCCGACGAGATCCCGCCGAGTATCCCCCCGGCGTTGTTCGAGAGGAACGTGACCTCGCCGGGGCCGGGGCCCGCGCGCATCTCATCGGCGTGCTCGATCCCCGTCTGCGCGGCCGCCGCGAACCCGGCCCCGATCTCGACCCCCTTGACCGCGTTGATGCTCATCATCGCGCGGGCAAGATCGGCGTCGAGCCGGTCGTAGACCGGTTCGCCGAGGCCGGCGGGGACGTTCTCCGCCTGGACCTCGATCACCGCCCCGCAGGACGACCGGTCGCGCCGCACGTCGTCCAGGTAGCCCGCCCAGGCGTCCACGCTCTCCGGGTCCGGGCAGAAGAAGGGATTGCGTCCCACCGCCTCCCAGTCCCACCGGTCTCGGTCGATCGCCAGGGGGCCCAGCTGCACCAGCGCGCCGCGGACGGAGGTCGGCGCGATGACCTTCTTCGCGACTGCGCCGGCCGCCACGCGCATCGCCGTCTCTCGCGCGGACGACCGCCCCCCGCCCCGGTGATCGCGGATGCCGTACTTCTTCCAGTACGTGTAGTCCGCATGCGCCGGGCGGAACACCGTGCGGTGCCGCTCGTAGTCGCTCGAGCGCGCGTCCTGGTTCTGGATCACCATCGCGAGCGGCGTGCCGGTGGTGCGGCCCTCGAACACGCCCGACTCGATGCGGACGGTGTCCGGCTCCCGGCGCTGGCTCGTGTGGCGCGAGGTCCCCGGCCGCCGCCGGTCGAGGTCGCGCTGGATGTCCGCCTCGGCCAGCGGGATGCCCGGCGGCACGCCGTCCAGCACGCAGCCGATCGCCGGCCCGTGGCTTTCGCCCCACGTCGACAGGCGAAAGGCGGTTCCGAAGGAGTTGCCGGCCATGCGACCCCCGATTCCGGCGGCTAGACGGTCGCGATATCGGGGGCGTCAACCGCCTTCATGCCGACCACATGGTAGCCGCTGTCGACGTGCACGACCTCGCCGGTCGTGCCCCGGCCGAGGTCGGACAGGAGATACAGGGCGGCCCCGCCGATGTCGTCTTGGTCCGTGTTCCGTTTCAGCGGCGAGTTGTACTCGTTCCACTTCAGGATGTAGCGGAAGTCGCCGATCCCGGACGCGGCCAGGGTCCTCATCGGCCCCGCCGAGATCGCGTTGACCCGCACCTGCGCATCGCCGAGGTCGACCGCGAGATAGCGGACGCTCGCCTCGAGCGCGGCCTTGGCGACGCCCATCACGTTGTAGTGCGGCACCACGCGCTCGGCCCCGATGTAGGTGAGCGTGAGGACGCTGCCGCCGGGGCCGATGTGCCGCGCGGCGGCCCGGGTCGCTTCCGTCAGCGAGTAGCAGGAGATCTCCAGCGTCCTGAGAAAGTTGGCGCGGGTGGTGTCCACGTACCGGCCCGTGAGCTCGGTCTTGTCCGAGAATGCCACCGCATGTACCAGAAAATCCAGCCCGCCCAGGCGATCTGCCGCCTGATCCACCGTGGCGTCGAGCGCCCCTTCCTCTCCGACGTCGCACGGCAGGACGATGTCCGACCCGGCGCGTTCCGCCAGCGGGCGGACCCGCTTCAGCAGGGCCTCGCCCTGGTAGGTGAACGCGAGGCGCGCCCCGTGCGCGGCGACGGCGCGGGCGACGCCCCAGGCCAGCGAGCGCTCGTTGGCGACGCCGAGGACCAGCCCGCGGCGCCCGGCCATCAGCGGCCCAGCGGCCGTGGTCACAAGCCCAGTCTCGGGCATCGGAAAACCCTCGGTGGGCAAAATTCGCGCCTCCATCCTAATCTGGCCCCCCCTTGCGTCAACGATCGGGATCCCGCCGCAATGCCGGTTGAATCGCCTTCCCCAAATCGCACCATCTGGCGCTCCCCCGATGCGGCCGCGGTCGAGATCATCGACCAGACCCGCCTGCCGGCGGCGCTGGAGACCTGCCGCCTCACGTCGCTCGAGGACGCGGCCCACGCCATCCGCACCATGCAGGTGCGCGGTGCCCCGCTGATCGGCGTGACCGCCGCGTACGGGGTCGCGCTGGGCTTGGCCGAGCGGGCCGACGACGACGCGCTGGCCGCCGTCGTCACCACCCTCGCCGGCACCCGACCGACCGGACGGGACCTCTTCACGGTCCTCGCGAAGATGCAGGCCGCCCTCGCGGATCTTCCCCCGGCGGAGCGCCCGTCGGCGGCCTGGCCGCTGGCGGACGGCCTGGCGGAGGCATGCGTGCGCACGTGCCGCGCGATCGGCCGGCACGGCGCGGAACTCATCGAGCGCATCGCCGAGGACAAGAAGGGGGGCCCGGTGAACGTGCTCACCCACTGCAACGCGGGGTGGCTGGCGACCGTCGAATGGGGCACCGCGCTCGCCCCCGTCTACGTCGCCGCCGAGCGCGGCTGCGACATCCATGTCTGGGTCGGGGAAACCCGGCCCCGCAACCAGGGTGCGGCCCTCACGTGCTGGGAACTCGGTTCGGGCGGCATTCCCCACACCCTCACCGTCGACAGCGCGACCGGCTACCTCATGTCGGAAGCCCGGGTGGACCTCGCGATCACGGGCGCCGACCGGGTGCTGCGCGACGGCACCGTGTGCAACAAGATCGGCACCTACATGAAGGCGCTCGCCGCTAAGGACAACGATGTGCCGTTCTACGTGGCGGTGCCGGAATCGACGGTCGACCGCACGACGACGCCCGGCCCGCGCGCCATCCCGATCGAGGAGCGGGACGCCGGGGAAGTGCTGCGGGCGAGCGGGCGGAACGCTGCCGGTGCGCATGATTCGATCGCGGTCGCCCCCCTGGCCACCGCCGCCTTCAACCCGGCGTTCGACGTGACCCCGCCCCACCTGGTCCACGGCCTCGTGACCGAGGCCGGCGTGGGACCCGCGACCCCGGAGGGCATCGAGGCCCTGTTCGGCCCCGCGCCGGAAGGGCACCCGGCGTGAAGAACCGCTGGCAAGAGGCCGACGCGGCGGCCCTGGTCAGGCGGCTGCGGCGACGCAGCGTCGGCGAGGCCCTCGCACTTCGCGTGTACTCGAGCCGCCTGCTTGGCAGCGACCCGCGCCTGGTGCTCCACGGCGGCGGCAACACGTCGGTGAAGGTATCCCGGCGCGGCGCGCGGACGGACGCTCCCGAGGTCCTCCACGTCAAGGGAAGCGGCTGGGACATGGCGGCGATCGAGCCGGAGGGCCTGCCCGGGGTCGAACTGGCGCCGCTCCGGGCCCTTCGGGCGCGCGCGGCACTGTCCGACGTGGCGATGGTGCAGGCCCACCGCGCGTACCTGCTGGACCCCTCCGCCCCCTCGCCCTCCGTCGAGACCCTGCTCCACGCGTTCCTCCCGCACACGTACATCGACCACACCCACGCCAATGCGGTGCTGGCGGTCACCAACCAGCCCGACGGGGCCGCGCGGGCCCGGGCGATCTGGGGAGACCGCGTCGGCATCGTGCCCTACGTGATGCCCGGTTTCCGGCTCGCCAAGGCCTGCGCCGCGATCTACGAGGAAGCGCCCGACGTCGAGGGACTCATCCTGCTGGCGCACGGGATCTTCACGTTCGGCCCGACGGCGCGCATCGCCTACGACCGGATGATCAGCCTGGTGAGCGCCGCCGAACGTGCAATCGCCCACAAACAGCGTTCGGCGCGGCCGGTCCGGTCGCGGCCGCCGCCTGATCGCGCCGTGTCCGCCGCCGCCCCGGTGCTGCGGGGCCTCCTCTGCCGGGCGCTGGATCCCGACCGGACCGGGCGCCCGGCCCGCCGGCTGGTGCTCGTGCAACGCGCCAGTGCCCGAGCGCGTTGGCTTGCCGACCATCCCGATCTCGCGACCGGGCCGGTGACGCCCGACCACGTGCTCAGGACCAAGCCGCGCCCCCTGGTCGTCCCTGACCACGGACGGGCTGCCGGCACGCCCGGTTACCGATGTTCAGCATTGTCTGCAATAAATTCGTACACAGATGATTATCGGTCCTATCTCAAGGCACACGCAGAACGGGCCGACGGACCGGTGACGCCGCTGGATCCCGCGCCACGGGTGCTGCTGGCACCCGGCCTCGGCGTCTTTGCGGCCGGCCCCAGCCGCCGGGCCGCCGACATCGCCGCGGACTTGGCCGAGACCACGGCCGAGGTGGTCCGGGCGGCAGATGCGCTCGGAGCCTTCCAGGCATTGCCCGAAGCAGACCTGTTCGACGTCGAGTACTGGCCGCTCGAGCAGGCGAAGCTCGGCACCCGCCGACCGCTCCCGTTCGAGGGCCACGTGGTGGTCGTCACCGGCGGCGGCGGCGCCATCGGACGGGCCACCGCGCAGGCCTTCCGCGCCGAGGGCGCCGAGGTGGTGGTGCTCGACCGGGACCGGCGCGCGCTCGAACAGGCGGCGACGGAGTCCGGGGCTCTGCCGGTCGAGACGGATCTCACCCGTCCGGACAGCGTGGTGCAGGCCTTCGACCGGATCGTCCGGACCTTCGGCGGTCTCGACGTCGTGGTCTCGAACGCGGGCGTCGCCTATGCCGGCGCCATCGCCGATGTCGACGAGGCGACATTGCGCGAGAGCTTCGAGGTGAACTTCTTCGCGCATCAGCGCGTGGCACAGGCCGCGCTCGCCGTGTTCCGGGCGCAGGGCATTGGTGGGTGCCTGCTCTTCAACGTGTCCAAGCAGGCGATCTATCCGGGGCCGAAGCTCGGCGCCTACGCCACCGCGAAGGCGGCGACGCTGGCCCTGATGCGCCAGTACGCGCTGGAGTGCGGCGGCGAAGGCATTCGCGTCAACGCGGTCAACCCGGACCGGATCCGAAGCGGCATCCTCGACGATGCCATGATCAGGGCACGCGCCAGGGAGCGGAATTTGAGCGTGGACGACTACATGGCCGGCAACCTGCTGGGCGAGGAAGTACAGGCGGCGGACGTCGCGCGGGCCTTCGTCCTGCTCGCGCGCCAGGAGCGGACGACGGCCGCCGTGCTCACGGTGGACGGCGGCAACCTTGCAGCGGCGGTGCGCTGACCATGCAGGTTAGGATTGGGTAGAAGTCGGGTAGACAAATCGGAGTGTCTAACCAAATGTCCAAGCACTCCTGACCATGCAGGTATGGGAACTCACGGCCTGGTCCCGCGACGGCCTGCGGCGGACGGAACGCCCCGATCCGGCGCCCGGCCCGGGCGAGGTCGTCGTCGGGATCGAGGCGGCGTCACTCAACTACCGCGATCTCGTGATGGTCAACGGCGGCTACGGCCGCGCGGGCGGTGCCCTGCCCGTCGTGCCGCTGTCCGACGGGGCCGGGCGAATCGTCGCGGTCGGTGACGGGGTCGACCCGGCGCTGGCCGGGCAGCTCGTGGTCCCCTCGTTCTTCCAGTACTGGCGGAGCGGGCGCTTTCCTCCCGACGCCCTGACCGGCGCGCTCGGCGGGCCGCTCGACGGGGTCCTGCAGGAGCGGATGCTCCTCGACGCGGGCGGCGTGGTCGCCGCTCCCAGGGGCTGGACCGCCCAGGAGGCCAGCACGCTGCCGTGCGCGGCGATCACCGCCTGGAGCGCCGTCGCGGTGTTGGCCCGGACCCGGCCCGGCGACGTGGTCGTCGTGGAGGGGACGGGCGGGGTCGCCTGCTTTGCCGTCCAGTTCGCGCACCTGTGTGGCGCGCACGTCGTCGTGGTGTCCTCGAGCGATGCCAAGCTCGCGGCCGTCCAGCGCCTGGGCGCCGATACGCTGATCAACTACCGGCGCACCCCGCAATGGGGCAAGGCAGTCCGCGCCGACGTGCGGGAGGCCGACCTGGTGATCGAGCTGGGTGGCGCGGAGACGCTCGGCCAGGCGCTCCGGGCGGTGCGGCCGGGCGGAACCATCGCGCTGATCGGCGTGCTGTCCGGCGGCCTGGCCGAGCTTCCGCTCGGGCCGGCGGTCACCCGGGAAATCCGCTTCCAGTCGGTCACCTGCGGATCACGCGATGATCTCAGGGACATGGTCCGGGCCATCGATGCGAGCACCATCCGGCCGATGATCGACCGGACCTATCCGTTCGAAGCCCTTCCCGACGCCTTCGACCGGCTGGAGGCAGCCGCACACGTCGGCAAGATCTGCGTCAGCGGGGTGGCGTAGCCAGGAACGCCTGCCCCGTCCGGGCGCAAGTTCTCGGCGCCCAGGCGTACCCGGCCCGGCGGACCCCCGCCGGGCCGCGACCCCGCCGCAGGGCGCGCCGTCATCCCTCGAAGACGACGTAGGTGCGGATCTCGATGCTCTCGCGCGCCGGCGCGCCCGGATCCTGGCTTGCCAGCTGGAAGGCGCCGTGCGGGGTAAACCTGGCGCACCTGTCGAGGCTGTCCCAGCCCTTGATGAGCAGGACCTCGCCCCGTTCCATCTCCGGCACCCAGTACCAGCGCTGCCCTTCCCCGTGCGCCAGCTGGTAGATCTCCCCGACCCGATCGGGGAACCGCTGGTCGGTGGCGATGAGTTCGGACGGCCGCACGCTGCCGGCATCCGCGAGCGCCAGCGGGCTGCGGCGCACCGGACCCCGGATGGGGCGCCAGACGTTGATCTGCATGATGCGCCCGCCTGCCGCAAGGACCCGGTCGACCTCGTCCTGTCCCAGCACGTCGGCCGCCCGTTTCGGTCCGGACGTCACGGTGTAGTCGACATGGACTCGGTCGGCGGGCGGCCGGGCGCCGTCCGGTTTGGCAGCACCTGCCGCCTCGTCGGACCGGCGGGTGTGATCGAACACGGCCACGCGGTCTGCCCCGGTGACCCGCTTGATGAGCGCCTCGACCTCGCGGTTGTACTCGGCCGCCAGCGCTGCGTCGTCGTAGAGGTCGTCAACCGCGGTCTCGTGGGCCACCAGCAGGAACCCCTGCCGATCCAGGGACAGCTGATCGGCGATCTGGCGCATGTCGCGCACGTTGACGACGCGGGCTTCCGTCTCGAAGTAGACCTTCGGCAGGCCCCCGGTCAGCGCCGAGCTGTCGAAATACGGCTTCGTGTCCTGCGGCACGATGAAGGTCAGCGCGCTGCGGACGTCGTTCGGCGCCGCCGTGCCGGAGGTGACGGACGAAGGGTTGCGTTCGGGCATGGGTCCTTGGCTCCCGCATGCTGGCGGCGGCGGTGCCGGCATCAGCTCCGGATGCCCCGTTCGCCGTGACGCGGCGGCACTGGGCAGACCGGCGCCTTCCGGCGGTGCAGTGGAGTTGGCGCGGCCCCGGGTTCGGGGCCACGGACTCTAGTCGATCAGCTCGATCCTGCGGACGGGCGCCGGTGTCCCTTCCGGCCCAGCCCGAACCGCTTGGCGGCCTCCGACCGCCGCTTCGAGTAGTTCTCGGCCACCATCGGGTAGTCGGGCGGCAGTCCCCACTTCTGCCGGTAATCTGCGGGCGTCATTCCGTAGTTGGTGTTCAGGTAGCGTTTCAGCATCTTGAGCTGCTTCCCGTCCTCGAGACAGACGATGTAGTCGGGCGTGATCGACGCAGCGATGGGAACCGCGGGATCGCCGGACGGGCGCCCCGGTCGGCGCGCGGACTTGGCAGGCCCCGGCTCCGGCGCCCCGGTCGCCTGCGGATCGGCCTTGCGCGGTCGGCCGGGTCCGCGCTTCTCGGTGGTCGGCGCATCTGCCGCCGCCTCTGCGGCCGCTGCCGGTGCGTCCGAAATCGAACGGAGGGATTTGTGTACCGCCTCAATTAAGTCTGGTAGCTGGGCTGCCCCGATCGTGTTGTTGCCGAGGTAAGCGGCAACAATGTCGCCAGTTATCTCTACGGTTGACTTCGATGCACTATCCGCCATGGAAAATGGTTCCTTCAATGAACATGCGCTGAGTGTAGGGTGCCCAATACGTGAGCTGCACCAAGCAATATACAATTTACTATACCTGAATCCAAAGGATTTTTGCGCCAGTAGAAAAATGTATCCTGATCAGTTGGATAGGTTTTAGTGAAGGACTCTTGTACCTGCATGCCGGCCCGCAGGACACCCACACTGCCGGGAAGTAGTTGCGGGTAATGTTATTTCAACCGGTCAACTTGGCGGCAATTGGCGTAGTTTGTCGGCCTGCTGCCCATCTTGACCGTTTCCGCTGGTCACCGTTGTCTTCCGACTCGCGCCCGCCCGGTCGGGGCCGGACGGGGCCGGGGCCATGCCGTGCCCGACGTATACTGTCCAGTTGTTCCTGATCTTCCTGTTCTTGCGATCCTGCGATGACTTCTCTGTCGACCGACTCCCCGCCATCCAACGTCGAACTGTCCGTCAACGCCGAACGCCTGCTCGCCAGCCTCGCGACCATGGCCGAACTCGGCGCGACGCCCAAGGGCGGCGTCAACCGGCAGACCCTCACCGACCTCGACCGCGAGGCGCGCGACCTGTTTCGCACATGGTGCGGTGAAGCCGGACTGACCGTCCGCGTGGACGAGATGGGGAACCTGTTCGCCCGGCGCGCGGGCCGGGACGAGGGGCGCGACCCCGTCCAGACGGGCAGTCACCTCGACACGCAGCCCACCGGCGGGCGCTACGACGGGGCGCTCGGGGTGCTGGCCGGCCTCGAGGTCATGCGGGCGCTGAACGACGCCGACTATGTGACCGAGGCCCCGCTCGAACTGGTGATGTGGACCAACGAGGAGGGCTGCCGGTTCGCGCCGGCGATGATGGGATCCGGAGTCCACGCCGGCCTGCACGATCGCGACGCCATGATGGAGGTGCAGGATCCCGACGGCCACCGGCTGGGCGAAGAGCTTCGGCGCATCGGCTATCAGGGGTCCATCCCCTGCACCCATCGCGAGAATCCGACCGGGGCGCTGATCGAACTCCACATCGAACAGGGCCCGCTGCTCGAGGACGAGGGGATCGCCATCGGGGTCGTGACCGGTGGCCAGGCGCAGCGCTGGTACGAGATCGAACTCGTCGGCATGGAGTCGCATGCAGGCACGACCCCGATGCCGGTTCGCCGGGACGCGCTGGTCGCGGCCGCGGACATCGTGCGCGCGGTGCGGACCCTGGGCCGGGAGTTTGCGCCGGACGCAAGGACCACTTGCGGCGTCCTCCAGGCCCGGCCGAATTCCAGGAACGTGATCCCGGGCTCCGCGTTCCTCACCGTCGACATGCGTCATCCGGACGCGACAGTATTGGCGACGATGGATGCCGCCTTGCGCGCGGCCGCCGACCGCTCCGCCAGCGAGGAAACGGTGACGTGCGAAATCCGGCAGATTCTCGACGTTCCGGCCGTACCGTTCGATGCCCGGGTCGTCGAGGCAGTGCGGTCGGCATCCGCCGGCCTGGCGTACTCGCACCGCGACATCATCAGCGGGGCCGGTCACGACGCGATGAACGTGGCGCGGGTCGCTCCGGCCGGGATGGTGTTCATCCCCTGCGTCGACGGCATCAGTCACAACGAGATCGAGAACGCGCTTCCCGACGACATCGTGAGGGGCGCGAACGTCCTGCTGCGGGCCCTGGTCGACCTTGCCGAGCGACCGCCCCTGAACACCGGGGCGTGAAGCATCCGCCGCCGCGGTCTCGGAAGAGGCGCACGAGAATCGCTCCGGCGTGCGCGAGACCTCGGCCGGACCCTTGCTTTCTGCCGAAATGACACCACATTGCACGATGCGCGCCGCCCGCCGAACCGAAGTCTTCCTGCATGAACAATCCATGGACCCCCGAGCGGGTAAAGAGGCTCACTGAGCTCTGGCTGTCGGGCTGCACCCGCGCCCAGGTCGCCGCGGACCTCGGTCCGCCCATCACGGAATCGGCGGTCAAGGGGAAGGTGCGGCGACTCGGCCTGAAACGGGACGGCGCCGCCGCCCCGAAGCGGGATGCCGCCGGGCCCCGACCGAAACGGCGCGTCGCCACGCCGGCGGCCGACGCCGGAGGGCGGAAGCGCGCACCCTCTCGCGCCGACGACGGACCCGCCCGGCCCGCGGCGGCGTCTTCGGCCGAAGATTCCGCCGCCGCCAACGCCCAGGCATCGGCCCCGGAGGACGCCGCCGGCGAAGTCGCCCGCCGGGGCGACGGCTTGCCCGAGCAACCGCCCGCGTCCGCCGCCGAGGACCACTCCCCTGCCGACGGCGACGCCGCCGCTGCCGCCTCCGCGTCCGCCGCGGACGGCAGTGCCGAACGCGCGGAACCGCGGCCGTTCCGCTTTCCCGGCTACAACGAGTGCCATTGGCCGCACGGCGAACCCGACAACCCCGACTTCGGTTTCTGCCTCGCACCCGCCGCGCCCGGCAAGTCGTACTGCGACGAGCACGCCGAGCAGGCCTACCGCAAGAAGGGCAGCTAGATGACAGCTTCCATTCGCGCCTGGCAGATCGAGGGCGAGGGCGGCATCGACGCCCTGGCACTCGTGGAGCGCCCGCGCCCCGAGCCGGGTCCCGGTGAAGTCCTGGTTCGCATGACGGCGAACTCGATCAACTACCGCGACCTCGCCACCATTCGGGATCCGCTGTCGCGCGGCTTCCCGCTGCCGAGGATCCCGAACTCGGACGGGGCCGGCATCGTCGAGGCGGTCGGACCGGGCGTCACCACCGCGACCCCGGGCGACGCGGTGACCACCACGTTCTTCCAGGACTGGGAGGACGGCGGCTGCACGCCGGCGGCCATGGCGAGCGCCCTGGGCGGCGCCCGCGAAGGCGTCCTGGCCGAGTACGCGGTGCTGGACGCCGGGGGCGTGCTCCCGCAGGTCCCCCACCTTTCCGGCGAGGAGGCGGCCTGCCTCCCCTGCGCGGCCCTGACCGCCTGGAACGCGATCTTCGAGACGGCCGAGCTCCGGCCCGGCGATACCGTCCTCTTGCTGGGGACGGGCGGGGTATCGATGTTCGCGCTGCAGTTCGCCGCCACCGCGGGCATCCGGGCCATCGTCACCTCCTCCTCGGACCGCAAGCTGGAGGAAGCGGCGGCGCTCGGAGCCGCCGGCACCATCAACTACCGGGACGTCGACGACTGGCCGGCGGCGGTGCGCGACCTCACGGAAGGACGCGGCGCGGACGGCGTGGTGGAAGTGGGCGGTCCCGGCACCCTGCAGAAATCGCTCGATGCCGTGCGCGTCGGCGGCGCCGTGGCCCTGATCGGGATCCTCACCGGCGGCACCATCGATCCGCTGCCGGTGATGCGGAAGTCCGTCCGCCTGAACGGCGTTTACGTCGGCAGCCGGCGCATGTTCCGGGACATGAACCGGGCCATCGAGAAACACGCCATCAAACCCCGCATCTCGGAGGTCGTGCCGTTCGACGACGCCCGGGAAGCCTATCGCCTCATGGCGACCCAGCAGCACATGGGCAAGATCGCCATCAGGTTCTGAGCCCGGCCCTGGCGGCCGGTCCCGCGACCATCGACGTCAGAACTTGAACGCCGGAGGCCGGGCAAAGGCGGCGAGCGGCGGCACGGACGCATCGAACAGGTCCCGCTTGACCGGGGCCCCGTTCATGGCCTCCACGAGGACCACCCGGCCCGGTGCATCGGGCTCGGCCTCGACGGCCAGCAACCGCCCGCGCGGGCCGAGCTGGGCGATCAGTTCCTCCGGTGGCTCGGGCACCGCCCCGTGCACGAGGACGATGTCGTAGGGGGCGCCGTCGGGCCAGCCGCCCGGCAGCGGTCCCTGCACCACGGCCGCATTGTCGGCGCCGAGTTCCGTGAGCGCCTCCTCGGCCTGGACCGCGAGCCCCTCGTCGCTTTCCAGCGCGATGACCGCGGAGGCCAGATGCCCCAGCACCGCTGCCGAGTAGCCCGAGGCCGTGCCCACATCCAGCACCACGTCGTCATAGCGGATGCGGGCTTCCTGGACCATCCGCGCGAACACCAGGGGGGCCGGCAGGTAACGCCCTCCTCCCAGGTGGAGATGTTCGTCGAGATAGGCGCGGGGCCGGGCCTGCTCGGGGACGAAGCGCTCGCGCGGCACCTTGGCGAACGCCTCGATCACCCGCCGGTCGGTCACCCGGTTCGGGAACAGCTGCCCGTCGATCATGTTCTTGCGCAATGCCGCAAAATCGGACATGGCGTCCATCCTCCGCTGCCGCCGGACGTCTGCCGTCGTCCGCGCAGTCAGCACCTTCACCCGCGATTGTAGGCCCCCGCAGGTGCGTACGGGCACCTATCCCGATAGAGTGTGGCGCTCCCAAGGCCGGGTGGCAGAGTGGTTATGCAGAGGACTGCAAATCCTTGTAGGTCGGTTCAATTCCGACCCCGGCCTCCACGCTCCCGAGCCTCTCCCGCCACGTTGCCCGCCGGCGGCATCCCGGCGGCGCCGGGTATCCGCCTACGGATCACCGGCGGCCAGGATCCGACGGAGCACCTTCTGGGCGTCGGCCCGCACTGCCGGGTCGAAGGCATCGGCGTGGCGGCCGAGCAGGCGAAGCATCAGCGCCTGTTCCTTCTCGACTGACGCCCTGATCGCCGCGGTGTCGGTGCCGCGGTCCTCCACCTCCGACCCCAGCGCGCCCAGCGCCGTTTCCGCCTGCTGCAACTCCGCGGCACTGACGTAGACGTCGTCCGCGCCGCTGCGCAATCCCTGCAGAACCCGCAGCCGGAGCAGTTCGGCATAGGCGCCCCGGTACCGGGCCACCGTCAGCCGGTCGTCCGAGACTTCGCGCTGCGGTTCGCTTCGTGCCGACGGTTCCGGGCGCACCTGCACCAGGGCCGCCGTCTGCGCCGTGCGGTACAGGGCGGCAGCCCGTTCCACGTCGGCCGGGCCGCCGAGCCCGCGCGCCCACACGAAGGCGAAGTTTGCCGTCGCCTGCGCATGTCCGCGCTCGGCGGCCCGGGCAAACCACCGGCGGGCCGCCTCTGGTCCGCCAAATGCCTCGTCCTGCAGCGCCAGCCAGCCGAGGACGTTCTCGCAATCCGGATCGCCGTTCTCGGCCGCGTCGACGCACGCCCCGTGGGCCGCGGGCAGATCACCCGCCGCGATCGCCGCCTGCGCGTCCGCATGGCCTGCCGTTCCCGCCTGCGGCCAGACGACGACGGCGAACAGGGCCATCGCCCCTCCGGATGCCGCGAATCCCCGTACCGGAATCATCCCGTTCCTGGCTTTCCCTGCCTGGGCGGCAACATGCCGGGTTTCCCGGAGCTCCCGGTCGAGGCACGGCGTCGCGCCGCCGGCGCACCTCGCAACGTGATCGACGGCTGCCACCCGATGCTGCGCCGATGGTGGGCGGTACTGGGATCGAACCAGTGACCCCTCGCGTGTAAGACGAGCGCTCTTCCGCTGAGCTAACCGCCCGCAATCCCGGTTCGGCCAACTCTGGCCATCAGGGCCCGGACGACGCCTGGTGGGCGGTACTGGATTTGAACCAGTGACCCCTCGCGTGTGAAGCGAGTGCTCTCCCGCTGAGCTAACCGCCCCAGCGCCTGCCGAGCCCGCATGCCGGCTACAGAAGCCGGTTTTACCCGAGGACCCCCAATCGAACAAGGAGATCGGGAATCTCGTCGAGCCGGTGGGCCACGAGATCGGCCCCCAGGCCATCGACGGGCTCCGAGGAATAGCCGAAACTTACCGCAATGGAGGGAACCCCTGCGCGGCGGGCCGCCGTCACATCGGCACTGCTGTCCCCCACCATGACCGCGCGTTCCACGCGCCCTCCGGCCTGCTCGATGGCCGACGAGAGATGCAGCGGGTCGGGCTTCCGGACGGCCAGGGAGTCGCCGCCGAGCACGGCGGCAAACCGGTCGCGGATGCCGAAGTACTTGAGGATGTCCTCGGCCATCCCGACCGGCTTGTTGGTGCAAAGCGCCATGCGGCACCCCTGTTCCCCCAGCGCCTGCAGCGTCGCTTCCGCACCCGGGAACAGGCGCGTCTCGGCGGTCATCCGGTCCACGTAGAGTTCAAGGAACCGGATGCGCAATCGCTCGACGGGGATCCCGTCGAGCCCGCCGGAGCGGCCGAACCCCCGCTGGATGAGCGCCACCGCCCCGTCGCCGACCATCGTGCGCACCTCCGGCAGCCTCACGGGCGGCCGCTCGTACTGGACCAGAAGGCGGTTGAGCGCCCCGGCCAGGTCCGGAGCGCTATCGATCAGGGTTCCGTCAAGATCGAACACCACCGTGCACGGCGCATGCTGTGGTTTCATGGACAGAATCGCTCCGCCGCAGGTACACTGAGGCCGTTGTACACACTTTGCGCGTTGCCCATCGCGCGCACGGCCTGTGCCCGCTGCTCCAAAGGCTCACGCAATGGTCGCACGCCCCCTCGCAGTCGCGGTACTCGCCGGCGGCGCCGGGCGCCGGATGCGCTCGCGCGTGCCGAAGCCGCTGCAGCCCGTGGCGGCCCGGCCGGCCATTCTCCACGTCCTGGCCGCCGCGACCGAGCTCGCGCCGGACGCCACCGTGGTCGTGCACGGGCCCGATGCCGACCCGCTGGTGACGGCGGTCCGGGCCGCCGCGCCGGGCACGCAGTTTGCCCTGCAGCCGGAGCCGCTGGGCACGGGCGACGCCGCCGAGGTCGCCCTCCGGGCACTCGGGGACTTCCCGGGCGATGTCGTCATCCTGTGCGCCGACGTGCCGCTGCTCTCGTCCGAGACGCTGGCGTCGCTCCGCGACCGCCTGCGCGACCCCGACCGCCCTGCCCTCGCCGTGCTCGGCTTCCGGCCCGGCGATCCCGGCGGGTACGGCCGCCTGCAGCTCCGTGAAGACGGCTATCTGAAGTCGATCGTCGAGGAGCGCGACGCCGACAGCGAGGTCCGGGCATCCAACCTGTGCAACGCGGGCGTGCTCGCGGCCGATGCTTCCGCCCTCGCCCCGTGGCTCGCGGCCATCGGCACGGCCAACGCGGCGGGCGAGCGGCAGCTGACGGACGTGGTCGCCAATGCCAACGCTGCGGGCCGACCGGTAGCCTGGCTCGAGGGACCGGCGGAAGACCTCTTGGGCATCAACACGAGGGCCGACCTCGCCGCCTGCGAGGCCGCGCTGCAGGGGCGTCTGCGCCGCCGGGCGCTCGCGGCCGGAGCGAGCCTGGTGGACCCCGCGACGACCTGGTTCGCGTGGGATACGGTCCTGGCCGCCGATGTCCGGGTGGAGCCGCAGGTATTTTTCGGCCCCGGCGTCACGGTCGACGCCGGTACCGAGATCCTGGCGTTCTGCCATCTCGAGGGTGCGGTGATCGGCAAGGGGTGCCGGGTCGGCCCCTTCGCCCGGCTGCGCCGGGGCACGCGCCTGGAAGACGGGGCGCGCGTCGGGAACTTCGTCGAGGTGAAGAACGCCGTTATCGGGCCCGGCGCCAAGGCCAACCACCTCGCCTACATCGGCGACGGGACCGTCGGGGCCGAGGCCAACATCGGCGCCGGCACGATCTTCTGCAACTTCGACGGTGCCGAGAAGCACCACACGATCGTGGGCCCCGGCGCGTTCATCGGATCCAACACCGCCCTGGTGGCGCCGGTCCGCGTCGGCGACCGCGCGATCGTGGGCGCCGGCAGCACGATCACCCGCGACGTTCCGGATTCCGCGCTGGCGGTCGAGCGCGCCGCGACGCGGGTGCGGCCCGCCAGGGGTCGGCAGCGCCCCCCGCACCGCACCGGCTAGCTCCGCCAAATGTGCGGAATCATCGGCGTGGTGGGCGCGACGGAACACGGTGCCGCGCCGCCCCTGCTCCACGGCCTCGAGCACCTCACCTACCGCGGCTATGACTCGTGCGGGATCGCCACGCTCGACAACGGGCGCGTGGAGCGCCGGCGGGCGGCGGGCCGGGTCGCCAATCTCCGGGCGGTGCTGGAGGAAGCCCCGATGGCGGGAGACACCGGCATCGCCCACACCCGCTGGGCCACGCACGGGGTTCCCAACGAGACGAACGCGCATCCGCACGGCAACGCCGAGGTCGCGATCGTGCACAACGGGATCATCGAGAACTTCTCGTCGCTTCGCGAAGAGCTCACGGCGGCCGGCCACGCCTTCGAGACCGACACCGATTCGGAGGCGATCGCCCACCTCATCGTCTTTCACCTCCGCCGGGGGCTGACGCCGGAAGCCGCGGCCGATGCGGCCTTTGCGCGCCTGAAGGGTGCGTTCGCGGTCGCCGCCATCATCGCGCGAGCACCGGGAAGCGTGTTCGTGGTGCGCCACGGCTGCCCGCTCACCATCGGCATCGGCGAGCGGGCGACCTGGATCGGCTCGGACGCCCTCGCCCTCGCTCCGTTCACCGACCGCATCATCCATCTCGACGAAGGCGACCGGGCCACGGTCACGGTGTCCGGGGCCACCGTGCGCGGCGTGGATGGCCAGCCGGTCGAACGGCCGCAGGTGACCTCCAGCATCGTGCCCACCGTCTTCGGCAAGGGCGGCTACCGGCACTACATGCAAAAGGAGATCCACGAACAGCCGATCGTCATCGGCGATGCGCTACGGGCGTTGATCGACACCCGTGCGATGCGCGCGGAGGCGCCGGAGCTCCCGTTCCGCTTCGCGGACATCAATCGGCTCATCCTGGTGGGGTGCGGCACCTCGCACTATGCGGCAGGCGTCGCGCGTCACTGGTTCGAGGACCTGGCGCGGCTCCCCGTCGACGCGGATGTCGGGTCCGAGTTCCGGGACCGGCCCCTGCTGAGCGGTCCGGAGGGCAGCGCCGCTGCCATCCTGATTTCCCAGTCCGGCGAGACCGCGGACACCCTGGCGGCACTCCGCGCGTTGCGCAGGCACGACGTCCCCACCGTGGCGCTCGTGAACATGACCTCCAGCACGATGGCCAACGAGGCGGACGCCGTCGTCCCCATCCACGCCGGGAGCGAGATCAGTGTTGCCTCGACGAAGGCGTTTACCGCACAGCTCGCGACCCTCGCCTGCCTGGCGCTCGCGGCCGGGCGGGACCGGGGGACGCTGGATCCCGGGCGCGAGGCGCGGCTCGCTGCGGAGCTCACCGCCGTGCCCGCCAAGATGGCGGACATCCTGGCCGCCCAGGGCCGCCTCCAGGAGATCGCCGCCGACCTCATCCGCGCCCCCAGCGTCCTGTACCTGGGACGGGGACCCGCCGCATCGGTCGCCCGTGAAGGCGCGCTCAAGATGAAGGAGATCTCCTACATTCACGCGGAGGCGTACCCGATGGGCGAGCTGAAGCACGGCCCGCTGGCGCTGATCGACGAACACGTTCCGACGGTCGGGATCGTCCCGTCCGACCCCCAGTTCGCGAAGAACGCGGCCAATCTCGCAGAGGTGAATGCCCGGAACGGCCCCATCATCCTGGTGAGCGACGACGATGGGATCAGCGAGCTTGGCGAAACCGCGCGGCACACGATCAAGGTGCCGGCGTCGGATCCGTTCGTCGCGCCCCTCTTGTACGCACTCCCCCTCCAACTCCTGGCCTATCACGCGGCGGTGCTGAAGGGCACCGATGTCGACAACCCGCGCAACTTGGCGAAGACCGTGACCGTGTCCTAAATCACCCCTGAGGCCACCTATACTCCCGGCCGGCGGACGGCCGCCCGGGCCGGTTCGCAGGAGAACACCAGCATGGACATCGATCTCACCCGGCCGCTCATGGCCCTGCGCGATCCGGCGCTGTTCCGCCAGCAGGGCTGCATCGGCGGCGAATGGCAGGATGCCGATTCGGGAGACACGATCGCCATCAGCAATCCGGCCGACGGCCGTCCGGTCGGGACGATGCCGAAGATGGGCGCTGCCGAGACCGCCCGCGCCATCGACGCGGCCGAAGCCGCGTGGCCGGACTGGCGGGCCCGCACCGCCAAGGAGCGCAGCCAGATCATCCGGCGCTGGCATGACCTGATCCTCGCGAACAGTGACGATCTCGCCCTGATCATGACCCTCGAGAACGGCAAGCCGCTGGCCGAATCCAAGGGGGAGATCGCCTACGCGTCCTGGTTCGTCGACTGGTTCGCCGAGGAAGGCAAGCGCGCGTACGGCCGCACGATCCCGAGCACCATGGGCGACCGGCGCATTCTCACGATCAAGCAGCCGGTCGGCGTGTGCGGGCTGATCACGCCGTGGAATTTCCCGGCGGCGATGATCACGCGCAAGGGCGCCCCGGCGCTCGCCGCGGGCTGCACCATGGTCATCAAGCCGGCCTCGGCCACGCCCTTCACGGCGACGGCTCTCGTCGAGCTGGCCCTCCGGGCCGGCGTGCCGCCCGGCGTCATGAACATCATCTCGGGCTCTTCCGGCCCGATCGGCGACGAGCTCTGCACGAGCCCGAAGGTCCGGAAGATCTCGTTCACCGGCTCGACGGAGGTCGGCCGGACCCTGATTCAGAAGGCCGCCAGCACCATCAAGAACGTCTCGATGGAACTGGGCGGGAACGCACCGCTCATCATCTTTGACGACGCCGATCTCGACGCCGCGGTCGAGGGCGCGATGGCCTGCAAGTACCGGAACGGCGGGCAGACCTGCGTCTGCGCGAACCGCATCTTCGTGCAGGACGGGATCTACGACGCCTTCGCCGAGAAGTTCGCTGCGCAGGTGCGCGGCCTGGCGGTGGGCAACGGCCTCTCCGAAGGCACCGAAATCGGTCCGCTGATCGACCGGGGCGCGGTGGAGAAGGTCGAGGGCCACGTGAGCGACGCGGTCTCCGGAGGTGCTGTCGTCGCGGCCGGCGGCCAGCGCCACGAGCTCGGCGGCAACTTCTACCAGCCGACGGTCCTCACCGGGGTCAGCCGCACGATGCGGATCTTCCACGAGGAGACGTTCGGACCCGTGGCGCCGCTCATCCGGTTCTCGTCGGAGGCGGAAGTCATCGAGATGGCCAACGACACCTGCTTCGGCCTCGCCGGCTACTTCTACAGCCGGGACGTCGGCCGCATCTGGCGGGTGGCGGAGGCGCTCGAGTACGGGATGGTCGCGGTCAACGCCGGGATCCTGTCCTCCGAGGTCGCCCCCTTCGGCGGCGTGAAGGAATCGGGGCTGGGCCGCGAAGGCGCCCAGGAGGGCCTCGAGGAATACCTCGAGACCAAGTACCTGTGCCTGGCCGGGATGTGACCGTCAGCCACGGCCACGCCGGCTGAGCGCATGCGCGCCCCCGAACCCTACGACCTCGTCGTCCTGGGGGCCGGCTCCGGCGGCGTGCGGGCGGCCCGGATCGCCGCCGGACACGGCGCGAAGGTCGCGATCTGCGAGAGCGACCGGGTGGGCGGCACCTGCGTGCTCAGGGGGTGCATTCCGAAGAAGTTCCTCGTCTACGCCGCGCATTACCGCGAGAGTTTCGCCGACGCCGCCGCGTACGGCTGGACGGTCGACAACGCCCGGCACGACTGGAATGCGCTCATCCGCGCCAAGGACGCGGAGCTCGACCGCCTGCACGGCATCTACTGCCGGCTCCTCGACGAGGCCGGCGTCGCCACCATCATGGGGCGCGCCGTCCTCCGGGACGCCCACACGGTGCAGGTCGGCGGACGCCTGCTCCGCGCCGACCGGATCATCGTGGCCGTGGGCGGCTGGCCCAGGGTGCCGCCGTTTCCCGGGCACGATCTCGCGATCACCTCCAACGAGGCGCTCTCGCTTCCCGAGCGGCCGCAACGCGTCCTGGTCATCGGCGGCGGGTACATCGCCGTCGAGTTCGCCGGCATCTTCAACGGGCTGGGTTCGGACGTCGTCCTCGCCTACCGGGGTGAGCAGATCCTCCGCGGTTTCGACCACGACGTGCGCGGCGCCCTCGCGCAAGAGCTTCGGGCGCACGGCGTCGACGTGCGGGTCGGTCTGTCGCCCATCGCGATCCGGCGCCTGGAGCACGGCCTCGAGACCACCATGGGCGACGGCTCAACCTTCACGAGCGATCAGGTCCTGGTCGCGACGGGGCGCGCGCCCAACACGGCCAACCTCGGGCTCGCGGAGGCCGGCGTCGAGCTCGCCGAGGATGGGTCGGTAGTCGTGAATGACCAGCTGGCCTCGTCGGTGCCGCATATCCATGCGGTCGGTGACGTGACCAACCTCATGAACCTCACGCCGGTGGCCACGGCGCAGGGACACGCGCTGGCGGACACGCTGTTCGGCGGCTCGAACCGGACCGTGGACCTGCGCGCCGTGCCGTCCGCCGTGTTCTCGCAACCGCCGATCGCAACCGTCGGGGCGACCGAAGAGGAAGCCAGGGCTTCCGGCCGGCCCGTCGACATCTACCGGACCTCGTTCCGGGCCCTGCTGCATACGCTCACCGGCCGCGACAGCAAGGTCATGATGAAGCTCGTCGTCGACCGCGGGAACGGCCGCATCCTGGGCGCCCACATGGTGGGCGACGACGCTCCGGAGATCATGCAGACAGTCGCGGTGGCGATCCGCGCCGGGGCGACCAAGGCCGATTTCGATGCGACGATCGGGATTCATCCGACGACCGCCGAGGAGTTCGTCACGTTACGGACGCCGGTCGCGGAGAAAGAAGGTGCATTTGCCGGGTGAATTGGCAATACTTGAGCACTGATCCCCACCCCTCTCAGGAATGTAGCTGATGACCGCTGCATGGTCGCCGGATAGCTGGCGCGCCCTTCCGGCCCGCCAGATGCCGGAATACAGTGATGGCGACACCCTGTCGCGAGTCGAAGGCGAGCTCGCGGCGCATCCGCCGCTCGTGTTCGGCGGCGAGATCCGGAACCTGAAATCCCAGCTCGCAAACGCGGCGGAAGGCCGCGCGTTCGTGCTCCAGGGCGGCGACTGCGCGGAGAGTTTCGCGGAGTTCAGCGCCGACAATCTGCGCGACACGTTCCGGGTCCTCCTCCAGATGGCCGTCGTGCTCACCTACAGCTCCCGGATGCCGGTCGTGAAGATCGGGCGGATCGCCGGGCAGTTTGCCAAGCCCCGCTCGGAGCCCATGGAAACGCAGGGCGACGTGACGCTCCCGATCTACCGGGGCGACATCATCAACGACATCGCATTCACGGAAACGGGGCGCGACCCTGACCCGACCCGCATGTTGAAGGCCTATTCGCAGGCCGCGGCGTCACTGAACCTGCTCCGGGCCTTCGCCCAGGGCGGCTACGCCGACCTCCAGAAGGTCCACCAGTGGACCCTCGACTTCGTGCGCGGCAGCGAGCAGGCGGAGCTCTACCAGAACTATGCCGACCGGATCGCCGACGCGATGGCGTTCATGGCGGCGATGGGGATCACCCCGGAGACCGCCCCGGTCACCCGGACGGTCGACTTCTTCACCAGCCACGAAGCGCTCCTGCTCCCCTACGAGCAGGCGCTGACGCGGGTCGACAGCCTCACCGACCAGTGGTACGGGTGCTCGGCGCACCTGCTCTGGGTCGGCGAGCGGACGCGAAACCCGGGTGAGGCCCACCTGGAATTCGTCCGGGGGGTCGGCAACCCCCTGGCCGTCAAGATCGGGCCCCGGACGGAACCAGACGATCTGATACGCCTGGCGGACATGCTGAACCCGGAGAACGAGCCGGGACGGCTGACGTTCATCTCGCGCATGGGCGCCGACCAGGTCGCCGAGCATCTCCCCCCCTTGCTCCGCAAGACACGGGATGAAGGCCGGAGCGTGGTCTGGATCTGCGATCCCATGCACGGGAACACCTTCAAGTCCACGTCCGGCTACAAGACCCGGCGGCTCGAGCGGATCTGCACCGAGATTCGGGGATTCTTCGACGCGCACCGCGCCGAAGGCACCCATCCGGGCGGCATCCACCTGGAGATGACCGGGCGGGACGTCACCGAGTGCGTGGGCGGCGTCCAGCGGATCTCCGAGGAGAACCTCGGGCTCCGCTACCACACGCACTGCGATCCGCGCCTGAACGCGACGCAGGGCCTGGAAGTGGCGTTCCAGGTGGCTGAACTGCTGGGCAAGAACCACACGGGCTCCGACCTGCGGCGCGTCGCCTGAATCCTGCAGTCGACCCGGGCGCAAGCCGACCCTCCTGCGCAGACATCGGGGGGTCGCGCAAATCGCTGCACCCCTCTATCTTGGAGGACGTTCCGCGGTAGCTCAGTTGGTAGAGCAATCGGCTGTTAACCGATTGGTCGCAGGTTCGAGTCCTGCCCGCGGAGCCAATCCCCCTTCCCGACCGTTCCCTGATATCCCCATAAACCTCTTATTTCAAGCGGGTTTAAGGGGAATTTACGGGCTGACTGTTCCCACCCGATCCACTACGTTCCCACACATTGATGTGGGAACGGATGTGGGAACGGATGTGGGAACGCCCCAGTAATGAGGACGCTGACCGAGGCCAGGGTGAGGGCCATTTCCGAGCCGGGGCGCTATCGGGCCGCCCCCACCCTTTTTCTCTTCTGCAAGACATCCGGGGCGAAGTCCTGGGTGCAACGGGTGGTCGTGAACGGCAAGCGGCTGGAACTCGGCCTGGGGCCGTGGCCGGTGGTGACGCTGGCGAAGGCCCGACGGCGCGCTCACGAGAATCTCGTCCTGATCGAGGATGGCGGCGACCCACTGGCGCAGAAGCGAAAGACGTCGGCACCCACCTTTCGGGAAGCGGCGCAGATCGTCTACGAGGCCAACCTGAAACGATGGAAGGCAGGACGCCACACCGACCGGTGGTTGCAGGTCGTCGAGAAGTACGCCTGTCCCGTGTTCGGTGACAAGCCCGTCAACCAACTGGGCCTCGAGGACGTGCTCTCCGTCCTGGTTCCGATATGGACCAGCAAGCCCGAGACGGCGCGGAAGCTGCGGCAGCGGCTGCGGATCATTCTCGACTGGGCTGTGGCGCACGGACACGTCGAGCAGAACTTCGCGGCCGATCCAATCCGCGGGGCCCTGCCGTCCATGCCTTCCGTCAAGGCGCACCACCGAACCCTGCACTATTCGGAAATCGGGCAGGCGATCGTGGCCGTGGACAATTCCGGGGCGAGCATGTCGGCCAAACTGCTGTGGCGGTTCTTGGTGCTGACGGCCGTGCGGGGTGGCGAAGCGAGGCAGGCTACCTGGGCCGAGATCGATTTTGACCAAAAACTGTGGCGCATTCCCGGCGAGCGCATGAAGTCCGGGAAGCCGCACGTGGTTCCCCTCTCGGATGCAGCGGCGAAAGTGCTGCGGGAAGCCGAATCATTGCGCGAGGACGGCGATCTTGTATTCCCCGGCACACGGAAGGGCCGTCCGCTGACTGACAGCACGCTCTCCAAGACCTTGCGGCTCGCAGGCGTCGGGATGGTTCCGCACGGTGCGCGCGCCATGTTCAGGACATGGGCCGACGAACGGACGAATGCGAGGCACGACGTGAAGGAGCAGGCACTGGCGCACGCGGTGGGTAGCACGGTGGAGCGGAGCTACGCCAGATCCTCTCTGCTCGCACAACGGCGCGTACTCGTGCAGCAATGGGCGGATCACGTGACCGGGACGAATTCAAAGGTGCTTCAGCTTCGCGCCTGATGTCTTGAGCTCAGCGTGCGGGCATAAGCAGTGATGGTCGAGCCAAATGAGATCGTGAACGAGGCGATCGTGAATGCGGTGGCGCATCGCGACTATACGAATAACGGCAGCGTCCAGGTCATGCTGTTCTCCGATCGACTGGAAATCCGAAACCCCGGCCGACTTCCACCTGCACTCACACCTGGCATGTCGCGCGTGGCACACGGCTCGGTGCCGCGCACTCCGCTGTTGGCGGAATCACTGTACCTTGCGGAGTACATCGAACGCATGGGAACAGGGACTCTGGACATGATCCGTCGATGCGCCGAAGCCGGCCTGCGGGAGCCCGGTTTCGCTGTTAAGGACGGTTTCGTGACAGTACTTTGGCGGCCTGGTGCTGCGGTTCCCGAGGGACCTACCCCCGAAGTTACCCCCGAAGTTACCCCCGAAGTCGCAAGAATGTTGTCCGTGGTTCAGGGGGAGATGAGCCGCAAGGAGATCCAGGAGGCATTGGGGCTGGCGGACGAAAAACACTTCCGAGCGCGCTACCAGCAGCCCGCCATTGCGCACGGACTACTTGAAATGACCATCCCTTCGAAGCCTCGTAGCAAACAGCAGAAATACCGACTCACAGACAAGGGGCGCGCCGCAATAGTCGACAGGACCAGATCGGACCGATCAGAGCATTAGACCCTGCCGGCACCTCGGCATTTGCTTCCAGCCGAGTCGTCACACCGTCCGAGCGCCACTCTGCTGAAATCCGAGCGTCTCGGCGGGGACAAGCAGACCTTCGCCAAGATTGTGCAAGGGCTTGCCGCTGCTACACCACGCCGAGGGACTATCGCGGTAGGGAACCGAGTTACCCCGGTCCCCCCGCGCAGATCCGGACGGGCGCTGATCGCATCCGGCTCCTCCCTCAGGTCCTGACGACGAGGCGCTGGGCTGGCCACGGATGGCGGATGTTGGCCTTGGGCCAGTGG
>JAJDZX010000123.1 GCA_022824395.1 Alphaproteobacteria bacterium
TCGAAGCGCTTCCCGCCACGCCTATACTTCGCCCGAGCGGCCTTGGTCCAAGCCATGGCATCCTCCAGATGTAGTCGTCAAACCACATCGTAGGATCAAGGACTGGGGCCGCTCAATAGTTTTCGCACAGGCTCTGAGGGACCGGCACGGCAACTCGCTCCGCTACGACAAAGCCTACTACGTCGGCGAACAGGACTTCTACGTGCCGCGCGACGCCGACGGCAACTTCAAGTCCTTCGAATCGCATGCCGACGCCATGGTGGAGACGCTCGAGGTTATGCGGACGCTGACCCCGACGCACGTGGTGATGAACGGGCGCGTCGGCGCGCTCACCGGCGACAACACCATGACCGCGAACGTCGGTGAATCGGTGCTGTTCATCCATTCGCAGGCCAACCGCGATTCGCGGCCGCACCTGATCGGCGGGCACGGTGACTACGTCTGGGAGCAGGGATCGTTCGCCGACCCGCCGGCGGAGGGCCTCGAGACCTGGTTCATCCGCGGCGGCTCGGCCGGCGCGGCCCTGTACCGGTTCCTGCAGCCGGGAGTGTACGTCTACCTGTCGCACAACCTGATCGAGGCGGTGGAGCTCGGCGCCCTGGCGACCGTGGTCGTCGAGGGCGAGTGGAACGACGACCTGATGACGCAGGTCCAGGCCCCGGGCCCGATCACCGCGTAGACACCCACGGAAACCAGGCCGGGGGCGCCGGGAGCGGCGGGCCCCCGGCCCGGTGAGCTGCCCAGGAGGATGACCCGATGACACGCGGAATGCCCGGATCGCTCGTCGGCCGGCGCCGCGCCGGCATCGTGGCGGCGGGCGTGGCGCTGGCGGCGGCCTGCGCAGTTGCCGCCGTGTTCGCCGGCGTCCACCCGACCGGACCGCCGGTCCCCGACGCGTTCCTGCCGGAGCTGGTCCGGGTCCCGGCCGGGGACATGACCGTGTCGGGTACTGACCTGGCGCCCGGCGCGGGCCGCAGGGACGATCACCGTGTGGTGTTCGAGCACCCCTTCTACATCGGCAAGTTCGAGGTGACCTTCGCGCAGTGGGACCACTGCCATGCGGCCGGGGCCTGCGCCCATCGCCCGCCCGACAACGGCTGGGGACGGGGCGACCGGCCCGTGATCAACGTGAGCTGGGACGACATTGCGCAGTACCTGCACTGGCTGTCCGACGCCACCGGCCATCGGTACCGACTGCCGACGGAGCACGAATGGGAGTATGCCGCCCGGGCAGGCTCCAGCGAGCCGTTCGAGCGGCCGCAGCTCTTCACGGACGAGCGGCTGGCCTGGGCCTCGGACTATGCGCTGGTCCCCCGGCCGACCCGCAAGACCAGCCCGGTCGGGTCCGACGACGGCAACGCGTTCGGCGTCTTCGGGACCCGGGGCAACGTGTGGGAGTGGACCGACTCCTGCTGGCAGCGAACCTACGCGAGCGAACAGGGCAGCGTCTTCAGGGAAAACTGCGGGATCCGGATCCTGCAGGGGGAGCACCGGAGCTTCATGCAGACCTTTCTTCGCGAAATCGGCTCCGGAGGCTGCTCGGTGAAACCCATGCCCGGCAACTTCGGTTTCCGGGTCCTGCTGGAGTCATAGGCACAGACAGCCGGCCCGGAGGCTGCGGCCGGCGTCCCGCCGCGCCGGAGTTCAGCAGCCGGCCGCGCCCGCGGGCTTCGTCACGGCCGCGCTCGCACCGGCCTGCAGGTGAGCGTTCGTGCCCATGCGCCGCGCCGAAAAGATGGCGTGGAGCGCCTGCGACGGCGCCAGCAGATCCTGCAGCGTGTGCCGGTCGAGAACGTTGATGAACGCGGCCAGGGCCGAGTCCAGCACGTTCGTCAGCACGCACGGCCCCGCGATCGGACACGTGTTGCCGGCCGGGTCCCGGAAGCACTCCACCAGATGCACGTCGCCTTCGGTCACCCTGAACACGTCGCCCAGCCTGATCTCGCTGGCCGGCCTCGCGAGCTTCAGGCCGCCCTTTCTGCCGCGCGACGCCTCGATGAACCCCTGCTGACCCAAGCGATGGGTCAGCTTCATGAGATGATTCTTGGAAATGCCGTAGGCGCCGGCGATCTCGCGGATCGTGCACCGCCGGTCGGGGTGGAGCCCGAGATAGATGAGCGCCCGCAGGGAATAGTCGCTGTATCGCTTCAGCTGCATGACATCTCTCCAACCGGCATTCCGAGGCGTGCGTGGATCGGCGGGCTGCCGACGCACCGGTCCGCCGACGTGGCGCATCGGGATTCCGTCCGGGATTCGAGGAATCGCACCATCAGGCAGGCGTGCCCGGAACGGGCACGCCGACGGCAGGCAGGCCGCATCCTGCCGCGTGATCGGCCGCCACCGGGGAGCCACGACGACCCGGTCGGCCGGGGCCCCACAGACGCAGGTGGCATTTTCCTACGCAGAACCACCCACTGCAAGCGCTATCGATGCCATGGCAGGGGTTCCGGGGCTTCGACGCGACCCAGCGCGCCGTCGAGGCCAGGTCCGGCCCCTTGCCGGTCGGCACCGCCCCGGTGGTGTGCGTTGCATCGGGACCCGGCGCGTGAGACCATCCCTGCCCGCTCCCCGAAATCTCCGTACGAAGGCATGCCATGCTGACTGCCGAGCAGCTCGGGCAATACCACGAAGACGGCTACGTGATCCCCGATTACCGTCTGCCCGACGAAGACCTGGCCGACATCCGCGGGCATCATGACCGTCTCGTCGCCCGCTACCCTGACTTCCGAAACTACTGCCCGTCGGTCCTGGCGTACGACCTGGCCTTCCTGAACTATGCGAGGAACCCCGACATCCTCGACATGGTCGAACAGGTGCTGGGGCCGAACATCGCGCTCTGGAACTCAAGCTTCTTCGCGAAGCCCGCGCGCGACGGCTACGAGACGCCGTGGCATCAGGACGGGGAATACTGGCCGCTCCGGCCGCTGGCGACATGCACGGTCTGGATCGCGATCGATGCGGCGAACGCCGAGAACGGCTGCCTCCAGGTGATCCGGGGCAGCCACAAGGCGCGAAAGCTCCGTTCGCACCACACCAACGCCGCCCCGGAACTGACCCTGCACCAGGAGATCGACGACGACCAGATCGACCTCGCCGAAGCGGTCAATCTGGAGCTCGAGCCCGGCCAGGTTTCGTTGCACGACGTCTACCTGACCCATGGCTCCAAGGCCAACCGTTCCGATCGACCGCGCCGCGGCATGACCCTCCGCTACATGCCCACCAGCACGGTCTTCGATCGGGCCTTCGCCCGTCGCCTCGCCGCCGAGAAGGGCGTGAGCGACCACGCGAATCGGACCGTGTTCCTCGTCCGGGGCATCGACGAGTCGGGCGAGAACGACTTCCGGCTGCGCCAGTAGCGCCGGGTTGTGGAGGGAGCCCGCGCCTCGCCCCGTCCGGGCGGGAAGTTTGCTGACCGGCCTGGCGGGCGGCGCCCGCGACCTGATGCACGTCCACGAGCTGCGGGCCGCTCGTCCTCAGTTCGCCCGCTGATCCTCCGTAAGGCCGGATGGCCGGGACCGGAACGACAGCGAGCTCACGCCGCGTGCCCCTCGACGGGTTCGATGAACACGGCGTCGGTCATCCAGCAGTCCGCGTAGGGGGCGTCGGTCTGCCGGGAGAGATAGAACCAGTAGGTCACGCTCGTCGTCGCGTCCGCCAGGACCACCCGCTGGCGCGCCTGGGCGCCGCTCGCTTCCACGGGCCCGTAGCTCGCAGCGTGGAAATCCAGCATGAGCGCATAGGGGCCGTTGCGGATCATGCGAATGAAGCGCCACAGGGGGCCGGTGTGGGCACGGTTGGCGGGCGAGGCAAAGCGAAACGCGACCTCGATGCCCAGGTCGCGCTCGTCGTTGCGTCGCAGCGCCTCGACTTGGATACGGACGACCTCGCCGGGCGACAATGCCGGTGCCGGAACGAGGTCTTCGCTCAGGGGATCCGCGTCACGGGATCCGGCTTCCTGCGCATGCGCCGCCGCCGGCAGAAGCGCGAGGCAGAGGAGCATTGACGGGATCAGTCTTCGCATCGGTGAGGCCATCGCCGTATTCCCCGCAGCGTAGGCGCTGCTCGATGATAGCTGCGGCATCGCCCGGCTTCGAGCGCGGGCGAAGGCGATGACCTGACCCAGGTTCACCAGACCGACATTCGCGGCACCAGCGATCCCTCCCCCACGGAATTAGGGACTTTTACAGAGATAAGGAAGCGAAAATGGGACTTTTGTCGAATTAATCCGGCCTGCGATCCCTAATGCTTCGGGCCTCGCCCGATTGGCACTGCCACAGGACACGCGATGGCGTGCAAACCCGGGTGCCACGTACGGAAGCGCCGCTTGACCCGGCGCAGTCACGTGCAAGGTTCACGGGCCGAGCCGGCGTGATCCGGTAACTGCGCCGCGTTGGTCGGCGCCTGCTCGGCATGTGGGGAGGAGCCTCTTCGAACAATTCGGGGCTAGGCAATCTCGGGAAACAGGCTTTCCTGACGCGGCAGCGCTGGCCCTCCCTCAGCAAATGGATCTTCGATGATCTTGGGAAGCCGCAACCGCTGACGAATTGCTTGTACTACGGGAGCGGCTACGTACGAGCGACCACGCTTTTCCCCCTCCGGAACGAGGAACTTGGCGTCCGCGAGCACCTTCAGATCACGGCTGGCAACATTCTTGGACACCTCCGCACTTACCCGGTAGGACGAATTCCGCACCTTGCCGCCAAAGGCAGCCTGGACGAGAGCCAAAGCCGTGCGATCAGGGACTCCGCTGGTTTGAACTAGTTCCGAGAGCTCGCCGTAAACCCGCTCCACCTCACGCATCCGCCGAAGGATGGTCTGCGCCTGCAGGTAGTGACCGCTTAGGCAGAAGCGAACCCACGGCTTCGGGTTACGCCTTGGATCCCATGTGCCCCCGCCAACTTCTCCCAATACGTCGTAGTACGCGCGTTGATTGCGACCAATGTACTCCTCAATCGAGGAGAATGCCGGTGCAATAATGCCGTCGCTTGCCAACACTGCGGTCTGGATACATCTGGCAGTACGACCGTTTCCGTCCGTGAACGGGTGCAGGATCGCCAGGTTCAAATGGGCCATGGCCGCGCGCAAAAACACTGACTCCACCGGGCCATTGTTCACGTAGTCCAACAGCTCGTGCACGAGGGCTTCCAGGTCATCGCGATCCACCCCCTCATGTACGAGTTCCCCAGACTGGGCATTTCGAACTCCAACCCACCCCGGCCGGTACTGACCTGGATTTGCCGCAAGGTCGGATTGGCAGATCATGAAGTGGACAGCCAGAAGCACATCTTCCGTGATTCTGAAGGATGGGCTCCGGCGGCGCTGGAGGATGTAGTCCATCGCCTCACGGTAGCCAACGACAGCCCGCCAAGTGCTCCGGTCGGTGGTCGCCGGATCTTCCTGGTCAATTGCGGCAATGGCGTCATCCTCGGATACGTTGATTCCCTCCACGCTGTTTGACCCGACCAAGGCGCGGGCCCGGGTCATGCGGGCGAGCAGACCTGTCCAGCGACGTGGCTCCGTCGCGACGTACTGGCGTAGGCGGTCACGGATAACTGCCGTGGCTTCCTCCACCCGTTTTTCTTCGTCGTCGAGTACGCGATAGGTGAGCAGCATGATCATTTCATGTTTGCAATTGACGAAATGTCAGTTTCTAATCGATAGTAATCTACTTATCAACTGATATTGATGCACGCGCGCACTATTGTCTTGATGTTCACGAGCCAATCACACGGACTTGAGGGCGGCGCTGGTAGCGGGAAGCTGTTGACCAGACGAGAGGCATGCTGCCTCACCCCTGGCCGCCAGGCCCTCCGAAGGATACCGATTCGCCGCACCCGCAACGCGCAACCTCATTCGGGTTCTCGAACGTGAACCGTGACTGCAGGATGCTTTCCTCCCAGCCGATCCGGCTGCCTGCGAGAAACAGCACCGCCGCGGGATCGATGAACACCTTGACCCCGCGGTCTTCGACCATCTCGTCGGTCGGCCGGACCTCGTCGGCGAATTCGACGTCGTAGGCCATGCCGGAACAGCCGCCTGTCTTGAGCGCGATGCGGAGCCCTCGCGCGGCCTCGCCGCGGGCAGCGATCATGGCTCGCGCCCGCTCGGCGGCGGCATCGGTCAGGGTCAGGAGCTTCGGCGCATCGGTCATCGTGGTTCCTCTAGAAATAGCCGAGTTCGAGGCGTGCGGCCTCGCTCATGCGGTCGGGCGTCCACGGCGGCTCCCAGACGATGTCAACGCGCACGTCGCCCACGCCCGCCACCTCCCGAACGGCTTCCTCCACGCGGCCCGGGATGTACTGGGCCTCCGGACAGTGCGGCGTGGTCAGCGTCATCGTGACGTCGACGTCGCGACCGTTCCGGATGGCCACGTCGTAGACGAGCCCGAGTTCCCAGATGCTCACCGGGATTTCGGGGTCGTAGACCGTACCTATGGCAGCCACGATGGCGGGTCGAAGGGCCTCCGCACGCTCGTCCGGTGTCACGGAACCCGGCTGGGGGAGTGGATCGTACGCCATGGCTATTCCGTCTGGACCGTTCCGGATTCGTTGTCAAGCGCCGCCCGCAACGTGTGGAACGGCAGCGTGGCGCACTTCACGCGCATCGGGAACTCGCGCACGCCCGCCAGCACCTCGAGCTTGTCGAGCCCCTCGGCCGCCGTCGTGGGGCCCGTCAGCATGTCCTGGAACCGCTGGAAGAGGTCGTGCACCTCGGCGAGGCTCTTTCCCTTCAGCATGCCGGACATGATGGAAGCCGTGGCCACCGAGATCGCGCAGCCCTTGGCATCGAATGACACGTCGCGAATCGTCCCGTCCTCGACCCGGACGTCGAGCGTGATCAGGTCGCCGCAGAGCGGGTTGTGCCCCTTGGCGGTGCCGCTGGGATCCGCGAGCCGCCCGGCATTCCGCGGGTTCCGGCTGTGGTCGAGGATGACTTCCTGGTAGAGGTCTCGAAGATCGTTCACGGCCGGAAAAGCTCCCTCACCTTGCCAAGACCGTCGGCCAGGGCATCGAAATCAGCGACGTGCGTATAGATGCCGAGCGAAGCGCGAATGGTCGCCGGCACGTCAAAATGCCGCATCGCGGGCTGGGCGCAGTGGTGCCCGACGCGCACGGCAACGCCTTCCGTGTCGAGCACGGTCCCCACGTCGTGCGGATGCACGCCGTCGACCACGAACGAGATCGATCCGGCCCGTTCGTCGGGGGTGCCGATCAGGCGCACTTCGTCCAGGGAGTCCAGGCGGTCGACCCCGTACTTGAGCACCGCATCCTCGTGGCGGCGGATGGCCTCGCTCCCGAACCGCAGCACGTAATCGATGGCGGCAGCCAGCCCCACCGCGCCCGCGATGTTGGGCGTGCCGGCCTCGTAGCGCGCCGGCGGCGGCGCATACGTCGTCCGCTCGAACGTCACTTCCTCAATCATGGAGCCGCCGCCCTGCCAGGGCGGGAGCGACGCCAGAAGGTCGTGGCGTCCGTAGAGCGCGCCGATCCCCGACGGTCCGTACAGCTTGTGGCCGGAGAACGTGTAGAAGTCGCAGGCGAGGTCCTGCACGTCGACCGCCGCGTGCGGGACGGCCTGGCACCCGTCAACCAGGGTGAGAATTCCCCGCTCGCGGGCCCGGTGACAGATCTCCCTGGCGGGGAGGATGGTGCCCGTCGTGTTGGAGACGTGCGAGAACGCGATGAGCCGGGTCCGGTCGCTGACCTCGCGAAACACCGCGTCCGCATCGACGTTGCCGGCTGCGTCGGCGGCCGCGGCGCGGATCCGCATACCGGTCGCATCGCGCATCAGTTGCCACGGCACGATGTTGGAGTGGTGCTCGAGCACCGTGAGCACGATCTCGTCATCCGGCTGGAAGCGGCCGCTCCGGCCGAGGCTCTCGGCGACCAGGTTGATCGCCTCGGTCGCCCCTCGGGTGAACACGATCTCCTCGGGCCGGGACGCGTTGAGGAAGCGCCGCACGGTCTCGCGCGCCGCCTCGTACCGGTCGGTCGCCTGTGCCGAGAGGAGATAGACCCCGCGGTGCACGTTGGCGTATTCCGACTCGTAGAAGTCGCGAAGCGAATCCAGCACCACGTGCGGTTTCTGGGCGCTGGCGGCACTGTCGAGGAACGCGAGCGGACGCCCGTGCATCGGGCGCGCCAGCAGCGGGAAGTCGGCCCGGGCCGCGAGGATCTCCGGGTTCTGGCCGGCGGGCGCGTTCATGATGCGGCACTCCCCAGCGCGTTCAGCCGGCCTTCGACCAGGTGCCGGACGAACGCGCGTACCCCCTCGTCGGCGATGCGGTCAGCCACCGCTCCGGTGAAAGCCGCCATCAGCACGGCCCTCGCCGTCTGCTCCGACAGGCCGCGCGAACGGAGATAGAAGAGCGCATCCGCATCCAGCTGGCCGGTTGCGGAGGCGTGGCTGCAGGCGACGTCATCGGTCAGGATCTCGAGTTCCGGCTTGCTCTCCGCGCGGGCGCCAATGCCCAGCAGCAGGTTGCGGTTGTCGAGAGCCGCGTTGGTTCCGGAAGCGCCGGCCAGCACCCGGATCCGTCCCTGAAAGGCACCCCGGGCCTGGTCGCCGAACACCCCCCGCCAGAGCTGGCGGCTGGTGCCTTCGCGGGCGCGATGATCGAGGCGGGTCAGCGCATCGATGTGGCCCGAACCGCCGGCGAGGCACAGTCCGTTGATCTCCCCGTCGGCGCCGGCTCCCTCCAGCACCAGGCGTGTTTCGGTCCGCACGGCGCCGGCATTGCCCGCCATCACGAAGCCGGCGTAGGCCGCGCCGGCCTGCAGGCGGGCGTGGGCCACGTCGACGCGAACGGCGCTCCGCGTGCCCGCGTCCGCCCGGACATGTTCGAGGCGGGCGCTGGCGCCGAGCGCGGTCTCGGTCACGTGGTTGGTCCAGACACGGCCGCTCCCGCCCGCGTGGACCTCGACCACGCTGGCCCGGGCACCGGCACCGAGCGCGATCAACGCGCGGAGGTGGTGGGCGGACGGGTCGGTGGCCGCCCGTGCGAGGTACACCACCTCGACCGGGTGCGGAAGCGCGACACCGTCGTCGACGATCAGGACGGCACCGTCGGACGCCAGCGCCGTGTTGAGCGCCACCAGCGCCTGCGGCCGGCGGTCGGTCACCAGTGACAGGCGCTCCTCGGCAAAGGCCTCCGGATCCCCGACGAGATCGCGGGCGGCGGCCGGATCCTCCGCCAGCAGGGCCCCGAGCGAGGTGAGGCGGGCGCCCGCGGGCAGTTCGCCGGGATCGGAGTGCCCGGCGCTGAAGCGGCCGTCCACGAAGACCAGCCGGTGGCGCGGCCCTGCGAGATAGGGAGCTGGAACCGACGCCGGGTGCGTGCCGTCGGGCGCGGCCGGAGCGAAGACCTGGCCGGTCAGGACGGCGGTCGGCCCGGACCGCCATTCCTCGACCTTCGGGGAGGGCGGGCCGTCTTCCTCGAACTGGCGAAAGGCCTGCGCACGGAGCGCATCGACCCATGGCGTTCCGGCGCCGGGCAACGCGCCGCGACAGGCGGCAAACGCCGCGCGCTGTCCTGCCAACCAAGCCTCGGTCATGGGATCAGGCCGGCTGGAAGGCCGCATAGCCGGCCCGTTCCAGTTCGTGTGCGAGTTCGCGGTCGCCGGAGCGGGCAATGCGCCCATCAGCGAGTACGTGCACCGAATCCGGCACCACGTACTCCAGCAGCCGCTGGTAGTGCGTGATCACCACGAGCGCCCGCCGGCCGTCGCGCATCGCGTTCACGCCGGTCGCCACGATCCGGAGGGCGTCGATGTCGAGGCCGGAATCGGTCTCGTCCAGAATCGCGAGCCGGGGTTCCAGCAGGGCCATCTGGAAGATCTCGTTCCGCTTCTTCTCGCCGCCCGAGAAGCCGGCGTTGACGTCACGCCGGAGAAACGCCTCGTCCATCTCGAGCCGGTCCAGCGTCTCGCGGGCGCGCTTCAGGAAATCGATCGCGTCGATCGCGGACTCGCCCCGCGCCTGCCGCTGGGCATTGAGCGCCGTGCGGGTAAAGGTCGCGTTGACGACACCCGGGATCTCGACCGGGTACTGGAACGCCATGAAGACCCCGGCCGCCGCGCGCTCCTCGGGTTCCATGTCGAGCAGGTCCCGGCCGTCGTACCGCACCTCGCCGTCGGTGACCTCGTAGCCGTCCCGGCCGGCCAGCACGTTGGACAGGGTGGACTTCCCCGAACCGTTCGGGCCCATGATGGCGGCGACCTCGCCGGCGGTGACCGCGAGGTCGACGCCCTTGAGCACCTCCTGGCCATCGACACTGGCCCTGAGGTTCCGGATCCGGAGCAGGGGTTCGCTCATCCGACCGCACCTTCCAGGCTGATGCCGAGCAGTTTCTGGGCTTCGACCGCGAACTCCATGGGAAGCTGCTGCAGCACCTCCCGGCAGAAGCCGTTCACGATCAGGGACACTGCCTCCTCGGGGTCGAGCCCCCGCTGGCGGCAGTAGAAGAGCTGGGCGTCGCTGATCCGCGAGGTGGTGGCCTCGTGGGCGACCTCGGCGCCCGGATGCCGCACGTCGATGTAGGGCACCGTGTGGCCGCCGCAGACATCGCCGATCAGGAGCGAATCGCACTGCGTGAAGTTGCGGGCGCCGTCGGCCTTCGGTTGCACGCGCACCAGGCCGCGGTAGGTCTGCTGGCCGCGCCCCGCCGAGATCCCCTTCGAGATGATCGTGCTCCGGGTGTCGCGCCCGAGGTGGATCATCTTGGTCCCGGTGTCGGCCTGCTGGCGGAGGTTCGAGATCGCGACCGAGTAGAACTCGCCGATCGACCGGTCGCCCTGCAGGAGCACGCTCGGGTACTTCCAGGTGATGGCCGAACCGGTCTCGACCTGCGTCCAGGAGATCTTCGAATCGGCGCCCCGGCAGGCGCCCCGCTTGGTGACGAAGTTGTAGATCCCGCCCTTGCCGTCGGCGTCACCCGGGTACCAGTTCTGGACGGTCGAGTACTTGATCTCGGCGTCCTTCAGCGCGACGAGCTCGACGACGGCCGCGTGCAGCTGGTTCTCGTCGCGCTGCGGGGCCGTGCACCCTTCGAGGTAGGAGACCCGGCTGCCCTCGTCCGCAATGATGAGCGTGCGCTCGAACTGGCCCGTGCCGCGGGCGTTGATCCGGAAGTAGGTGCTGAGCTCCATCGGGCAGTGGACGCCCTTCGGGACGTAGACGAACGAGCCGTCGCTGAAGACGGCGGAATTCAGCGCCGCGTAGAAGTTGTCGCCCTGGGGAACGACGCTTCCGAGGTACTTCCGGACGAGCTCGGGATGGTCGCGGACGGCTTCCGAGATCGGGCAGAAGATGACCCCCATCTCGGCGAGCTTGTCCTGGAAGGTGGTCGCGACCGAGACACTGTCGAACACGGCATCGACGGCCACGTTCCCGGCGCCGGCCACGCCAGCCAGGACCTCCTGCTCCTTGAGCGGGATGCCCAGCTTCTCGTACGTGCGGAGGAGCTCGGGGTCGACCTCGTCGAGGCTCGCCGGGCCGTCGCCCTCCTGCTTCGGCGCGGCGTAGTAGCAGGCGTCCTGGAAGTCGATCTTGGGGAAGTGGACGTTGGCCCAGCGGGGTTCGCGGTCCTCGAGCCCGAGCCACATGCGGAACGCCTTGAGGCGCCACTCGAGGAGCCAGTCCGGCTCGTCCTTCTTGGCCGAGATGAAGCGGACGATCTCCTCGTTGAGACCCGTCGGGGCCCGATCCTCGTCGATCTCGGTGACGAAGCCGTACCGGTACTCGCCGGAGGCGCGTTCGACCGTCTCGACGGTCTCGCGAAGCGGGCTCACGGAGCGAGCTCCGGTGCCGCGGCGGCGCGCGGGGCGGGCAACGGGAAGACAGCGTGCTCGCCGGTCAGCTCCTGCAGCGAGATGCCCTCGAGGGTGGAACGGATCGCGTCGTTGATGCGCTGCCAGTTGGCCGCCGACGGACAGATTTCCATCAGGTCGCAGGCGTCACTTCCTTCCGCGCAGATGGTGAGCGCGACCGGGCCGTCGATGGCGGCGATCACGTCACCGACCGAGATATCGCCCGCGGACCGGGTGCTCCGGTAGCCGCCGCCGGGGCCGCGCTGCGAGAGGATGAGGCCTGCGCGCGTGAGCGCCGCCAGTACCTTGGTGACGGTCGGCGCCGGAAGGTGGGTCTCCCGGGCGAGCGCCGCTGCAGTGAAGGTGCGTGCAGGCTCGCGGGCCATACGCCCTGCTAGCAGAACGGCGTAGTCCGCGAGCCGACTGACACGGAGCATGGGATCCTCCTCCCCCTCCGGTGGGTCGACACGCAACACTTAGTAATCAAGACCAATTGAGTCAACTATTGCAGGTGGGTGTGGTAAGGTCTTTGATTGCAACGCTCGGGTGCGAGAATGCCTGGACGGTCGCTGGATTGCCCGGCAGGTGCAAGCTTGTCCCGCCAGGTAAGGGTACACAGGTTTGGCCACCCTCCCGCCGCGGGCGTTGCGGCACCTTAAACACGCCGCCCGGACGGCGGCATCTTGGAGGCTGAATTGCCAACGACATTCCGGGCCTTGCTCCCGTTGATCCTTACCGTCGCGCTCGCCGCCGCCTTCACGGCCCGAGCCGACACCACCGATTCCAAGTGGGCGACGGAGGTCGTGATCGCCAAGCAGGGCGACCACTGCGCCGACGACCCGAGCTGCATGAATCGCCTCCATCCGGCGATTCCGGCGGTTGCCCATGCGAATCCCGGTGACATCATCACGATGGGCACGCGCGACGCGCTCGATTCCGACCTGACCCTGGATTCGATTGCCGACGACATGGCGGCACTCGACCTCAACCTCGTGCATCCGATGACCGGACCCGTGCACATCAACGGGGCCAAGCGTGGCGACGCGCTCGCGGTCGAGCTGCTCGCGATCGATCCCGACCAGTACGGCTACACGCTGATCGTCCCCGGTTTCGGGTTCCTGCGCGACCTCTACACCGAGTCCTACATCGTGAACTGGAAGCTGACCCCGCGGGGCGCCGTATCCGACCAGATGCCGGGCATCACGGTCCCCTACGAGGCGTTCCCCGGCTCGATCGGCGTGCTGCCGGGCGAGCCCGAAGTCCAGGCCTGGAAGGCGCGCGAGGCGGCGCTTGCCGAGGCCGGCGGCATCGCGCTCGCACCCCAGCCGATCGGCGGATACCCGGCCGCGGTCTGCGGCCCGGAGGGAAGCCACGCCGCGGACTGTCTGCGGACCATCCCGCCCCGCGAGAACGGCGGCAACATGGACGTCCAGCAGATGCAGGTCGGCACCACGCTGATCTTCCCCTGCTACGTGGACGGCTGCGGCCTGTTCATCGGTGACGTGCACTACGCCCAGGGCGACGGTGAGGTCTCCGGCACGGCGATTGAGATCGGTGCCGTCGTGACGGTGCGAACCAGCATCATCGAAGGTGGCGGCGCCGGCATGGTGGCCCCGCAGGTCTCCGGCAACGACGAGATCCGCGACATCGAGCCGACCCGGTTCCACCAGACGGTCGGCCTGCCCCTCAAGACGGCGGGCGAGGTTCCAATCTACGTGACCTACCTCGAATCGCAGAAGATCGGGGCGCTCGAGAACCTGAGCGAGGACCTCACCCTCGCCGCGCGGCACGCGCTGATCCAGATGCTCGACTACATCCAGTCCGAGCACGGGATGACGCGCGAACAGGCCTACATCCTGGCGAGCGTGGCTGTCGACCTCCGGGTCGGGCAGGTCGTCGACGTACCGAACTACATCGTGACCGCGGTCTTGAACCTTGACGTGTTCGACAAGTTCCGGAACTGATACCTCTTGCTCCCGAGGAGCGGGGGGCCCCCGCCGCGCGCGCCGGGGGGCCGGGGGGGCCGGGGGCC